>DASPQC010000080.1:0-12465 GCA_035625165.1 Thermoplasmata archaeon | reverse complement strand
TACCGGAAGCGAGGCGCTTCGTTTCCGTCTCTGGTCGACATCTACATGCATGTTCTGGACGCCTATCGATGGTGGTTCATTTCCGTCTACGGCAAGGGGGGCCGATTCGACGAATACCCACTGGGTCGACGGTACTCCAAGGCGGAAGCAGTGAAGGAGACCAACACGGTGGACCGACTCATCCAGAAGGTACTCCGGGAGGTCGGCCCTCGGGGCCTGAGCCGGATGGTGGCTTGGAAGGGCCGGAGACCGTTCCGGGTATCGACCCGGAGCATGCTGCTCCACATGGCGGAGGAGGAGCTCCAGCACCGGGGCGAGATGAATGCCCTACTGTGGCAAATCGATGTCGACCCGCCCGTTACCGGCTTCGACGACTTCTGATGGTCCGAGAACCTCGCCGATCGAACCCACAACCTCAGGGAGGGTGAGCGACCGGCCCTCTCTCGGACCATATTCGGGGGCGGATCCAAGACATCGACAGAGACGGGACGTCCGCCCCGGCGCCGCAGAGTTGGCGCTCGGCGTGCGTTGATTACGTCAGGGCCAGCATCTTCCTGTCACGGAAGGGTCGCATTATCTACGCGGCCCCTGCTTGCCCCGTAAACAGCCATGATTCGCGTAGCGATCATCTTGGGAAGCACGAGGCCGGGACGAGGCGGGGAGGCCGTCGCGAAGTGGGTACTCGCACAGGCCCAGAAGCGAGAGGATGCCGAATTCGAGCTGGTCGACCTCAAGGATTTCAACTTGCCCTTGCTGGACGAACCGATTCCACCGTCCGCCGGACGGTACTCCAAGGAGCACACTAAGGCCTGGGCCCAGAGAGTCGCTCCGTTCGATGCGTTCGTCTTCGTCACGGGCGAATACAACCACGGCATTCCGGCGGCACTGAAGAACGCCATCGACTACCTGTTTGCGGAGTGGAACAACAAGGCGGCCGGATTCGTGTCGTATGGCTCCGCGGGAGGAGCGCGCGCGGTCGAGCACCTCCGGGGTGTGATGGCGGAGGTGATGGTCGCCACCGTTCGGGCGCAGGTGATGTTCCACCTCGCGACCGACTTTGAGAACTGGACGGTCTTCAAGGAGCCCGACGCTTCCAAGGTTAAGGCGATGAACACCATGCTCGATCAGTTGATCGCGTGGGGAACCGTCCTGAAGACACTCCGGAAGCCCTAGAAGTCGCCCTCTTTTTCGAGGAGAACGTCGGTCGGTTGACGGACCTTGAGGCGCCTCGTGCGCGATGTCTCGACACCGGGGCTTGGGCTGACCCTTCGAGAGCAAACTATTCTACAACCGCGGGAATCCCTGGCCCATGGTGACTTCGGTAGCTGGCAGCCCGGGCCTGTCGTTTACGGAAGCCCGGGCGGTGGAACGCGGGATACGTTTTGCGGTCTACTTGACCGGGGGGCTCGTGACCCTCGCGATCGGCCTTGAGATCCTCGCGAGCAGCATGGGAGAGGTCCTGAACTGCCTCTACAAGACCGACATCTGCTCGAACGGCTTCTCTCAATCGATCTACTTGGAGACTGTTCCCATCCTGGTGGCGGGCGCAATTCTTGTGGCCACTGCCATCGTTCTCGTCTTCCTTGCTCATCGAAGTCGGTAGGTAGAGACTCAGTAGTGCGACCTAGCTTCGCCGCGAGCCCCCCTTAGGGACAGGAGCCCGTCCCGCGGACGGCGATCTCGTGTAAAGCTAGGACACCCCTCGATCAATCGGACCATCCGAGCTGGATGACGGTCCTCCCGCATCGAGGACAGGTGACGGTTCCCTCGGTTCCCATCCTCCCGCACGCCGGGCACAAGGTCCGACCCGGCCCCGCGCGACGGTCGCCCCGGAGCTGGTAGGACGTCCTCTGCTGCCTCGCCGCCCTTCGGGTGAGGGAAGCTGACCAAACGATGACCGCGATGTCCATCGATATTCCGGCTCCCACCAGGATCGCACCGACCGTGAGCCCAAGTCCCCGGAGTCCGCTAGCCAGGATGAGGAACGCCCCGAGGAGGATGAGGGCGTGGTAGATGACCAACGGGCCCACTACTTTACGCAACACGGGCCGGGGGTTTGTGGGGGAGGACACGTTCGGCGCCTCTGGTTCAGGTTTCGCGCCGAGGACGCTGTCGGCCCGGTGGCCGGTCACGGTCCCGCTCTTCCGAGTCGGCAGACCTCGGGGTACCGGAAGCAGCTGACCAGGTGGTCGTTCACCATGCCGACAGCCTGCATGTGAGCATAGGTGACGGTCGAGCCCACGAAACTGAACCCGCGCTCCCGTAGGTCCTCGCTGAACGCATCGGATTCCGGAGTCGTTGGCGGAATCTCACCGAGGCTCTTCCAATGATTGATACGAGGGCGCCCTCCGACGAAGCGCCAACAGTACGCATCAAAGGTGCCGAACTCCTTCTGGACCGCGCGGAAGGCACGCGCGTTGCGGACCGTGGACTCGATCTTCCGCCGATTGCGCACGATCGCTGGGTCGAGGGCGAGTCGGCGCACGCGGGCCTCGGTGAATCGGGCCACCTTGGCTGGGTCGAACCCGCTGAAGGCGCGGGAGTATCCTTCGCGCTTCCGAAGAACTACCGACCAGCTGAGCCCGGCCTGAGCCCCTTCCAGCACCAAGAACTCGAAGTGCCTTCGGTCCTCGTGAACGGGCACTCCCCATTCCCGGTCGTGGTATTCTTGCATCAGAGGGTCGTTCGCCAGGGGCCAGGGACACCGTCTCATGACTCGGCACACGGCCGGGGGTTCGGTAGTGGTTTCATCATGCTGGCGCGCGCGGTCCGGTAACCCAATTTCGAGTAGAGCGCCATGGCGCCGGGGTTGTCCGTCCAGACGTCCAGTCCTATTCGCGTCGCTCCAAGCCCTGAAGCCATCTCTTCGAGTCGCTGCAGCACTTCCGTCGCGTGACCCTTCCTTCGACGGTCAGGGTCAATCTGTATCCATTCGACCCAGAACTGCAACCTTCCCCCCTCTTCCTCGTTCGTGTACCAGACCTCGCCGATGGCGGCTCCGTCGGACGCGTCGATTACTTTGAGGAAGTGGTTCCCCGGCGTCTCCTTCCCATTCGGCAACAACCGAGAGTAGGCCTGCTGACTTGCTTCGAGGGACCGCTCCTGGCTCCAGATCCCTCGCTCCACCCACTTGGAGGCCCGCCGCGGGATCGCCCGGGCAACGAACGCCCGGAAATCCGCCTCATCCATCGGCTCGAGACGGATCACAGCGTTTGGTAGCGTTCCCTGGTTATGACGGCTCTGCAGGGATGCTTGAGGGCGCGGCTAAAGAACGTGGCTCGCGGCTTGAACCCGAGCCCGAGGGTAGCCGCCCAGTTCAGGGAGGTCACTGCTGGGGGGCACCGCAGAAGGGGCATTGGACCACGGTGATGTCCATCAGGTTTCCACAGAAATGGCACCGCACCTTGACCAGTTCTCCCTCGGGAGTGTGGACGATGACACGGCGTGCCGAGCGCCATCGCTGATGGGCCAGGCGGAACGACGCCTCGGCCCGCGCTCGCCGACGAATCCACTCATTCTGGCCGGCGGCTCGCGCCTCTTGAATCTCCCGGGCGACGTGGTTCGGATCATGGAGGAGAATGCGCACCGCCACCGCCTTCCGTTCATGCTCCTCCGATAGGCGGAGGTACCGGTGAAAAACGACCTTGGGCGGGGCGAGATTGTAGAAGAAGAGGTTCGGTCCGGATTCCCAGTCGCTCTTGGAGAACAGGCGGGGTCGTCGCCGGAGCTCCACACACCGAAGGTTGGTCATCACGAGAACTCCGAGTAGAGACTTCCATACCCGCTCCACCCGTTCCTCGTCCAGGAGATGGATCTGAGCGAGCGCCTCGGGGTCGATCCCATCGGGTGGAATGGAAATGCTGCCCGGCGTTCCGGGCGGATCCGAGGGCATCCTCGGAGTAAGGCCATGGGTCCGTTATGGAGTTGACGTGCTAGCGACCGACGTCCCCGCGATGGTGGTTCGGCGTCGGGGATAGGTGGTCTGCGTCGACGGGATCCCTGACACCCCCCGTCCAATCCATTAAAATACGGAACGCAGTCGGTTACTTCGTGCCGCTCTACATGGACGTACACAAGGGCATGAAGGGTGTGACCGCTGCCGCCGTCGCCGAGGCTCACGCGAAGGATCTCGCGGTCCAGGGAAAGCATGGCGTGGACTACCAGCATTACTGGGTCGACGAGAAGAACGGGACCATCATGTGCCTGGTGAACGCGCCGAGCGCCGAGGCGGCCGCCCGCGTCCACAAGGAAGCTCACGGCCTCGTCGCGGACGAGATTCACGAGGTCAAGCAGGGGTAGGTGTCAGGCGTCGGACGATCCGAGGTCCTGAGCTTCCTCCCATAACTCGTGCAGTGACTCGATCGGACCGGCCATCGGCAGCCATCGCTCCGGGACGCTGTACTCGATCTTGGGAGGGAACCCTCCGAGGTTTCGTCGCGAGACCAGACCAAGCACCTCGAGGTCGCGGAGGGTGCTCGTCAGCAGCTTCGGGTGGAGGCCGAGGCGACGCTGGAGGGCCGTGAACCGCATCGGGCGGCCACCTTCATGCGTCAGCACGAACAGGATGTCGGTCACGTGGGCCCGTCCCAGAACGGCGAACAGGGCGGGAAACGTGCAGTCCTCCCTTCCGCACGCCGGTCGCCGTGCGGGCCTCCGAACCATGACGTCAAGCCCATCGTCGCAGGCAGTTAATCCTTCACTCACGGTCTGGTGACTGCCCGCCTTATGGGCCGCGTCGAACTCGTACCCTCATGCAGCGGACGAGCGGCGTAGTAGGGGGGTATGTGGGAATGCTGGCCGTATCGGTACTGATCGGCGTCCTGGCTAGGTTTGCGTTTCCTTCGACCGTCGGCTCCACCGGCATTGAGGTCGCGGTGATCGGGATCGTCTTCCTGACAGGTGTCCTCGGTCGGATTGCGGCCGCCCCTCGCCGGGAGTTTCTGGGCGCGAGGCATGGCTCCGAGCGGGAAGGGAACTGAGCATGAACGACCGGACCTTCCGACCCATCGCCCTCAGCAACCCGTTCCGACGATGGTTCGCTCCCCCCCGACGCGACATCGACCGTCTCTCCCCTCAGCCGGGCGATCGCGTGACGGACCTCGGGGCCGGGGTAGGATACTACGCGGAGGAGGTGCTCGCGCGGATCGGCGCGTCCGGTCACCTCACGCTGGTCGACATCAACGGACCGAACCTGGCGCGGTTCGCTCGCCGCCATGGGCCCGATCCCCGATTGGGAGTCCTGGTCGGGTCGGCGGCTGCGGTCCCACAGATTCCGAGCGAGAGTCAGCACCGAGTGCTCCTCGCGAATGTGCTCTGCGACGTTGTGGACAAGACCGGCGTCCTCGATGAGACTTGGAGAATCCTGCGCCCCGGAGGGACGGTCTTCGCGTCGTTTCACTGGAACGATAGCCCCAGCCCTTCGCGTCCTCTCCGCATGACGGCGGAGAAGTGGACCGCGTTGAAAGCGCGGCACTCTTGGGAGGAAGTCGGTCAGGGCCACGGACGAGGAATACACTGGCACATTCTCCGGAAGGCGTCCTAAAGTGGGGAGCTCGGCGCCGCACGCCCGCTCCGTCCCAGTTTCCACGACTCTTCTTCCCCGCCGCCCGGTCGCTCGTTCCGACCGGCTTGCGACACGGGGTACGAGTCTAGCTGCCCCTGGCGGACGGGGTCGCCTGCGGCGGCACGACCATCAAGGTCGACGTTGAGTGCGCGTACAGCTTCTTCTGGCCATCGACGAGCCGCGCCTCGGCGGTGGCAACCCTCCCACCCGCATGGACGACCCGAGCTTCGGCCCGCATGGGGCCCGAGAGGCGAGTTACGGGGCGTACAAAGTTGACCTTGATCTCGAGCGTGGTGTAGGCGGTACCGGGCTGAAGCGTAGTGTGGAACGAGCAACCCATCGCCGAATCCAGCAGGACCGTGATGACTCCGCCGTGAACAGTCCCGAGCGGGCTGTACATGTACTCGGCCGGGTCGAACTCGAAGGTCACCGACGACGGCTCCACGGAGACTAACCGTAGGTCGAGAAGGTTCGCAATAGGGGGAGGCGGAAGCTTCCCGGTCGCCACGGCGCGCAGCAGTTCCAGCCCGTTCATGGTCTTGAACGCGTCGAGAAGAGCAGCCGGATCCACCCAGCGCACGGTTCGCACTCGCGGGTCATCGTCGAGCGACATGACTCCGACCTCGGGAATCCAACGACCGCGCGCCCTTAGCGGTTGGCCCGGGTCGGTGGGTGCCTACCGAGGAGCCTCGGTATCAGGCAGGGCGAGATGGATCCAGAGCCCAACCGCCACCAAGACCACCGCGAGAGCCGCGGAAACCAAGACATAGAACAAGTCGGGCCAGGAAAGCACCGCGACGACTGCGAACACGACCGCCCCAATCAACACCCACCCTCGGATCCGACCCCGGTTCATGTCGGCAAGCGTCTCGCCGCGCATCTCTGTCACAGCGAGAGGTCCCTTGCCGCCCCCGCCGGTGCCGATAGCGGACACGATCGTCCCCAAGTGGGGGTACTCTGCCCTCGAGCTTAGACGTTCTTATAGGGCACGGAGCAGGGGAGAGGGAAGGGTCCGCGCGGGCACTGCTCGGTGCTCCCTCTAGGTAGGCGCGAACGTGAGCCAGAGGGTAGCCGCGCGATTGGATTCGTGCGAAGCGATCCTGCTTTTCCGGAGGAACGTCACCCGCGGCCCCCACGTGCGAGGCTCCGACCACCCCGGCGCGCTAGAGCTCCACGGAATGAAACGAAAAGCCGTTTAACACGGTGTGACCCTTGCCCTCGCTCGATGCGCGCGAATCCCGATTCGCGCTTCGGTCCGCTCACCGTTGTCGTGGTGGCGTTGTTTCTGCTGTGCGGCACATGGACTCTGGGTGGATTCGCGTTCGTACCTTGGAACGCGGTCCCTACGGTGGGCTCCTCGCAATCGGGCGCTGGATTGCTCGCTTGGTCCACGCAACAGACCCTCTCGGGCACTCCGTTCTGGGAGACATACTGTGGCTCTCTCAGTCCACAGGCGCCGTGCGCCGATTCCCAAGGCATCACGTACGTGGCTCCCGCCGGGCTGATGGTCGTGACAGACGCCCACTACTCGCAGGCGCCCGCGGGCGCCGGCCGAAACTCAATCGTGGAGTTCGACCCGGTCACCCTACAGAACCTCTCCGAGCTGCCCGTGGATTGTTTCCCGGGCGTTCCCTTCTACCCCGGCAACGGCTCCGTGGTACTCGTTCCCTGTACCAATGGTGCGTTCACGAACTTCTCGGTCCTGGAGTTCGATTACGCCACCAATGCTTTGGTGGCCACCATCCCCGTTCCCATCTGGATATCTTCGATCGCGGTCGACACCCAGAGCGGGTCATTCTACGGGGCGGGTTGGAACTCCAGCTTTGCCGCGGACAGCCTCGTGGAGTTCAACCCATCTCCGCCCTGGTCGGTCCGCGAGACTAACGTGCCGGGGGCCGATTTCACCCTGTCGATTCCGTCCAGTTACTCCGCCATTGTGTTTGACCCCCTTACGGCACGCCTGATTCTTCCCTCCTCCGGCGATTCGGTTCTGTCGATGAATCCGCTGACCGGCACCGTGACCACTATCGCCGAACTGCCTTCGACCGTGGCCTCGCTCGCCATCGACACCGCAGCAGACGACCTGTTCGCGACTACCACGAACCCTAGCACCGCCGTGGTCCTGAACGCTGCGGACTACGACCTGAAGGCTCAGATCTCGATTTCCAATTGCGTCGATAACATCTGCGCCGTCCCGAACGACGTGAACCAGGTGCTCGCAGATCCATCCCACGGCGACGCGTATCTCGTCTCCACGACGGGCCTCATCGGACTCAACCTCTCCACGCTGTCCACGATCGGAGCCATCGAGGATTACGGCGACGGCCCTCAACTGAGCTCTGCTTACTTTCCGGCAGCCGACCGCGTGTTCGGAACGTATGAGGACATATTGGGGGGTCCGGGGTTCTTTGTCCAGCTGAGCCACGGCACCTACCCGGTCCTGACTCGGCTGTTATGGCTCTCTGTTCCGCTCGCCACTCTCGCTCTCTCGCTCGTCGCGGCGGCGATCTGTTTCGCAGTGGCACTGAGGTACCGGAAGCCACCGCCCTCTCTCAGGGCGAACTCACCCCAGGAGGGGGTGACTCGAGCGGCCGACCCTCATCGGCCCTTCGGAAGAATGTAACCTCCGGGGGTACCTCGGGGAAAGTCGCCGCGTGAGAGCCACTCTCGCGACCCGATCTCGATACTATCGGTTACTGATCGAGCCTCGTGGGAGTATCCGACCTTAAGACCCGGGTCACATATTGACGGGTGTGACCGCGCTTCCTCGTCGACCCCTCGGTCGCTCGGGCATCTCGGTCGCACCGTTCGCGCTCGGTGGGAATGTCTTCGGGTGGACGGTCGACGAGCGCACAGGATTCCAGCTCTTGGACGGCTTCGTCTCCGCCGGGTTCACCCTGATCGATACTGCAGACACCTACTCGATCTGGATTGCCGGTCACCACGGCGGCGAGTCCGAGACGCTCCTCGGAAAATGGTTACAGGAGAGCGGACGGCGGAAGGAGGTGGTACTCGCCACCAAGGTCGGGATGGACATGCGGTCGGGGGGCAAGGGGCTCTCCTCGGGTCACATCGCGCGGTCGGCGGAGGCCTCGCTCCGTCGACTTCGGACCGACTACATCGACCTCTACCAGGCTCACGAGGACGACCCAACCGTCCCCTTGGAACAGACGCTGGGCGCCTTCAGCAAACTCGTGGACGAAGGGAAGGTGCGGGCCATCGGTGCCTCCAACTACGAAGGACCTCGCCTCGAAGCCGCCCTGCGATGCAGTTCGGAGCAAGGCTATCCTCGGTTCGAAAGTCTACAGCCGCGCTACAACATGGTCGACCGGAAGGACTTCGAGTCGACGCTGGAACCGGTCTGTGTGGCGAATCACCTGGCCGTGCTCCCGTACTCCTCGCTGGCCAGCGGATTCCTCACCGGCAAGTACCGGACGGCCGCCGACGCGGCAAAGAGTCCCCGCGGGCAGCGCGCCGTTACGCGACTCGATCAGCGCGGTCTCCGAATCCTGGCGGCCCTAGACGACGTTTCGTCCCGTCTCGGTGCAGGCCCCGCCACCGTGGCCCTCGCCTGGCTCATGGCCCGACCCAGTGTGACCGCGCCGATCGCGAGTGCTACGTCGTTAGAGCAGTTGGACCAGCTCATCCAGGCGGCGTCACTGCACCTCGACAGCGATGCGATTCGGCTTCTCGACGAAGCGAGCGGGTAGGGCTAGCGCCGTTCCGGAGCGATCTGCCCATCCACCCTCTGAGAGTGGGCGGCTCTAGACCACCCGAACATGCAGCAGCTCATTGATGCTCACGCCGGAGATGAAATCTCGGCAAGAACCGACCCGTTCGTGACATGTACTCTGAATAGACGGACCCGAAGGCATCGGGAGAGCTGAGCAGGGCCTCCTCCACCCGGGCCCGATAATGCGCGATGCACGCCAGGACGAGAACTATCCCCGCGAGGACTGGACTCAAGTAGAGGGCGCTGAGACCGATTCCGACGGTGCTCCCGGCCGTGTACACCGGGTGACGGATGTACCGGTACGGCCCCTCCTGCACGAGACGATGACCCTCTTGGACCTGAATCTCGGGGGTGAGAAACCTCCCGAGGGCACGTGCCGCTGTGAAAAAGAGGAGTCCCCCGGCGGTCGATATCGCGAAGCCAACGAGCTGGATGGCCCAAGAGAGCGGGATGTCGGAAACATTCGGCCAGTGGTAAGCAAACTCCGGTAGAACCAGGACGCCGACGGGCCAGAGCACCATCACGAGCGCCCCCGACATCCAAGTGATTTCGGCCGAGCGCACCGGAGTTCGCCTGGCCTTCACGTGGAGAGCTTCCCGCGGCCTGCGAAACGTGGAGCGCCACAGGACAAAGCCGAGGGCGCCGACTCCGAGAAACACCCCGGAGAGAATTTGGACCACGACCAGGCTCAGCACGGACGCGCCTACTTCACGAGGTATCAAGTACCTTGCCGAGCCGAGACGAAGCCATGGGGCAGGACCCTTTCATCCGCTGCCCCCGGCGGAATCCCGGGTGGGAAGTACGTCACCCACCCATGGTGTGGGCACGAGCTGCGTTTCGACTCGGGCTAGTCACCTTCTCGGCGGACCAGGACTGCGTGGTACCCGATGGGTACGTCGAGAAGCAGGACCGGATGGGAACCCCCGAACCGCGGCGAATCCGGGGTGAATTCCAATCCTACCTCACCGGCGATTCTCGCGAAGCCGTTCCTCAACTCGCCCGCGAACCGATGCAGCGCTGCGGAACGACCCTCCGCGGGGAGCAGATGTACCTGCCCTTCGTTCAGGGAAGTGTTCACATCGACGAACTGAGGGTAGACATAGATGAAGACGTCCGGCTCAAAAAAATCGGGGCGGGACCGGAACAGTTCCGTGGAGAGGACGAGGCCGCGCACGGCGGCGTAGACTCGGAACTTGAGCTTCTCCCGGGCTCTCATGACACGGTCGTGGTCCCGAGGGGAATGGGCAGACGAACTCATCCCGGTGGGAAGACACTCGGCCCTATGAGAAGGTAGAGCCTTCGACTCCGATTCACGACCGGAGCCGGCTAGGTGCGGAATCCGTCGGCCCTAACGTGGTCCCCGCAGCCCGCTCAGGCATCGATGATCACGGCCGACGCATGGCCCATGGCGAAGCCTGCGCTGGGCCCGGACCTGGTGGGCTGACGGCATCGACGGAAGTTCGCGGCTGATTCCGGGTGCGAAGGTGCTTAGACCCCCCAGCAATAGCGACAGGAGAGGACAGAGCTGATGGTGCACGAAGCCGACCTAGGGGTCCAAATCCAGAGGGCAGCGCCGACCAAGTTGTACCCGTTCACAAGGTTCTTCCGCGGGTTCGAGAAGGTTCCGACCGTCCGACGTCTCTTCGGGAGCCAGACCACCCGAGCCCTCCGTTCGCTCAAAGTGGAGTTCTTCTCCGCGCGGTACGGTTACATGGGAACCAGCGACGTCGACGGCCACCTCATCATCAGCTCCCGTCATCTCGCCACCAGTGACTTTCGGACCGTCTACCTGGACATCGTCCACGAGCTCTGCCACGTGAAGCAGTTCCGAGCGGGTCGTCCCCTCTTCTACCCGCGGCTGAGCTACGTCGATGCGCCGTCGGAGATTGAGGCGTACCGGCGTACCGTCGAAGAAGGGCGCCGGATCGGGATGACGGACCGACAACTGCTCGACTACCTCAAGGTCGAGTGGATCACTCCCGCCGAGCACCGGCGGCTGGCTCGTCATTGCCGGCTCACGTGGACCCCGGTCCGGCCCCGTCCCCACCGGAAGCGCATCCGGAAGTAGAGAGTCGCCCTCCGCCACTCGGAGGCCGGCGGGGCCTCATTCCCCGACGGGCGCTTGGGGGCCGTCGGGTCGCCCGGGACAGAATCTGTGAACTCGGTCTCTTCCCAACGGGGTGGTGGTCTTGTTTGTGACCTACGTCGGCGGACCGGGTCCCCTCCGGCGACGCACCCGCCTCCTCCAGAGTGCTGCGCCGACCAGAGCGACCGCCACCAAGCCAACGGACAGAGCCAACCAATCCGTGAATCCTAGGGGACCCTCGTTTGCCGGGTGGTTGCTGCCCAGAATCTGGGACACGTTCAGGACCAGCCCGCTGAAGGCCGTAGCGCCCGTTTGATCCGCGACTGTGACGGTGATGTTGAACGTCCCGGTCGCCGAAGGGACACACGTAAGGAGGGGGGTATCCGAGCTTCGACAGCCCGTGGGAAGGCCACCGTACGCATAGGTCAGATTCCCCGTGCCACCCGAAGCCACCACCGTCAGCACGGTGGAATGGTTCACGGAAACCGAGTTGGGCGAGGCATAGAATCTCGTCACTGCCGGGAGGGTCGCCACGATGAGAGCCACCGATGAGGACGGTTCGACATATCCGTTTGAGTCGGTCACATTCACCGTCACGTGGTAGGTACCGTCACGGCTCGGGGTGCACGCCAACTCGCTTTGGTTGGCAGACACGCACCCGCCGGGCAGTCCTGACCACGCAAAGGAGTACGACCCGGAACCCCCGCTGGCCTCCACCCGGAGGTTGGTGGTTTCTCCGACGTCCAGCCGGGATGGAGACGCGGTGGGAGCACCGACCGTCGGGTCGGTATCGACGACGTAGAGGATGGATGCGTTGGTCGTGTTCCGCTGGGAATCGGTCACTTGGACGACGACCAGGAACAACCCGGCCGACCCCAGCTTGCAGGTCACCGAGGGTGACTCGGATGACCGGCAGCCCGGCGGCAGCTTCGTCCAGTTGTAGGCGTAACCGCCGGAGCCGTCGACCGCCCGGGCGGAGAAGGTCACGCTCTCGCCGACGTCGACCCGGCCCGATCGCGGGGAGCCAAGGATCGATACCTCGTAGAGGAACGTGACGTTCACTGCAAGAGCGACGCGGCTGTA
>DASPQC010000079.1:0-18649 GCA_035625165.1 Thermoplasmata archaeon | reverse complement strand
CGGGTTGGTCAGCCTCCCGCACCCATCGAAAACCGCCGCCACGGTGTCGGCCCCGATGGTCGCAAGCTAGTCCCGCTCGAGGGTCCGTCCCGCAATCCGCGACTCTTCGATGGGTCTGCCGCCCCCGCCGGGGGACCACGGGCCCGAGGGGATTCGGAGAACTAGCTAATCGAGTCCCAATGAGAAGTGGCCCTCTCCGAAAGTGAGGGGGTCACGACTGGGACGCGTGGAAACCGCGAGGCCCTCGCGAGTTGCGGTCCATTTCAAGGAGCGCAACCAGGGTCGCGCGGGCGTCGACCACTTTCTGGGCCCCCACGCGGCCCAGTAGCTCGCGGTCAGTTTTCTCAATCGCCATACGAGCTACCTTTCCCACCTCTCTCCCGCGTTCCGTGAGGGTCAAGTTCACCCTCCGACGATCCGAAGGGTTGGGGGAGCGTTCGAGGTATCCTCGAACGACAAGCGTGTCGACAGCTTGACTGACGGCTTGCTTGGAGACTCCCATCCACCGGATGACCGCTTCCAGCGAGGCTCCACTCCAGTGCATTGCGCTAATGATGTAACTCCCGGTCGCCGGAAGGTCATCGCATCCGATTCGAGACAGCCCCGCCTCGACAGCATGGGAATACGTGCTGCGGGCGGCCTGTAACAGGGCCGAAAGCGGAACGTCGTCGTAGCTCTCCGTCGTCGAGGGTGATCGAGTCATTAGTAAAACATATTGACGGTCAAGTATATTGACTTATTGGCGGTACGGGGATGGCCGAATGGTCATCCAGTGACTGTCGGAGCCGATGAGAGGAATCGACGGACGAGTCCACCGGCATTCGAAACCGGGCCCGAGGGGGTTCGCCCAATTAGTTTGGAGGCAAAGGTTTCGGGTCCCGCATCAGCGGCATCCGAAGATTCCCTTGCATCTTCTATCAGGTCCATTCCGATGAAATCCTCGAGGACGGGACAGACTTGGGGGTGATTCGAGCCGAGGTGCGGCGGTATTCTCCGCGTGCAAGAAACCGCGAGAATGCTTATCTTAAGCGCACGGATGCCAACCTTCCGGATTCGTCCTATGCGCGGCGGGGTTGTCCCGCTCCTCGTGGTCATCGCGTTCGTTTCGGTCACCCTCGCACCCGCAGTTCTCAACGGGGGGGCTTCGAGTCCGTCCGGACCTCTGGCTCACCCCTCGTCGATTCTTGGCACGTCTCCCCATGACCGGCTCGCGCCGCTCGCGAGCCCGGTGGCCCACGATCTGTCGGTAACTAGCTCCAATGTCACTACGCTCGCCGGAATGCCCGTCAACTTCACGGCCACGATCGCCGGAGTAGCGCCGGTTCAAACCACGTGGTGGTGGGGGGACGGCTCAACGTCGACCGTCACTTCGAATCCCGCCACGCACACGTACGCCAATCCAGGGATATATCTCGTATATGCCCGGGCGACGGACTCCTCGGCCAATGTCCACGACAATCTGGGTTCTATTCTCAGGTTCGCCGTGCTGGACTCCTACTCGAACGACGCGCTCGGCAACGAAGCCCAGGTCCAGGGCAACATCGTCGCGAATTCGTCCACCACTACGTCCGCTCAGGCGGTGCTCGCTCCGAACGGATGGGTCCAGGTCTCGAACTGGGCCACCAATCTCCCGACCGATCCTCAATGGAGCTTGGAGACTCCGAGCTACATCGTAGGTGCAGCGGCGCAGCCCTACGTGAACATCTCCACGATTTTGGGATCCGGACTCAACCTGAGCGCGGCGACCTTGAGCTGGTCGAACTCCACCCCCGAGGGGTCGTACACCCTCAATTTCTCTCTCCCGGACGTGAATCCGTACCTCAGCGCGTCGGCGACAACTTGGAACAACTACACCTTCACCATCTTCGTCGCGTCGCCTGTCGCCACACCCATCGCTCCCCTCCCCACGTCGCCGCACAACGGGACGCTCGTGGTGTACCAGACTTACTTTTACGGGACGTCGAGCAATCTTACCCTGGATCCGGGCGTCGCCGCAGACCCGACGGACGGCGCGATTCTTCAGAATCTCTACCAGACGTTGATCGTCTACAACGGGTCCCAGACCGGTCTCGCGCCGTCCGACTTCGTTCCGGACCTCGCAACGTGTGTGCCGGGGTCCGCTCAGTGCGTTCGAATGTACGGGAGTACCCTCACCTCCGGCGACAACTGGACCTTCGTCATCAATCCCAACGCCACGTTCTACAACGGGACCACCGGCGCCACGGCCAGCGTGTATCCCAACGACGTGGCCTTCTCCTTCGCCAAGGCCTGCGCCCTCGGGAACGCCCTATGGCCGCAAGCTTTCGAAGCATTCGTCCTGTGCCAGGCGCTGCTACCGCCCACCGCCAACGCAAGCTGGGACGCCGGTTGGCATGCACCGTACAACAACACCCCCGCGAACATTCTGAACGCGATGACGGTGAACAGCACGCTGTACTGCACGGCCGCGATGAAGAACGGCCTCCTGGGTAACGGGTGCATCACCCTCAACACCGCGGCTTCGGGTCGGCCGTGGCCCGAGTTCCTGGAGTTTGTGGAAAGCACGACGAACTGGGCCGTCGCCAGCTGCTCGTGGGAGGCGAGCGAGGGAATGGGGCTCCCGGGATGGACCAACGGAACGACGTGCTATCCCGCGCCGCCAGGATCCCCCGGGAACCCGAACCCTGTGCCCGGGCCCACGGGTTGGGACGGCTTCATTCAGAGTCAGGGGGCCTGGTGGTTCAACCCGGGCGTGGTCCCGAACACCGCACTTCGCTATCACGCGTACGGCAGCGGACCGTACTACCTGGTCAGTTTCAACAACCAGACGGGCTACACGCTCAAGGCCAACCCGGACTGGGGAGGCACCACCTGCCAAGGCGGGCGGCAGGAAGGTTGCCTTCCCGGCCCCACCAAGGGCGGCCGGCCCCCTTCGTACATCCCCTCGGTCGTGGCCCATTTCGAGCTCTCCGCCGGACCGGGTCTCGCCGCGTTGGCCGCGGGCGATGCCGACCTGATCGACGCGAGCGGCGGGGGAGGGAACGGCTCCACCATGCTCTCCGAAGCCCGCGACGGGCAGCTGAACTACATCGTTGGACCCTCGATCTCGGAGCTCTACGGTGTGGTCGAGATGCTCTACAACCAGAGCGCCGCGTCGGGTTACCTCGGGGCGACGGCCACTTTGACCAGCGACGCCTTGCAGGACCTCAACTTCCGGCAGTTCCTCCTGACCACCTACCCTCACGAGTCCGCCGAGAAGAACGACTGCATCATCGGCGGCATCCTGTACTGCTTCAGCATGGGAGGAGCCATTCCTGTCGGAATGGGAGACGACTACCCGACCAACATCAGCTGGCAGCTCACCAACGCCGACACGAACCCGCACGACGTGGGAGGGGCCGCCTGGTGGTGGTCTCAGACCCAGGGCGATGGTGCGGTCGGTGCGGCCTGCACGACCACTTCCCCCTGCACCTTCCCACTCCCCGCCACCAACCCGAGTGAAGTCACGGACTTTGGCGAGTGGGCCCAGGCGATCCGCAGCGTCTCCCAGGGGGCGATTCAACCCTCGGTCGTCTCCGTGCCCTGGGACACGGTGCTTGGCCAGACGTATGGTGTCAGGTTGGGGACCGCGCCCTTTCCGGCTGAGGTTTCGCTCGGCTGGGGCCCCGATTTCTTCGACCCCTCGGATTATGCGGACCCGTTCTACCTGCCGAACGGCTATCTGCAGCCGTACTACCACGACGCAGCCGTCCTGATTTCGGCGTACACGTCGAGCTGCTCCGGCCCGGCGAGCGACCCCGTGATCACCACGGCCTGCCAGGGCACTGCCTACTCGGATATGGTCACCTTGATCGATGCTGCCGACATCTGCGCAGCTCCGGGATGCACCGTCGCGCACCGGGCTCTCCTCTACAACATGGCGGAGCGGATCGCGGACGGGCTCGGACTCTATCTCAATGTGAACCAAGGGGCGTCCGTCTACGCTTTCGCCCCGTGGATTGGCGCGAGCAGCCTTCTGCTGAGCCCGGACCGAAACAACGCCGGCGGAGGAGCGACGAGCGATCAACCATTCTATCTCATCGAGTACGCGACGGACATCCCGCAGGGATACAACCTCGAGGTGCAGATCGGCTCCCCCGGAGGCGTTCCCTCGGGAGTATCGGGATCGGTCTTCCCCAGCCTCGCCGTCCGGCCCGCCGCCACCGCCCCTCCATCCCTCACCCTCGAGGCGGGCGAGCCGTTCCTCACCCTGGTGAGCGTCTCCGGGGGCACGGGGACCTACCACTACATCTGGAACGGACTTCCCACCGGGTGCGCTTCGGCGGACACCGCCGTGCTCACGTGCCGGCCGACCGCGGGAGGGAGCTTCTCGATGAGCGTGACCGTGGTCGATTCGAAGGGAGACACGGGGGTCTCGAACGCGATCTCGGTGTCGGTCGCTCCGCATGTCGCGATCACGCAGTTCGTGGCCACCCCCTCGAGCGTAACCCTCGGAGCGTCCGTTCTGCTCACGCTCACCGCCAGTGGAGGCGTCGGGGCCCTCTCCTACGCCTACAACGGATTGCCGCCCGGCTGCTCTAGCATCAACGCCACCCGGCTCACCTGCACTCCGACCGCGCTCGGACACTACTCGATCACAGCCCAAGCGACTGACTCGCTAGGCATCCAAGCGTTCGGCTCCGCGGAGCTGAACGTGACTTCCTCCGTCCCCGCGCCACTCCTCGGTCTATCGGCGGAGGAGTGGTATGGCCTCATCGCGGCGTTGCTGGTGGCCGCGGTGGTGATCGGCGTGGCTTGGGTGTGGAATGGGAGACGGCGTCGTTCGACGAAGCCCGAGGCCGAGGGAGTGCCGCCATCGTCGGCTCCGGCCGCTACGGCTGTCTCCTCTGCAACCGTCGCGTGTCCCCGGTGCGGGTCCGCGAACCGAACCGGGGCCAAGTTCTGCGACCAGTGCGGGTTCAACTTCCCGTCGTGAGCCGTCGCAACTCATCGGAACCGGCGTAGGTAGGTCCGTCCGCGAACGACCACGGGCCCGAGGGGATTCGAACCCCTGACCTTGCGGTTAAGAGCCGCCTGCTCTACCGAGCTGAGCTACGGGCCCACGGACGGACGCCTCGCACCGGCCCTCGCTTGATAAAGGCTGGGGCCCGAGCACGCACGTCGCGGATTGTTCAGCGACGCAGGCGCTCAAGCGCCGCACCGACCATGAGCGGGAAGAGGACCGTCACGTCGCCCTCGACCGTCGTGTGGCGCGCGTTCGCCTTCACCTTGCCCCACGAGACCGCCTCCCGGGTCCGCGCGCCGGAGAGGCTCCCGTCCCATTCGACCGCCGTCGTGAGGTAGAGGGCAGCATCCAGGCCATCGCGGAACTGATTCCACCAGATCGTGTGGTGCTTCGAGATCCCTCCGCCGAGCATGACCGCCCCGGCGCGCTTCGCCCCGAAGACGAGGTCGGAGAGGAGCTGCTCGTCCGAGAGGAGGTCGACCGAGAGGGCGCGGTGGTCCTGCCAGAACTGCCAGACCTGCGAACCGACGGCGCCGTCCGTGATTCCGGGGACGATCACGGGAACCTCCCGGTCGGCGGCCGCTCGCAGGATGCTCGAAGAGGTTCCCTTCGGAATCGCCTCCCCGATCGCGCGCGCCAGTGCCCGCGTCGAGAGGGCGCGGGTGCCGCTCGACCAGAGGCGACGCAGGATCGGCTGCATCTTCCGTTCGATGATGGTCCCGTAGTTCGCCTCGGGAATGACGAGGTTGCCCAGCCGGTAGAGGTGTCGCCGGTGGAGCGCGGCGTCGTCGAGATCCCAGGCGCCGTGGTAGTACGGCCGGAAGGAACGCGCGAGGTCGTGGTCGAGCGTGCCGCAGGTGGTGAGGATCGCGTCGACGTAGCCCTCGCGGACCAGCGTCGCGAGGACCCCGCGAGTCCCGGTCGCGACGATGTCGGCGGGGAAGGAGAGGAAGACGGTCATCCCGGGGTCGCCCAGGATCCGGGCGAGGAGGTCGACCCCCTCCGCGACCCCCTTCGCGCTGAACCCTCCCCCGGCGTCCAGGCGGTGCACGAGCGTGTCGAGGGTGGGCGCGTCGTCGATCCGAATGTCCTCGACCTTCCGGGGCATGGGCCGGCCGAGCCTCGGGGGGTTAAAGCGCTCCCGTGAGGCCGAGGGTCGCTGAGTGGAACACGAGGAGGTAGGTGACGGCATACCCGAGAATCGCCCCTCCGTTCAGCAGGGGCAGCCCGGCCTGCGGGTTCCCTCGCGCGACCAACCGCATCAGGACCCCGTAGCCGGCGAGCGAGCCCAAGAGCGCCCCGACGGCAGCCCAGAGGTTCGCGCCCAAGCCGAGCACCATCGGGGTGGACGGGAGCCACATGAACGCCGACACGACCAGCGTTCCCGGGATCACGACGTCCCCGAGACCCATGAACATCGCCGACCGCTCCTCGACCGGCTGGCTCCGTTGCTCGGAGAGGCTCGGGGCATGGGCGTAGTCGTACCCGGCCGAGTCGGGCATCACCATCAGGATCGGGAGCTTCATCTCGGTCACGACGTCCGCGAGTGAGACCATGTGCTTCGTCCGGTAGACGGCGATCGCGTCGTAGACCATCAGGGCGAGGAGGAGGATGAACGCGGGGAGAATCCCGAAGGAGATCCCGAGGATCGCGATCAGCGAGCCGGCCGCGACGAACCCGACCAGGTCGACCACGTACCACTGCGGCTCCATCAGGAGGGCGAGGTAGACGCTCGCACTCGCGGTCGCGGCGAGGGCCAGCGCCGGGTCGAGGGCGACCTCGGCCCCGTAGGGCGGCAGGAGGAGGAGCCCCGGCGGGAGCAGCGAGAACGTCGCGAAGAGCGTGATGTAGAGCGAGCCCGAGATGCCGACCAGGATCAGCTGGCGGAGCGCCGCGAGGCCCCCCTGCTTGCGGGAGACGAGGAGGATCCCGAGCGGCGCGATCACGATGACGCCGATGATGAACAGCGGTGCGGTCGGGCTCTGGGGGTTCGAGGTGGACTGGAGCCCCTCCGAATGGAACGGGGAGGCGAGCGCGAGGCCGACCAGCTGGGCCCCGACGTAGAGTAAAAGGAGACCGACCCAGCGGACGCTCCGCATCGAGATGCCCTACGGTTGGACTACTGCGTAGGCGTTGTTACCGAGGACCTTCGTCACCTTCGCGTTGACGGTCATGCCCCGCTGGCTCGCGCCCGTCACGAAGATGACGAACCCCTCCTTCTTCGCGACACCGTCGCCGCGCCGGCCGACGTCCTCGATCTGGAGCCGGTAGACCTCGCCCACCACCACCGGCGCCTTCGGCTTTTCCGGCGTCACGACGCGCCGGACGGTGATCGGGCGCTGGGCCCCGCACGCCTCGCAGACCAGGAGCGTGAATCGCCCCTCCTTGCGGAGGTGCGTGTCCGGCCGCTTGCACTCGGAGCAGATGACGTACTTCGCGGTGTACTCGCGGAGGCGGGTCGCGATCTGCTCCTTCGTGAGGCGCGATTTCAGGATGCCGCGCGGAAGCTCGACGACCCCGGGGCAGCCGAACTCCCGGGCGAGATGGCCGATCACGTGCTCCGGCTCGCGCCGGAGGACCTCCGCGATCTCCTGGAAGTTGCGGATGACGGTGTTCTTCCCGTCCACCATCACGTCCGGTTCCGGGAGCTGGAACCGCTCGCCCCCGGTACGGACCGGCGGCAGCTTCTGGCGGGCGCGTTCCAGGAGGGTCTCATAGCTCTCCATCGGCGGTATTCCGACCTGCCAGCGGGGTAAAAGCCTTCCCGCCCGGCTACCGGCCCGGGAACCGGTCGAGCGCCTCGAGTACGCGGGTCAGGTCCCGCTCCTCGACCACCGCGGAGGCGGCGCGGCGGACCGTCTCGTCCTCGGGAAGGAAGGCGACGCCGAAGCGGCTCCGGCGGAAGAGGCCCGCGTCGATCTCGGAGTTGCCGACGGAGGCGGTCTCGGCCGGGGTGACGGCCAGCTGCCGCTGAAGCTCCGCGAGGACCCCCTCCTTCCCATGGATCGGCACGCGCACGATCCCTTCACCCGTGAGTCGTCCCTCGGAGGTGACCCGGAAGCCGTTCGCCAGCGCGATGTCGATCGAGAGTTCCCGGGCGATCCGGTGGGCGAGGAGGTCGATCCCCCCGCTCACGATCGCCGTGCGGAGCCCGCGCGACCGCAGACCACGGAAGAGCGCCTGGGCCCCCGGCATGAGCGGCACGTCCGCGAGGATCCGTTCGAGCTCGTCCACGGTGAGGTCGGGGGCGTGCTTCCACCAGATGCGGATGTCCGAGGCGATGAAGTCGAGGTCGTCGATCTCGTTCGCGAGGAACCGGCGGAGCCCCTCGGCGTTGTGCTCCCCGAAGTGGTCGTGGACCGCCTTCCACGAGCTCGTGACGTCGACCAGCGTTCCGTCCATGTCGAAGGCAACCAGTTTAAGCACGTTCCCCCCGGGCGATGGCGTCCGCCCGCCGGAGGACGTCGGCCGACGGGCGGGTGGCCCACGCGGCGAGGTTCTGGTCGACCTGTTCGGGGTGGCTCGCGCCCACGACCGGCGCGGCCCCTTGGGCCCTCAGCCAGTGGAGCGCGAGGGACGCGAGCGGCACTCCCTCCTCCTTCGCGAGCGACCGTAGCGCCCGAGTCCGTTCCAGGATCTCGGGTAGTCGGTCGTTGCCGAAGAGGCCGGCCGCGAACCGGCGGACCTCGGGCGGAACCCGTTGGCCGTCCAGGTACCGGCCGTGGAGGAGCCCGCGGGCGAGGGGCGTGTAGGCTTCGATCAGAATCTTCTCCCGGGCACAGTAGTCGCGAAGGGGCTCGGCCTCGTCCCGGTCGAAGAGGTTGTAGCGGACCTGGTTGACCGCGATGCGGGTCTCCTTGAGGTACCGCGCCGCCTCCTCGAGCTCCTCGAGCGAGAAATTGGAGACCCCGATCGCTCCGAACCGCCCCTCCTTCCAGAGGACCTCCAGCGTCTCCATCGTCTCGGCGATAGGGACATGCGGGTCCGGCGCGTGGATGAGGTAGAGGTCGACCGAGTGTCGGCCGAGCCGCTCCAAGCTGTTGATGACGCTCGCCCGCACCTGGTTCGGCTTCAGGTGCTCCCACGAGACCTTCGTTACCACGAAGGCGTCCGCCCCGGCCGCGGGCGCCCGCAGCAAGACCTCCCCGAGGACCCGCTCCGACCGGCCGTTGCCGTAGACCTCGGCCGTGTCGAACCAGCGGATTCCTCGCTCGTAGGCCCGTCCGATGGTCGCCTTCGTCCTCGCCTCGTCCTCGGCCCTCCACCGCCCCAGCCCCCAGAGCCCGAGGCCGAGGGCGGGGTGGGGCTTGGGGCCGACGGAGAGCGGGATCGTCTCGATGGGAGCGACTCGTTTCGCGACGCGAGGTCGGGGGCGGGCTGGCTTGCGGGGGCGAGCGGTCCGGCGCTTCGGGGGGGTCATGGGGCAGCGCCGGACGAGGCGGGCTCCTTCATGTGCTCGTCGATGCGGTGGAGGCGCTCCTTGAGCTCGCGGGCCTTCTCCTCGGCCTCCCGGACGACCTCGGGCGGAGCCCGGTCCCTGAAGCCCGGGTCGGCCAGCCGGCCCTCGGTCTTCTCGAGGAGCGCCCGGAGCTTCTCCCGCTCGCGGGCGAGGGCCTGGCTCTCCCCGGAGCCGGCTCGGGGTCGTTCGAGGTAGACCTCCCCGAACGGCGCCACGCGGCTGCCGACCCCCTCGGGGGCCGGCCGCCCCGCCTCGAGCAGTTCGAGCGAGCGGACGCGGGTCAGCCGCACGATTGTCGGCCGCCCCCGCTCGACGAGCTGAGCGACCTCGGCGCTGGTGGGGCGGACCCAAGCCTCCGGGGTGGCTTCTTGGGGCACGCGTTCCTCCGACCGAAGGTTCCTCAGGAGCCGGACGGTCTCGAGGATCGGTTCCATTTCGAGCTCGGCCCGGGCGTCGGGCGACACCTCGTTCGCCGCGGGCCACGCGGCGGTTGCGAGGAGGTCACCGTCGTGGGGCAGGGCGTGCCAGAGCTCCTCGGTCACGTGGGGGACGAACGGATGGAGCAGGCGAAGGGACCGCTCGGCGACGAACAGCACGGTCGTGGATGCCTCGCGGCGCGCCTCCTCCCCGGCCTTGCCGGAGAGGGCCTCCTTCGCGATCTCGATGTACCGGTCGGCCAGGTCGTGCCAGAGGAACGTGTGGAGGGCGGTCGCGGCCCGCGTCACTTCGAACGCCATCATCGCCTCGTTCACCTCGGCGAGCGTCCGATGGTACCGCGTGAGGATCCACCGGGTCTCGAGAGCGGCCCGCGGTCCGAGCTGGGGAGGTGCCGGTGGAGCCGTCCCGGGGGGAACGGAGAGCCGTGTGAAGCGCACCAGGTTCCAGACCTTCGTGAGGAAGTTGCGTCCCCCGTCAAGCGCCGACGTTCCGAAGGGCCCGTCCTCGTCCGCCGGGTTCGGGAAGACGAGGGCGAACCGGAGGGCGTCGGCTCCTCGCTCGCGAACGAGGTCGAGCGGGTCCGGGGAGTTGCCGAGATGCTTCGACATGCGTCGCCCCTGTTCGTCCCGGAGCATCCCCGTCAGGTAGACATCCGAGAACGGCGGCCGCCCGGTGAACTCGAGGCCGGCCATCATCATTCGGGCGACCCAGAAGAACATGATGTCGCGGCCGGTCACGAGAACGCTGGTCGGGTAGTAGTGGTCGAGGTCGGCCGTGCGGTCGGGCCAGCCGAGGGTCGCGAACGGCCAGAGCCACGACGTGAACCAGGTGTCGAGTACGTCCGGGTCCGCGTCCAGCTCTTTCGAGCCGCACTTCGGGCAGGCGAGCAACGGTTCGACCGACGCGTCCGTGTGACCGCACGAACGGCAGTAATAGACGGGGATCGGGTGACCCCAGATCACCTGTCGCGAGATGCACCAGTCCTGGATCCCCTCCATCCAGCGGAAGAACGAGGCCGTCCACCGCTCCGGGTGGATGCGGATCTCCCCCCGCCGCACGGCTTGGACCACCGGGGCCGCCAGCGGCGCCATCCGCACGAACCACTGGGTCGAGAGGCGGGGTTCGATCACCTCGTTCGACCGCTCCGACCGCGCGACCGAATGTCGGTACGGAGCGCGGCGAAGGAGCAGTCCTTCCTGAGTGAGGAGCTCGAGACTCCGCTCCCGGGCCTCCCCGCGGCTCATGCCCTGGAACTCCGCCGGGACCCACGGACCGGTGAGGTGCGCGCTCTCGTCGAAGATCTCGGGCGGGCTCACGAGCTCCGGATGACGGAGCGCGATCTCCCGGTCGGTCAGGTCGTGTCGGGGGGTGATCTTGAGCGCCCCCGCACCGAACGCCGGGTCGACGGCCGGGTCGGAGATGACGGGAACCCGACGGTCCGTCATCGGGACCCGGACCTCCCGCCCGACCGAGGTTCGGTGGCGGTCGTCCTCCGGGTGCACGGCGACCGCGACGTCGCCGAAGATCGTCTCCGGCCGAACGGTCGCGACCTCGAGGCCGCCCTCAGAGCCGTCCGCCCAGGGATACCGAACGTAGAGCAGCTCGGTCGCCTCCTCCTCGTGCTCGACCTCGAGGTCGGAGATCGCGGTCCGAAGGCGGGGGTCCCAGTTGACGAGCCGCTCGCCGCGGTAGACCAGTCCCGCGCGGAACAGGCGGACGAACACCTCTCGGGTCGCCCGTGCGCTTGCCGGGTCCATCGTGTAACGGTAGCGACTCCAGTCGACCGAGAAGCCGCCGGCGCGCGTTTGAACGCGGATCCGCTCCTCGTGCTCCGCCTTCCACCGGAGGATCTCGCGGAGCGCCTCCTCACGGGGCATTCGCTCGAGGAGGACTCCCTGCCGCTGGAGTCGACGGCGTACTTCGACTTGGGTCGCAAGTCCCGCGTGGTCGAGGCCGGGAAGCCAGAGGGTCGGGAAGCCCCGCATCCGGTGGTGCCGGACGAGGACGTCCATCACCGTGTCGCCCAGCATGTGGCCGAGGGTGAGGATCCCCGTGACGTTCGGGGGCGGGAGGACGATCGAGAACGTCGTACGCTCCGGACGGTCGGGAGCACGGGCCACGTCGCGCCGCTCCCACTCCGCCTGCCATCGCGCCTCGATCGCCGCCGGCTCGAACCGCGACGGGAGCTCCGTCGCGCTCAGGAGCGATCCCTCCCGAGCGCCAGGGGGGCGGTCAGGGCGAGCGCTATCACGGCGACCAAGGCCATCGCCGGGAGGCCCCGGAACGAGTAGGCAACGAGCGGCGCTCCCGCGACCAAGAGCCCGGGAATCGACACCAGGATGGCCGCCCAGGCACCCGTGTACAGGTTCGTAATCGGAAGCGACCTCGCGCGCGCCCGCCAGAAGAGAAGGCCGAATTCGAGGAAGGCGGCGGCGATGACGGCCGGGAGCTCTGAGAGGATGAAGACCGCGAACAGGGTCGGGGCGAAGATGCGCGCTGCGACGAACCCGAGGACGGCCGACCCGGCGATCAGGTAGATGAGGCCGACCAGCACGGTCTTCGCGAGCACGTTGGCCCGGGACGGGAGCGGTAGCGTCCGCCCGTAGGCATACGCGAGCACTTCGATTGCGAAGAACGCCGGGCCAAAGAAGGTTGCGAGGAGCGCGGCCGTGGTGACGGCTCCGAGCCCGAGGCTCAGGGCGAGGTGGGGCCCAGGGTCGTCGATGTACGTGAAGAAGCCGAGGGCGAAGGCATCCAGGATCGGGACGAGGATGAGGAACGCGTACCCCGGAGTCCGGCTCGCGATCCGGAGGTCCTTGAGGAGGACCGCCCGCACCGGACCGGTGGGCCGGAGCGAGTATCCGCCCGTGGTGACAGGACGGACCTCCGCGGCCGGAACGTGACCGATGGTGCGTACCGATTCGAACAGCCAGACCGCCGCCCAAGCGGCGAGCAGGGTGTAGCCGAGAAGGGCGCCCAGGAGGAGCGAGACTCCCGGGCCCGAGAGGCCGAGGGCAGAGGGGCCACCCACGGCGATCGCTGGTAGCGCCGCGAACGGGAACGGAAAGACGGTCCAGAGGAGGGCGCTCGGCGCGTGAGTGCCGGCCGCGACCACTCGGCCCAGCGCCACGAACAGGTCCGGCGCGGAGGTGAGGAAGCCGAAGGTCGCGAACGCCGGCAGGAGCCAGAGGACGAGGTACGCCCACCGGACCACCGCCCGTCCCCCTCCGCCCCGGGAGCCCTGGATCCGGCGGACGAAGAACCGCCCGGTCACGAGGGAGAGCGCGAGCGAGAAGGCGACGGCGATGAGGACGCCCGGGAGCACGGCAAGTCCGACCCGGAACCCGAGCGCCACCCCGAGGAAGAGCGGCGTGGTGACGATCACGGTGAGCGCCGGAAGGTCGAACAGTCGAAGGTAGAGGAGGGCCGCCGTTCGGCGGAAGGTGGCGGGGTCGATCGGAAGGGGCTCGAGGACGGGAAGCACTCCCGACGCGAGCAAGGTCGGCAGGACCTGGATCCCAGCCCACCACAGGAATGCGACGTCGATCCCTAAGAGGGCCACGACCAGCCCGACATCGAAGACCGGTGGAGTGACGGGCACCGAGCCGACCGTGCTCCCGGTCGCCCCGTAGACCCGGGCGACGAAGGCGGCTCCGAGCGCGATGAGGCCCAGGAACCCGCTGACGAGCGCTTTGCTCTGGACGACCCGCCGGCGGGCTCGGGCCACGAGTGCACGGGGCGGGCCGGGTGGTGCAAGGTTGCCTTGCCGGAACGCGTAGACCGCTTGGAGGGAGAGCTCGGTGAAGGCGACGTCGCTGACGTGGGCCGCCTCCCGCCAGCCCATCCTACGGCCCCTCGAGGGCGGCGATCGTCTCGGAGAGTCCCTCGTCCTCCCGCGTCAGGCGGAGGAAGATCTCCTCGAGCGTCGCGTCCCCGCTGCGAACCCTCGCGCGGAGCTCGGGGAGGGTCCCCTCACCCTGGAGGACTCCTCGGTCGAGGATGCCGACACGGTGGCAGAGCTGGGCGGCGACCTCCATCGTGTGGGTCGAGAAGAGGATCCCCCGGCCGTTCTGGGTGACGTACCGAGTGAGGAGCTCCTTCATCAGACGGACCGACCGCGGGTCGAGGCTGTTGAGCGGTTCGTCCAGGACGAGCAGCGGCGGCTGGTGGAGCAGAGCGGCGATCAGGAGGACCTTCTGTCGGGTGCCGTTCGAGAGGGAAGCGATCGGCTCCTCGAACTCCGCCTCGAGGCGGAACGCGGTCGCGAAGGCGTTCGCCCGCTCGCTTGCGGTCTTCGGGTCGAGTCGGCGGACGCCCGCGACGAACTCGAGGAACTCCCGGGGAGTGAGCGCTTCGTACAGGAGGGACGTCTCGGGGACGTAGCCGACCCGCTCCTTCACCGAGAACGATTCGTGGACGGCGTCGTGGCCGAAGACCCGGACCTTGCCCGCGACCGGGGTGACGAGTCCCACGACCGCTTTGATCGTGCTCGATTTGCCGGCGCCGTTCGAGCCGAGGAGCCCGTAGATCTCCCCCGGGCGTACGGCAAAGCTGAGCCGATCGACGGCCAACCGCTCTCCGTAGACGATGCGGAGCCCCTCGATCGTGAGGGGGACACTGGAGCTGGGGGCGGCCGCCGAGTCCATCACCCATCCCACGCACCGGTGGAGCGGATAAGCCCCTCGGCGCGGCGCTACCGTTCCCGGGTGAGCGGGAAGAGGATGGTCTCCTTGATGGACGGGATACCGAGGAGACCCATCATCAGCCG
Organism: Thermoplasmata archaeon; assembly: GCA_035625165.1. Taxonomy (GTDB): domain Archaea; phylum Thermoplasmatota; class Thermoplasmata; order Lutacidiplasmatales; family UBA184; genus Lutacidiplasma. Next base: position 4,000 of record DASPQC010000079.1, on the reverse strand, counting down.
GTCGACCCCCATCCCGATCCCGGTGGTCGGGGGGAGGCCGTACCGCAGGGCTTCCACGAAGTCGGCGTCGTACGCGTACCGGTCGTCTCCCCGCTCTCCGAGCTGCTGACGGAACCGCTCGGCCTGCTCGTCCGGGTCGGTGAGCTCGGTGTAGGCGTTGGCGAGCTCGAAGCTCGGGGTGAAGACCTCGAACCGCTCGACGCGTCCCGGCTTGGACCGGTGCTGTCGCGCGAGCGGTGTGGTGGCGAGAGGGTGGTCGACCACGAACGTCACCCGCGTGAGGGTGGGCTCGACGTAATGCTCGAACAGCTTGTCGAGGAACGTCCCGCTGGAGGAGTTGTCCGGTACGGTCGAGCCGGCCGCGCGGGCGGCCTCCCTCAGCTCCTCCCGCGTCCGGGAGAGGAGGTTCGTGAGCCCGCTCCGGCGCTCGAGCTCCTCCACGAAGTCGACCGTCGCGAAGGGGGGATGGAACATGGCGGCGGACCGCTCCACTTCGGGGAGGCCCGGGAACAACTCGACCGCCTTCACCGACAGCCGCTCGAACAATCCCTCGAGGAGCCGACGCATGTCGTGGTAGTCGGCGTACGCCCAGTAGGCCTCCATCTCCGTGAACTCCGGCGAGTGGGTGGAGTCGAGGTCCTCGTTGCGGAACGTTTTCCCGATCTCGTAGACCCGTTCGAGCCCGCCGACCAACAGGCGCTTGAGGGCGAGCTCGGTCGCGATGCGCAGCTGCAGGTCGTCGTTCACGTAGTTGCAGTGGGTGATGAACGGCGCGGCGGTGGCGCCGCTCGCGACTCTCAGCAGCGTGGGGGTCTCGACCTCGAGGAATCCGGCTTCGTCCAGATAGCGTCGGAGCTCGCGCACGAGGAGGGTGCGCGCCCGGAAGCGCGCCCGCACGTCCGGCGACGCGAGCAGGTCGACGTAGCGTCGCCGGAGCCGCTCTTCGACGTCCTGGATGCCGTGGAACTTCTCGGGCGGCGGCGCGATGGCCTTCGTGAGGAGAGTGAGCGAACGCACGAGAAGAGAGGGTTCTCCCCGACGGGAGACGGCCGGGTTTCCGTCGGCCCCCACGATGTCGCCGGGGTCGAGGTCAGAGATCCATGCGCGGTACTCCGAGTCGCCGAGCTCGTCCACCCGGAGCATCAGCTGGAGCGAGCCCGCGAGGTCGTCTAAGTCGGCAAACGCGGTACGACCGTGTTGGCGGATGGTGCGCAAGCGGCCCGCCACCCGGATCGTCCGGGTGGTGTCCTCTTCGCCCGGGCGGAGGCGTTCACAGGCGGCGCGCACCACGTCCGTGCTCTCGCGGCCCGGGAACGCGAACGGGTACGGGTCGCGCCCGGCCGCCCGCCACCGAGCCACTTTCTCGCGCCGTTCCCGTTCGAGCGCCGACTCCTCCGGCATGAGCCCCGGTTCCGGCGAGGAGAGGCCGGGTAGAAAATGCCTCGGGCCCTGGGGAAACCCCTACGAGGCGACGGTTTCGAGCGACAGTCGCTCGACCCCGCCCGGCCGGAAGAGCGCGAGATGCTCGGGGACGGCCGGTTCCTTCCCCGCGGGGCGGGCCGGCTCGTGGAGGAGCAGGAACGTCCCAAGGAAGAACTCGGCGGCGGCATCTCCGCCGCCGATCCCGTAGCTCACGTAGTCCGAGAAGTAGACGTGGACCTGCGCGGAGCGACGGCGACGCAGGGTGTCGAGGAATTTCTTGAGCTCCTCCGGACCCTTGCGTTCCAGCTCGTCCACGAGGTCACGGAGGATCGGCCGCTGGCTCACGCCGGCCAGGCCGTCGTAGGCCAGGTAGACCGCCGGCCGAGGCTCGAGGGCGACCACGTCCAGGCGGAGGACCCCTTCGACCGGTTTCGTCCGCATGGCGCGGCGTTTACCCAGGGCTCGTTAAGAAGGCTTCGGGTCGGTCGGGGCCGCCGCCGACCCTGGGAAGGGGTTGCGGAGCGAGAGCGGCCCGGTCCTAGTGCTCGTGCCCTTCCCTGCCCGAAGGCGGGCCCGACTTCTTGGACGCGATGATGTCGTCGATGCGGAGCACCATGTTCGCGACCTCGGCCGCGGACGTGAGCGCCTGGCGCTTCACGCGGGCAGGCTCGATCACCCGCATCTTCCACATGTCGGCCGCCTTGCCGTCGGAGAGGTTCACGCCGACGTTCTTGTTCGCCTGCGGGCCGTCGTGCGCGCTGCGGAGTTCGATGAGGGTGTTGATCGAGTCGTAGCCGCCGTTCTCGGCCAGCGCCCACGGAACCGCCTCGAGCGACTGAGCGAACGCCTCGACGGCGAGCTGTTCGCGCCCGCCGACGGTCGATGCCCACTTGCGGAGCTTCACCGCGAGGTCGATCTCGGTCGCGCCGCCGCCGGGGCAGACGACCCCGTCCTCCAGCACGCTCGCGACCACCTTGAGGGCGTCCTGGAGCGACCGCTCGACCTCCTGGGTCACGTGCTCCGTGCCGCCGCGGATCAGGATCGATACCGAGCGGGGGTTCGAGCAGCCGGTGACGAACGTCATGTCGTCCTCGCCGACCTTGCGCTCCTCGACCTTCGCGGCCTTCCCGAGGTCGGCCGCCGTGAGCTCCTTGATGCCGGTGACGATTTTCCCGCCGGTCGCCCGCGCGAGCTTCTGGAGGTCCGACTCCTTGACCTGCTTCACAGCGTAGATCCCCTGCTTCGCAAGGTAGTGGAGGACGACGTCGTCGACGCCCTTCTGGCAGACGACCACGTTCGCGCCGACCGACTTGATCGTGTCGACCATCCGGCGGAACGTCTTGTCCTCCTCATCGAGGAAGCTCTGGATCTGGCTCGGACTCTTGATGTTGATCTTGCTCTCGATTTCGGTCTTCTTGATCTCGAGCGCGGAGTTGAGCAGCGCGATCTTCGCGTTCGCGACCTCGCCGGGCATCCGGGGGTGTCCGCGTTCCTTGTCGAGGACGATCCCGTCGATGAGTTCGGTGTCGGAGATCGTGCCGCCGTGGCGTTTCTCGACCTTGATCTGGTCGACGTCGCAGACGGTCTTGTCGCCGCGGACCTCGGCGATCTTGCGGACCGCCTTCACGGCGATCTTCGCGAGCTCTTCCTTGGACCCGCCGACCCCCTTCGAACCCATCGCCGTCATCGCGCAGTCGACGAGGACCGCCTCGTCGTCCGGCTTCACGGCCGTTCCGATCTCCGCCTCGAGCAGCCGGCGCGCCTCTTGGAGGGCGAGCTGGAAGCCGCGGGTGATGACCGTCGGGTGGACGTTCTGCTCGAGGAGATACTCCGAGCGCTTCAGCAGCTCGCCGGCGAGGACGACCGCCGTGGTGGTCCCGTCGCCGCACTGCTGGTCCTGTGTCTTCGCGACCTCGACCAGCATCTTCGCGGCCGGGTGCTCGATGTCGACCTCCTTGAGGATCGTCACGCCGTCGTTCGTGATGGTGATGTCTCCCATCGAATCGACCAGCATCTTGTCCATTCCCCGCGGGCCGAGGGTGGTGCGCACCGCGTCGGCGACCGCACGCGCCGCCGCGATGTTGTTCGCCGTCGCTCCCTTGCCGCGCTCGCGTTCCGTTCCTTCCTTCAGCACGAGGATGGGGGTACCCTGAAGCATTGGACCACCGCGAATGGAAAAATTGCCCTTCTATATAATGGTGTCTTAAGGGACGGATGTCCCGCAGGTCTCGAAGGATGGCCGGGGCCCGAGCCGCGCGGACGCGGTCGAGCACCAGTCACCGCGAGAGGAGCTCCCGAGGGTCCATCCTCTTCGCGACGACGTCCACGATGAAGAGCCAGACGAGGACGATCATGGCGAGCATGAAGACCACCGCGCCGAGCGCGGTCAATCCGCCGCCCCCCTGTCCGGTCAGCGAGGAGAGCGTGATGAACCCGATCCCCCGGTCGACGAAGGCGATCTCGACCGCAAACTGCGTGCCGAGGTACGCTGGTAGGGTCAGGGCGAACACGAGGAGGAAGGTCGGCCGCACCCGGCGCGCGGTGTGCTTCCAGAGGAGCGTCCGCTCGCCGACCCCCC
>DASPQC010000078.1:0-41016 GCA_035625165.1 Thermoplasmata archaeon | reverse complement strand
GCGTAGCCGAGCTTGATCGAGATGCCGCGCTTCAGCTCCTCGGAGTGGCGGTCGGTCCATTCACCCGTGAACGCCTGGGTGAGGGTCGTCTTACCGTGGTCGACGTGGCCGACCAGGCCGATGTTGACCTCGGGCTGACGCGGGACTTTCATTGAGCGGCGAACAGCTCAGCGAGCGGTTTCGGCCCCTTCTGGTCGACGACGAGGCAGATCTGGACCGTGTCCTCGCTGATCGTGTTGCCGCGGAACGTTCGACGCTTTCGCTGGCCCTCGCGGGGAGCTCGGAATCCAAAGCCGTCCCCTACGTAGAGCCGGGTCTGGCGGGCGCCCGGTAGGTCCGGGCGGAGCGGGAAGCCGCTCTTGTCGGTCCCGCCGGTGATGCGGAAGGTGTAGCCGGTGGCACCGATGACCTCGCCGCCCACGGTGTCGCCGATCCGCTTTCCGAGGAACCCCGCGGCCTGGGGGTCGGCGACCGCCCGGGCGAGGGAGGAGGACTTGTCGGAGATGACGAGCTTGTACTCGACCATTCGACGTGAAATCGGCGCGCGCCAGCCGGGCGCGGTTTAAATAGCTTTTCTGGCGGCCGTCGAGGGCGCCACCGGGGCGATGAGCGTGCCCAGGGGGGCGAGAGTGCCCGGCGTGCAACTCACGCTCGAATGGTTCTCCCAGCTCGTGACCTTGCCGGTCTGGGCGTTCAGCGTCGCGTTGAACGCCGACCCGTTCGCGCCGACCGTCACCGGCACCGTACAGGTCGTGTAGCCGATCGACCACGAGGGCGCTGACGTAAGCCCAAAGACCGTGATACCCCCGAAGACGGCCCAGACCTCTGTCGCGTTCGGGTGGGCCGAGAGGAACTCTGCGCCGCCGTACGGGGCGGCCGCGGTGACCGCGGCGGGAGAATCGACCACGCCGGCGACCGCTGTGAGCTCGTTGCCGAGGGACGCGCACTCACTCCCTGTGGTCGAGCCGAGGAGGGTCGGCGTGCCGTTCGCGACCGTCGTGAGTGCGATGGTGCCCGAGGCGTTGCGCAGGCCAAACAGCCAGAACGCGGAACGCCCGCTCCCTGCGGTGCGGGGGGTTCCGGGCACGAAGATCGAGGTGGGGTACGTCGGCGCCCACGCGAACGAGCAGTTGAACCGACCGAGGAGGGAGGTGAGGTTGGCGGTCAGGTTGGCTCGAGGGATGAACGTGGGGCCGGGGAGAACGACGGACGAGGCGAACGTGATGAGCCACGGACCGCCGGCGAGGCGCGCGGTCGCGCTCGTACCGGCGGGCGAGGCGCCGTCGAACGTTTCGTAGGGACTCGACGAAGAGGAACTTACCCGTGCAGGGAAGACGCCGGTCGCGTAGAGGGAGGCGACCACAACCAGTATGGCGGCCACGACGACCGCTGCCCAGACCCACCGGTGGCGAGAGCCCGGCCGAGCGTGAGGCTCGGAGTCTCCCGGCCCGGGCGAAGGGCGCGGAGTCGCCATCTTCCTCGCCGGATACGAGTCTGTGGGGGTAGAAAAGACCGGTCCCGCGGACGCCCTCTAGGCCTCGCCGTTAAGAGGGCGGTCTTCCGTCGCCCCCGCGTCGGGCAGGGACCTAAGTGAACGCAGGAGATGGGGTCCTGGCGGCCCAGGTCGCGGTGCTGCTCTGCGGGTTCGGCTACGCGGCGGTCGAAGACCTTCGAACGCGCGAGGTCTCCGACCGGCTCTGGCAGCTGCTCGGAGTGGCCGGGGTGCTGTTCGGAGGATGGTGGGTGGCACCCTCGGGCCCACTCTCCCTTGGGATCTGGCTCCTCGTGGGAGTGCTCGTCCTCGAGCACATGTTCCCCTGGGACGAGTCGCTCGGGCCGACGATCGAGAGGTACGCCGACGCGCTCGAGCTTGTGTTCTACATCCTCGTCGTCGCCGTGGTCACCGGCGCGGCCCTCCAGTGGGGGGTGGGCGGGTCGGGAGTCCCCGTCGTGTCGATCGCCGTCCTGGTGGTCGTCGTGTTCGCGCGGATCCTGTTCGAGTTCGGCATCCTCTACGGGGCCGCCGACGCGAAGGCGTTGATGGTCGCGGGCGTCCTCCTCCCGTTCTTCGCCTCGCCGCTCATCCCCCTCTCGACGCCGCTCGAGAATTCGCTCAAAATCCTTCCGTTCGCGTTCAACGTGCTGATGAACGCGGCGCTGGTCGCCGTGGTGGTTCCCCTCGCCATCGCGCTCCGCAACCTGGGGCGCCGTGAGTTCCACGGGCTCCGGGGATTCACCGGCTACACGATTCCCGTCCGGGAGCTCCCCGACCGCTTCGTCTGGGTTCGAGACCCCACGTTCGCGCCGAAGGACGCCCCCGAGCCCGAGACCTCCGAGGAGGACCGTGTCCAGCGGACCGCCATTGCGAAGGAGCTCGAGGCCCGGGGAGTCACCCGCGTGTGGGTGACGCCGCAGCTGCCGTTCGTGGTGCTGATCGCGCTGGGAGCCGGCCTCGCCCTCCTCGCCGGGAATCTCCTCCTCGACCTGGTCTTCGCTCTCTGAACGTGCGGGAAAGCTTTTCTCCGCGCCCCCCGTCGGTCCGTGGGGAATTCACACGGCGCCGTCGAAGAGGAAGGCCCCTCCGATTCGAGTCCTGATCGCGAAGCCCGGGCTGGACGGGCACGACCGGGGGGCGAAGGTGGTGGCCCGGGCCCTGCGGGACGCCGGCATGGAGGTGATCTACGCGGGCCTGCGCCAGACCCCCGAGGAAATCGTCCGCGCGGCGATCGAGGAGGACGTCGACCTGATCGGTCTCTCGATCCTCTCCGGGGCGCACATGACCCTGTTCCCGAAGGTCCTCGAGCTCCTCAAGAAGGAGAAGGTCGCCCGCATCCCGGTGTTCGCCGGCGGGATCATCCCGGACGAGGACGCCCGTCGTCTCCGCAAGGCCGGGATCCGCGCGATCTTCGGGCCCGGCACGACGCTCGAGGAGATCGTACGGACCGCCGAGCAGCTCGCGCGCGGCCGCGCATGACGCCGACGGCGCGCGATTCTCCTGTCGTCCGTGCGCTCCTCTCCGGAGACCGGCGCGCCCTCGCCCGCGCCATCAGCTACGTCGAGAACGGCACGCCCGAGGCCGACTCGATCCTTCGGGCCGTCTATCCCCGGACCGGTCGCGCGCCGGTCGTCGGGTTCGCCGGCCCGCTCGGGGTGGGTAAATCGAGCGTCATCAGTGAGCTCGTGGGGCTCCTGCGGGCGCAGGGCCGCACCGTCGGTATCGTCGCGGTCGACCCGTCGAGCCCGTTCACGGGGGGTTCGGTCCTCGGGGACCGGATCCGGCTCGCCCGTCGCGCGGACGATGACGGGGTCTTCTTCCGCTCGATGGCGAGCCGCGGGGCGGTCGGAGGCGTCGCCGCCGCGACCCGGGAGGTGGCGAGGCTCCTGGACGCGGCCGGCTTTGACGTCGTGCTGGTCGAAACGGTCGGGAGCGGTCAGGTCGATATCGCGATCCGGGACATCGCGACGACCCGGGTCGTGATCCTCGTCCCGCACCTGGGCGACGAGGTCCAGACGCTGAAGGCCGGACTCTTCGAGATCGCCGACATCTTCTGTATCAACAAGTCGGACCTTCCGGGCTCGGAGACGGCGCAGCGGGACCTCGCCGAGCTGGTGTCGCTCGGGCCGCGCCGGGAAGGCTATCGGCCGACCATCGTCCGCACCTCGACCACGCAACCGTTCGGCCTGGAGGAGCTCTGGGGGGCCGTCGAGGCCCACGAGGCCTACCTCGACCGCTCGGGGACCCGCGCCGACGGGGAGCGCGAGCGGCTCTCCAAGGAAATTGTCGGGCGAGTCCGCGACCGCGTGGGACTCGACCTCGCGGGTCAGCTCGAGCGGGACCCCGCCCTCCGACGCCTGCTGGACGAGGTGCTCGCTCGTCGCCTCGACCCCCGGAGCGCCGCCGACCGTCTGTACCGGGGGCTCGCGGCCCACCGCTAGGCCGACATGGTCGACTTCCTGGCCGTCGTCGCAATCGTTCTGCTCGCGGTGACGGTCGCCACGGCCTACTTCGTGTTCGCCTCGTTCGTGTTCGGGGCCGGGTACCAGCCGACGCCCCGGGCGTCGGTCGAAACGATGCTGCGGCTGGCCGAGGTCTCTCCGCGGGACACGCTCTTCGACCTCGGGGCGGGCACCGGCGCGATTGTCTTCCGGGCGGCGAGAACCTACCGGGCCCGCGTGGTCGGTGTGGAGGTCGAACCGATCCGCGTCCTCATCCTCCGGCTCCGGCGCCGGTTCGGGCCGTTCCGTGACCGGATCACGATCCACTGGGGCGACTTCTTCCGTTTGGACTTCCGGAGCGCCACCGTCGTGACGGCCTTCCTCTGGCCCGGAGCGATGGCGCGTCTACGTCCGAAGTTCGAGGCGGAGCTGCCCGACGGTGCCCGCGTCGTGAGTCACTGCCACGAGGTCCCGGGCTGGAAGGCCACGGAGTACGACCGGGAAACCGACGTCTACCTCTACCGTTGGCCGGAGTCCCGGGACGGGTACGCGGCCCCTGTCACGGGTGGAAGCTGAACCAGAGACCGGCGCCGACCGCCATGATCGCGATGATCGCGAGCGTTCCGGCGATCCACCCGGCGTAGGCGTTCCCCTCGTCCGAGGCGTGACCGTCCGCCGGCATGGACGCCGGACGCCTACCCCCGCTTAAATCGAATCGATACGAACCGCGGGCTCAGGGGATCGGGTAACCGATCGCGCCGGTGATCCCGAGGTAGGCGATCAGGATTCCCGCGAAGGCGGCGACGATGAAGACGCTCAGCAGGAACCAGGGCGGGATAGGGGCGGGGGGCGCGTGAGCGGCCATCCGGGGAACGTGACCGCGGCCCCGTTCAAGTACTCCGCGTTCGTTCGCGAGGGCTCAGTCGCCCTTCGCTGCTTCCGCGGGCGGCGGCGACTTTGCCGCTGCGCGGTGGCCTCCCTTCGCGGCGTGCGCCGGCTTCGGGGGAGCGGGGGGAGCGGTGTCGGCCGGCGCCGCCGACTCGGCCGCGGGGGCCGGGTTCGCCTTCTCTTCCTTCTCGGGAGGAGCGGGGGTCACGTACTCCTCGATGATCTTGATGGAGTGCGGGTGGAGCTGCGTTCTCAGCCGGTCCACCACACGGGGCTTGGCCGCCATCCAGCCGATGTCGAACTTCGAGCGGTCGGGCACCTTGAGGGTGATCGACTTCTCGTGGGCCTCGATGTGGAACTCCGCCGAACGGCCGTACTGCAGCTCCAGGATGGAGCGGACCTGCTCGGCCGGGTCCGTGATCCGTTCGAGGATCTTGAACTTCGCCTTCACCTTGCGCCCCGCGAACGGGGGGTTGAAGTCGACCCGAACTCGTGCCGCGGTCAGCGTGACCACACGCCCCCGCCGGCCGTTGATCGTAAGAACCGTCCCGAGGTCAAGGTGGGCGTCCTCCCGTCGCATCTCGGGAAGCCGCTGAATCTCGTGCATCGAGAACAGCTCGATCAGGTTCGGGTCGCGTTCACCGAAGGCGTCCTGCGGCGCGAACTCGCGCTCGACTTCCTCCCCAACCTTGAGGCCGATGAGCGAGTTCTCGATCCCTGTCGGGAAGTATTCCCCCCCGATCTGGTGCGGCCGGGGCCCCCAGGTCCGCTGCTCGGGGGGAGTGGCCTCCGCGGACCGCGCGACGTCCTCGTGGGTCGTGTCGAGGAGCTCCGTCTTGCCGCCGCCTTCGGCCCAGAGGTCGTACTCGATCCGAACGAGGTCCCCGGCGGCGGTCAACGCGGAGTTCGAGGTCGAGTCGGATGACATCGCCCCGCCGAACCGGGGGGTCGGATAAGGTTTTCCGGCAATCGCTTCGAAGCGCGCTGTCCCCTCAGCGGAACGACGGCTACGGCGACGGTCCCGATGGGGTCGAGCGCGAGAGTCGGGCCCACCGGATCCGTGCGTCGATGAGGGCGACCGGCTTCAGCAGCAACTCGATCCCGTAGAGAGGGTGGGGAATGGGGCGTCGACGCTCCGCAAGCCGACCCCGAAGCTCCCCGGTCTTGAGAAGGGACATCGCCATCCCCACGTTGTACCGATATCGCTTCCGTAGCCACCCCCAGAAGCTGGCTTCCGAGGTCTTGTCGTGGTAGACCCAGGCCTCGGGGACAAACGTCCCTCGCAGCCCCGACTGAACAGCTCGGGCCGCAAGGTCATGGTCCTCGGCCGTGTGCCGTCGCTCGATACCAAGGCGCTTGAGGTCCCTCGTCCGCCACGCGCTGTTTTGGAGCGGGAGGTAGGTGACCTGCTGCGGCACCAGCTCCTCGTAGATCGACCGTTCGATCAGGGCCTGGTACCGCTCGATCGACGTCGCCGGCGCGCGGGTCGGTCGAGTGGGACCTCCCGAGAAGGTGGACCCTCCCGCTTCGATGGGGGCGAGAAGGCGTTCCAGCCACTCGGGGGGCGCGATCTCGTCGGCGTCCAGGATGGCCGTCACGTCTTCCGTGAGCTCCGAGAGGGCCCCAGCGCGGGCGTCCTGGATGTTTCCCGGGGTTCGGACGATGTCTACACGGAGTCCCGGGGCCTGCCGTCGTGCGTCCTCTACGAGGGATTCCGGGGTCTCGGGCGCGGCCGCGAGGAGCACCCGCTCCGGGCGTCGATGCTGGGTTCCGAGGGAGGCGACCGCCGCTACGAGACGGGGGTCATCCCGAACGGCGATCTCGACGCAGACCGTGCCCATAGGGGAGTCGCCCGGACCCGCTTCCCGGGCCTCGGACGGGGAGCGCGTCAAGACCTTAAGCCCGCGGTCGGCTGGGGGCCCCGTGCGGATTCTCCTCATCGGGGGAGGAGTCCACCCGATTCCTCCGACGGGGTACGGCGCGGTCGAGCAGATCCTGACCGACCTTCGGGCCGCCCTCCTCGCCGCGGGCCAGGAGGCGGTGATCATCAACCGCGTCCGCCACCGGCGCACCCGGGACGAGTACCCGTTCGCCTGGGAACTACCGAGGATCCTCCGGAACGAGAGGTACGACGTCCTCCACGCCCACACCCCTGTGGTCGCCAACCGGCTCGCGGGGAGGCGGCTTCCATTCGCCTACACGTCGCACTCCCGCCACTGGTACTACCGGGACCGATGGACCCACCAGTGGGGTTACTTCCTCGAACGTCGGGCGGTGCGTCGGGCCACCGCCGTGATTGCGCTCACCGAGCCGCTACGCCGCACCATGGAAGCGGTCGTGCGTCCTCCTCACGCGCCGCTTACCGTCGTACCGTTCGGGGTCGACGCGGATCGCTTCCGCCCAGCGTGGGACCGGCGGACCGGAGGTCGGGCACTCGGGGTGGGCGTGGTTCTGCCGTTCAAGCGGTGGGAGTGGGCCGCGGAAGCGCTGAAAGGGTCTGGCCTCACGCTCTCCATCGCCGGGCCGATGCCATCGCGGGAGTATGCCGAAGAGGTCCGTCGGGCAGGGGACCGGGTCGAGCTCCTGGGCGAGGTGGACCCCCCGACCTTGGAACGGCTCTACGCCGAGAGCGACCTCTTGGTCCATCCGAGCGCGGTGGAGATACTCTCGGCCACCGTGCTCCAGGGGCTGGCGGCCGGTCTCCCGGCCATCGGCGGTCCGGCGGTGGACGGAGTGGTCGACCCTGACGTGACCGGTTGGGTCCTACCGGACCGCTCCCGCGAGGAGTTCGTTCGGTCGGCGGCCGAGAAGGCTCGTCGGCTCTCCTCCGACCCGGCGATGCGTCGGCGAATGGGCGACGCGGCCCGGGCCGTCGCCCAGGACCGATTCTCCTGGCGGAAGGTCGTGGAAGCCCATCTCGAGGTCTACCGGAGCGTCGTAGAGCGCTCCTCGCCCTCCCACGAGCGCTAGGGAGGACAGCGTCGGGCCTCGACCATCTCCTCGATGGTCCGGTCGATGGCTTGGGCGCTCGTGTACCGAGGTCTCCATCCGAGGGCGAGAATCCGGTCGATGGAAAGGAACGTTTGGGGGACGTCCCCGACCCATCCTCGGTCTCCCCCGGTGTACTCGATCCGTGCGCGACCTCCATGCGCCGCGACCACCTTCTCGCCGATCTCGCGGGCCGTGATGCGGTCGGAGGTCCCGAGATTGAAGAGGTTCACCCGGTCGGTCGCCCGCTCGGCGGCGACCAGCATCGCCGCGACGCAGTCCTCGGTCCGGAGGTAGCTCTTCGACTGGCGGCCATCGCCGAGGATCTCGAGCCTCGTCGGGTCACGGCGGAGTTTCTCGAAGAAGTCGATCAGGATCCCGTGGGTCATTCCGGGACCGATGACGTTGGCGAAGCGGAACAGGTGAACGCGTAGGCCGTAGCTGTGGGCGTACGCGGTGCACATCGCCTCGCCCGCGAGCTTCGCCGCCCCGTAGAGGGACTCGGGCACCATCGGACCATACTCCTCGGGGGTCGGAAGGACCTTCGCAAAGCCGTAGACCACACTGGACGAAGCGAAGAGGAGCCGCGGCACGTCGTGCCGTCGGGCCGCTTCGAGCACATGGTAGGTCGCCAGGGTCCCGTGCTCGAAGTCGAGCTTGGGGTCCGCGGAGCCGCGGCGGATGTCGGTGTTGGCGGCCAAGTGCCAGACGGCCGCCGCTCCCGTGAACGCGGGCTCGAATGCCTTCGGCTCGCGGAGGTCCGCCACCAATAGCTCCATCCGCTCGGGGCCGCCGCTCGAGGGAAGGTGTTCCTTCCGGCCGGCGGAGAGGTTGTCGACCACACGGACCGTCTCGCCGCGGTCCAGCAGCGCGCGGACGAGGGACGAGCCGATCGCCCCCGCCCCACCGGTGACGACCGTGGGTCCATCTCGAGGGGCTACCGTCATGGCGGCCGCCCAGCGTCGGGGAAGCATATATAAGCGAAGGCCCGCCTAAACTCGTTGCTCGTCGTCCTCGGTGTGTGGTCGGATGAGAACCTACGTTCGGATGACGTTCCATTCGGAGGGGGCGAACCCCCTGCGCGTCCTCGACACGATGCGCCAGATGGGTTTTGAGGAGTCGATGGGCATGCACGATTTCGTTTACAAGTGGAAGGACAAGGCGACCATCGACGACGTGATTCGGTTGATGACGGAGATGCACGAACGCCTCAAGGGGCTTGACGTGAATTACGAAATCACCACCATCTCGTAGTTCGAGCAAGCGCGGATCAGAGCATGGGGGAGGAACTGGACCGTCTCGAGCGGATGCTGCTCCTGCACCTGCTCGAGCATCGCGGGCAGCAGGTCCGGTTCGAGGCTTCCCAGTGGACCACCGAGTTCGGCATCGTCCGGAAGTTCTCGGGGGAGGATACGACCGCGCTCAAGCAGGCGCTCCGCGTCCTCGAGATCGGTCGTCTGATCTACCGACGGACGCAGTACGTGGTCGGCTACTCCGAGCCCAAGCACGTCTTTTCCCTCACCCCTTCGGGCCACCGAAAGGCGCTCGAGTATGCGCACGACACGGGGCCGATGGAGCCCACCGAAGGGCTCATTCTCGCGGCCGAGTCGCCCTCGGCGACCATCCCTCCCACGACCGACCCGACGGGCACCGAGTCTCCCACTCGACGGCACATCCATCCGAACGGTGACTGACGGCCCGATGACCGTTCTCGAGGGGCGGTCGGTCCGCCTGCGCCCGCTCGTCCCGGCCGACTACCGCACGGTCCATGCGTGGTACACCGATCCGGAACGGGTCGCGCCGTTCGACCGGTTCCAGATGGAGGAGTTCGATGCGTTCGTCCGGTCGGTCGAGACGGCGAACACGGACCCGGCCTCGCTGGCTCCCCGTTTCGTCGTCGAACGCCGCGAGGTTCCGGGGGCGGTCGGAGCGGTGGGCTACTACCGAGCTCACCCCGTCCTCGAGTACATCGACGTGTGGTACCTCGTCGGCGACCCCGCGGTCCGCGGTCAGGGGTTGGGCCGCGAAGCGGTCGGGCTGCTCATCGACCACGTGTTCGCCACGGAGACGGTCGAGCGGGTCGGCGCGGCGTGCGATGTGGCGAACGAGCCCTCCGTCCGGCTCCTTCAGGGCCTCGGACTCCGGCGGGAAGGCACGATCGCGAGCGCGCTCTTCCACCACGGTGCATGGCACGACGTGCACCTCTACGGGGTCACGCGGGCGGCGTGGTCGGCCCGGGGTCGACCAGGGTAAAGGCGACCCGGCTGAAGCCGCCCTCCATCAGGGCGGGAGGGGAGATCCGGAGCGCACCGACCTCCCGGGTCGACCGGACGTGCGTCCCCCCGCACGGGCATTCGTCCAACCCCTCGACCACCACGACGCGGACCGGGTCCACCTGCGGGGGGAGCGGCACCAGGCCGGAGCGCTCCGCCGTAGGGTGGCGATCCCACTCGGCTCGGGGGACCATCCGCACGACCACCGACCTCGGGTGTTCGACCGCCTCTCGGAGGTCCTCTTCGAGAAGGGAAAGGTACGCCGCGTCCACCGGCCCGTCCAAGTCGAGGGTGGCGCCCATGCCGGAGAGGTTCGCTCGTCGCGTCTTCACGCCAGCCCGGACCCACAGTCGAGCGCTCAGCACGTGCTGGGCGGTGTGGAGCCGCATGTGTCGGTGACGGCGCGGCCAGTCGACCCACCCCTCCACCTCTGCACCGACCGTGAATCCGCGGGGGCTCCCCGCACTCGGGCTGAGGCGGTGGATCACCGAGGCCCCGGTCTTCGTCACGTCGACCACCTCGACCTCGGTCCCGGCGGTCTTCAGGAGCCCCCGGTCCGCCGGTTGGCCGCCCCCGGTGGGATAGAAGTACGTCCGGTCGAGCACGACGCCCCGCGGAGGGAGCGCGGTCACGCGCGCACGGAACCGGGTCTGGTACGCGGACTCGATGTCGGTGAGGTAGGCCAGCTCGGTCACCGCCCTCCCCGAGGGAAGGGTGGCAAAATCAGTTCCGCTCGGTAGTGCCGTCAAGCAACCTTTTTAGAGGGGGTCGATGTGTCGCGCCCCGAGGATTTCGAATGTTCAAGCTCCGCATCAAGATGGAGAACCTCCGCGAGCTGGTCGAGGTGGTCTCCACTCTCGTGAGCGAGGTCAAGTTCACCGTCTCGAAGGATGGGCTCGAGGCGAAGGCGGTCGACCCGTCCCACGTCGCCATGCTCGTGCTCAAGCTGCAGAAGAGCATCTTCGAGGAGTTCACCGGCGAACCGACCGAGGTCGGCGTCGACATCGAGAAGCTCAAGGAGGTGCTGCGGCTGTCGAAGCCCGGCGACCTCATCGAACTCCAGTACGATGGGAAGAACCGCCTGATCGCCTCCGTCGGGCGACTGACGCGCCAGATGGCGGTGGTCGACCCCGCCGGGATCACCGACCCCAAGGTCCCGAACGTGAACCCCCCGGCGAGTGTCACCGTGAAGATGGAGGACATGCGCCAGGGGATCCGCGGCTCCGAGAGCTTCACGGACCACGTGACCCTCACCCTCGAGCCTGAGGCGTTCACGATGCACTCCGAGGGCGACACCGACCGCCTGGACCTCCGCATCCCGAAGGAGAGCCTGACGAAGCTCGAGGTGAAGGAGGCGGTGAAGAGCATGTACCCGCTCGACTTCTTCTCGGCGATGGTGAAGTCGATCGCTGCCGAGGAGGCTTCGCTCCACGTCGGGAACGAGTACCCGCTCAAGATCGAGTTCACGATGGGCGCCGGCCGCGGGGAGGGACGCTACCTTCTCGCGCCTCGGGTCGAGGAAGACTGAGCGCCGGCGCCGCGTGCGGCGGCATGACACGGCAGTAACGTATTATCGGCCGGTCCGGTCGTTGAGCGATGAGCGCCCGTTCTGGTGCCTCGGTCGCTATTCTTTCGGCCCTTCGAACGCCGATCGGGAAGTACGGGGGTTCGCTCCGCGCGCTGCCGGCCCCCGCCCTCGGCTCGATCGTCGGGCGGGCCGCGATCGAAAAGGCCGGCCTCGCGCCCGGTGACATCGAGGAGGTCCTCTTCGGCCACGGGATCCAGGCCGGCGTCGGTCAGAACCCGGCGCGGCAGGTCCTCCGCGGCTCCGGCGTCCCCGACTCCATCGGAGCCGCGACCGTGAACATGGTCTGCGGTTCGGGGATGAAGGCGCTCCAGCTGGGCGTCCTCGCGATCCGGGCGGGCGAGTTCGACCGCGTGCTGGTGGGGGGGATGGAGAGCATGTCGAACGCGCCCTACTTGATCGAAGGCGCGATGCGATTCGGCGCTCCGCCGGGTCCCCACGTCATGGACGACGCGATGCAACGGGATTCGTTGATCGATGCCTACGAAGAGCACGAGCTGATGGGGTTCACCGGCGAGCGCATCGCCCGGAAGTTCAACCTGACCCGCGCGGACGTGGACGCGTTCGGGCTGAGGAGCCACCTTCGGGCCGCCCGTGCGGTGGCCGACGGCACGTTCGCGCCGGAGATCGTCCCCGTGCCTCCCTCCAAGAAGCCGGCAAGCCCTGGGCTCGACCACGATGAGGGGCCACGGGGCGACTCGACCCTCGAGGGCCTCGGCCGGCTCCCCACCGCGTTCCTCCCGAACGGTGTCCTGACCGCCGGGAACTCCTCCCGGCTTTCGGACGGCGCGGCCGCGCTGGTGCTCGCGAGCGCGCGGGAAGTCCGGGAGCGCGGCCTGAAGCCCCTCGCGTGGGTTCACTCGATCGGTGAAGGCGGTGTCCACCCACGGGACGTGATGGAGGCGCCGATCCCGACCGTGAAGCGTCACCTGGAGCGCACCGGCCTCAAGGCGAGCGACTTCGACCGCATCGAGCACAACGAGGCGTACTCCTCGGCCTCCCTCGCGGTCCAGCGGTCGTTCGACTTCTCGGACGACAAGTTCAACGTTCACGGTGGGGCGATCGCCCTCGGCCATCCGATCGGCATGAGCGGCGCGCGGATCGTCGTGACCCTCGTCCACGAGCTCCGCCGCTCGAAGGGGGAGCTCGGTCTCGCGACCGTCTGTATGGGCGGTGGGAACGGCCTATCGACCGTCGTGAAGGTCTCCGGCCCGTAAGCCGCGGCGAAGTGCGTAAGGCCCCCCGCGCCGTCCCGAACCGGTGCGGACGCTCGGCCGGTCGCGGGGCGGAGGACGATGGTCGAAACACCGGAACTGACGGCGGCCGGGACTCCCTACGACCCTCGCCGCGCCCGGATGCTGCTCGGCGTGTTCGCCGGGATGGCGCTCATGGTCACCTACGTCGAGACGATGGTCCTTCCCGCCTTCAAGCAGTTCTACTTCTTCTTCGACCTCAGCGGCACCAGCGCCTACGGCACCATCGCCTGGATCCTCTCCGCCTACCTCTTGGTCGGGACGGTCGTCGTCCCCATCTTCGGAAAGCTCGGGGACCTCTACGGGAAGAAGCGGATGCTCGTCACGTCGATGAGCGTCTACGCGGTCGCCGTGACGTTCGCCGGGTTCACTCCGAACCTCGGCGCCGCCCTGGGCGTCGCGCGCCCCGACCAGATCTACCTCCTGATCGCCGCGCGGGCGGTGCAGGGGGTCGGGATGGGCATGTTCCCCCTCGCGTTCGCGATGATCCCCGAAGCGTTCCCCGCCGCCCGCGTCGCCCAGGGCCAGGGGGTCATCAGCGCGATGTTCGCGGCGGGGGCGGCCCTGGGGTTGGCCGGCGGCGGCTGGGTCACCCAGACCTACGGTTGGCAGTGGACCTACCACACCGTGATCCCCGTCGCGATCCTCCTGGTCGTCCTGAGCGTCCTCGTCCTGAAGGAATCCCCGGTCCACGGGCGTCCGGTCCTCGACCTACCGGGAATATCGTCCCTCGGGTTCGGGCTCGCCACGCTGCTGGTGGGGATCACCGAGGGGTCGGACTGGGGTTGGACGAGCTTCACCTCCGTGCACTGGGGGCCGCTCCCCTGGGGCGCCCCCGAGTTCTTCCTCCTCGCGCTGTTCGGGTTCGTCGCGTTTGCCGTCTGGGAGGTGCGTGCGGCGAGCCCCGTGATCCGGTTCGAGTCGCTGAAGCCTCGGAACATCTTCGTCTCGAACGTCAACGGCGTCATCATCGGGTCGCTGATGTTCTTCGCGTTCACTTCGGTCGTGATCCTCTCGGAGATGACCGTCGGCCCCGGGCTCGGGGTGAGCGAATTCACCCTCGGTCTCCTCGCCCTCCCGTGCGCCATCTCGATGCTCGCCTTCGGGCCGCTGCTCGGGCTCGGCGTTTCCCGCCTCGGGCCGAAGCCGATCACGCTCCTCGGCTACGGCCTGATGACGTTGGGGGGTCTCCTGCTGCTCCTCTTCAATCGATCGACGGTGGAGCTCTCCGTCGTCATGGTGCCGATGATGGTGGGCAACGTGGCGGTCCTGATCGCGATGTCGAACATGATCGTCCTGAGCGTGGACCGGGAGGAGCTCGGGGTCCAGACCGGGATGAACCAGACGTTCCGTAACCTCGGGACCGCGATCGCGCCGGTCGTGACCACCTCCATCCTCGCGAGCTTCACCGCCGTCTTCTACGTCACCGTGATGACGCCGCACGGGCCCGTGCCCTACCCCGTGGTGGCGTACGACCTGGGGGGATTCCAGGTCGTCTTCGGGGTCGTGATCGCCCTTTCGCTGGTGGGGTTCGTCCTCAGTCTGGCGCTCAAGAACTACCGGTTCCTCGCCGACGGGCGACGCGCGGAGACGGCCGCTCCGTCGTCCGCCGCCGGGCGGCCGCTCGCCTCGGCGGACCGCCGGGCGGTCGGACCGGACCCGCCGGGCTAGAGGAGAGCGAGGCCGAGGCGCGATTCGATCGACCGGAGGGCCGCGCGGACCTTCGGGCGGTCGCCCCGCGCGACCCGACCGTTGGGACTCGCCTCCCAGAGCGCCGTGATGGTGCTGAGCCGCGCGAGCGCCCGGTCCGTCCCCAGGTTGATGGCGAGGTCTCTTCGGATGCTCTCCTCGAGCTCCCACGCCGCGGCCGCCGTCAGCCGACCGCCCGCCCCCGGCCGGAGGGCGTGCGTCACCGCCCGGCGGACCCGCTCGTACTCCTGGCCCGAGCGGGCGAGTTCCTCCGACCGCCATTCGAGCCGCTCCGAGTAGGGGCGGGAGATCAGGTGCCAGCGAAGGGCGTCGGGCCCGACGGCGCCGACGGCGGTCCGGATGGGGATCAGGTTACCGCTCGACTTCGCCATCTTCGCTCCGTCCTGGGTCACGAAGGCGGTGTGGAGGAACACTCGAGCGAACGGGACCCGGTCGAGAGCGAGGGCGACCTCGTTCTCGGCGTAATGGTGGGGGAAGATCAGGTCCCTCCCCCCGCCGTGCAGGTCGACCGGTAGGCCGAGGAGCTCCTCGGCCATCGCGAAGCATTCGAGGTGCCAGCCCGGGATGCCACGGCCCCAGGGGCCGGGGAACGAGGTCCGGGGCGGGTCCTGGGGGCGCCAGACCATGAACTCGCGGGCCCCCGCGCTCGCGGCCGGGAACGGCCGGCGAGGCTCCGGGACGGCGTGGCGGGCGAGCTCCCGGCCGGTCGGGAAGTTCTCTCCCGGACGGCGCTCCGGCGGGACGTAGACCCATTCGCCGTCCTTCCGGCGGACCCGCCCGGTCCGGTCGAGCCGACGGGCCACGTCGGTCATCCGGGCGACGAAGTCGCTCGCCCGGGGCCGCTCGTGGGGCCGGAGAATGCCGAGCGAGTCCATGTCGGCCCAGAACGCTCGCTCCTCGCCGCGCGCGAGCTCCCGCCAGGTCGTTCCGAGCTCCGCCGCCCGGTGGTCGATCTTGTCCTCGAAGTCCGTGATGTTCATCACGTGCCGAACGGGGAACTGCTCGGCTTCGAGGTTCCGCCGCAGCACGTCGAAGTAGAGGTAGGTCCGCGCATGGCCCACATGGGCCGTGTCGTAGACGGTCGGCCCGCAGACGTAGAGGTGGATCGGCCGGCCCGGCCGACGACGGACTGTGCGGGAGCGGCCTGAGAGAGAGTCCTGGAGCCGGAGGAACATCGACCGTCGATGCGGCGCGCGGCCGCCCTTAAAGCTTCCCGAGCCGGGCACCCTCCCCCGCCGCACCTTCCTCTCGTGTCGTTAGGTTGATGACCCCGAGCGGTTCTCTCGGACCGGTCGAGATGGAGACGCTCTTCCTCCTGGTAGAGACCGAGATCGGAAAGCTGGACGACGTCATGCGCCGCATCCGGACCGTCCCCGGCGTCACCGAGGTGCAGGCCGTCACCGGCCCGTTCGACCTGATCGCCAAGGTGGAGGCCCCTCACATCAACCAGGCGCTCGACACGGTACTCCACCGCATCCGCAAGATCCCCGGCATCAAGTCGACCGAGACGCTCGTGACCGTCGCCATCGGGTAGCACTGGCGTTAGGCACCGCTCAAATACCCCGCCCGGGCTCGGTCAGCGATGGTCGCGGTTGGTGAGGTCGCGCCCGAGTTCGAGGCGCCGGACCAAGACGGTACCCTGCTGAAGCTTTCGTCGTTGCGAGGTTCGCCGGTGGTCCTCTACTTCTACCCGAAGGCCGACACCCCCGGCTGCACGATGGAATCGAAGGGGTTCCAGCAGCAGCTCGGGGCGTACGTCGCGAAGGGGGTACGGGTGGTCGGCGTTAGCACCGACCCTGCCTCCGACCAGAAGGCGTTCGCCGCGCGGTATGGCCTCAAGTTCCCGCTCCTCTCCGACCAGCCGAAACAGATCAGTCAGCGGTACGGGGTCCTCGGACCTCGCGGAACAGCGCGTCGGGTCACCTTCCTACTGGATGGCGAGGGCCGAGTGCTCGAGGTCGTCGACTCGAGCTCTCCGGACCTCCACCTCGAGCGGGCGAAGGCCCGCTTCCTCTAGGGCGTCGTCGCTCCCGGGTCGGCCGCCGGTGGGGCCGGGCCGTCGGCCGGAGAGGCTTCGGCGGGTGTCGGCTTGGGCCGCCGCCCGGTGAGGGTCCAGACGCGGTCACCCAGGAGCTGGAGGCTCGCGGGGACAAGGTACGTCCGCACCACCATCGCGTCCAGGAGGACCGCGACGGCCACCGAGAAACCGATCGCGCGGATGAGCGTGAACTCGCCGACCGTCACCGCCGCGAAGGCGCTCGCCAGGATGACGGCCGCCGCGGTGATGATCCCGCCGGTGCGCCCGACCGCCTCGAAGGCCGCCTCGCGGGAGCTCCGCCCCTTCACCCGTTCCTCCCGCACCCGCGTGAGCAGGAAGATGTTGTAGTCGATGCCGAGCCCGAGGATCAGGATGAACAAGATCGTCCGCACGAAGAAGAAGAGCGGGAAGCCCAAGAGCTGTTGGAAGAGGAGGTAGGTGAGCGCCCAGGCCCAGCTGATCGATAGGCCGATGGTCGCGATCGCCATCACCGCGATGATCCAGGACCGCAGCACGAAGAGGAGGACGCCGATCAGCCCGACCGTGACCGCGAGGATCATGTAGTCGGTCGCGACCGCCGTCTCCTGCGCGAGGTCGCTGATCACCGGTGCCCCGCCCCCGTAGGAAAGCTCCTTGATCTCGGGGTGCGAGCTCTTGTACGACCCGAACGAGGACTCGACCGATTGGACCGCTTGGACCGCGCCCAAGGAGAGCCCGGTCGAATTCGTCTGCAACCCGAAGAGGACCGTCCGTCCGTCCGTCCCGACGAAGCCGGAGAGCGTGGCGAGGAGATTCGTGCGGGTCGCCACGGGGAGGGTCCCGAGCGAGAGCCATTGCGAGAGGGAGGCCCCCGAGGGGCCGACCGGGGAAGAGACCTTCGCGATTCCACCGGTCCCCTCCGCCGTCACGGTGAGCGAGGCGATGTCCGTGAACTCCGTCGCGTTCGTGACGTTCTGCACGACCAGCGGGGAAGCGAACGTGACCAGGGCGAAGGAGGGAGTCGCGAACCCGGGGCCGAATTCGTTCCCGAGGGTCGAGAGCCCGTCGGTCGCCGGGTGCCCGCTCGGGAGCTGGCCGTAGAAATCGTAGGCGAGCGGCACGGTGAGGGCGATCGCCGCAAGGGGGATCGTGACCACCAGGATGGTCGCGACCACCGTCCCCGGGCGGCGCGCGGTCCACGACCCGACGCGGTAGAAGTAGGTGCGGCCCTCCTTCTGCCGCTGCGAGACGCGGGTCGCGTGCCGGATGAACCGCTCCCTCGTGTACGGCCAGAAGACGCGCGGCCCGATGAGCTTGAGGAACGCGGGGAGGAGGGTGAGCGAGAGCACGAGGGTGATGAACACGGCCAGCGAGAGCGCCATCCCCCACTGCGAGAGCAGGGCGATCCCGCTCAGCGCGAGCGCGGCGGTCGCGATGATCGCGGTCGACCCGCTGGTGGCGATCGACTGTCCGGCCCACGAGACGGCGTTCACGAGCGCCTCGTCCGAGCTCCGACCCGCGACCAGCTCCTCGCGGTAGCGGGCGGCGAGGAAGATCGAGTAGTCGGTGCCGACCCCCAGGACGAACACCTCCACGAGGGTCAGCGAGGTCGTGTCGACCTTCGTCACGAACGTGCCGATGAGGATCGTGCCCCCGATACCGATCGTGAGGGCGATCCCGAGCGCGGCGAAGGTCACGAGCGGGGTGAGCGGGGAGCGGAAGTAGACCATCGCGATGACGAGGAGCAGTCCGACCGTCAGAGGGAGGACGAGGGCGATGGACGAGTTCACGGCCTCCTGGGTCAACTTGTCGAGCGCAGCCCCGCCAGTCTGGGCATAGGAGATCGAGGCCGAGGGGTCCGAGGCCGCCAGGGTCGCCGTGACGACCGAATCGATGCGACCGAGGTCCGCGTAGACCGGGCTTCCGCCGCTCGCGTTGGTCGCGTCGTCCGACACCGAGAACGTCACCTGGATGAGCTGCGCCGTCCCCGCATCGTTCACGAACTGCCCGAAGATGCCGTACGGCACCGGGAGTGGCTCGCTCCAGAGGGTCGAGTTCGCGACCGTCGCGTTCGCCCAGGCGTCCGCCGCGACCGGGGCCACGGCGCCCCCGGGAAACTCCGACCAGACCCGGTCGACCCACGCCGGCGGGAGGCCCACCGATTCCCCGAGGATGACCGAGGAGACCGACCGGACCGGCCCCCACTGCGTGAAGTTCATGAGGTCGAGGGTCCCGAGGACGGTCCGCGGCACGGCCTGTTCCGTGGGCACGGGGAAGAGGACCGGAATGAGCGACGCTTCGTTCGCGCGGGCCACCGAGGTCGAGCAGGCGACGACGGTCGACGGCGCTGCGGCGCACGCCGCCGACCCGTTGAAGCCCGCACCGGACGCACCGGCGCCGGCGTAGAACGCATCCAGGACCGCGAGGGCGGCGGTCGAACTGTTGAGGGCGGCCGCCGTCGCCTCGAAGGCCGGGTAGTTCCAGTAGGAGGGCGGCTCGCTCGTGTTCAGGATGAGCGTCTGCCATTCGTTCACGAACAGTGCCGGTGTGCCCCAGAGGAGGGCCGCCGTCTGGTTCACGCCGACCGGTAACGGAGGGGATTCGGCGAGGGCACCTTTCACGAACGCCCCCGTGAGCTCAGCTTCGCCGGCGAGATAGCTCGCGTATTCGGTGTAGACCGAGGCGATCGACTGGACCGCCGCGAGCGACCGGTCCTCTCCGAGGGCGGCGGTGACGTTCATCACCGCCCGCTGGGAGGAGAGGTCGGTCAGGTTCGTTCCGTAGAAGAGAAGGGTGGTCGAGCTCGCCCCCGTGGCGTTCGGGAACAGCTCGTCGTAGAGCGCGTTCGCGACCTGACTCGGGGCGCTCGTAGCGATGGTCGTGGTCGAGTTGGTCGTGACCGAGCCGAGGAGGGGGAGGAACGGTATCGTCACCACTAGGAGCCCGATCCAGAAGGCGACCGGTTGCCACGGGTGGCGCACGACCCACCGCCCGAGCCGGGCGAAGATGCGCACCACGAGATCGCTGCGACCGTTGACTCGGCCGGCCATCGGCGGGTGCGGAGCGACCGCGGAGATAACCCTATCCGGCGGGGGCCGCCGGCGCGCCCGCTCCCGGGCGCGGCGACCCGTGCCAGAGGGCCGGGAACCGAGCCGGGTCGACGAACACGCGGGTGCCGTCCACCACCCACCCGTGGTGGACCGTGCTCAACTCCGAGGAGGCGACCCGCGCCACGCCGGTCGCGAGGAGCTCTCCCGCCCGCGTGACCAGGACGACGTGGTCGCCCTTGGCGAACGGCTTCGGGACCGCGAGGATCCCTCCGCGGGCGAGTCCCGCCCCATGGGCGACCGCGCTGGCCGCCGCATCCTTGAGGAGGAGGGCGGGGAACTCGCGCCAGACCTCCTCGATCGGTCGCAGGCACGCGACGAGCTCGGTCGGGTCTCCTTCGCGGCGACGGGCGACCGCGTCGGCGAGCTGGGTGAGCGTCACCGCTCGGCGCTCGTCGAACGGCCCGGTCGCGGTCCGGCGAAGCTCTTCCAGGTGGGCCCCGACCCCGAGCGCTTCGCCGAGGTCGACCGCGAGCGTCCGCACGTAGGTTCCCGAGTCGGCGACCAGGTCGATCACCGCGCGGGGCCCGTCCCGCTCGACGACGGAGAGGCGGTGGACCGTTCGGACGCGGCGCTCCCGCTTCACCGCCGAGCGGACCGGGGGCGTCTGGTAGACCGGTCCGTGGAACTCGGAAACGACCCGGTCGAGCTCGGCCCGACCGACCGTCCCGTGGAACACCACGACCCCGACGTACCGCTTCGGGAACTCGAGGACGAGCGGGAGGAGCTTGAGCGCCGGCCCGACCCCGACCCAGAGCAGCCCCGAGACGTTCGGGTCGAGGGTCCCGGCGTGTCCGGCGAGCGGCACCTCGAGGAGGTCCCTTGCCCAGGCCGTGACCTGGTGCGAGGAGGGGCCGCGGGGCTTGTCGATGAGGAGGAACGCGCCCGCCCGAAGACGGTCGGCGACCGGGTCGGAGACCGTCTCCGTCACGCGGGCGCCTCGGCTTCCCGGCCGCGGACGAACTGAACGACCCGCTCCGCGACCGACTCGGCGGGGAGTCGGGTCGAGTCGACCGTCAGGTCGGGCTGCTCGGTCGCGAGGTCGATCCCGTAGCGGGCGAGGTAGCGGCTCCGTTCGCTCGCCTCGCGTTCCGCGATGCGTCGATGAGCCTCCTCGACCGATTGGCCGTCCCGACCAGCGACGCGGCGGGCGCGCTCCGCTTCGCTCGCCGTGACGACCACGTAGTGGACGGGGATGCCGTGGCGGCGGCAAAGGGCCCCCTGGAGGCGACTATCCAGGAGTCGGCCCGGGGTCGCGAGGGACTGCATCGCGCGGTCGAGCTCGAGGTCGACCTCGGGGTGACCCTCGGCGTACCGGCCGAACTCCTCGACGTCCATCCCGCGCCGCCGGCCCTCCGCACGGAACAGCTCGCCCGCGGCGGTATAGGTGAGCCCGAGCCGCTGCGCGACCAGCCGGCCGACGGTCGACTTCCCGCTTCCCGGCGGCCCGCCGATCGCGACGACCCGGTGGATCACGCCGTACCCCCGGCCGCCCCGGCGCTACGGGCGGGCGGGAGGTGGTGCTCCGCCGCGTACCGCCGGAGCCACAGGTTCTTCAGGATGCGACGGAAGACCATCGAGAACGGGATCGTGTAGATGCTGAAGATGAGGAACCACCACGGGATGTGGATGCTCGACGTCACGAAGCCGAAGAGGTCGATCGAGGCCCCGTTCAGGCTGATCGTCTGCTGGAGGGAGGTCGCCTGGCCGATGACGAGCCCGACCCAGGTGTAGATGAGGATGAGCAGGAAGTAGGTGATCGCCATCCCCTTGAACTGGGCGATCGATACTTCCCCGGAGAGCCGCGTCAACCGCTCCTGGTGCGGCTTGAGCGCGGCGATGCGGTCCTTCTTCCCGGAGCGGATCGCCTCCATCTGGACCTTGCGGAACGCGGAGCTCCACTTCTGGACCTTCGCCGCCTTCACCCAGTCGGTGGTGTAGTTGTAGGCGACCGAGGTGATCAGCATCTCGATCGCGCCGGCGAGCGCCATCGTGAGAAGAAGGTAGTTCGACTGGAAGCCGATGAGCCAGTAGAGGGGACCGGGGTGCGCGTTCGACACGCCGAGGGCGTAGCCGATCCCGTTCCGCGCGGTCTGGTCGATGAGCATCCACAGGCCGAGGAGTCCGAGGAAGACGTAGAGGAAGGTCGAGAACTTGAACTGCGGCGGCGGAGGCCGCGGGCGCGCCGGCTTCTCCGCAGGAGCCTCCTCCTGGCTCGGCAGCGGCGCTTCGGGGGTCTCGGCCTCCGCGCTCGGAAGGGGTTCCGCCTCGTCCGTCAACTCTCGCCTCCGAGGAAGCGGCGGAGCAGCGGGTTCATCTCCATCAGCTGCTCGCGACCCATCGCCTCGTAGAGATTGATGATGATCCCCACCATCAGGAGCACGCCGGTGCCGCTCGCGTTACCGAGGGTCCCGATGAGGTCCGCGCCCGCGGCGAGCGCGCCAACGGCGGCGCCGGAGATGACGGTGATGACGGGGATGTACCGTTCGAGCACGCGACGTAAGACGCGCGGCTCTCTACGGAACCCCGGGATCTGCATCCCCGAAGCCTCGATCTGCTTCGCGACCGCCTCCGGGCCCATGTTGGTCGTCTGGATCCAGAACTTCGCGAACAGGATCGACCCGCCGACCATCGCGCCGAAGTAGACGACGACGTGGACGAGCCCCTGCCACCAGGTGTGGCTGTAGAGGAACTTCCCGTACGCCTGGTAGTTGATGAGCGGGAGCAACCACGACGCGAGCCCGTTCACCGTGGAGAGGTAGTACGCCCCTCCGGTCATCGGTTGCGTCTGAGCGATCCCGGTACTTTTCGACTGGGCGGCACTCAGGTAGGAGCCGACCCACCATTGATGGCCCAGGATGGGGAAGTGGGCGAGGGTCGGATTGGTCCAGAGGAGGATCGAGACCATCGAGACGTTGGCGAGCAGCGCACTCATCAGGATGACCGGGATGTTCGAGGCGTAGATCAGGCGGAGCGGGTAGCGGCCGCGGGCGCCCCGCGCCTCGGCGTGGGAGAGCGGGAGCTCGATGCGGGTCGATTCGGTCCAGGCGACCAGGAAGAAGATCGCCGCGGTCCCGACGAGCGCGACCACCGGGTTCGGCTGCTGTAAGATGATCGTCTCCCATCCGCCCCCGGCCATCGCCGAGGCCGAGTAGTGGGTGAGCACGTAGAGGGTCTTCGGGATCGTTCCGCTCGGCAGGTTGCCGGGGCCGAGCGGAGCGCCCGGGGTCTGCGGCACCCAGTTGAGGGTCCCCTGGATGATCTGCTGGCTCACGCCCGCCGCGATGAACAGGGAGATCCCGCTCCCGATCCCCCACTTCGAGACGACCTCGTCCATCAGGAAGACGAGGTAGCTCCCGAAGACGAGCTGGGCGATGATGACGGTGTTCGCGAGGAGCGCCCCGTTCCCCGGCGAGGCGGTCCCCAGGGTCGAGACGAGGGACGACGAGGGGGTCAAGTAGCCGTAGACCTGCGGGACGGCCTCGATGAAGATCATCGCGATCACGAGGACCTTCTGCGTGCCCTGGTAGACCCCTTTGTCCTCGTCGTCCGTCAGGTCGAGGTTGATGATCTTCGCCCCGGTGAACAGCTGCATGATGATCGACCCGGTGACGATCGGGCCGATCCCGAGGTGCATGAGCGTCCCCTGCGCCCCGGCGAGGATCGCGCGGTAGCTCGCGAACAGGTCGATGACGGTCGCCTGGTCGACGCCGAAGAGGTAGATGTTCGTGAGGAGGAAGTAGAGGAGCAGGATCCCGATCGTCCAGGAGAGCTTGGTCCGGAAGTGAACGTGGCCCTTCGGCTGGGAGACCGCGGGCATCCGGGTCGTGACCGGTTTCAACCCGTAGAGGCGCGAGCGCGTCCCGTTGTAGGAGAGGCCGAGGTAGAGGAGCGTGAGGATCGCGGCCGTCGCCGCGGTGATGAGGCCCAAGGCGAGGACGGTGGGTCGTTCCCAGAACCAGACGATCGAGAGGACGATGACCCCGAGGACGACCATCGGGATCGCCCACCGCGGGTCCCGGGGGATCTCCTCCTCCGCCATGTGGTGCGCGCCGAGCCGATGGCCGAGTTATATAGTCTACGACCCGCCGGCGGCTCCGGCGGCCGCCGGGGGCTCTTTCAGCACCGTCACCTTCGTTCGGGCGTGCTCGGAGGCGTGGGCGACGAACACCTTCCAGGGGCGGGTCGGTTTCCCGCCGCCCAGGAGCCGGTCGATGCCGACCTTCGCGAGGTCAGCGACGAACGTCTCCCCGTCGCGGGCGAGCGCGTTCGCCGCCTCGAGGTAGGGGACGAACGCTTCGAGCTCGCCGACGTTGAGGGCGGTCGTCCGTTCGACGATCGCCGGCGGGCGCTTGAACCCGTGGCGGCCGAAGTGGTCGGGGGCGTAGATGAGCATCGACTTGAACTTGTACTTGTGGAGCCCGGCGTTCCCTCGGCCCCCCTGCTTCCCCGCGCCCCGTCCGGCCTTGATGCCGCGGCCGTGGGTGCGGAGTCCCCGGAACTTCCTCGTACGACTGGGCATCGTCCGTCCTCCCCTCACACCATCCGCCGGACGAGGTCGTTGATCGCGGCGCCCCGGTAGCCGAGCGCCCCGCCTCGGGCGAACGTTTTCTTGGTCGACCGCCAGCCGCCCTTCGGAGCCTTGAGACGGAAGAGCGGCTTCACCTCTGGCGCGCCGGGCAGACCCTCGGCGGCCACCTTCTGGCCGAGCACGGTCAGGTCGACCTTCGCCTTTCTCGCGTCGGGCGCCTCTCCGGCGAGCCGAGCTCCCGCCCGGGTCTCCCCGCGTTCCTTCAGCAAGAGGCCGACCGTCTCGGGGTCGGCCTCCCCCCAGGTGACATACCCCTGGACTCGGGTGAGCATCCCGCGGATCGACGGGTTCTCGGGCACCACGGTCGCGTGGTTCGGCCGCGTGAGATGGAGGAACTGGAGCGTCTCGTCGATCTCGTGCTTCGCGTGGATACTGCCCCGCACGCGTACCACCGTCCACGCCATCGTCTTACCTCCGCCCTCCGCCCGGCGGCGGGCGGCGCCCCGGCCCGCCGGGACCCCGGCCCGGTGTGCGGCCCCCGGGTCCGCGCCGGCCACCCCGCATCGGGCGCCCGGCGGTCTCGTCCTTCGGCGGGAGGATCGAGCTTCCGACCGACCCGCGGACGATCTTGAGCCGTTGGGCGTCCTCAGGGGGCACCTTGAGCTCGGAGAGCTCGAGGAGGGCACGGTAGGCGGCCTGGGCGTAGTTGACGGTCGTCTTGGTGTGGCCGTCCGTGAACCCCCACGCATCCGTGAGGCCGGCGAACCGAAGGATCGGCTTCGCGACGTCGCCGACGGCGAGGCCGACGCCGCGCGGCGCCGGCTTGAACGTGACGACCACGGACCCCGAGCGCCCATCGACCTGGAACGGGAGCGTGTGGGGGCGGCCACAACCGCACTCCCAGCTGCCGCAGCCGCGCAGGACCTCGATCACCTCGAGCTTCGCGCGGTCGATCGCGCGGCGGATGGTCGGTCCGACCTCCCGCCCCTTCGCGCGTCCGAGCCCGACGAACCCGTCGCCGTTCCCTACCACGACCGTGACGGCGAACTTGAACCGGCGGCCCGAGTCGGTCATCCGCTGGACCATGTTCACGTCCAGCACCTCGTCGTGGAGGCCGGGGAGGAGCTTGTCGACGATCTGGGGCTCGCGGAGGGGGAGCCCGCTCGCGAGCGCCTGGCTCATCGTGGTGATCTCATCCGCGGCGACCCGGCGTCCGAGCTCGGTCTTCGGGACCCACGGTGGAGGGGCGGCCGGAGCCCCGGGGCCCGGCGGTGGGCGTGCCGGCGGACCCTGCATCGATGCGCTCATCGCGGCACCTCGGTCCGGGCGACCAGCCCGGGGAGCTTGAGCTTGTAGGACTCGACCGGTTCGGGGAGCGGCTTCGGGAGATGGGCCCCGCTCAGCCGGTCGGCCTTCGGGAACCCCTTCTCGCCATGCGGGAGTTCGATCCCCGCATCGAGGAGGCCCTTCAGGGCGGCCGAGAGCCGCCCGCCGGGGGTCGGGTGGCGGAGGCCGGCATCGAGGATCGCGGATTCCGTGCCGGCCGCCTTCGCGCGGAGACCCGCGAGGTAGCCGGTGAGGTAAGCCGCGGGCGTCGACGCGACGCTCGCGGCCGGGAAATGGAGCCGAGCGAGCTCGGCCGAGTCCGCCGAGGCCGTCACCCGGTCTCCGGCCGGTACGTACTCGACCACCGCGACCCGGATCCGGCGGCCGGAAAAGCGAACCACCGCCCGGGGAAGGCCCCCCTTGAGGAGCCGGAGACGGACCCGGTAGTCGGTCTTGCCCTCGCGGCGACGGCGGAAGTGGACATGGTAGCGGGGTCCCTGGCTCATGGCGCCCCCTGGGGCAGATGGCCCGCGAGCCGGAGGTTGACGACCAGGTGGGCTCGGCTGCGGAACATGCCGCCCTTCGCCCGGCGGTAGAACTCGCGGTAGACGCCGCTCGTGATCTTCTTCGACTCCTTGAGCTCGCGCAGGAGCTTCCGCTGCGCGCGGATGCGGCGCATCCAGCGCTCCTTCCGGGGGACCCGCGCGGACGGGGTGCCCCGACGGGAACCGGGTCCGGAGTGTCGACCCTTCGCCACCTCCCGGTCGTGCCGACGCGCCCGGCCGCGAGAGGTGCCGCGGACCCGTAGTTTTCTGATGACACCGGCCTTGATCGCGCTGCGGACGTCGCTCCGCGTGACGGCGTCGGCGAGCTCCTCCTGACTCGCCGGGTCGATCCAGACCCGTCCCTCGCCGCATTTTAGAAGCGAGGCGGCGAGGCGCCGCTGGTTGGAAAGGTCCGGCATCTTCCTCACGCCTCCGTCTCGGACTTCACGATCGGGTTCAGCACGCGAATCCCCAGTTTGCGGGCCTCTTCCTCGAGGACGAGGCGGCGGCGGGTCCCGACCGTGCGGGCGATGATCGCGGCGTGGCGCTTCGCGTCCAGCCGCTCGAGCTCCTTCGAGGTGCTCACGACCCTGGGTTCGAACCCGCTCGGGACCAGCCCACGGACGCGCGCCGGCGAACGGTAGCCGATCCGGACGATCTTCGCCCGGTAGCCGTAGTGGCGGCGTTGTTTCGACTGGAGGCCGCGCGGTCGGCGCCAGGTGCCGTCCCGCCCGATACGGTAGTATCGGTGGGCCGCCTGGCGGCCGAAGATTGGGCGTCGCCCGCTCATCTCCCGCCGGGCGAGGAGCAGCCCCTTCAGTTCGGGAGCGAGCTCGGCTCGCCGGGGGACCTGCGGGCCCTCCGGCTTCTTCGACTCGGTCGCGCCTTCCTTCTCGACCTTCTTCTCCGGCTCCGAAGGGGTCTCCGCCTTCTTCGCCCGGGTCCGGGCCTTCTTTGGGGCGGGCTCGGGCTCGGCCGGCGGGGTCGCCGTCTCCGGCGTCTCCTCCGCCATCAGCTCGCCTCCTTGAGATGCGCCCGCTCGATGAGGTAGATGCCGTCCTGGAAGACCCGCGGGTCGTAGTCGCGGATGCGGGTCACGCGCTCGATGTTCGCGACGCTCTGGCCGACCTGCTCGACGTCGTGTCCCGAGAGCGTGACGATGTCCCCCTCGACCGCGGCCTTCGTGCCCGGGACGAGCCGGGTCGACCGTGGGTGCTTCTCGCCGAGGAAGTTCTCGATGACGAGCTCCTCCCCACGGACCTGGACCTTCATCGGGAAGTGGGCGGCGACGACCTTCATCCGCGCTTCGACGCCGCGGCTCAAGCCCCCCGCGAGGTTCGCGAGGTGGGCCGCCCAGGTGTTGAGGAGGGACCGCGATCGCTTGCGGGTTGGTGGGATCGTGAGCTCGAGGGTCGCGGTCGTCCCGCGGGTCGCGAGCTTCAGCACGTCCGACGGGAACGGTCGGTCGATCGCTCCCAGCGGCCCCTTGGCGTGGAGCACGCGCCCCGAGACATGGAACGAGACCCCCTTCGGGAGGTCGACCTCCGCGTGCGAGCGTTCCGCCTCAGTAGACATAGGCCAGCAGCCGCCCTCCGATCTTGAGCTCACGGGCCTTCGGGTGCGCGAGGACCCCCTTGTTGGTGGAGAGGACGAGGATGCCGAAGTCCTGGGCCGGGAGGAACCGTGACTCGTACCGCTCGAGCCCCGCGTAGGGGATCGCGAGCCGCGGCTTCACGACCCCGCAGGAGTTGATGCGGCGGGAGAGCGTCACGTCGTACTTCCCCCCGCGGCCGGTGGGCACGAACGTGAACTCGTCGATGTAGTGGTGCTCGCGGAAGACGCGGAGGACCTCGGCGATCAGCTTCGAGGCCGGGGCGATCTCGACATGCGGGCGGCCCTCGCGGTCGGCGTGGCGGAGCGCGACCAGCGCATCGTTGAGCAGATCCTGCCGCATCGTTCGACCTCCCTACTGGTACTTGCGGAACCCCAGGTCCATCGCGACTTCGCGGAAGCACTGGCGACAGAGGTGGAGCCCGTAGCGCCGGACGATCCCGCGCTTGCGGTCGCACCGCAGGCAGCCGACCTTCCGTCCAAAGTTCTTCTTCGGCTTCATGGGCTCACTCGAGGATCGTCACCGAGAACGTGGAGGTGAGGAACTCCCGGGTCTCCTCCCGGGTGGAGCGCAGTGCCTTCGGGATCGGGCGGGACTGGACGCGACGGTTGCGGATCCGATAGCCGGCGCGGCCGACCTCGACCGAGACGTCCATCCCGTGGATCCCGATCGCCGGGTCGTACTTCATGCCGGCAAAGTCCGTGTAGTCGGCGATGCCGAACGAGAAGTTCCCCGTACGGTCGATCGAATCGACGTCCAGTTGACGGCCCCGCGCTTCGAACGCGCGGGACAGGAAGTCGGTCGCGGTCGCCCCACGGAGGGTGACCTTCGCCCCGATCTCCTGGCCCTTGCGGATGCCGAAGTCGCGGTTGGTGGAGTGGGACCGCGTGGCGACCGGCTTCTGGTGGGTCACCATCTCCAGGACCTTCTCGGCCTTCGTCCGGGCCTCGCCCGACTCCCCGACCCCGGCGTTGACGACCACCTTGATGAGCCGCACCTGCCGGTAGGGGTTCGGGGCCGGCGGGCTCCCACCCGCCGTCGGGGCGGTCGAGGGCGGAGCGCTCATCGGTCGACCCCCTCGGCGAGCGTGACCTCGGGCGCGGCCTCGCCGACCACGAACACGTACTCCTTGACGGTCGAGAACCCTTCCTTGAAGTGGACCAGGTTCGGCTGGGGGGAGTTCCGGACCTCGACGCGATCGACCCGGGCGAGCTCTCCGACATGCGAGCCGCCCGAGACGAACGCGAGTGCCCCGGGGTGGAGCGGCAGATGTTCGACCACTTTCTGCTCGGGGACGACCACCTTGACGGTATCGCCGACGCGGTAGGGAGTGGTGGCGGGAAGGAGGAGGTTGCGCCCGTCGTGGAGGGTCACCTCGACCCGACCACCCTTCGCGGCGTGCTTGAAGCGGACCCGGCCGAGCTTCACGGTCGACTCCGCCGGGGGAATCGCGACCAGGACGAGCTTGCCCCGGCGGTCCTTCATCACCCGGAAGTGGGCGTCCAGCGGCGGGGCGAACGAGACCGTGTCCATGAGCCCGAGGCCCCGCTCCAGGTCCCTCGAGACCTTGCCGTCGACCCGGATCGCCCCCGACCGGACGAGGATCCGCGCCTCTCGTGCGCTGGTGACGACGTGGCGCAGCTCGCGGAGGACCATCAGGAGCGGTATCGACTGGTTCTGGGCATGCGGCCCGGGACCGGGCCGCTGGACCCACTTCGTCCCCTTCCGGGGGATCGTCCAAGCGCGGGGAGCGGCGCGGCGCTTGAGACGGAGCGTCATTCGGTCGCCTCCTCCGAGGGTGCGGGGCGGGTCCGGCGCTTCGTCCGGGGCTTTGGAGCGGTTTCCTTGGCCTCCTCTGCCTCCTCGGGGGCCGGAGCCGGCGCCTCGGGCTCCTTCGGTGGGGCCTCGGGCGCGGGCGTTGCCGGCTCGGTCGCCTCCGGCTCCTCGGGGGCCACCCCACGTTCCTCGGGGGTGACGTCCTCCTCGCGCACGCGGAGCGAGCGCCGCCGCCACGGGTCGGAGAGGTTGAGCCGCGTCAGCACGAGGTGGCTCGGCCGCAGCGCGAGCGGTTTCATCTTCTCGTCGGCCGTCTTGAGCGTGACGTTGTCCAGAGTGACCGAGAGGCCCCGACGGTCGACCTTCGCGACGCGCTCCTCGCGACCGACGAAGCTCCCCGACAGGACGCGCACCGTGTCCCCTTTGTGAACGGGCAGCGAGCGACGGTGGAACCGTGCCCGGAGCTCGCGAGAGAGGAGAAGCGTGAGCCGCCGGCGGCGCTCGAAGGAGTCCGCGGTGTAGAGGGCGCGTCGTTGGCGGCGGGGAGAGTGCGGAGAGCGTCGCATCGACCGTTCCCTCCTACAGGATGATGGACGACGCCGCCGCGATGCGCGGCCAGCGTTCGGCCGCCTCCTTCGCGACGGGCCCCTTGATCTGCGAGCCCTTGATCTCGCCGGTCTCCGTCGTGATGACCGCCGCGTTGTCCTCGAACTGAAGACGGGTGCCGTCCGGCCGGCGCACCGGCGAGCGCGCGCGGACGATGACGGCATGCAGGACCTGCCGGCGCATCTCGGGGGTTCCCTTCTTCACGGAGACGATGACCAGGTCGGCGATCCCGGCCCGGGGGTACCGCCGGTGGGTCCCGTGCCAGTTGCGGACGGCGATGATCTCGACGACCTTCGCGCCGGTGTTGTCGACGCACTCCAGGCGGGCCCCCTTCGGAAGGCCCCGCCCGCGGCGCCCGGGAAGGCCCTTCATGCCTCCTCCTCCGCCTTCTCTGCCGGGGCCGCGGGGAGCGCCTCTTCCCCTTTCACCCGGCGCGCCGCTTCGCCCAGGTCCTCGACGATGCAGAACGAGACGAGCTTCGAGAGGGGCCGGGTCTCGGCGATGCGTACCTGGTGGCCGACCGTCACGTTGAGGCACGGCGGCGCATGCGCAAGGTACCGGCGGCGGCGCTTCTCGTACCGCTCGAACTTCGGGACGTAGTGGAGCAGGGTGCGTTCGATCACGGCCGTCCGCTGCATCGCGACCGAGACGACCGTTCCCTCGAGCACCTGGCCGCGAAGCGGCAGGCGGCCATGGAACGGGCAGTGGCGGTCGTCGCACCGGGTCTTCGGGGCCCGAACGTCCAGGCCGATGTCCCGGGCCCGGCGCGCGGCGGGGCTACGTGCGGGAGTCATCGGTACCTCCGAGGTCCGCCGGCGAGCAGCCGTTTCGTGCGGTCCTCGGGACGCACGCGAAGGAGCTCGCCTCTTAACGGTAACTCTCCCGCCGGTAGCGCGATCGTGCCGGTGAGTCCCTGCTTCGGTACGCGCACCGTCCGTCGCCCGTCCGAGCAGCGCACGGTGAAGGTCGAGAGGGATTCGTCCACGATGGTGCCGCGAACGGGCGAGCGCAGGGCCGAGGATGCCGGCAGCTCGACCGAGGCGCCGATCAGCTCTCCGGCGAGCGCTTCACGCTCGGTCCGAGAGAGTGCGGCGGAGGGTCCTCCCGTGCTCGGCATCGGTCCACCCCACCGCCCCCTAAGGACGCGGGCTCCCGGCCGGTTTCGCCGACCGTTCGCTGAGGACGGTGAGCGCCCGCGCGACGTTCGTGCGCAGCGCGCGCATTCGGCCCGGGCTCGGCGGTGCGCCACCCATCGCCGCGACCCCGCGCTCGCGGAGGAGGTCGTTCTCGGCCTCGGCAATGCGCCGGCGCAGCTCCTCGTCGGAGAGCGCCCGCAGTTCTTTCATGCGGAGGAGCGTCACGGGGCCCCCGTCGGGGCCGGAGGTTCGGGTATCGGCGGCTCCTCCATCGTCGGGAGCTCGGCCGGGGCGGCGTGGGGATGCTCCCCGACCCCTTTCACGACGATCTCGTCCGGGAGTTTGGCGGTCGGCCGCATGATCCAGACGGTGACCCCGATGACGCCGGGCTTGAGCCGAGCCTGGTAGAATCCCTTGTCGATCCAGAGATGGACCGCCTCGCCACAGTACTTGATGGTACCGGCCTTGAACCGCTCGGTGCGGTGCCGTTCGCCGGTGAGCTTCCCCGAGAGGATCACCTGGCAGCCGCGGGCTCCGGCCTCCATGATCCGGCGCACGGTCGAGTGGCCGGCGCGGCGGAAGTGCCAGCCCCGCTCAAGGGTCGAGGCCAACTTCTCGCTCATCAGCTGGGCGTTCAGGCTCGGTTGCCGCTCTTCCTGGACCTCGATCTGGGGGTTGTCGAGCTGGAAGCGGTCGTGGATGTCCTGGGTGAGCCGTTTGATGAGCTCCCCGCGGTGACCGATCAGGATGCCGGGCCGCTCGCAGATGAGCGTGACCCGCGTGCCCATCGGGGTCCGCGTGATGTCGAGGCCCCCGAAGCCGGCCCGCGCGCTCTGGCTCACCAGGTAGTCCTTCAGCAGTACCCGGCGCATCGACTCCTGGATGAACTTCCGTTCCGAGCTCATGCCGCCTCCTTCCGCTCCGCGAGCACGATCTCGACGTTGGTCGTCTGCTCGTTCCACTGGGTGGCTCGACCCTGGGCCCGCGGCATGCTCGTCTTGCGCAGCTGGCCCCGGGCGGAGGCCGCGACCCGGATGAACAGGCGGTCGGTGTCGAGCCCCTCGTACTCGGCGTTCTCGGCGGCGTTCTCGAGCACCTTGAGGACGGATACCGCGACCTTCTTCGGGAACCGGCCGGGGCCGCTCCCGCGGTGGTGGGCCGTCTCCTGGTTGTACCGGCGGAACGGCACCGGCCGGGTCAGGGCGATCACCCCTTCGAGGTAGGAGCGTGCCCGGTCGACCGGCAGGCCCCGAATGGCGTTCAGCACCTCGTAGGTCTTCTTCGGCGAGATGTGGAGCTCGATGCCGCGGGCGCGGGCGACGTTAACGCCCGCCTCGTCCCGGTAGGTGTAGCCCCGCATCGACCGACCTCCCTCACTTCAACGGCATGAACTTCGAGGACCGCGTCGCGCCGACGCCGGGACCCGAGTGCTTTTCGAACCTGCGCGTGAGCGCGAACTCTCCGAAGTAGTGCCCGATCATCTCGGGCCGGACCTCGATCTCCTTGAACTCCTTGCCATTGTGGATCGCGACCCGGCGGCCGACGTGCTCCGGGAGAACGAGGGCGTCCCGGCAGTGCGTGCGTACGACCTTCTCCCCCGGCGACGACCGGAGCCGTTCGAAGAATCGGGTCGTTTCGACGTTGAAGCCGCGGCGGATCGACCGGCGCGCGCGGGCCGTGAGCACTTTCGAGAGTTCCTCGAGGTTCATCGCCTTGAGCTCGTCCAGGGTCTTCCCCCGGTAGGTGAACTCCCGCTTGCGGCGCGCTTCGACCTTCTTCGCCTTCCGGGCCTTCGCCATGGTTACGCTGTTCCCCTCCGCTGGCGCTGCCGCTTCTTACGGATCGAACGGGAGAACCGCCCGACCTTCGCGCCGGGCCAGGTGCCGCTCGAGACCGTGCTGGGCCGGCCGACGTGCTGGTGGGCCCCGCCCCCGAACGGGTGGTTGACGGGGTTCATCGCTACCCCGCGGACCTTGAACGGCTGGCGCGCAAGCGAGCGCACCGACCAGACTCTCTTCCCCGCCTTGATGATCGGCCGCTCGCGGCGCCCGCTCCCCCCGACCGCGCCCACTTGGGCGCGGCAGGTTGCGAGGAACTGCTTGAACGCTCCCGACGGCAACTGCACGGTGACTTCCGTCCCGGTATGCGAGACCACCAGGGCGCTCGACCCGGCGGTGCGGACGAGCCGGCCCCCATCGAACGGCTTCACCTCGAGGTTCGAGACGAGCGTCCCGTCCGGGATCCGGCCCAGCGCGAGGATCGACCCGCGGTTGACCTGGCCCTCGTGCAGAGAGATCGAGTCACCGGTCGCGAGCCCGGCGGAAGCGAGGATGCGGAAGGCGCCCGCCTCGGGGTGGACCACCTCGGCGACCGGCGCCGTGCGGCCCGGAGCGGGCAGAATCGAGACGACCTTCGCCTCCCCGACGATGGACGCCGCCGGGTGGTAGACGGCGCCGTGGTGCCGGTGGCTCGGCGAGCGGTAGCGTCCCGTCCCGCTGCCGCGCCGGCGAGAGATGATCCGCTTTCCCATCAGAACACTCCCGCCCGGCCGCCGATGTCCTCGGCCGAGAAATCCTTCGTGAACTTGACGGTCGCGATCTTTCCCTGGCGCACGATCTTCGTGTTGATCTTCGCGACCTTGCACTGGTAGGTCGATTCGACCGCGCGACGGATCTCGTCCCGGCTCGCCCGACGGTCGACGACGAACTCGAGCTTGTTCAGCCGCTCCATCTCGTCCATCGACTTCTCCGTCACGTAGGCGTGCAGGATGATGCGGTGGCGGAGCGAGGGGTCCGTCACGGAGATTCCTCCCCGAGGCGGGAGCGGAGCGATTCGACCGCGGCACGCGAGAACAGGGTGAGCCGACCCGCATCCCCCCCGGGCGCGAGGTCCTCGACCGCGAGACGCGGGGCCGGAACGACCTCGACCCCCGCGAGATTGCGGAACCCGAGCGCCTTCCCCGGCCCGCTCGTGACGAGGAGCAGGCTCCGAGGGGTCCGGCGGACCCGCCCGCGCCGGCGGGCCCGGCCCGACGAACGGAGATGGGTCCTCGACCGGGCGCGTTCGACATCGGCCCAGAGCTTGAGGCGCTCGAGGAGAGCTCGAGCTTCGGCGACCGACCGGATCTCCTCGACCGGGTCGACCAGCACGACGGGCAGATGGAGGCCGTGCGGAACCTCGTGTCCGCGCGCCGATGCGAGCTTCGACTCGCGGGTCGCCGCCAGCGCCGACGCGAAGGCGAGCTGCCGCTCCTTCCGGTTGATCTTCTTTGACCAGATCCGCGTCGGGCGGGGAGGATGGGCCGGGCGACCGCCCACGGTGTTCGGCGCCTGAGCGCCGCGCATCGAATCCATGAGACGGGGCGTACGCGCGACCCCGCGACCCTTGCCCGACCACTCGACGGAATGGCGGAGTCCGGCCGTAGGCGCGGTGCCGTACGGCTGGCGCCGGTGGGATTGCGCCGCCACCACGGCCCGCTGGATCAGGTCGGGGCGGATCGGATGGGAAAACGCGAGGGGAAGGGCGACGCTCGCCTGCTCCGTTCCGTCCAGCCCGACCAGCCGGACGTGGTGGTGCGGCGTCGCATGCTCGTGGACAGCCGGCCGCTCGGCCGGTGGAGCGGACGGCGTCATGCTCCCTGCTTCGACCGGGTGCTGAGGTAGCGAAGGTCGACCTTTTCGACCGTCGCGACCCGGCTGCGGATCGGCGTGCGGAACCGAAGGAGGCGCTTCGCCGGTCCCGGGAGCGAGCCGTGGAGGAGGATGCAGGCGCTGCGGACCTCGCCGTAGTGGGGGAAGCCGCCGGCCGGCGTGATCGGGTCGACCCGAGGGTCGCGGACGACCTTGAGGACGCGCATGTTGAATTGAGTGCGCCGGTGGTAACCCTGCTGACCGGCCTGGGGGATTCGGTAGGTGACAAAGCTGGGGTTGTGGGGCCCGAGGGTCCCGATCATCCGGCGGTGCTTCGAGTTCTTCCGCGGCTGGAGCTTCACGCCCCACCGCTGGACGTGCCCTTGGAAACCGAACCCCTTCGTCACTCCGAGGACGTCCACGAACTCCCCCTCCTTCGTCAGCTGGTCGGCCGGGATCTCGTGGCCGACTTGGGCCAAGGCGAAGGCGCGGCGTTCCTCGAACTTCTCCCCCGAGACCCGCACCTCGAAGAGGCGGGGACTCTTCGACCCGATGCCCGTAATCAGGGACGGTTGAGTGTGCACGATGAGGCGGATCTCGTCACCGGCCGCCTGGCCAAAATGCTCGAGCGCGGGCGCCGGACTGGCGGGATGGGAAGGAACGCGTCGCTGAAGGTCCTCGGAGAGGCCCTCGCCCCAGACCTCCGAGGTGACCGAAAGGCCGTAGGGGGTCCGGGAGTAGATGCGCGCGCCGGCCACGCGGAGCGGAGGCACCTCGACCACCGTGACCGGCACGGCCAGTTCCTGACCGGCGGTGGTCGAGCGCTTACGGTAATCGACCAGGAAGGCGTGCGTCATGCCGACCTTGTAGCCGGCAAACCCCTCGACCGTCGGCTGCTTCGGCCCCGCCGGATACGACCGGACGCGGGGCAGGGGCCGCGCCGCGCGCACGCGGGGGGAGAAGGCGAGGGAACCTCGCCTCGGACGGTGACGTCGAGCCATGGGTCGATAGAGGGTCCTACCTCCAGTGGGGACGGGGGAGAAGGGTGCCCTATATAAGGGTAAGCGCGCGCCGGATTCCGAAACCTCGCGCGGTGCCGTTCTCCTCGAAGATTCCGGCCCCGGGCACGGTTCGCTCGGACGCGCGCGTAGAGCGGTGGAGGTTGGCGGAACGAGGCCGTTTGTTCGAATCCCCAACCCCAACTGTTATGCGGAAAAACCGCTCGACCAAGTCGGTTGGTGTCACTTGCAAGCGTGGGTCAAGTCCGCACGGGCGCCCGGAGGCGAAATCCGCACGGTCCCCGACCCAACGCCCGGTGATTCCGAGGTCCTGATCCGGGTGAGGGCCTCGTCGGTCTGTGGCACGGACGTGCACATCTGGACGTGGAACGAATGGGCCCAGTCCCGGGTGAAGCGGCTGCCGATGATCATCGGTCACGAGGTGAGCGGCGAGGTCATCGGCATCGGTCGCGAGGTCCGCAGTCTCCGGGTGGGAGACCACGTGTCGGCGGAGACGCACATCGCCGACGGTACCTGTTACCAGTGTCGGACCGGCAAGATGCACATCTGCGAGAACGTCCAGGTCCTGGGCGTCGACCGGGACGGGGTCTTCGCGGAGTACGCCGTCCTTCCCGAGATGAACGCGTGGAAGAACGCGGCGGACCTCGACCCCGCGATCGCCTCCGTCCAGGAGCCGCTCGGAAATGCCGTCCACGCGCTCCTACCGGAGGACAGCATCGAGGACCTCGCGGGGAAGACGGTCCTCGTGACCGGGTGCGGACCGATCGGTCTCCTCGCGATCGTGGTCGCCCGCCTGCTGGGAGCCCGCCGCGTGTTCGCGACCGAGGTCAACCAGGTACGCATCGAACTCGCCCGGAAGATGGGAGCGGACTGCGTGCTGAACCCGGTGGCCGAAGGACCCGGGGTCGTCCGGACGATTCGAGAGGAGACCGACGGGAACGGCGTCGACGTGGCGGTGGAGATGTCCGGCCATCCTGCCTCGCTCCGCCTCGCCTTCGAAGCGCTAACGCCGGGCGGCCGGGTCTCCCTGCTCGGGCTGTTCGATTCGGATGCGAGCCTCAACCTGGACGACGCGATCATCTTCAAGGCGGCCCGGGTGCACGGCATCTTCGGCCGACGGATGTTCGAGACGTGGCACCAGGTGCGCGGCCTCCTCGAACGGCCCGAGCTCCGCCAGAAGATGGCCGAGATCATCACCCATCGGGTGCCGATGCGCGAGCTCCCCCGAGCGATGGAGCTCATCCAGTCGATGCAGGCGGCGAAGGTATCGCTCGAAGCACGGTGGTAACCATGCGCGACCCGACCGGGTTCCTATCGGAAGAGTACCGACAGCTGGTGGCGACCGACTCGAACTGGGTCCTCCACGTCCTCCGGGGACCGAGCATGCCTTGGTGCAACGTCGACGGCCGCAAGGTACTGATGTTCTGCTCGAACAACTACCTCGGCCTTTCGAACCATCCGAAGCTCAAGGCCGCGGCCGAGGAGGCTGTGCGCACCCACGGCGTGGGGTCCGGGTCGGTGCGGCCGATCGCCGGGACGATGGATCTCCACATGGAGCTCGAGACTCGACTCGCCCGATTCAAGCAGGCGGAGGCGTCGCTCGTCTACCAGACCGGGTTCGCGGCCAACGCCGGGCTCATCCCCCAGTTGGCCGGCGAGGGCGACCTCATCATCAGCGACGAGCTCAATCACGGCAGCATCATCGATGGAGTTCGCCTCTCCCGGGCCGAGCGGACGGTCTACCACCACGCGGACCCGGCCGACCTCTCGCGGGTCCTCGACCAAGCCGAGGAGCACCGACCCGCCTACCGCCGGCTTCTCGTCATCACGGACGGGGTCTTCTCGATGGACGGCGACATTGCGCCGCTCGACCGGATCGCCGAGGTGGCGGGGAAGCACGGCGCGATGGTCTATGTGGACGACGCCCATGGAGAGGGAGTCCTCGGCCCGGGAGGTCGCGGCATCGTCTCCCACTTCGGCCTCGGCCGGGACCGCGTCCACGTGGAGATGGGGACGTTCTCGAAGGCGTTCGGCGTGGTCGGTGGTCACATCTCCGGGTCGCGCGCGCTGGTCGACTTCGCCTTCAACCGCTCGCGGACCTGGCTCCTCTCGGGGTCCCACCCGCCGCCGGTCGCGGCTGCGTGCCTGGCGGCGATCGATGTCCTCGAGCACGAGCCCGAGCACATCCGACGCCTCTGGGACCACACCCACCGGTTCAAGAAAGAGATGAGCGCTCTCGGGTTCGACACGGGGCAGAGCGCGACTCCGATCACCCCGATCATTGTGAAGGAGAACCATCTCGCGAAGCAGCTCTCGGAGCGGCTCCTCGAGCTCGGGGTCTTCGCCCTCCCGATCGTCTATCCGATGGTTGCCCAGGGGAAGGCCCGCATCCGCACGATCATGAACGCCGCGCTCACCGACGACGACGTGGGGTTCGCTATCGACGCTTTTACGAAGGCGGGGCGTGAGCTCCACCTCGTGTAGGACTGGGCCAAAGGCCCGGTGACCCCGGGGCGGTGGAGTAACCCTCGCGCCATTGCGTCCGTAAATAGGGGACAACGCATCGGTTGGGTGGTTAACGATGGAACGACGTGGCCCGGCCCGGGACCCCGCGGCGGTCGACCCTCCCCGGCTCTGGACGGTCGACGAAGCGAACGTCCGTATCGAGGAGCTGAACGACCTCCTCCCTCAACTCCGCGGCTGGGTGACCCGTCTGGGCGAAGTTCATGCCGAGCTCGCCCGGCTCGCTGATTTCTGGGGCCGAGAGCTGGAAGCCTCCGACCACCCCGACCGGAGCCT
Source organism: Thermoplasmata archaeon (assembly GCA_035625165.1). Taxonomy (GTDB): domain Archaea; phylum Thermoplasmatota; class Thermoplasmata; order Lutacidiplasmatales; family UBA184; genus Lutacidiplasma. The sequence goes on along the minus strand of DASPQC010000078.1, from coordinate 2,280 downwards.
GAAGCAGCGACTGGAGGCGGAGTGGCGGAACTTGAGCCATCGGCTCGAGGAGGCGGTGGTCGGCCTCCGGGCCGAGGGAATCGAAGTGAGGGAGGTCGAAAGCGGCCTGGTCGACTTCTACAGCCTCCAGGACGGGGAGCTCGTCTTCCTCTGCTGGCGCCGCGGGGAGCCGAGCGTCGCCCACTACCATACGCTCACCGAGGGCTTCAAGGGCCGTCGCCCGCTCCCGCCGACCACTCGGTCTCCGCCCGCTCGGACGTAGCCCCGAGGTCAATCCGGGCCGGCCGCTGGCGACGTCTGGGCGATTTCGATCGCCCGAAGCCCCACCACGAACCCTCCGAACGCCGCCGCGACCGATAGGCCGTAGAGCGCGAGGGGAAAGATCGTGTCGAGGGAGAGGAAGTGGAGCGCGAGCGGGGTCAGGAGGCCGGCGCTCCCGCCGACGACCCCGAGGGCGGGCCGGTCCGCGCGCACGGTCGCCACGGTGGCGAGCCCGGCGATGAGCGCGACCAGGCCCAGGACGACCGCCGCCCCCCCGAGCGCGGCGAGGAAGCTCTCGAGGTCAGTGAACGGGGAGAGGTTGCTCACCGTCACGTTACCGGACCCGGGGGTCAGGGTGACCGAGAGGCCCGTGGTCCCCGCGTCGTAGACGGTCGAGACGAACGTGCTCACGGACGCAGGCACGTATCCGGTCTGGGAGACGTTGAGGACGACGCCCCCGGCCGGGACGTCACGGAAGTCGAAGGACCCGTCCGGCCCGACCGTCGCGCGAAGGACCTGATTCCCTTCTGCGTGCAGTACGACCAGGGCGCCGTTCGCCGGCACCGGGCCCCCGGCGGTCGTGTCGAAGACGTGGCCGTCGACCGTGAACTCCGAGGGTCCCGCCGCGAGGACGCTCCAATAGACGAGAAGCCCACCGAACGCGGCGGCGGCCACCGTCACGACCGCGAGCGCGACCGCGACGGCCGAGCGGGCCCGCCACCGCGGGATTCGCGGAGGCGGGAGCGCGGGGTAAAGGCCCGGCAGGACTTCCCAGGTGAACAGCGGGGGCGGGTCCCTCGGGACGACCACCGGGACCGGGAGGTGGCATTGGGGACAAGGAAACCATTGGGTCGGCGGGGCCGACGCGAGGACGACCCGCAGCGTCTGCCCACACGCAGGGCATCGAACGTCCACCGGCGCCGCCGCCATCGGCGAACGCCCACGGCCCCGAGCATCTTAGCGTTGCGGCGGGCTCTCGGAAAGTCGCACCCTCGGGTCATGGCGGTGGACGACGGAGCGTTTCGCCGGGGCGATCGCGAGGCGCCGATCGCGGCCGTGGTGGTCTCCGCGCCCGACTACGTCGAGGCGGTCGGTCTCTCGACCGTCCGGGTCGACGGGGTCGACGGGACGCGCCGGGTCCTTGCGCTCGTCCGCGCGGTCCGGCCGCCCGAGGGGGTCCGTGCGCTCCTCTTGGACGGCGCGGTCGTGGGCGGCTTCAACGTGCTCGACCTCGACCTCCTTCATGACGCGGTCGGGGTCCCGCTGGTCGCCCTTACCCGACGACGCCCGGACTTCCCGCGGATCCGCGCCGCGCTCGTGAAGTGGTTCCCCCGGAGCGCCGGAAGGCGGTACTCGCTCCTCTCGCGGCACCGCCTCTTCCGCGTGCCGACCGGGGGCGAACCGGTGTGGGCCGCGGCGGTGGGATGCCCGCGACCGGACGCCGTCCTCCTCGTCCGCCGGACGACGGTGCGAGGCTACTGGCCCGAACCGCTCCGCCTCGCCCACCTCGTCGCCTCGGCGGGCGCGGCCGGACGCCGGCCCTCCGAGCGAACCCTTAAGGGGCGCGTCCGCCGTTCGACGCGCGGGCCTGTAGCTTAGCCTGGACAAAGTACTGGCCTTCTAAGCCAGCAGACTCGGGTTCAAAGGCCGGAAGGGCAGACCCCTGACGGCGGAGACTCCCGACAGGCCCGCTCCCCCCGGGGATTAAAATGTCCCGTTTTCGACTTCGTCGAGGTGTTCGGGGTGAGAGCCCCAAGGGACGAGCTCAAGCGGATTCTCGGATCGCGAAAGGCTGTCCCTAGGGAACGAGCTCTCCGCGCAGAGGACGGCCCGCAATTGCTCGAGGCCGGTTGGCAGTATGTCGCCCCACTCACTGGCTCGATGGCCGTCTTGCGGTCCTCGACCCAGTAACCGCGAGTGCGCCCTGAGCCCGACTATTTCGCGGCGTAGTAAGTTTGTACCCAGCCGCGCGAGTCTTGCACGGCCCTTGCCTCGATCAGTCCTTGCTGCGCCCACGTG
>DASPQC010000077.1:0-55375 GCA_035625165.1 Thermoplasmata archaeon | reverse complement strand
CCGGGTCCCGTGGATTCCGGGCCGCTACACCATGGTCGACGCCTTCTTCCAGGCGTCGTTCGAGCAGGCGCACCACCTCGGCGAGATCATCGCGGTCTTCTGGCAGATGGACAAGGCCCCTCCCCAGATGATGTGGATTCCCACGTTGACCGGCGTCCGCGTGAGTGTCCGGTGACGGTGGGGTACCGTCGCTCGAGTTCACTCAGGACGAATGGGGTCTGCTAGCCGCTAAAGACCCACAAGTGAACCGTCGCCATATCGTTGTACTGTACCTCAAAGTCGCCGTCGGGAGATGTCCAGTTCAGCCACCCGCCCACCGGTGTGGCCGGTGTCCCCATCTCGAACTGGTACGTCGGGCCTCCCAACTCTGTTCCGTTTCCGTGGACCTTGGGGTTCGTGGTGCACCACTGTATGAGTTGGATGTGGAACGTGACATCGGCCAATGAAATGTTAGAAACCGGGCCCACTTCGTTGGGGCAGATCGGGATTGTCAAGTTGACAAACTCAGTTTCCGGTGGATTATGGGTTTGTATGACGGTGCTACTTTCCGCCAAGTAGCGTCCGATTGCGTACACTCCCACGACGGCCACTAGTGCAACCAGTATCCACAGCCACGCGGGGTAGGCTCTCTTAGGGGGAGGCTGGGAGACTCCCCTACTGCTGCCCATTTCTGCTCGCCCCAAGACTGAGTCACGTCTTGATGAGGGCAATCACACCTCCTGCTTCTCCGCGAGCACGGAGAACCCAAGAGAGCGGGGTTCCATCGAATCGACCCTGGCCGGCGAACTTCGTGCAGGGTCCAGGGTGCTATGACGTTCGCGGGGCCGACAGCCCGGCCTTCATGGGGGTTCGTGCAAGAAGAGGAGAATCGGTACTGCCTCTGTGGAAGAGTGGGCGCGGCCAGATTCGAACTGGCGGCCTTCACCGTGTCAGGGTGACGTCATAACCACTAGACTACGCGCCCAGCGCGGGCGGCCACCGACGCCCGGCACTTATGCCTAGCGGAGGCCGCTCTCAGCCGTAGCCGCCGGGGAACTGGCCCGAGTCGGGGTGGTCGTTCCACGTGTAATAGCCCATCGACTGGCGTTGGGCCTCGGTCGACTCTTGGCGGAGGCCACCCTGGAACGAGCCGTAGACCTTCCGCACCTGTTCCTCGATCGAGGTCGCCCGCTCGAGCGCCTGGCGAACGTGCGAGTCGTCCAGAAACTCGCTCCCCGAGACGGCGGCGAGGTCGCCCGCCGTGCGGATGAGGCCCCCGAGCTCCCGGAGCCGGAGGGTGAGCGCGTTCCTCCGACCATCGAGTACCTCGGCGCGGCGGCGCGCCTCCTTGATGAGCTCGAGGATCGCCGCCCGCGTCGCGGGCCGGATGCGTCCGTCCACCGCGATCTCCTGGGCGCAGAACTGCGCGACCCGGAGGCGATTCGCTTCGTTGTCGGGCATCGCCGTCTCGAGGAGCACCTCGTAGCCGGACCCGGCGATGCGCGAACGGAGCGGAGAGAGGATGCGCGGGATGTCCTGGATGTTCGCCGCCGCGACCAGGATGAAGTCGCACGGGACGGTGTCGACGCGGACCGCCGCCCCTCCGGACTGGGGGTTCCGCCCGGTGATCGGGAACCGCTTCTCCTGCATCGCGGTCAGGATGTGGCGCTGGAGGAACCCGATGTGCGGAAGCTCGTCGATGAAGAGCACCCCCTCATGCGCCTCGTGGATCGCTCCGGGGATGACCCGCTCGTAGGGCAGCGTCCCGAGCTGGGGGTGCCCGCCGTAGGGGTCGTGGCGGACGTCACCCAGGAGCTCGGTCTCGCTCGCTCCCGTCGCCATCACGAACGTGTTGCGGTCGAGCTTCACCAGCACCTTGCGGGGACTCTGGTGCTGGAGCGTCCGTCGTCGCTCGAGCGCTCGCTGGTCGAGCACCTTCACCCGGTCGCCGGCCCGTTCGTACGCTACGACCTCCTCGACGCCGTTCCGAAGGCGGGTCGTGCGGACGGATTCCTGGGGGTTGCCTCCTGGACTCACGGTGAGTTCCAAGATCCCGCCGACCAGGTCGCGGAACGGGTTGCCGCTCCCTGAGCCCCCGGGAAGCACCTGCTTCACGTTGCCGCAGCTCGGGCAGTACCGCTCCGTAGGGAGCGAGTAGAAACTGCACCGCGGGCAGCGGTAGCCCAGCCGCTCGGCGACGGTCGCGGGGGCCTCCGTCGGGAGGATGAGCTCTCCTTCGACCGAGCGCGCGGCTTCCCGTTCCCGGTAGACCTCGTCCCGGGTCGCCATCTCGATGCTCGGCCGTTCGGGGTTCTCCGGGTTGTGGACGACCCGGATCTCCGCGTGCGGCCGCTCGAGGTGGAGGGCGAGCGCCTGGGCGGTCATCGACTTCCCGATGCCCGGCGGCCCCACGAGGAGCAGGTGGCGGTGCTGGTAGGCCGCGATCCGCGCGATCTCGACCGCCTTCTCCTGTCCGATGACCCGCTGGAGCGGGTCGGTCGGGATCGGGATGTCGAGGGTCGTCTCGATCTCGTCGAGCGCGGTGGGCGGATGCCGGGCGGCTTCGGTCGCGGTCACGGGCGTGAAAGGAAAGCGACGGAGTGAGTAATAGGTTCGTCGCGGGGCGGAGGAACCGCCCCGCGACGGGAACGAGTCCGCTCAGTGCGGCGGGACGGCGGGGGCGAGGTCCGCCTTCGTGTAGACGCGGACGGACTCCGGCATCTTGCCGACCGGTCCGAGCCGAGTTCCCACGACGGTGGCGACTCCCTTCTCCTGCGCGACGTCCAGAAGGCGCTGGCTCACGATCCCATCGAAGACGATCGCCTTCGCCGGGGTCGGGAGGTTCACGATCGCCTCGATCATCTCCTTGACCGGCGCCTCTCCCGCGACCGCGTCATCCTCCCCGACGAACAGGCACCGGGAGGTGTTCTCGACCCCGTTCAGCAGGTCGAAGTACCGCTGGAGCTCGGGGGTGAGCGGCGCCGGCGGCGGAGGCGGTGGGGGCGGCGGCGGGGCCATCGGGACCGGGCGGGGCCCCGGGGCGCGCTCCCGCTCTCGGTCGTCCCGACGAGGACCACCGGGCATCCCGCGGTCCTCGCGCCGGTCGGCGCGCGGGCCGGGCGATTCCCCGCGCTCCTCTCGAGGTTCGCGGGTCGCCCCGGTCGACTCGAAGCCGCTCATCTCGAGGTACTGGTTGATCGGGATCTTGTTGCGGAGGCACTTCAGGAGCTGCTTCTGGGTGAGCTCCTCGACCTCGCTCCCGCGGGGGGCGCGGGCGACGAAGTCGATGTCCATCGTCTGCAGCATCTCGCGGAGGATGAGCTCCCCCGCCCGGTCGCCGTCCGTGAAGACGGTCACCGTCTTGCCGCGCGAGAGGTCCTTCACCGTCTGCGGGACGCTCGTCCCCTCGACGGCGATGACGTTCTTGATGCCGCAGCGGAGGAGGTTCAGCACGTCCGACCGCCCCTCGACCACGATGAGGGCGTCGGCCTGGTCGATGTTCGGTCCGGCGGGGAGGTGCTCCGTGCCGTAGGTGGTGATCTCCTCGACCTGGACCGCCTTGCGGACGGCCTCGGTCAAGTCGACGCCGACTCCCTTCGACTCCTCCTGGAGTTTCGCGAGGATTTCCTTCGCGCGCTCGACCACCTTCTGGCGCTTCGAGATGCGGATGTCCTCGACGCTGACGACCTCGACCTTCGCCCGGCACGGCCCGATGCGGTCGACGGTCTCGAGTCCCGAGGCCAGGATGGCGGTCTCGACCTGGTCGAGTGACGACGGGATGATGATCTCGCCTTCGCTCTTTCCCTTGCGACTGTCGATGTCGACCTCGATGCGGCCGATCCGTCCGGACTTCTGCAGGTCGCGGAGGTCGAGCTCGTCCCCGAGGAGGCCCTCGGTCTGACCGAAGACGGCGCCGACGACGTCGGGCTTGTCGATGACGCCCTCGGCGGCGATGCGGGCGCGGATCTGGTACTTGGCGGCGCTGGGGTCTGTGCTCATGGTTTGGTTCCTTGGGCGGAAAGCGCCCCGCGAAGGGGCCCGCCGAAGGCGTTGGGTTAGGTCGACCGCCGAGCGTCGCCGGACGATGCGCGGAGCCTACGACAGGGGGAAGGGCGGATCATGAGTCGTGATTCCGGATCTTCCGGCGACGTCGGGAGGGAGCCTCCTTCCGTCTCCGGAACGTTCTTTCCAACCTTCACCAGAAGGAGGGGGTATTTAAGACCGATGCCCGCCGCGGAGTTTGGCCGAACGACGGCTTCCTCCGGCGAGGACTCGGTGCCGGTTCACGGCAACCATCTTAAGAAGGCGGACCTCTACGCCGCCTCGGAGCTTTCCAACATGCCTCGTCGTGCAGCGCGCAAAACGCTGGAAGTGCCCGAGCCCGGAACCCCCTCGGCAGAACCTCCTCTCGCCGACGATGACTTCGTCTCGGCGCTCAAAGACGAACTCGTGAAGACCCAGCGAGTCGCGGAGGCCCGGACGGGGGAAGATCTGACCCATCGCGCCGAGCTCAACCGCCGCCTCCTCCAGGACCTCTGGGAGGTGCACAACCAGTTCGAAGAGGTGAGCGTCCACCTCACCATCGACCCCTCGCAGACCCTGTTCGCGACGTTCGCCGAGTACCCGACCAAATGGACCTTCAAGGAGAACTTCGACTTCGGCGCCGTGAAGACGGTCGAGCTCGGCGACCGGGCCGCCGGGTGGGTCGGGTTCACGCTGCGCTTCTGGTACTACCGGACCCCGGAGGGAAAGAACCACCTCCGCGGCATCTTCGAGTGGTGCGACGGGGAGAGCTACCACCGGTACTCCGGATGGATGCGGATGATGAGCCAGGCGGTCCTCTACGACGCGGACGAGGATTCGGTCAACGTCGGCGAGCTCCACCGCGTCCTGAAGGATGTAGTCGTCCACTGGTACGCGGCGCACCTCGAGCGAACGCCGGAGGCGTTCGTGGCCCATCTCAAGGAGAAGTACCCGAAGGGCGCCTCCTACGCGAAGGAATCCTACCGCTAGGCCGTGCGTCCGCAACGCGCGGCCGCTCCGGCCGTGCTAGTTGATTAACGGGGAGCGTCTCCGGCCTCGAGGTATCGGGGGTGGGACCGTTCGGTCCCTTCCCTCCGGTGGGAAGGAGTAGACTTGGCCTCGGGGCTGCGGGAGCATCTGGTCGCGTACTTCGAGGAGCACCACAAGCTGGTCGAGGTCGGCGCGCTCGACCTCCTCCTCGACGTCCAGCAGCCGCTCGTGCTCTCGCAGGAGCTGATCGACCGCGCCGGCCCCGAGGCGCCGTTCGTGACGCGGGAGATGGTCGAGGCCGCGCTTTCGGAGCAGCGAGGCGCCCCCGCCTCCGTCCGCTCGGCCCCCGGTCGGACCCGAACGGAGGGAGGAGAAGCTCTCGCGGACCGGGACGAACCGTTCCGGTTGATCTCGGAAGGGTTCACCGGTCCGCCGGCTCCCGCCCAACCGATCGTCGCGTACCAGGGGCTGTTCGCGTCGCGCTTCCGGTCCCTCCAGCGGCTCCTGCGGGGCCGCCCGCAGCTCCCGAACCTGCGTCCGATCCGCGAGCTTCGGTCGGCGGAAGGGACCGCCTCCGTGGTCGGGATGGTGCGGGAGGTTCGCACCACCGCCCAGCGGCACCACATCATCGTCACCCTGGACGACGACACCGGCTCGGCCGAGGTCCTCGTCCCGCGGGACTCGGCCGCGGCGCGGGTGCCGTTCCTCCCGGACGAGGTGGTCGGCGTGCGACTCGAGTTCTCGAAGGAGCGTGGGCGGCTGCCGCGCGCCCTCTCGGTCGAGCGCCCGGAGGTGCCGGCCCAGCGCCCGCCGAACGGCCGCCTGGAGACCCCGCGGAGGGCGATTTTCCTCTCCGACCTCCACGTGGGGTCCCGCTCGTTCCTTTCGGAGAGCTGGGACCACCTGGTCGAGTTCCTTCGGGAGCGCGGTCCGTTCTCCGAGCTCGCCCGTTCGATCGAGTTCGTCGTGATCGCGGGAGACCTGGTGGACGGGATCGGCGTCTACCCCCGTCAGGAGCGCGACCTGGCGATCTCGGACGTGGTCGAACAGTACGTCGAGCTCGGACGGCGCTTGAGCCAGCTCCCCGAGCGACTCACCGTGGTCGCGGTCCCCGGGAACCACGACGCGGTCTGCCCGGCCGAGCCCCAGCCCGCCCTGCCGCCGAACCTCGCGGGGACTCTCCCCGACAACGTCCGGCTGCTCGGGAACCCGTCGACGTTCGCTCTCCACGGAGTCGTCATCGAGGCCTACCACGGTCGGAGCTTCGACGACCTCATCCCGGCGATCCCCGGGGCGTCCTACTCCCACCCGACCGAGGTGATGAAGCGGATGCTCCAGATGCGCCACCTCGCCCCGATCTACGGGGACCGCACGCCGCTCGCGCCGCTTGCGCACGACGGGCTCGTCATCGACCCGGCGCCCGAGATCCTCGTGACCGGCCATGTCCACACGTTCGGCGTCGACCGCTACCGCGGTGTCCTCCTGCTCAACGCGTCCACGTGGCAGGCGGAGACGGAGTACCAGCGAATGCGGAACATCTCCCCGGTGCCGGCCCGCGCGGCGGTGGTCGACTTAGGTACGCTCGGCCTGGTCGCGCTCGATTTCTCCCGAGGGTCCCCGACGGTGTGGAGCCCCGGCGGATGAGCCCGTATCCTCTCGACCCGATCCGGGCCGTCGGTCCGGCGCGACTGGTCATCACCACCTATCCTTCGCGGGAGGCGGCGCTTCAGTCCGTGGGGCCGGTGCTCGACCGCCGGCTGGCGGCGTGCGCGAACTTCCTTCCCGCCACGTCCCGGTACTGGTGGAAGGGACGAGTGGAGACGGCCGAGGAGGTGGTGGTCCTGTTCAAGACCGTCCCGAAGCGCGTCGGCGCCCTCTGTTCGTTCCTCCGCGACCACCACCCGTACGACGTGCCGGAGATCCTTGAGGTGGACGTGCCCCGGGTCGACGCGGGCTATCTCACCTATCTCGCCGAGACGCTCGACCCAGCCTCGCCGCCCCCGCCGCTCGGGGGAGGGACTACTCGTCGGGCAGGACCGCGAGGCCCGGGAGCTCGAGGCCCTGGACGAACTCGAGCGCCGCCCCGCCGCCGGTCGAGATGAACTGGAAGCCCCCCGCGACTCCGAGCTCCTGCGCCACCCGCGCCGAGTCGCCGCCCGCCGCGACGTGATATCCGTCGACCTCCCCCAGCCGGGCGAGCACTTCGCGGGTGCCGGCGGCGAAGCGGGCATCCTCGGCGAGTCCGAGCGGGCCGTTCCAGAACACGGTGCGGCTGCCGTCGAGAGCCTCCCGAAACTGCCGGATGGACGCGGGACCGAGGTCCCGCGCCAACGCGTCCGTCGGTAGGTTCTCCACGGGATGGATCTCGGGGCTCGCAGCTCCGGGTCGCTCGACGGCGAGGTCGGTGGGGAGGAGGACCTCCGTCCCCACGGCCTTCGCCTTCTCAAAGAAGGCGGAGACCTCCTCCTCGAGACCCGATTCGACCTTGGTCGCGCCGAGGTGGACGCCCGAGGCCGCGAGGAACGGGAAGGCGAGGGCGCCGCCGATCAGCAACCGGTCGGCGCGGCCGAGGAAGCTGGTGAGCAGAGGGAGTTTGTCGGCGACCTTCGCCCCGCCGACGACCACGACGTAGGGCCTCTCGGTCGTCCCGAGAAGGCGGCTCAGCTCACGGACCTCGCGTTCGACCAGGAGCCCGGCGAACGACGGGAGATGCTTCGGCACACCGACCGTGGAGGCATGAGCGCGGTGAACGGTCCCGAAGGCGTCCTCGACGAACAGCTCGCCCAGCCGGGCCAGCTGGGCCGCGAACGCGGGGTCGTTCGCCTCCTCTCCCGGGTGAAACCGCAGGTTCTCGAGAAGGAGGAACTGGCCGTTCTCGAGCCGAGCGGCGAAGTCGAGCGCTTTGACGCCGACGATATCCTCCGCGAGCGGCACGGGTTGTCCGAGCAGCGCACTCAGTCGGTGCGCGACCGGTCGCAGGGAGAAGCGGGGGTCCCGCTTCCCGTCCGGGCGGCCGAGGTGCGACATCAGGATCGCCCTTGCACCCGCGGCACGAAGGTGGTCCAAGGTCGGGAGGGCCTCTGTGATCCGACGGTCGTCGGCCACCTGGCCCGTGGTGGTGAGGGGAACGTTGAAGTCGACTCGGACGAGCACCCTTCGACCCCGCAACGGAGCGGAGCCGATGCCACGCTTCGCGACCATCGCGGGCTCGAGCCATCGACCGCTAAGAGGGTTTGCGCGCCGTGCGCGTACCAGGGGAGAGCCGCTCGACCTTCGCCGCCATCTCGGTGAGCGCCGGGAGGCTGAGGCCGTGAACCGTTGCCGAGCGGAGGAGCTCCCCAAGGATCGCGTCCACCTCGGTCGGTCGGCCCCGCTCGACATCCTGTCGCATGCTCGACCGATTCTCTGCGGTGGCCCGCACGACGCGGTCGAAATCTGCGACGAGTTCCTCCGAGTCGAACTCGTAGCCCGCCGCAAAGGCGGCCAGGAGGGCCTCCCGGAGCAGCCGGAGCGCCTCCTCGCGATGCGGGCCCGACCGGAGGTCGCCGTTCGGCACCCGATAGACCGCGGTCACCGGATTGATCGCCGCGTTGACGATCGCCTTCCTCCACACCTCCCGCGCGAGGTCCGGGACCCGACGCACCGAGAATCCGGCGCCCGTGAGGAGGTCGAAGAAGAAGTCGGCCGACGGTCCGGCCGGGCCCTCGGAGCTACCAAGGACGACCTCGCCGTGCCCGGCCTCGCGGACCACCCCGGGTTTGACCAGGGTCGCCGGCACCGAACTCACCGCCCGCACGACGAACCTCTCCGGGTGTTCCCAGCCGCTGGCGCGCAGTTCCCGAACGGCGACCTCCTCGACCCCCAGGCCGTTCTGGGGGAGAAGGAGGGGTATCGGAGTGCGGCACGCGGTCCCGACCGCGCGCGCGGCGTGGGCGAGGTCGAACGCCTTCACCGTGAGGAGGACCGCCTCCGCCTCGAGGCGCGGGGGGAGGGTCTCCCGCGCCGGGAGGTGGACAGTGAGAGCGCTCCGTCCGTCGACACGGAGGCCTTTCGCCCGGATCGCCGAGACGTGCTCTCGCCGTGCCACCAGCGTGACCGCGTGCCCCGCGACCGCGAGGCGAGCGCCCCAGAGGCTCCCTACCGCCCCGGCGCCTACGATGACCAGCCGCACGAGCGACCGCCGGTCAGCCGAGCTTGCGGACGAACTCGGAGAGACCGGGGGCCTTCCCCCAGTCCCGTCGAAGGAGGTCGAGGAGTCCCTCGTAGTAGCGCACCTGTTCCCGCGCCTGCCGGACCTTGAGGACGAGGTACTCCTCCTCGTGCCGGAGCCGGATCAGCTCCGCTGAGAGGTCTTCGTGGGCCAGCGTCAGGTCGGCCCGGCTATCGGTAAGTGTGACGCGAGGCACTCGTCATCTCCAGCGGGGGCGGAACCCGGGGCGGGGCGCGAATCGCCGCTTCGGTGTTCGTGAGCCGCATCAGTTCCCTCTTGATCCGTCGCAGTCGCAACTCAAGGCGGCGGCGCCGCTCGCGGACGTCCGTCAACGAGCGCTCGAGGAGCTCGAGCCGCCGTCGCCACTTGTCCCGTTCCTGAACGCTCAGGAGGACAGAGTCGACGTCCACCATCCCCCGCCCGGACGACACCGCCCAAGAATCAACCTTTCGCTCGAGGGTCGCCGCACCGCTCGTCCGCGGAGCTTTAAGCGGGAGGGAGGTAGGCCGTGCGTCCGAGTCCGCCATGAGCCAACTAGGGAAGGTCGCGGTGATCGGGGCGGGAAACATCGGTGGTTCGCTCGCCCAACGCCTCGCGGAGATGGACCTGGCGCGCGAGGTCGTGCTGGTCGACATCGTGGACGGACTGCCGCAGGGAAAGGCCCTCGACATCCAAGAGTCGGCCCCGATCCTCGGCTTCTCGAGCCGGGTCACCGGGTCTACCTCGCTGGACGCGCTCGCGGGGGCGGACATCGTGGTCGAGACGGCCGGCCTGGCGCGGAAGCCGGGGATGACCCGCTCCGACCTCCTCGAGAAGAACGCGGCCATCGTGCGGGGGCACGCGCAGGCCGTGAGGGTGCACGCCCCCCAGGCCGTGGTGGTCGTGGTCACGAACCCGGTCGACGTGATGACCTACTACTTCCGCGCGCAGAGCGGGCTCCCCCCCTCGCGGGTCTTCGGTGAGTCGGGGACGCTCGACACCGCGCGCTTCCGCTGGTTCGTCGCCGAAGCGTTAAACGTCGCGCCGCGCGACGTGACGGGGTTTGTCCTCGGGACCCACGGGGACACGATGGTCCCGATCTTGTCGCTCACGAGCGTCTCGGGGGTCCCGCTCACGAAGCTCTTACCGGCCGAGCAGCTGCGCAGCATCATCGAGCGGACGAAGCAGGGCGGCGGCGAGATCGTGAACCTCCTCAAGACCGGCAGCGCCTTCTACGCGCCGACCGCGAGTCAGGCCGAGATCGTCGGGGCCATCGCCCGGGACGAGCACCGCCTGCTTTCGGCCGCCGCCTACCTGGACGGTTCCTTTGGTCAGAAGGACGTCTACATCGGCGTGCCGGTCGTCATCGGCCGGGCCGGGGTGGAACGGGTGGTCGAGGTCGACCTCACGCCCGACGAACGGACGGCGTTCGAACAGAGCGTGGCCGCGGTCCGTTCCGACCTGGAGATCCTCGCCAAGTTGCCCCCTTGAGGTGGAAGGAAGAGAACATGTCCGCAGCCCCCGCTGAGGCCCTGTCGAGCGACTTCCTCGAGATCAAACGCCGGCTCGGGACCCTCCGCTACCAGACCGATGCGAAGGAGCACGCCCACATCACCGTGAAGCCCGAGATCTGCGCCCGGTGCCCCCACTCGTTCTGCACCTTCGCCTGCCCTGCGAAGTGCTACGAGCGGATCGAGGGCCGGCTCGTCTTCCGCTACGAGGACTGTGTGGAATGCGGCGCGTGCGACATCGCCTGCGACCAGGGGTCGGTCACGTGGACCATGCCCCGGGGTCCGTACGGCGTGCGCTACCGCTACGGGTAGGGGACACCGCCGTCCCGTGTCGCCGCGCCCAGTCGCGCGACGGCTCTGTCCGAGGGTCGTGGGACCTCAGCCCGAGGGTGGGGATTTCGGGGGCGACGAAGCCGCAGGTGCCGCGGAGGTAGGCGGGCCCGCCAGCATCGGTGTCGACAGCGGGATCGCGTGGCCCGTGAATCCCGCCATCAGCCGGTCGACACCGATCAGCAGGAGCGCAAACGCGAGCAGCAGGACGAGGGTCAGGACCCCGAGCGCCGGGTCGGCCAGTACGACGAACGCCATCGCGAGGGCGATCACCCCGACGACGATGGCGAACACTCGATACCACGTGGGCAATTTCACGGTCTGAGGCATCATCCTTCGCACCCGACGACCCGAACCGGACCCGGATTCTTAACTGGAGAGGCCGTCGAACTGAGGAACGCCGGTCGACCGTCCAGGGACCCACCGAACCCCTCGAATCCCACCGCTCTCGTTCCACTCAAGGCGCAGCTTAAAACCCTCCTCTCGGGCTCGTTCGCCGCGGAGCCGAACTACGCCGCCCGCGACACCCGCCACCGAGACCACGTCCCTGTTCCCCTACCGGGTCCGACCGGGGCAGGATGCCATCCTTCGGGAAGTGGGTGAGCTGTCCCGCCGGGGAGGGGCCCTCCTCGTGAACGCGCCCACGGGGAGCGGGAAGACGGTCGCCGCCCTCGCCCCGCTTCTGGAGCATGCGGAGGCGACCGGCCACCGCATCCTCTACCTGGTCCGGACCCACTCGCAGGAGGTCCAGGTCCTTCACGAGGCGCGCACGATCGCCCACCGCATGGAGAAGCCGATCCTCGCGATCGGCCTTCAGGGCCGGGCCCGCCGCTGTTTCCTTCTCGAGAACGTCGCCGAGGTGAAGGGGGCCACGGCCGAGGAGCACGGGAAACTCTGCGCCGACCGCAAACGAGCCACCGAACGTGCCCTCAAGGGCGAGGCCCCGATCGCACCGCCGTCCGAACTTCCCGAGGGCGGGGAGATCGACCTCACCGACCTGGACGGCTGCCCGTACTACGCCCGGGTGCTCCAATCGGACCTGGACGGCCTGGTCGAACGGTTCAGCGGGAAGCTCCCGGCGCCTCATGAGTTCGAGAAGTACTGCCGCGACGAGAACCTCTGTGCCTACGAGCTCTCGAAACGGCTGGTCCCCTACGCCCGCCTCGTCACGGCGCCCTACGCCTTCTTCTTCCACCCGTTCATCCGCCGTTCCCTCCTCGGATGGATGAAGGCGGAGCCCGGGGAGATCGACCTGGTCGTCGACGAGGCCCACAACCTCCCGAGCCACCTCCGCGACCTCACGACGGTCTCCCTGCCGCAGGAGTCGGTACGGAGGGCCCGCGCCGAGGTCGCCGACCGCGGGGACTTCCAGCTACCGGACGGGCCGAGCGCGACTCGCTTCTTCGACATCGTCGGGGCGGCCGTGGAGGAACTCATCCAGGCGCTCGCCCGGGACGACGACGCGGTCCTCCCTCCGTCCATCTTCGAGGACGCGCTCCTCACCGCGATCGGTGGGACGACCCACCGTCTCGACACCTGGCTCGGGGCGCTGGCGACCTGGGGCGAGAACCTGAAGGAGGAACGGCGGCGGGAGCGCCACCTTCCGCGTTCCTGGGTCCATACCGTCGCGCTCACCCTCCTCTCTTGGCCCCAGCTCGACACGCCGGGCTACGTGAAGGTCGTGAGCCGGCTCCCCCGGCCCGCGCTGGAAGCCTACGCCCTGGACGCCTCGGTCCCGGCGCAGCCGATCCGCGACTGCCACCTCTCCGTCCACCTCTCAGGCACCCTGGCCCCTCTCGACGAGTACCGCGACTCCCTCGGCCTCGGGGCCTCCGCGCGTCTCCTGGACGTGCCGCCCCACTTCCCGGCGGAGAACCGGAAGATACTCTACGACCCTACGGTCACGACGCGGTTCGAGGAGCTGAAGAGCGACCCCCGCGCCATCCAGCGGATCGCCGACCGCTTGGTCGAGGTCCTCCAGTGTCTGCCGGTCAAGACCGCGGTCTTCTTCCCGAGTTTCGACCTGATGCAGCGCGTCCTGGACGCGGGCCTCCATTCCCAGCTACCCGGGAACGTCTTCATCGAGTACGCGAAGGTCCCGATGGGCGACCTCTGGCGCTCGATCGAAGGGTGGAAGAAAGACCCCGAGGGGACGGTGCTGCTCGGGGTGGCGGGGGGCCGCCTCTCGGAGGGGATCGACTACCCGGACGAGGAGCTCGAGGCCGTGGTCATGGTCGGCATCCCCTACCCCCGTCCCACGGCGAAACGCGAGGCGCTGCGAGCGTTCCTGGACGCCTCGACCGGCCAGGGATGGGCGTACACGGTGGACGCGCCCGCGCGCCGCCTTATCCTCCAGGCGATCGGGCGGATGATCCGGTCCGAGAACGACCGGGGAATTGCGATCGTCCTCGACCGGCGGGCCCCGGCGTTCGCCGAGCACCTTCCCGGGCTCGAGCCGATCCGGGACCTTTCCGCGACGACCCGAGCCTTCTACGGGCGCCGGGCCCGATGGTCAACCACGGCCAGTCGGTCCCCCGGCGCCCGCGTGACGCAAGAGTCGCGCCCGGCCGGGCCGAGCGGCTTATAGGCCTCCGTTCCCGGTCCCGAGCCGTGATCATCACGCGCACCCCCCTCCGCATCAGCTTCGCCGGCGGGGGCACCGACCTCCCGTCGTTCTACCGCGAATACGGGGGCGGCGCCGTCACGAGCGCGGCGATCGACAAGTACATGCATGTCCTCGTCAACCAGAAGTTCGACCGCTCGATTCGGGTCGCCTACTCTCGGACCGAGAACGTCGAGCGGCTCGAGGACCTGCAGCATGAGCTCGTCCGCGAAGCGATGCGCCTCGCCGGGGTCCACGAGGCGCTCGAGGTCCACACGATCTCGGACATTCCGGGCGAGGGGACCGGCCTCGGCTCCTCCTCGACCCTCACGGTCGGCCTACTGAACGCGCTCTACGCCTACCGCGGCGTACTGAAGGACCCGGCCGAGCTGGGGGCGGAGGCGTGCGCGATCGAGATCGACCGGCTGCACGGCCCGGTCGGGAAGCAGGACCAGTACATCGCCGCCTTCGGCGGCCTCCAGTACTTCGACTTTCGACCGGACGACACGGTACGGGCGTCGCCCATCCCCCTCTCGACCGCCGACCGCGAGCGGCTGAGCGACCACCTCTCCCTCTTCTACACCGGGGTGACCCGAAAGTCGGAGGGGATCCTCAAGGAGATGGACTCCCGGACTTCGGAGAATCGGGATTCGCTCCTGAGGATGCGGGACCTCGCCGGCGAGGCGCGACGGGCGGTGGTCGCCCGCGACTTCGCCCGTCTGGGCGAGATCATGGACGAGGGGTGGAAGCTCAAGCGAGGCCTCTCGAACGGGATCTCGACCAACCGGATCGACGAGCAGTACGCGGCCGCTCGCGCGGCCGGCGCGTTCGGAGGGAAGATCACCGGGGCCGGTGGAGGCGGGTTTCTTCTCCTCCTGCACCCGCCCGAGCGGAGCCATCAAATAGCGGCCGCCCTGTCGCCGATGCAGCGGTTCCCGATCCGGATCACCCCGGAGGGGTCCCGGATCCTGTTCGTGGGGCGATGACCGAACTCCCGACCCTCGAGAGCTACTTTCATCGATACGTCCAGGAATCGGTCGCGACCCTCGAGGCGCCCTACTTCCTGGCCGCGTTCCAGCGCATCGTGCCGATCTTCCTGAAGGCCCGGAAGGAGGACCGAACAATCTTCTTCTTCGGCAACGGCGGGTCCGCTTCCACCGCGTCCCACTTCGTCACCGACATCGCGAAGGTCGCCGGCGGCACGAAGCCGCACGGCAAGGGACAGCGGTTCCGCTGCGTCAGCCTGAACGACAACGTCCCGAGCGTCACGGCGTGGGCGAACGACGTGAGCTACGCCGAGATTTTCGCGGGCCCGCTCCGGGCGCTCGCCGAGACGGGGGATGTCGCCGTCGCGATTTCGGGGAGCGGGAACTCACCGAACGTCCTCGCGGCGGTGCGCGCGGCCCGCGAGATGGGGCTCACGACCATCGGCCTCACCGGAATCGGCGGCGGGAAGCTGAAGGACATGGTCGACGTCGCGCTCATCGTCCCGTCCAACAGCATGCAGCACACCGAGGACGTCCACCTCGTGACGTGTCACCTCCTCTGTGCGTACCTTCGGGACGAGCAGCCGATCCCGGACTGATGACCGTCCGCGTCCGGGACTACATGATCCTCGAGGTGGAGCATTTCCCCGCGACCACGACGGTGGGGGAAGCGACCCGACGGCTCATCCGCAGCCGGCACCACGGAATCCCCGTCACCGACCCTTCCGGAAAGCTGGTCGGCTTCGTCAGCGCGAAGGAACTCCTCCGGCACGTCGCCGACGCCGAGACCCCCCTCTCGAAGATCATTCGGCCCGGGACCTACACCGCCCACCCGGAGACGAACCTCGATGACGCGGCCCGGATCATGTTCCGCTTCGGACTCCGCGACCTTCCGATCATCGACGAGCACGGCCGGCTCTGCGGGGTCCTGTCGAACCTCGACATCGTCCGCTCCCATTTCGAACGGGCCTCTCCGGCGAAGGCCGACACGCTGAAGCACCTGCTCGCGGAGCGCTACCACCTCCCGTTCTCGTTCCATCGCGGGCTCGTTCCCCTCGACCGGCTCGCTCCGACCCAGTGGAAGGTCTTCGAGGACGAGCTCGAGGGACGACGGTACGAGCTCGAGCGGGGATTCGCGGAGCCGGTGCTGGTCGTCCAGAAGGGCGACACGTGGCTTCTCGTGGACGGCCACCACCGGGCGCTTGCCGCCCGCGAGATGGGGCTTCGCCAGCTCCAGGCGTTCATCCTGACCTCCGACAACCCGGCGGAGTTCGCGCGGCAGGAGACCGGCTTCGAGCGCCTCGCGCGGGAGCACCATCTGCGGACGCTGGACGACATCGAGATCGACCGTTCTTCCCACCACCCCCTGATCGAAGTGACGACCCAGCTCATCCGCCGTTTCGAAGGCGGGGTCGGGCTCGAGCCCGAACCCAAGTAGGTTCACCGCCCGCCGTTTCCCGCCGGTCGGTACCGGGGTCATATCAAAGGCTCCCGCGTCGGCCGACCATCGATGGACCTTCCGCTCCCTCCCGTCGGCCTGAACACCGCGTTCCTCCCGTTCGCGGTGGTCGCCCTCGTCATGGTGGCGGTCACGGTCTTCGTCCTCGGGAAGATTCTCCCCGCGGACCACCACCCCCCGCTCGTGACTCAGATGCTCCTCGCGCTCTCCGTCATGGGCGGAGGGACGATTCTCCTCCTCTCCCTCGTCTTCGTGTTCATCAACCCGAACGGGACGACCGCGTGGGAAACCGTCCTCCTGGCGTTCAACTTCATGATGACGGTCCCGGCCGGGCTCTGGTTCATCGCGGTCATCCTGTTCCGGGACCGACGGATCGACCCGAACGGCTGGTTGTGGCCGGTCACGCTCGCGGTCGTCGCCACCGGATCGGAGGTGCTGATGGGGTTCCTCTTCGCGGTCGGGGCCCCCGCGGTCACCCCCCCGCTCATCGAGGCGGTGGCGGCCGGGTTCGCCTCGGTCTGGTTCTTCTGGTCGATGGCCGCCGTGATGACGGCCCTCCTCGTCTGGGCACCGCTCTCTGAGGTCGAAAAGACCGGTCTCATCGCGCTCACGCTCGCGATGGCGCTCGCCCCTTGGGTGACAACCTACCCGACCGTCGGCGGTCTCGCGATGGCGGTCCTGATGACCTTGGTCTTCGTGGTGCTCCTGCGGTACCTCCTCCGCCAACGATTGAGCCGAAGCGAACTTGGCCTGCTCTTCGGTCTCGCCGGAGCGTTCCTTTCGATGGCGCTCGCCGGCCTCTTCTTGGTCACCGACGGCGGAGCGGTCCTCTCCACCATCACCTTCGGGGTGGTGATGGGGTCCGTGATGGTGGTCGAGATCAGCTACCTCATCCGACGCTTCTACCGCGGCTTCGAAGGGCGCCCGTGGGTCCCGCGACCACTCGAACAGATTCCGACGGCTGAACCGGCGGTCCGGCCCGGCGTCGACCCCCGGTCGACCGACGCGGGGGTGGCGGTTCGCTGACCCGCCCCCGGGATTCGTACATCGTTCATATCAAGCCGTCCCAGGTCCAGCCGCCGTCAGGGGACACCGTGACGGACGCCGGTCGCTCGCGGCCGCGGACGCCGCTCCGCCGCGCGGCGCCGTGGCTTTTCGCCGCCTTGCTGGTCGCTGGATTGGGGGTCCCGGCCACCGCGGCCGCTGCCCGGGTCATCCACGTCGCGCCCGAGGTCGGGTACGCCCACCCCTTCGCGAACGGGACCCGGGCCGTGGTGAACATGACGGACCAGCCGTCGTTCTCGCCGTCCGCCCTCTCGACCCCGGCGGGCTCCACCCTCTCGGTCGAGCTGAGGAACGTCGGGAGCTATCCGCACACCTTCACCGTCGTGGCGCAGCCGGGAGTGAGGCTCGCGGTGAACCTCACCCCGGCGGAGCTCGACCACTTCTTCCAACTGAACGGCTCGCTCGCGAACGTCTCAGTCGCCCCGGGGGGGGAGGCGTGGGCCAACCTTTCGTTCAACGCGTCGAGCGCCTTCGACAGCTTCGAGTTCGTCTCGGTCGTGCCTTACCAGTTCCAGGCGGGGATGTCGGGGACGATCTCGATCACCTCGACCGCGCCGGGCCTCCATCTCTCCGAGAACACCACCGTGAGCGGGAGCCAGTATCTCTTCATCCCGGACGTCCTGGCGGCGAACGTCACCCACTTCCCCGTGAACCTCGACATCCTCGTGACGAACCTGGGCTCCTTCGCCCACACCTTCACGCTCGTTCCGCAACCGAACGTGACCTTGACGGTCGGCAACTACTCGACCTACCTCTCGAACCACACTCCGCTCGCGAGCGTCTCCGTGCCCGCGAGCCCGGGCGGGTCCGTCTGGGCGAACTTCACGGTCAAGGTCCCGGGGGTCTACATGTACCTCTGCCTCATCCCGGGGCACTTCCAGGGAGGAATGGACGGGTTCCTCTACGTCGGGGTGCCGGTGCCGGCACCGCCCCCCGCTCCGAGCACCGCGATCGTGGAGACGTGGGTTCTGGTGGGGTCCGGGGTGCTGCTCGCGGTCGGGATCACGGTGGCCGCACTCTCCTCGCTGGTCGGGCGGTTTCCCCCCGGACCGCCGACCACCGGGCATCACTGAGCGGACGGCCGGATTCTCCGCGCCTCACGTCGACGTTTCGGGGTCGGCGCCTCGCGAGGGGCCGGGGCGCCTACGTCACGACCAGGAACGAGCGCATCGTGCCGTGGAACTCGCCGCAGAACTCGGTGCACTGGATGAGGTATTGAGTGCCGGGCGCGACGTTCGGGACGGAGAAGGCGAAGTAGTTCATCCGACCGGGGATCGCGTCGATCCGCACTCCGAGCGCCGGGATGTTGAACGAATGAATGACGTCCGCACCGGTGACGTTCACTTGCACGACGGCGCCGGCGGGCGCCCACAGAGCGCCTCCGGAGACGGTGTTCGTGGCGGCGTCGTAGACCGAATTCACGCAGGTCCCGTTCGAATAGCAGAACCTCCAGTACCACTGGTAGCCGGTCACGTCGACGTACTCGGTCGGGTGCGCCGGCAACTGGTCTATGTGGTAGAGGAGGAACGTCGAGTAGACGCTCACCCCGGCGATGAGGCCGACGACGGCGAGCGTCCACGCGACCTCGTACTTGTTAACCATACCGCCGCCTCCGGGTCGCCGGGTCGCGGAACTTCACGATCGCGTAGACCAGGAAGGCGAAGGTCACGATCGCCCCGGCGGCGCCGATCGCGACCATCGTCCAGACCAGGGGAGAGATCTGCTGGAGGTCGCTCGAGTCCGCGAGGAGCCCCGCGAGGCCCAGCGCCGCGCCACCGGCCGTCGGGAGCGACCTCACGTTCCGTCGAGGGAGATGTCGCCTTACATATGCCCCGCGTACGAACCGCACCGCCGGGGTCGCCGGCGCGGCAGCGCCCGGCCGGCTGGGAACGGTGTACGTACGGAGGGGCTTTGAACCCAACGTTCCGTGGTGCGCCCAGTCTAGCCGTCGGGAAGCCGGATGAAGTGGTTCGGATCGGTCCGCACGACCGTCGCGCTCGGGTTGGCGATCTCCCTCCTGAGCGGCGCGTTCGTAGGGATCCACTCGGTCAAGGTCGTACCGGACGCGGTCGAGGTGGATGCCTCGAACTCCGTGAGCGTGAGCGCGATCGCCGGGTTCGCCTTCAGCCCAAACCTCATCGAAAACGTTCCGGCGAACACGACCGTCAACGTGACGTTCACGAATCTCGATTCCTCGGACCCTCAACACACGTTCACCATCATCGGCCGAGAGGGTTGGGTCGTGCCTACCTCCTACACGGCGGGGCAGATTCTGAACCTCGCCTACGGCACCCAGTACCCGAACAAGTACAACGTGAACTCGACCGCGTCGGGAGCGAGCTACCCCGGGACCTTCACGTCCCCCGCGCCGGGCTGGTACGAGTTCCTGTGCACCGAGAGCGGACACTTCCAGCAGGGGATGTACGGGTTCATCGCGTTCGGGATGGCCCTCCCCGCGAACCTGACGATCTCCACCCCGAATACCGGACCGGGGGCGGCCGTCTTCATCATCGTCGGGACGATCGTCTCGCTGACGGTGATCGCGCTCGTCCTGGGCTTCATCTTCGGGCGGCGGAAAGGCTCGGAGTCCGAGATGCCTCCCGAGCGCCTCGGGTACCGAGAGCCGGAGAACGCGGGACCGGGCGGGTCCGTGCCGAGCGACGGGTCCTACGGGTCGCCGCGGCGGTAGCCTGACCGCACCGGTACGGGAACCGTAACATTCAAGAAAGGCTTCCCTTACAATCTACGGACCTCGTAGTAGGTTCGGAGCGACGAAGATGGCCTGGGGGACGCCGAATCGTGAGCGACGGGTGCTGAAAGCGGGACATTCCTCGATTGCGGTCACGTTACCGAAGCCGTGGGCGGAGGCGATGAACCTTCGGCCCGGCGACCTCGTCGTCTTCGACCAGAACGACGACGGGACGCTCTACCTCAAGCCGGCCCCCGCCCCGGGGGCGGTTTCCGGGGGGAGCCCCTTCTCGGTCCAGGCCCACTCGTTCGAGACGCCGGGGGTCCTCGAGCGACTTGTGGTCGGTGCCTACCGGGTCGGCCACGACGCGATCGAAATTCGAACCGACGTCCCGCTCGGTCCGGACCGAGTCGAGGAGCTGCTCCAGGCCGCCCGCAACCTCCTCGGGGTCTCGGTAGTTGCTCAGGAGCCGAACCGTGTGGTTCTCCAGAACTTCATCGACCCGTCGAAGTACGGGCTGCCGCAGCTCGTCCAGCGGATGAAGATGATCTTGGTCGCGTTCCTGGACGAGACCGAGGAGGTCCTGAAGCGGCGACAGCGCAGCCGGCGGCTTCCGACGCTCGAGGAGGAGGCCGGCAAGGTGCTTGCGCTCCTCGTCCGCCAGCTGTTCCTCGCGAGCCGGGATTGGTCGCTCGCTCGACGGATCGGGAGCCCCGACCCCCGGCAGCTGCTCGAGTGGCGGGTGGTCGTCCACTCGCTCGAGGAGCTCGCCGAACTGTTCGGCGAGGCGCTCACGTTGCTCAACGACGATCCGAGCGGGCTACCGGTCGAGAACACCGAGGCGCTCGCCGGCGCGATCCCCGACCTCACGCTCCATCTCAAGGCGGTCATGGAGGCGCTGATGCATCCCTCCCTCGACAACGCCTGCGGCGTCTACCATGAGAGTGCGGACGTCGGGATGGGCCAGCCGGCGCTCACGCGCTCCCTAGCGCGGAAGTCGCCGAGCGTCCGAGCGGCCCACGACCTCTTCAAGCGCGGCACCCGCTGCCTCTCGCTCTTGGCGGAAGTGGCGATCGACCGCGCGGTCGCCTCGGGCAGCGAGACGATCCTGGTCGAGGCTGCCTGAACCGTACCGTTCGCCTCGTCCTGGGGCAGGGCCTTCCCGGGCATTCGCACGGCACGACCGTACTCTCCTCCTCGAGGCGGAGGCCGCGCGGCCCCGCCTTTATCCACCCGGGATACGGACCTCTCGTACGAGTTCGACCCTCCCGTACGAACGCCATATCCTCCCCCCCCGGCGTCCCGCGCCGAGGTACGCCGGTGTTCGACTCTATCGACGATTGGCTGATCATTGCCGCAGTCGCTGGGATCCTGTTCTACGGCTCGTCCAAGATCCCCCAGCTCGCCCACAGCCTCGGACGCTCCGTCGGCGAGTTCAAGAAGGGGCGGATCGAGGTCGAGCGCGAGATCAAGGCCGAAGCATCCTCGAGCGCCTCTGCTCCGAGCTCTCCCCATCCCTGACACGCTCCGACCGACGGCCGGAATGCTCGCAGGGGGGAACGCGGTAAGAGCCGACGCTGGGGCCGGCGAACGGCGGTCCGTCGCCCGGGCGGGGGTGCCCGGTTGACCGATGGGCGACCTCGACCGTATCCTGTCGGTCCTGGGGGAGGTCCGTCGCCGCCTCATCCGGGTGGCGGTGGTGCTCGCGGGGATCTTCGGGTTCCTCCTCTTCTTCGAGCTCGTCCCGTTCCGATTCTCGTTCTTCGGCGGGGTCGTCTGGTTCGCCTACCCGTGGCCGAGCCCGTTCTACAACGTCACCGCCCAGGTGTTCCGTGCGATGGTCGCCTGGATGCTGCCGAGCGGTGTCGTGCTCCTGAACGTCGGTGTCGGCGACTCGATCTTCGTCCAGATGGAGATCGGGATCCTGCTCTCCGTCATCCTCGGCATGCCCTGGATCGTCCACGAGGTCGGTGCCTTCCTCGTCCCGGCGCTCCGACAGAACGAGCGAGGGCTGCTCCGCCAGATCGGAATCCCGGCGACCGCCCTGTTCGCCGTCGGGACGTTCGTCGGCCTCTGCTTCCTCACCCCGTTCACGTTCCGCCTCCTCTTCCGGTACGTCGGCGCGATGGGCCTGGCCCCGGTCCTGGGGGTCCAGCAGTTCGTGACGTTCGCCCTCCTCTACTCGCTCGCCTTCGGGGTGGTCTTCGAGCTTCCCGTGTTCATCTACGCGCTCACCCGGCTCGGCGTGGTACGGGCGTCCGCCTGGCGGAAGCACTGGCGCGGGGCCGTCCTCGGCTCGCTCGTGTTCGGGATGGTCGTCACGCCCGACAACTCGGGGATCACGATGCTCCTCATCGCCCTCCCGATGTTCGGCCTCTACCTGGGCGGTGCGTACTTCGCGGCGCGTTGGGAAGGACGAGGACGGCAGCGCGACGGGCCGCGGGCCCTCGCGGGGACCGGGTGAGGTGAATTGGCGCTCTTTTCCGACATCGACTGGCTGATCCTCGCGGTGGCCGCCGCGTTCCTCCTGTTCGGGAAGGAGCACGGGGAGCTTCTGCGGACCCTCGGCCGCTGGTATGGCCGCGCGGGTCGGCTGAAGCAAGAACTCCTCGCCGAATTCTCCAAGGCGGCCGAGATGTCGCCACCGGCTCCGGGCGCCCCGTTGAGCGTACGCGGGGTCCTGCTGGGCCTCGACCCGCCGGCGACCGCGCGGAGCGGGATCCCGACCGCGGTGCGGGTGCCGCCGCCCCTCCCCGACCGGCCGGTGGTCGACCCGACCGCCCCATGGACGGGAAGCTACCCCGTTCCGACCTGGTCGATGACGGTGCCGGCGGTCGTTCCGGACCCGGAGGGAAGCCGATGAGCGTGCTCTCCAAGGACCAGATCGTCACCCTCACCGAGATTCTGGTCGTGCTGATGGGGATCGCCATCATCTGGGCGGTCTACCACGGCAGCGAACGAGCCGAGCTCCCCGGCGACGCGCGCATTCCGGGCGCGGGCGAACCCGATGACGCCGTGCCGGACATGCGCGGGAGGACCCTCTGATGCACGGGAACCTCGACTGCTCTCCCTCCTGCCCCTTCAGCGTGGGCCGCTCGCAGGCCCTCGAGTTCCCGCTCGGCCAGGTGCGGAAGGTCGCCTCCGCGGCCGCCGGGGGCGGCGGCGCGGAAGAAGTCGATGAGACGAAGCGGAACGTGCTCAAGCTCGCCGCGGTCGCCGGCCTCCTCGCGATCGGCGCCGGGGGCGCGGTCGGGGGGGCCATCCAGTATCTGCAGCCCCCCACCATCGGGCTCTCGAGCTACCCACGGGTCCAGCTCCTGGACGTCGACGGGAGCCCGCTCACGGTCGACAAGGTCGAAGGGGAGTACAACGTCGAAACGAGCTCGCTCTACCTGTTCAACTACCCGCTCCGCAACGAGCCGAACTTCCTCCTCAACCTCTACCCGGCGAGCGGGACCCCGGACAACAAGACGAACGGCGCGGCCAACGTTCCCGGTGGGATCGGCCACCACCAGTCGATCGTCGCCTTCAGCGCGATCTGCCAGCATCTCGGTTGCCCGGCTCCGGCCATCGCCTACTACCCTCCGAACACCTGCTCCCAGACCCCGGGCGGGATGTCGTTCTACATCCACTGCTCGTGTCACGGCTCGACCTACAATCCCGCGAACTCGGCGTCGAACCTGACCGGACCGGCCGTCCTGCCGCTCCCGCAGGTGGTACTCGAGGAGGACTCTTCGGGGAACATCTTCGCGACCTCGGTGAACGGGCCGCCGGTGAACGGTCACTTGAACACCCTCCAGGGCGACTACTCGGTCGGTGCGACCTCGATCGTCGTGAAGGAGACCCCCGTGATCTCCTGCAACTTCCCGTCGTAGGAGGTCGATCGGTTGGCGTTCTCGAGCTGGTACAACCGGACCCTCAACCGGATCTGGGGATTCGTCGAGGACCGGACGGCGATGCGCAAGTGGGCGCTCCGGCCCCAGCCCGAGTTCACGTTCAAGCCGTCCTACTGGACCGGGGCGTTCGTCGCGAACGCGTTCCTCTACCAGGTCGTCTCGGGCGCCCTCCTCCTCCTCTACTATCAGCCGAGCACCTCGTCGACCCTCACGGCGTGCGGCCAGCCCGTGGGCACTCCCTCGTTCGCCCCGGCCGCGTGGTGCTCGACCTACTACCTCATCCACTCCGTGCCGATGGGCCAGCTCCTGCTCACGACCCATCTCTACGGCGCCTACGCGATGATCTTCCTGATGTTCCTCCACTTCTTCCGAGGCTACTACCTCGGCGTCTACAAGGCGCCGCGCGAATTCTCCTGGATGGTCGGCACGCTCCTCATGCTGCTGACCCTCGGCATGGGGTTCACTGGCTACCTCCTCCCGTACACCCAGCTCTCGTACAACGCGACCAACGTCGGGCTCGTCCTCGCCCTCCGCCAACCGACCCTGGGGCCGATCCTCGGGCCGTTCATTCTTGCGGACGGCACCTCCCAAGGGCTCCTCTCCCGGATGTTCGACGCCCACGTCCTCCTCATCCCGCTGGCGCTCGGGGGCCTCCTCTACGCGCACATCGCCCTCTTCGAGTCGCACGGCATCGCGCCGCCCGCCACCTCCGACCCGGTCCAGCGCCGGCGGTTCAACGAGCGGGAGGACAAGTCCCACGTCCCGTTCATGCCCCACATCCTGTTCTACATGACGAAGTGGGGACTCCTCTACGTCGGCATCCTGTTCGGGATTGCAGCGCTCTGGCCCTGGCAGCTGCCAACCTACGTCGGCAACCTCTCCGCGGCCGGCGTCGTGACCGAGCCCGACTGGTACTTCCTCTGGATGTTCAAGTTCGTCGACTTCCAAGGGGTCACACCCGTCCTCGCGGTCACGGTGACGACGCTGCTCGTCCTCTACTTCCTCTTCCTGCCGTTCCTCGACCGCTCGAGGCGGACCCATCCCAGGGACCGGCCGCTGTTCATCTGGCTCGGGACGTCGCTCCTCGAGTTCTTCATCCTGATGACCGTCTGGGGCGGGGAGACCCCGGGGGTCGCCATCACCCCGATGGCGGTCGCGATGACGATCGGTCCCCTGTTCGTCGTGACCGGGCTCGTCGTGGCGCTCTTCCACTGGCGCTACCGGCGGAGCTACCAACAGCGGCTCGCGGCCCGCGGCTCGCCGTTCGCCGGGTCCTACGGCGCCCCGGCGTTGGCCAGCGACGCCCCGCCCGGCGTCCCCACGGAGGCGAAGTCCGGTGACTGAAACGACCGAGCGCCCCCAATGGAAGACCGGGGTCCTCTGGGGGATCCTGGCCGTCTTCCTCGTCCTCGGCGCCGTCGGTTCGGCGACGGTCGTCTACGGACTTTCCGGCCTCATTGCCGGCGACCTCTGGGACCTTCTCGCCGTCGGCGGAGGGGCCGTCATGGCTGCGCTCTCGTTCCTGTTCATGGCCGGCATCCTCTACCGGGTCGACCGGTACCGCGGAGCCAACGAGCGGAGGGTCGAGCTTTTTGAGTGACCCGTCCCCCGACCTCAAGGCGACCCAGGAACGTCTCCTCAACCTCTACGCGGCGGTCACGCTCCTGATGCTGATCGGCATCGCGGTTCTGGTCGTCTACTGCCTCCGACTGGGGCCCCTCACGAGCCCCGGGGCCCAGGAGTCGTTCGGGCTCGCGATCTCCGCGATGGCGTTGATGGGCGCCGTGGTCGCCCATCTCCTCGACCGGGCCTACCGCGTGTGGCCCCTGGGCCGGCGGATCTCCCCGACTCCCCCCAGGGCCATCACGCTCGAGGCGCAGGCGAACTTCGTCCGGATCCTCGTCCTGGTCGTCGCCGTCGCGGCGGTCGCCTACCTCGTCGCGGGGTTGCTGACATGAGCGGGAGGAGTCACTGATGGATCTCACCACGACCTTCACGGTCATCGGATTGGTCGTCGCGTTCGCCGGCTTTCTCTTCTGGGCGTTCAGCTACCACGGCCCCTGGCTCGTTCGGACGATCCGCAAGTGGCTCCTCACGACCGACCACAAGCGGATCGGACTACTCTACATCGCGACCGGTATCATGTTCTTCTTCATCGGCGGGATCTACGCGGTGCTGATCCGCACCGACCTCGGTCTCGTCCAGGGCCTCGGGCTTGACCCGCAGACGACCCTCGGGATCACCCCGGACGTCTACTCGACCCTGTTCACGATGCACGGGGTCCTGATGGTGTTCATGTTCATCATCCCGACCCTCGCCGGGTTCGGGAACCTCCTCGTGCCGTCGATGATCGGCTCGAAGGAGATGGCGATGCCGCGCATCAACGCGATCGCCTTCTGGCTCGTCCCCCCGGCCGGAGTGATCCTGATCCTGTCGAACGCCTACGCCGGCTGGACCGGCTACGTACCCCTCTCGACCGAGGCGTTCGGGCCGAACCCCTACGGGATCGACCTCTGGATCCTCGGGCTCCACATCCTCACCGTCTCGTCCATGCTGGGCTCGGTCAACTTCCTCGTCACCATCCTGAAGCACCGGGCGCCCGGCGTCCACTACTGGAACATGCCCCTCTTCGTGTGGGCGACCCTCATCAACTCGGTCCTCCTCATCTTCGCCCTCCCGTCGCTCTCCATCGGCCTCACGATGGTGCTCTCGGACCGGAACTTCGGCACCCACATCCTCGCAGCGACCAACGGCACTCCGCTCGGAGGGGCGCTGCTCTACCAGAACGTCTTCTGGTTCTTTGCCCACCCCGAGGTCTACATCATGGTCCTGCCGGCGTTCGGCCTCGTCTCGACCATCCTTCCGAAGCTCGCCCGCAAGGACATCTTCGGCTACGGCGCGATGGCGATCGCGCTCGGCGTCTTCGCGGTGCTCTCGTTCGCCGTCTGGGAGCACCACATGTTCGTCACGGGGATCGCGACCAACGTGCGGTTCGTGTTCATGCTCTCGACGATGGCGATCGCCGTACCGTCCGCCGTGAAGACGTTCAACTGGGTCGCGACCCTCTGGGGCGGGCGGATCTGGATGGCGGTACCGATGTGGTTTTGCGTCGCGTTCATCACGGGGTTCGTCATCGGCGGGCTCTCCGGCCTCATGCTCGCCTCCGTGCCGATCGACTACCTCTACCACGGGACGTACTTCGTCGTGGCCCACTTCCACTACGTCATCCTCGGCGGCACGTTGATGGCGATCTTCGCCGGGATCTACTTCTACTTCCCGATCCTGACCCGCCGCTGGTACAGCCAGCGGCTCGGCCACGTCCATTTCCTGATGACCTACGTCGGCGTCAACCTACTCCTCTTCCCGATGTTCATCCTCGGGGCGGAAGGGATGCCGCGCCGCGTCTACACCTACCTCTGGACGGGGAACTTCCAGGCGCTCAACTTCCTCTCGACGCTCGGCGCCTTCATCCTCGGCATCGGCCAGCTCGTCTTCCTCTACAACATGATCTACAGCTTCTACGCCGGCGAGCCCGTGACGACGGAGGACCCGTGGGGGGAACCCCTGCCGTCGACCATGACCGGCCCCGTACCCGCCCCGCTGCCGTCCCGCGTTCCCCTGCCGGTCCCGACGGCGGCACCGGCGCCCGCGTCCTCGGAGGCGACGTAGGACGATGCGCGGCCACGACCTCTTCCGCGCCGCCGCGATCTTCGCGGCGGTCCTCTGCTACTCGACCATCCTCCTGGGGGGGAACGTGATGGCGAGCGACGACGGGATGGCCTGCCCCCACTGGCCGACCTGTTACGCGAACGGGAACCTGCTCCCCGCCTACGTCGGGGGGGCGGCGGTCGAATGGAGCCACCGGGTGGTCGCGTTCTTCCTGTCGGTGTCGATCCTCGTCCTGACGCTCCTCGGGGTCGTCTACGAGCGGAGCCGCCGCGTGCTGCTCCGGCTCTCCGTCGGAGCCCTTGCGCTGGTCGTCACGGAGGCCCTCCTGGGCGGCGTCGTGGTCGAGAGCGGGTTGAGACCCGAGTTCGTCCTCGTCCATCTCGCGATCGCGACCCTCCTCTTCGGGCTCCTGCTCATCCTCGTGCTGCTGTCGAACATGCGGGAGCTCCCGCGCCGCTGGGTCGAGTGGGCCCGCCGGGCCTCGGAAGAGACGCCTTCCCCGGCGGCAACGTACTCCGCCCGTCCCGAGCCGAGGTCGAAGCCGAACGTGCCGGCCCGGGAAGCGTAATCCCTTCCCTCCGTTCCTCGCCCGGCGGTATCGGCCGTGGACCCTTCCGCACTTTCCCCGCCGCCGGTCTTTCCCCCGCGCTGGGGGAAGCCGAGTGACTGGGTGTCGCTCGCGAAGCCGGGGATCACCGCCCTCATCTGCCTCGTGGGCGTCGGGGGGTTCCTTCTCGCTTCGCCCACCTCGGTCAACTTCGTACGCCTCGCCCTCCTCGTCGTGACGGGCGCGGCCGCGAGCGCCGGTTCGGCGATGCTGAACCACTACTTCGACCGTGACCTGGACGCGCGGATGCGCCGCACGAAGGAGCGGCCGATCCCGGACGAACGGATCGCGCCCAGCTCGACGGCGGCGGTCTTCGGCCTCGTCCTGCTCGCGGTCGGGATCGGGTTCGCGACGGCGCTACTGAACCCGCTCACCGGGGTTTCGATCCTCCTGGGGGCCCTCACCTACGTCCTCGTCTACACGCTCTGGCTCAAGCGCCGGTCGAGCTGGAACATCGTCATCGGGGGGTTCGCGGGGAGCGCGCCCGCGCTCGCTGGGAGCGCGGCCGCGGTCGGGACGTGGACTCCCGGCGTACTGGCCTTCGCGCTCCTCGTCTTCCTCTGGACCCCGCCCCACTTCTGGAGCCTCGCGCTCCTCCTCAAGGACGACTACGCGCGGGTCGGCCTTCCGATGCTGCCGAAGATGGACGACGTCGCCTATTCCGGGAAGGTCGTGGTGGTCTCCGCGGCCCTCCTGCTCCCGGCGAGTGTCGCGGTCGGCTGGTTCGGGTCGGTCACCTGGCCGGTCGTGGTCGCCCTGGTCGTCCTGGGCCTCCTCTTCATCGCCCTCACCGCGCCCCTGTGGCGCACCGTGACCCGCGGCACGGCCCGGCTGGGGTTCATCTACTCGGGGCCGTACCTCCTCATGGTCGTTCTCGCGATCGTCGCGAACGCCCCCCTCCTTAACGCCGGTTTCTCGCCGGTCCACTAACGTCGGGGTTCGTTCGCACGCGAAGCTTATCTCGGGAACGTTGCTAGGACCAGCGATGGCAGATACCGACCGGGCCGGCGGCGTAGACGACCGCCTCCGGACCGCCGAGAGCGCCCTCAAGCGGTTCGGATTCTCCCGTCTTCCAGCGGCCCCCCGTGCGACCGAGGCGCCGGCGGCGTTCTGGGTCCAGGAGGCCGGAGTCCCGCGCCGGACGTTCCCCGTGTTCGTCCCGTCGGGCGGCGACCCGGACGGGTCCGCCCAGATCGAGGCGTGGGCCACGAGGTTCTCCGCCGCTCGGCCCGCTGCCCCGCGGGCGATCTTCGTGGTCGGCACCGACGAGGGCGCGGAGTCCGCCTGGGCCCGACTCCGTCCGGTCCTGGGGCTCTCGATCGAGAGCGAGGTGTCCGTGCTGGTCGTCCCGCCGCCGGGACGCGCCGAGGCGCCTCCCCATTTCCATCTCCGCGTGGTCGAGCCGAAGGAGGTCCTGCGTCTCGCGACCGGGATCGTCGCCGGACTGTTCCGTCGGGCCCAAGCCGAGGAGGGCGGTAGCCCGGTCGACTTCGAGGAGATGCTCCAGCTCCTGCGTGGCCGGTTCGGCATCGACCTCCACCGGTCGCTCGGGGTCCGTTCGGACGAGGACGCCCTCTTCGTGCTCTACCAGCTCGCGGTGCGCGACAGCTACGCGCCGGGAGACTCGGGGTCGAACCTCCACCACCTCGTGCTGAAGCCGACCGGCTCGGCGGCGCGCGTCCCGTGGTTCGCCGGCTGAGCGAACGAACCGAGCCTTAAAGAAGGCAGGACCCGTCGGACGCCCGGCCGATGACCGAGGCGTACCGCAACCCCTACACGCCGACGCCGGGGAGCTCGACTCCGCCGGACGGGACGACCCCCGAGGAGGGCAAGCAGGAGCTCTGGTCGTTCTTCTGGCTCGCGCTCCTCAACACGGCGATCATCGCGACCGCCGGGATCATCGCGTGGTGGCTCGTCCACTGACGGTGGTCGGGCCCTGAAACCATTATCTAACCGGTCCCGGTCGGCGCGCCGCCGGCGCGGCGTGGGGCCGTGGGGTAGCTTGGACCATCCTTCTTGCTTGGGGTGCAAGAGACTCCGATTCAAATTCGGACGGCCCCACTTTTCCGCCCTGCCCGGGCCTCACGGGGGCGGACTCGTCGAGTGACCGGTGGACGGTGGCCCCTCATTTAGTCCGGGTCGTTGACGGACGGCGATGGGTCGTCGCTTCCTCGCCGAGCGCCGTAGGGACCCGTACTACCGCGCCGCCCAGCGGGAGGGCCTCCGTTCGAGGGCGGCCTTCAAGCTCGCCTACTTGGACGAACGGTTCCACCTCTTCCGCCCCCGCGCGCGGGTGCTCGACCTCGGCGCAGCACCCGGTGGCTGGTCCGTCGTCGCCCGCGATCGGGTGGGACCGCGAGGCATGGTGGTCGCGGTCGACCTGCGCCCGATCGAGCCGATCGAAGGCGTCCGCGTCGTCCGCGGACGGGTCGGGGACCCCGCGCTTCCTTCGCACCTTCCCCCGGAGCCGTTCGACCTAGTGTTATCCGACATGTCCCCGCGGATCAGCGGTGCGTACGCGACCGACCACGCTCGGTCGGTCGGCCTCGTCGAAGAGGCCCTGCGCCTTGCGCTCACCGTCCTCAGGCCCGGCGGCGCCTTCGTCGCGAAGGTGTTCGACGGGGACCTCGTAACGGGGTTGCAGGAGGAGCTCCGCCGGTCGTTCGAGGAGGTTCGTCGAACGAAGCCGCCGGCCTCGCGCGAACCGTCCAGCGAGGTCTACCTGGTGGCGCGCGGTCGTCGACCCGGGGGGAAAACGCAGGACCGGGTCGAGGTCCCGACTCCCCGGGCTTTCGATATATAGTTTCGGAGAATACCCGCCTTTCCCTTTCCTTGAGGTCTGACTAGTCGTGATACGATTCGGACCGGCAGGTATTCCTCTTTCCTGCAAGGGACGCACCCTGCGGGACGGCATCGCGGATGTGCATCACCTCGGGCTCACCGCGATGGAAGTGCAGTTCATCAAGGTCAATCCGCTCACCCGGCTCGCGCTAGACGAAGAGGTCGGTCGGGTCGGACGGGAGCTCATCCAGCAGTTGGTCGTCAACGTCGGACCGGGAGACCACCAGGGCGGAACTCCGTCCCTCGAGATGCTCACCGCACCGATCCGACGGCGCAGTTCGCTCACCACGCTCACGTGGAGCCTTGCGAAGGATTACGCCGACCTCCAGCAGACGAGAGCCCTCGCGCGGGCGCTCGACGTCGACCTGACGCTCCACGCGCCGTACTACGTCGACTTCTTCGGGTCGAGCGACGCGCGCGAGCAATCGACCCGGCAGATCCAGTGGGCGGGCGTGCTCTCCGAGGGGCTCGGCGCCCGGCTCACCGTGACGCACCTCGGCTTCTACGGTCCCGGGGACCGGGCCGACTCCGTGCAGGCGCTCACCGAGATCGTCATCGACCTCGCCGACTGGCTTCGCCGGTTCTCGAAGGGGACCGTCCGACTGGCCATCGAACCGAGCGGCCACCCCGACGTCTTCGGTTCGCGCGAGGAGGTCCTCGACCTCGTGCGGCGGGTCAAGGGAACCGTCCCCGTCCTCAACCTCCCTCACATCTCGGCGCGCGAGCGCCGCAGCTTCGAGGAGCCCGAGGAGCTGGAGCCGATCGTGAAGGAGTTCGTCCGCGCGACCGACGGACCGCTCTACCTCAACTTCTCGGGGGTCGAGTTCTACGGTCCGGGGGAGTTCCGGCTGACCCCGATCAAGCGGGGGCTGGTCCGGTTCGACCCACTCGCCGAGATTCTCTCGGAGCGGGACTACGACGTCACCGTCATCTCGAGCTCGCCGCTGCTCGAGCACGACGGGATGTACATGAAGCTCCTCTACGAGCGGGCCCTCACGCGTCGGTGGACGAAGCTCCACGCGCCTCCGCCCGCGCGCGCACCGGCGAAGCCGGTCGCGGCGGTCGCGCGCCCCGCACCGGCCGTCAAGCCGCGGCCCGCCCCCCCTCCTCCTCCGAAGCACGCTCCCGCGCGTCCGGCGCGAAAGCCGGTCGCGAAACCGAAGCACAAGGAAGTGAAGCGCCATGGGCCCGCCCGACGCCGGTAACGGCTCGTCGTTCGTCGAGGCTTCCCGCTACATCGGGGAGCGGGTGACCTCGGCGCTCGAGCGGATCGACCCGACGACCATCGCCGGAGCGGTCAAGGTGCTCGCGAAGGCGCCGCAGATCTTCGTCTACGGGGCCGGCCGCAGCGGCATCATCGGCCGCGCGTTCGCCATGCGGCTCGTTCAAACCGGGCTGCGCGCGTACGTGATCGGGGAGAGCGTGACGCCGATCGTCCGTCGCGGCGACGCCGTGCTCATCCTCTCGAGCCAGGGGGAGAGTTCCTCGTCCATCCAGACCGCGAACATCGTTCGGCGCGAGGGCGCCGACCTGATCGTCATCACGTCGCGCGAGGGTTCGAAGCTGGCGCACGCCGCGACCCACCTCCTCGTGCTCGACTTCCCGGACGACGTGTCGCGGCCACGGATCGCTCCCTTGGGGACGCTCTTCGAGTCGGCGAGCCTCCGCTTGACGGACGCCTTGGTCGCCGAGCTGATGGTGGCGCGCGGAGAGACCGAGGTGAGCATGCGCCAGCGTCACGCGATCATGGTGTAGCGCCGTCGCCGGGCCCAAAGTTTAAGCGGTAACCTCCTTCATCGGCCGGCGTGCCGAAGACGAACGAGCCGCCGGCGCAAACGCTGATCCCGGTACCGTCCCGCTTCTTCGTCACCAGCGGGAAGGGGATCAACAAGACGAGCGAGCTCAACGCCTTCGACCTCGCCCTGCTGCAGGCGGGCATCGGCGAGCAGAACCTCGTGAGCGTCTCCTCCGTCCTTCCGATCGGCATCCGCCAGGTCGACCGGGTACGCATCTCGCGCGGGGCGATCACCCACTGTGTCCTCTCCCGTCACGCCGGCGGCGAGGGCGAGGTGATCAGCGCGGGCATCGCCTACGGGTTCCGGACGGACGGCGAGGGCGGCTACGTCGCCGAGGGCCACCTCCACGGGACGCAGAAGTCGCTCAAGGAGTTCCTCAAGTGGCGGATGGAGGAGATCGCCCACTTCCGGGGGGTCGAGCTCCGGCGCATCCACTACCGAACGGAGGAGCTGTCGATCCCGATGGACCACTACGGCGTCTGCATCGCCGCGTGTGTCTTCCTGCCGTAGGAACCGAGACTCCGCCCGACGGACGGGCGCCCGCGCTACAGGAGCTTTCGGAAGAGGAGCTTGTCCTCGAGGCTTCCCTCGAGGGCGAGCTTGCGGGTCACGAGGGCCTTCATCGGTCCGATCTCCTTCTTCACGAGCGCATCGAACGTCCGGCTGTCCGTCGTGATCGTGACGTCGGCCCGCTCGACCGGGCCGCTCCGCAGGTTCACGAGCCGTCCTTCCGAGAGGTCGACCGCGTAACTGTGTCCGTCCGTGATCCGGACCTGGATCGTCCGATGGAGGCCGTTCAGCTCCTCGGCGACCGCGGGGGTGCGCGCGGCATGCCGGTTGAACCGCTCAACGACGGAGGCGAGCACCTCCTCGACGGTCATCGGAGAACTCCTCGAGCGGACGAGCCGGCGGACGGGGCATAACCCTTTGCATCGTGGACCACGAGGCGCGAAGCCACCGCGGTGGGCGCTCCCCTCGAGAGAGGATCGCGCGGACGAAGTCGACGGTCGTCGGGTCCGACGGGTAGCCGCTCCCGACGTCCGTCCCGAGCCGGCGGGAAAGCTCGGCGACCGCACGGTCGCGCCGCACCTTCGCGACGATCGAGGCCGCCCCGACGACCGGGAGGTCCCGGTCGGCTTTGTGACGGGCGATTACCTCGCCGCGAGTCCCAGCTAACGCCGCGACGTGGCGGCCAAACCTACCGGCGTTGGGGTCGCAAGCGTCCACGTAGGTGACGTCCGGGTCGAGCTCGCGAATGAGGCCGGCGAACGACTTCGCCTCGAGCTGGTTCAACTGTCGGCGTCGGACGTGCCGGTCGACCTCGGCGGGAGGGAGGGCGACCGAACGGGCCGAACCGATCTTGATCAGGGCCGCGTACGCCCGTTCGCGCGCCGCGGGGGTCAGCTCCTTCGAATCGCGCGCCCCGGCCTCCACGAGGTCGGGGAGACGGGATTCGGGGACCAGGAAGGCGCCCACCACGAGGGGGCCGAGGAACGAGCCCCGGCCCGCCTCGTCGAGGCCGAGAATCCTCCGCCCACCGGGCTCTCCCATCACGGTCGGGAGCGCCTCGCCCCTTAAGTCGGCTGGCGCCCGCCGCGGGGAGATTCCGCCACCGACCGCGGGCCGGGGCGGGCGAGGCGCGCCTCGGCGTTTCGCTACGCTGAAAAGGTCATATACGCCACCCAGCTCGACCGCACCTCCGCCGAGGGACGATGGGAATCTGGCAGGGGCGTTCCCGCAGAAAACGCACGGGCGGACGCCTTCGCCCCATCCGCAAGAAGCGGCGCTTCGAGGTCGCCCGGGAGCTCCAGATCGCGACCCTCGGGTCGGGCACGGTGAAGAAGTACCGCGTCCGGGGCGGCAACCGGAAGCTGCGCATCCTCACGGCTCCGACCATCAACGTCTTCGACCCGGCGACCAAGAAGATGCAGCCGGTCAAGATCGTGACCGTCCGCGAGAACCCGGCGAATCCGAACTACGTGCAGCGGAACATCATCACGAGGGGCGCGATTCTCGAGACGGAGGTCGGCCTGGTCCGGGTCCGTTCCCGGCCGGGGCAGGACGGCGTCCTGAACGGGGTCCGCATCGTCACGCCTCCCGCGTAGGGCGGACCCGGGGCGTCGATGCCCGACCACTTCTACGTCTACCCGGCGTACCTCGAGAAGGGGCTGCATCGCTCGAACGGACGACGGGTGCCCGAGGCGGAGGCCTTGGTCGACCCGACCAGCGAGGAGATCGTCCAGGCCGCGCGCCGGCTCGGTTTCCGGGCCGAGGTCGAGGCCGACAAGGACTACCCCGCCCGGGACTATGCCTTCGCCGGGCGGGTGAAGGTGACGAAACGCGCCGGCACCTCCAAGGCGAAGTTCCTCCGGGTCGTCATTTCCGAGGTCCGGAAGCTCCGGGCGACCGCCGGGAAGAAGTGAATGGAAGAGCCCGGCACGGTCTACTTCACCGGAACGGCCGGGGCCGGCAAGACGTCCCTCGTCCGCGCCTTCTCCGAGTGGATGAAGACGGCGGGCTACGACACGACCGTCGTCAACCTCGACCCGGGGGTCGAAGGGGACGAGCTCGCCCCGGACGTCGACATCCGGGAGTGGGTTCGGCTCTCCGACCTCGAGGACGAGTACGGCCTGGGCCCGAACGGCGCCCAGGTCGCGGCGGCCGACATGATCGCCCTCAAGGTGTTCGAGGTTCGCCAGGCGGTCCAGGAGCTCAAGAGCGACTACGTACTGGTCGACACACCCGGCCAGATCGAGCTGTTCGCCTTCCGCGAAGCCTCGAAGGCAATCGTGGACGCCCTGAGCGGGGACCGCTCGGTGCTGACCTTCCTCTTCGACCCCACGCTCGCGCGTACTCCCGGGGGGTTCGTCTCGCTCCGGATGCTGAGCGCGAGCGTCGAGTTCCGCTTCCGGCTCCCGACCCTGAACCTGCTCGCGAAGTCCGACGTCCTCACGCCCGAGCAGCTCGCGGAGCTGATCGGCTGGTCGGAGGAACCGGACCGCCTCTACGAGGCGGTCACGCGGGAGACGCCGACCCCGGACGTGCAGCTGTCGACCGAGCTGTTCCGGGCGGTCGAGACGATGTCGCCGCTGAGCTCGCTCCTTCCCACGTCCGCAAAGGACGGGTCGGGCTTGGAGGCGTTCTACCAGTCTTGTCAGCAGGTCTTCGGGGGCGGCGAGGACGTCGAGCCGTCCCACGCGCCGACCACGGACTGACGGCGGTTCAGCCCTCGGTGAAGAAGAGTCCCATACCGGCCGACGCGGCCTCTTCTTCGTCCTTGAACCGTCGGTAGAGCGCCTCGCCATCCGCGGTCGGAAGCTTCGTTCCGACCTTGGCCAAGAGCTCCTCGGCGTGGCGAACCGCCTCCGCGGCCCCCTCGATGAGGACGTAGGTCTCGCCCGCGGGCCCGCCCATCGCCGCCGCTTCGCGGAGCTTCTGGCTCTGCCGCGACACGGTGTCGTCCTTGAGGGCCGCATCGAGCTCGGCCCGTTTCGCCGAGGGGACGGTGAAGATCGTGTAGGCCATCGGTCCCGCGGACCCACCTCCCGTATATGGGAGTTGTGCGGAGCGGCGCTCCGGCGCGGACCGACCCGAACCCTTCGGTCCCCCATGAACCTACTAAAGCCGCCCACGCCATTCTGGGGCGTGTACGCCCGGACCACGGAGGCTCCGGTGCTCCTCCTGGGAGCGGCCCACGTCGTCGACCTCGAGGGGCCGCTCCGCTCGACGCTGAACGAGCGGGTGCTGGACGGCGTGGCGGTCGAGCTCGACCCGGAGCGTGCCCAGGCGCTCATGGGGCCGACCCCTCGCGGACGGGCCCGCGGTGTGCCGGTCTTCGCGCGGCTCTGGGCGGTCGTTCAGCGACGACTGGGGGCGGAGATCGGAGGGGGTGCGCCCGGCGACGAGATGAAGGTCGCCGTGACGGTCGCCCGGGAGCGGAAGCTCCCCGTCTTCTTGATCGACGACCCGATCCGCCTCACCCTCCTCAACCTCGTGCGGACGATGCCGTTCAAGGAACGGGTCCAGCTCCTCCTCAGCGCGTTCGTGGGACTCTTCGTGCCCGCCCGAGTCGTGCAGCGCGAGATGGACCGCTACACGGACGACCCGGCGAGCTTCACGGCCGAGATCCGGGAGGCGAGCCCGACCATCGCGCGAGTGCTCATCGACGACCGGAACGAGCATATGGCCGACCGACTCGCCACGCTGCGGCGTCAGGGGTTCGGCCGGCTCGCGGTCGTGGTCGGGGACGCCCACCTCCCCGGCCTCAAGGCCGCGCTCGGCCGCCGAGGGATCCCGGTCGAGGTCGTCCCGTTCCGCGAGCTCCGTCGGACTACAGCACCGTCATCGAGCCTTTCGTAGCGGTGTCGACCGCCGCCTCGAAGGCGGTCGCGAACTCGCCGACCTCGGGGCCGGTCTGGTCGCTCAGGAGACCCTCGTCGCCGAGCTCCGAGATGGAGGCGAGGACCGGAAGGTGGGCGAGCACGGGGATCCCGTACTCCTCGGCGACCCGGCCGACCCGGCTCGCCCCGAAGAGCTCGGTCTTCGTCTGGCAGTGTGGGCAGCTGAAGAACGACATGTTCTCGACCACGCCGAGGAGCGGCACGTGGAGCTCGCGGGCCATGTTCATCGCCTTCTTCACGATGAGCGCGGCCAGGTCCTGGGGAGTGAGGACGAAGACCATTCCGTCGATCGGGATCGTCTGGAAGACCGTGAGGGGAACGTCGCTCGTCCCCGGCGGCATGTCGATGAGGAGGTAGTCGAGCTCCCCCCAGCGGACGGAGCCGAAGAACTGGGTGATGAGCCGCGTGACGAGCGGACCCCGCCAGATGACGGGCGTCTGCTCGTCCTCGACCATGAACTGGGAGGAGACGACCGGAATCCCCTCGCGGGAGACGGCGGGCTCAATCCCCTCCCCCCGGTCGAGAAGAGGCCCCGGGACCCCGAGCAGCTTTGGGATCGAGGGTCCGGTGATGTCGGCGTCCAAGATACCGACCGAGCGGCCGCGCCGGCGCAGCTCCGCGGCGAGCAACACGGCCACCGACGACTTTCCGACTCCGCCCTTCCCGCTGCCGACCGCGACCACGTGGCGGACTCCGCCCTTGTCCATCCGCTGGAGTACCCCGCGCGCGCCCGCCGGAGCGGCTCCGTGGGGAGACGGGGGAGCCGAGGTCGGGCGCGATGCCGGACGGCTGTCGTCGGCAGTCATGGAGTTCCGACGTTGTGTTGATATATAACGGGGGCCAAGCGGCCGACGGTCGAGCCCATGACCATCGGCCGCTCGGTGGAGTTGGACGAGCTGTTCCGCCCCTCTTCGATCGCGGTGATCGGAGCGTCCAACCGACCGGGAAGGGTCGGTACTCGACTCTTCCGGACGATCCTGCAGGCCGGCTTCCAGGGGACGGTCTATCCGATCAATCCCATCTGGAAGAGCGTCTCCGGCGTGCGCTGCTATCCGGACGTCGCCTCCCTTCCCGAGGCGCCGGATCTGGGCGTGGTCATCGTCCCCGCGCCGGCGGTCGCCGACGCGATCGACGAGCTCGGGAAGGCGGGGGCCCGCGGAGTGATCGTGATCTCCGCCGGGTTCCGCGAGATGGGCGAGGCCGGCGCGGCCCTGGAGGACGAGGTCGTGCGACGGACCCGGAAGTACCAGATGTCGCTCGTCGGACCGAACTGCTTCGGGGTGTTCAACACCGACCCCACCGTGAGCCTGAACGCGACGTTCAGCCTCTCCCTTCCTCCGGCCGGAAACATCGCGTTCGTCTCGCAGAGCGGCGCCCTCGGCGCGGGGATCCTCCAGTACGGGATCACGGAGCGGATCGGTTTCTCGCGGTTCGTTTCGGTGGGGAACCGGGCCGGCGTGGACGAGAACGACCTCCTCGATGCGCTCGGACGGGACCCGGCGACCAAGGTGATTCTCCTCTACGTCGAGAGCCTCGCGAACGGACGCAAGTTCCTCGAGGCGGCGTCCGACGTGACCGAGCGCAAACCGGTGCTCGTGATCAAGAGCGGCCGTACCCCCGCGGGCGAGCGGGCCGTCCGAAGCCACACCGGTTCCCTCGCCCAGTCGGGCCGGGACCAGCTCTACGACTCCCTCTTCGCCCAGTCCGGAGTGATCCGCTCCGACACGCTGGGGGACCTCTTCCGGACGGCGAAGGTCTTCTCCTCGGGGCTCCAGTTGGACGGGCCACGCCTCGTCATCCTGACGAACTCAGGAGGACCGGGGATCGTGGCGGCCGACGCGGCCATCCGTAACGGCCTCGAACTCCACCCGCTCTCCGCCCCGGTCGGCGAGATGGTTCGGAAGGCCCTCCCGTCGGTCGCCTCGGTCTCGAACCCGGTCGATATGACGGCGGATGCCAGCGCCGACAAGTACAGCGAGGTCCTCGGGATGCTCCTCGCCCAGCCGGACATCGACGGAGCTCTCGTCATCTCCACCCCCACCCCCTGGATGACCGGGGAGGCGGTCGCGAAAGCGATCCTCGAGACCCGGTCGAAGGCCTCGAAACCGGTCGTGGCGTGCCTCTTCGGGCTGACCGACCTCTCCCACGAGGTCGCCATCCTCGAGGAGCACGGGATCCCGACGTTTACGTTCCCCGAGGAGGCGGTCCTCGGGCTCGGCAGCATCGCGCGCTACCACGCCTGGCGGACTCGGCCTCGTACGAGCGTCGTCTCGTTCCCGGTCGACCACGCGGCGGTCCGAGCGATCGTCGAGGGCGTTCGGGCGACCGGGTCGCACCTGTTCCCCGAGCACGCCGCCCGCTCGCTCCTCCGGCTCTACGGGGTCTCGTTTCCGAAGGTGGAGACCGCGAGCTCCTTGGAGGAAGCGCTGCGCGCGGCGGAGCGTGTGGGGTACCCCGTGGTGCTGAAGGTCGCGTCGCCCGACATTTCCCACAAGACGGACGTGGGCGGGGTGGCGCTCGGCATCGTGGACGCGGAGGCGTTGCGCGGGGCCTGGGAACGGATGCACCGTTCGCTCCAAGCGGCGGTTCCCCATGCGCGGATCGAGGGGTTCGAGGTCGAGGCTCAGATCGAGGGAGGCAAGGAGGTACTGATCGGCGTCGAGCGCGACCCGAACTTCGGGCCGATCGTCGTCTTCGGGATGGGAGGAATCTACGTCGAGGTCCTGCGGGATGTGACGTTCCGCCTCGCTCCGTTGCGCACCCGCTCGGCCATGAACATGGTGGAGTCGGTGAAGGCCTACCCGCTGCTCAAAGGGGTGCGGGGCGAGCCACCGAGCGACGTGGTCGCGCTCACCGAGGCGATCGAACGCGTCTCGCAGCTCGCGGTCGACGTGCCCGAGGTGACGGAGCTCGACATCAACCCGATGATCGTGCGCCCCGCCGGCCAGGGCGTGGTCGCGGTGGACGCCCGGGTCGTGATCGCTCCGTCTTCCAAATCGGAACCGTCCGCTTGAGCTCCTCGATAAGGTAGCGGGCGGCGCGGAACGCCTCCGCTCGGTGGCCGGCGGCGGCGCCCGCGATGACCGCGACCTCCCCCGCCGGGACTCGGCCGATCCGATGCCAGAGGACGGTGCGACCGGCCCCGAAGTGCTCATGGGCGCGGGCCTCGATCGCCCGAAGCCGCCGAAGCGCGGGCTCGAGGTCGGCCTCATAGTCGAGCGCCTCGACCCGGCCCTGCGGACTCGGGTCGGGACGCACCCGCCCCACGAAGACCGTGACCGCACCGAGGCCGGAACCCTCGAGTTCCGCGTAGGCCCGG
Source organism: Thermoplasmata archaeon (assembly GCA_035625165.1). GTDB lineage: Archaea > Thermoplasmatota > Thermoplasmata > Lutacidiplasmatales > UBA184 > Lutacidiplasma. The sequence goes on along the minus strand of DASPQC010000077.1, from coordinate 15,024 downwards.
GCCACCGAGAGCGGGCGTCGCACGAGCCGCACCCCCATCGTCAGCCTCCTCCGTAGGGGGGATGGACGGAGAACTCGTCCCCCGGGCGCACGGTTTGGGAAAGTTGGTTAAGGTATCTCCCGTTCCGAACGAACCGACAGGTCGGAAGCACCCGCGCGAGCGCCGGAAAGCGGCGGCCGAGGGCGCGCACGAGCTCCTCTGCGACGATTCCACCGGCGGGAACGGCCCATTCAACCTCGGGTCGTCCGATAGCTTCACGCGCCGACGCGAACAGCCGGACCCGCACCGAACCGGGCATCCCCCCGTGGTACGCGTTACCATTCATAGGAATGACGACGCTCTCGGAGGAACCCATTAATACGCACGGACCCTCAATCGGGCATGAGCGACATCGCGATTCGGGTGGGTGGCCAGGCCGGCGATGGGATCGCCTCGATCGGGGAGTCGCTGGCCCGCTGTTTCTCCCGCCTCGGCTGGCATGTGTTCGGGATGAACGCGTACCAGTCGGTCATCCGTGGCGGTCATGTTTGGTTCCAGGCTCGCGCGTCCGAGCATCGGATCTTCTCCCAGGGGGACGGGTTCGACATCCTCTACGCGATGGACCCGTCCACCGTCCACGCCCACGCCTCGGAGATGCGCCCCGGGGGCGCCGTCGTGTTCGACCCCGAGAAGTTCCCCGTCCAAGCGAGCGACCTGCCCCCGGGCGTCCGGCTCGTCCCGATCCCCACCCTCGAGATCGCCCGCAAGTACACGAGCCAGTCGATCCTCCAGAACGCGGGGGGCATCGGGGCGGCCGCCTACCTCGCGGGAATCCCGCTCCCGATGCTGCACGAGGTCCTCCAAGACTCGTTCGGCCACAAGAAGGGGGAACTGGTCGACTGGAACCTGGGCGCGAGCGCGGACGGATACGCCGCAGCCCAGAAGGTCGTGGGACCGCTCGACCACGCGGTTGCGAAGCGGGGCGCTCCGAAGCTCCTGATGACGGGGAACCAGGGGATCGGTCTCGGTTCCGCCGCGGGCGGATGCAAGTTCCTCGCCCAGTACCCGATGACGCCCGCCACGTCGATCATGCACTGGCTGGCGGCCCACTCCCGGCCGCTCGGAATCATGGTGAAACAGGCGGAGGACGAGCTCGCTGCGATCAACATGGCGATCGGAGCCTCCTACGCCGGCGTGCGCGCGATGACCGCGAGCAGCGGCGGCGGCTTCTGCCTCATGGTCGAAGCCCTCGGCATGGCCGGCATGACGGAGACTCCGGTGGTCGTGGTCGACTCTCAGCGGGCCGGCCCCTCGACCGGCCTTCCCACGAAGACGGAGCAGGGAGACCTCAACCTCATCTTGGGCGCCGGGCAGGGGGAGTTCCCGCGCGCCGTCCTTGCGCCGTCGAACCCGCTCGAAGCCTATCAGTCGATGATCGAGGCGTTCCGCCTCTCGGAAGCCTGGCAGACCCCGGTCGTGGTCGCGGTCGACCTCCACCTCTCCGAGAGCTTCGTCACCGTCGAGCGCGAGGAGGTCCATCTCACGGTCGACCTTCCGTCCCTCTACACGGTCCAGCCGAACGGCAATGACTACCGGCGGTACCTCTACACGGACTCCGGCGTCTCCCCGAGGGCGATGCCGGGTCAACCCGGACTCCAGTTCGTCGCCGGCTCGGACGAGCACGACGAGAAGGGCCACCTGATCTCCGACATCAGGGCGGGTCTCCCGTCGGCCGTCGCCGAGCGGGAACGGATGATGGAGAAGCGGATGCGCAAGCTCAAGGGCCTCGCCACGGACGCCCCCCCGTTCGTCCACGAGGGGCCCGCGGACGCGCCGCTCACCTTCGTGGCCTGGGGTTCGACCATCGGGGCGGTCCGCGACGCGATGGCCATCCTCGCGGCGGAGGGCCACCCCACCAACCTGATCCACTTCCCGACGGTCTACCCGCTCCGGGTCGACGCCGTCCAGAAAGCGTTCGCGAAGACCCGCCGGACACTGCTGGTCGAGGCGAACTACTCCGGCCAGTTCGGCCGGTTGCTGCGCGCCGAGACCGGCGTGTACCTTGCCGACCACCTTCTCAAGTGCAACGGAGAACCGTTCTACCCACGGGAGATCGTCACCCGGGCGCGGGAGGTGATGACGCATGGCCGGTAGCGCCGCATCGACCCCAGCGTCGGCCCCGGCCGGCGCGCTCCCGGTCGTCGGAAAGTCGGAGATCAAGCCCACCTGGTGTCCCGGCTGCGGAGACTTCGGCGTGGTCGCGGGCGTCGAGATGGCGTTGAAGCGTCTCAAGATCCCGAGCTACAACGTCGTGATCGTCTCGGGAATCGGCTGCTCCTCCAACCTCCCCCACTTCCTCACGTCCTACGGGTTCCACGGGATCCACGGACGCGCGGTGCCGATTGCCCAAGGGATCCGATGGGCGAACCACCATCTCACCGTCATCGGCACCGGCGGGGACGGGGACGGCTTCGGCATCGGTGCGGGCCACTTCGTGCACGCGATGCGCCGCAACGTCGACCTGACCTACGTCACCATGGACAACCAGATCTACGGCCTCACGACCGGCCAGGCGAGCCCGACCTCGGGCATGGGTCACCGGACGAAGTCGACCCCGGATGGGGTCATCGAGAACCCGATCGACCCGGTCGCCATCGCGCTCGCGAGCGGCGCGACCTACGTCGCGCGCGGCTTCTCCGGGGACGTGAAGCACTTGGCCGACCTGGTCGCCGGGGGAATCCAGCACAAGGGCTTCTCGCTGGTTGACGTCCTGAGCCCCTGCGTGACCTACAACAAGGTCAACACCTTCGACTACTTCCGCCAGCGCGTCTACAAGCTCGAGAGCTCGGGCCACAACCCGGCCGACATCGTCGCCGCCTGGCAGCGCTCCCTCGAATGGGGCGACAAGATCCCGATCGGGCTCTTCTACAAGGTCGACCGACCGACCTACGAGGACCTCGAGGAGGTCCTGGCGGCGGGACCGCTCGTGACCCAGCCCGTGGGCCTCCGCGGCCAGGACGCCATCCTGGACGAGTTCGTGTAACGCCCCGACGCCTATCCCCGAGCGAAGAGGTAGGCGTCCGCCTCGTGCCAGACGATCGAGAACGTCGCAGGGTGCGCGAGGAGCGGACCCGGGGAGAAGGCGGGCCAGAGGACGGTGTTGTTCATCGTCACGGCAACGAACGTGACGTTAAGCGCGGAGAAGGCAGAGAACCCCGCGGCGTCCAGCGTTCCGTTCGTGAGCTCCCGAACGAGGAGGCGGTAGGAAGAGTTGACCCAGGGCCAGCCGGTCGTCATCGGATAGAGGAGGACGATGTGCGGTGCGTACCCGGGCAGGAACTCGGCCGCGCTCCCCGGTGCGACCAGCACCCGCGCGCCGTCCGGTAGATGGGCGCCGGCGTACTCGAGGAGGGCGAAGTCGGCCGCGGAGACGTTTCCGAAGTCGGAGTAAATGTTCGCGAGCTGAGGCGAGAGGGAGATCGGGGTCAGAACGACCGCCGGAACGATCAGGACGAGCGCGACGCCCGCGGCGAGGTAGCCGCGGGATTCGGCGCTTTGAAGCGGCCGTCGAACCACCGGGGCTGCGCGGACGTGTTCGTCTCGAAGCCCCTGACCACTGGCCCGCCGGTACTCCCCCAGCGTTTCGAAGGCGACCACGACCGGTACCGCCGCGACCAATCCGTAGAAGAGGAACAGCCACTGCGAGAGCTCGTCGGCGCTGGTCAGGTTCTGGAACGCGGTCGCGAACGGGAATCCGCTCCCGGCGGAGACCAGCAACAGGAGCAGCCCAAGAATCACGAGGATCGCGGCCAACGCTAGGTTCCGGAACGGCCGGAGCCGTTCCTCGAGCGGAGAGCGCGACGGCAGGAGGACGAACAACCCCACGCCGACGACCAGCAACAGGAGCAGCTCCCCCCGGACGAACGGCACGGACGACAGCGCCTGGTCGCCCGACCCCAGGAGGAATGGGTCGACCCTCGGCACGAGGTCGGAGAGGGGGAGCGCGGTCACGGTCCCCGGGGGTGGGGCAACGGCTCCCGGCACGTAGTACGGACTCGAGCGCCCGAGTGCGAGGACGTAGAGGGAGGGGAGGATTCCGAGGAGGGTGGTCCCGACCGCGGCTCCCCACCGCGAGAGCCAGCGACCCAGCGTCTCGAGTGCGCGGCGCCGGGCCACGACCCCGACCACCAGCAGAGTGGGAAGGAGCCACTCCGCACCGGTCGGGTTCATGGATGCCGAGTAACCGGTAAGGATTCCGAAGCCGACCGCGTCGCCCCAGCTGGGTCCGGACGACCGCACCCATGTCGGCAACTGGGCGGCCAAAAGGAGGACCAACGGGACGGAGAAGACGAAGTCGTTGCTCCCACCGACCATCGCTCGAGTACCCGGGCCGAGCCAGGCGAGCGCGACCGCGAACGCCAGGGCTCCCCGTTCGTCCCCCAACAGCTCCCGCCCGAGGACGAACCCCGCGAGCGGGGTGAGGGCGAGGAAGAACGGCGTGACGAGGAGGCTCGTGCGGGCCGCGGGGAGGCCGAAGAGGAGCTGGGCCCAGCCGAGCCAGACGGCGGTCCCTTGGGGATACAGGATGCCTCCCGAGGAGATCGGGACGAGCGATGTCGGGACCGAACCGTGGGAGAGCAAGAGCGAGGTGAACAGCGTGAGCACGCTCGAATCGAACGTGTTCCCGGTGCCGGCCGGCACGGCCGCGGCGATTTCGATGACGAAGAGGCCCACGGCGGACGCGAGGGCCGCGAGGGGGAGTGGCCGAGCCCACGAGGCCGCGAAACTCCGCGCGCGCTCCCGCGCCGAAGGAACGCCCGCGCGCAACTCACGGAGGACGACTGCGGCGAGGCCGGCGAACACGATGCCGGCGACCGCCGGGGCGATGAACGCGCCGATCGACAGGGCGGCGAGAAGGTAGAGGGTCGCCCCCCCGAGGTAGAGGTCGATCAGACCCCGCTTCAGCGGCTCCTCGCCGCTCCACCAAGTGACCCAGCGGGCGAATGGCGCCCGCAGGGCCTCCCCCACCACGGCGGTGAGGAGTCCCCACCCGAGGAGCGCGAGGCCCCACTCCACGCCCGGCGGGCCTGGGGGTGTCACGCCCCGTCGAGGGTCTCGGTCTAAAAGAAGCGTGCCGTTGGGCGCCGGAGCGGGGAGGCTCCCACGACGACCGAATCCGAGGAGCGGGCGCTTTTATCCTCCGATGATGCGCGCGCACGCGAGGGCCTCGCGTCGGTCACCCGTGGGACCATCCTTCTCCTGCTCGCGACCCTCGCCTTCGTGGTCTTAAGTTTCTTCGCCCGAGTGCTGCTCGTCCGGAGCATCTCGCTCGCCGACTGGAGCGCCTTTTCGTTCGGCCTCTCCCTGGTGAGCGTGCTGGCCGCGGTCGGCACGCTCGGTCTTCCGAGCGCGGTCGCGCGGAGCCTTCCGTACGCCGAGTCGGACGCCGACCGGCGGTCGATCCTGCGGACGACGGTCCTCCTGGGCACGTCGTCGGCGGTCGTGGCCTCGGTACTCCTCTTCCTGTTCGCGGGGCCGATCGGGCGCATGGTCGGCTCCTCCGAGGTCACCCTCGCCCTCCAGGTCTTTCCGATTGCGGTCGGCTGCTCGGTGGTCGAGACGCTCCTCGCCTCGGTGTTCCAGGGGTTCGAGGACGTCCTCCCGAACGCGCTCTACCTCCAGGTCCTGAACCCGGCGCTGTTCCTCGCCTTCCTGGTCGCCCTCGCGATCGCTCCCTCGGGCCTCACCTTCGAGGGGGCGCTCGTTGCCTACGTCGGGGCAAATGTCGCGAGCCTCGTCGCGATTACGGTCCACTCGGTCCGTCGGATCCCGCGGTCGCTTCGGGTCGGCCCAGGGGCCACCCCCGCCCGACGCCGTCTCCTCCGCCTCGCCGCCCCCCTCTTCTTGGTCGGGGTGATGGGCAGCATCCTCGGCACCGGGGACACGATCGTCCTCGGCGCCTACCACAATGCGGAGGTCGGCACGTACACCGCCACCCTGACCCTCGCCCGGCTGCTCCAGGTCGGCGTCGGAGCGTCCGGTTACATCTTCCTCCCAGTGGCCGCGAAGTTCCTCCGGCGGTCCGACACTGAGTCGGTCCGCCTCACCTACGGTACCGTCACCAAGTGGATGCTCCTCCTGTCCCTCCCGCTCGCCCTCCTGTTTCTCTTCGTTCCGTCCGCCTCCCTGGGACTCGTCTACGGGTCGGAGTACAGTTCGGTGGTCGTGCCGCTCCAGCTCACGACCGTCGCCGCGTTCGCAACGGCCGTCCTCGGCCCCGCGGCTCCCGCCCAGGTGGCGTTCGGCGACGCGCACCTGCAGGCGTTCAACGCGGTAGCTGGTGCGGTGGTGGACGTCGTGGTTGCGCTCGTGCTGGTGCCCCCGTACGGCTACGTCGGGGCCGCGGTGGCCTGGGGGTCGGCGAACCTCACCTGGACAATCCTCTGCCTTCTCGAGCTCGCCCTGATCCGCGGAGTCCACCCGTTCGAGCGTTCGTTCGTTCGGCCGCTCATCGCCACCGCCGTGCCGGCCGGCGCGCTCCTGTTCCTCGCGCGGTCCGTCGTCCGCCTCTGGATGTTGCCCCCGATCGCGCTCGCGGTGGCCGGAATGTTCCTCGTCCTCGTACTGCTTACCGGCAGCGTCGATCGCGGGGACCGCCTGCTCCTCGAGGCGGTGGAGGGCTGGCTCGGCCGTCCCCTACCCTGGCTTCGCCGGCTCGGTCGGATCGGTCGCCGGGACTGAGAGCCCTCGCCCCCTCCGCTCGCGCACGTGGTCGACCAGGAGGAGGACGACGCCGCCGCCGAGGAGGAAGAAGACGAACTCCGCGAGCAGGTTGGCGGTCCCGGTCGCCCCGAGGGCGTCCACGACGGCCGTGACGGCCAAGAGGAGGAGCGCGGCTCCGATGAGGTAGCGCGAATCGAGACGGACCCACTCGGAATAGACCATGTAGATGAGGAGAAGCCCCAGGAAGACGGGCACGTACGGGAAACCCACGGGCGACCCGGTCCCCCGAGCCGGAGTCCCCTCAAAACGGAGCCGGCCCCCGTGGTCCGGACCACTCTCTCGGAGATGAATCGGAGGTCCCCCCATCGCTTCGTGGATTATCCATCGGTCCCGTTCGACTCGTCAGGTTTACATAGGGCGCGCCGCATGGCACGCGAGAGGACGCCGGTTTTTGTCCATGAGAGAGGACCCGCCAGGGAAGCGCATCGTCCCCCTCGCGCTCGGGCTGGGCATGATCGCCGTGGTGGTGGCGGCGGGTCTTTCCCCCAACGCGGTCGCGACCACCGCCCCGGCGGGATGCGCGTACAACCAGTGCCCGGCGGGGACCTCGATTCCCTGGTGGGCGATCGGCGCCATCGTGGTGCTCGTGCTGGTAGGCCTGATCGCCGCCGTCCTGCTCTTCCGGCGACGCCGCCCCCCTGCCGCGGCAGCGCCCGTTCAACCGTGGCAAGAGCCGACCGAGGGTCCGCCGAGCGGAGCAACCGGCGGTCCGCCGAGCGGTGCCACCGGTGTTCCCCCTCCCTACCTCGAAACCCCTGAGGACGTCAGCCAGGGGCCTCCCCCAGTACCGATCCAGAAGACGGCGGTGCCCCCCCCACCGCCCGCGGGTGAGGAGCCCGAGCCGGACATCGACTCCCTGATGGCCGAGCTGGACAAGATCTCCGGAGAGATCCTGAAGCGGGCTCCGAAGCAGCCTCCCGGCGAGAAGACGGAGACCGGGTCGGACGAGGAATCCTCCACCTGAACCCGGACCGGGGACCTATGACAACCGTCGCTGACTCCCCGGCCCACCCGCTCGGGCCGGACGCCGCCGAAGAATCGCTCCTCGATCAACTCCACCAGGCGATCGCGACCGCGCCCTCGCGCCCGACCGAGATTGAGGTCGGGATCCGCCTCTCCATCACCCTCGGTCGCCAGCGACCCGCCGTCTCATGCGGTGGCTGTCAGGCCCCGCTCGAGTTCGAAGGGATCCCGGCCCGTACCAACCCCCGCCTCGGTCCGCCGTTCCGGCTGGTCTATTCCTCGCCGGCGGGTCCCTGATCCGGAGGCGCAACCGGCAATGTCGTTCTCGATCGTTGGGTCGGTCATCGACCTCATCACGACCATCCTGACGACCGTCGGCCTTCCGGGCCTCCTTGCCCTGATGGCGGTCGAGAGCTTCGGGCTCCCGCCGCTCCCCAGCGAGGTGATCCTGCCGTTCACCGGGTTCTTGGTGGCCGAGGGTACGTTCTCGTTCGGAGGCGCTCTCGCCGTGGCGCTCGCGGGCGGCCTCCTGGGTTCGTTCATCGCCTACGCGGTCGGCCGGTGGTGGCGCCACCGCATCGCCGGCCTCGGGGTCGGCCAGCTCCGCCTGGACCCCAAGTACCTGGACTGGATGGACACGTTCTTTGCCCGGCACGGCGAGGTGACGGTCGGGGCCGCACGGCTCCTTCCGGTCGTCCGAAGCTACATCAGCTACCCGGCGGGGACCGCGCGGATGTCGCCCGCCCGCTTCGGTCTCTACACGCTCGTCGGCTCGACTCCGTTTACGGTCGCGTTCATCTACGCCGGCATGCTCCTTCGATCTCACTGGGACGTCGTCTCGGCGGACCTGCGGTACTTCGACTACGCGATCGTCGCGGTGGCGGTCCTGGGCGCCGTCTACTTCGCCCTTCTGGTCACCGACATCCTCGCCCCGGGGTGGCCCCCCCGGCGAGCGAAACCGACCTCGCCGGCGAACGCGCCACCGATGCCCCCCGCCGGCCCCTGAGCTACCGGGGCCGGGGAGCCTCGGCGTAGTCGGGCCGGACGACGCGTCCCTCCCGGCGGCCCACAAACTCCCCGTCCTTCACGATCGGTACTCCGTCCCGCCACACCTCCCGCGGACGGATGGCCTCCCATCCCTCGAACGGTGACCAGCCGCACGGGGAGGCGAGGGTGCGGCCGGTCACGGGGGCGCGCGCCCGGAAATCGACCAGCATGAGGTTGGCACGGTGACCGGGAAGGAGCCGGCCGAGCGGCTGACCGAACCAACGCGCCGGGCGGTCGCAGGCGGCGGCCAGAAGGACGTCGAGCCCGAGGTCACCGGAGCGGACCTTGGCCAGGAGGAGCGGGACCATGGTCTCCACTCCGGGCACGCCGGAGGGGGCCTTCTCGAACGGGAGGGACTTCGCGTCGGAGGTGTGGGGGGCGTGGTCACTCGCCACCATCGGTACCTCTCCCCGGGCAAACGCCGCCCAGAGCCCCGCACGGTCGGCGTCCGACCGCAACGGTGGGTTCACCTTGAATCGGGCGTCGCGACCGGAACGGTCGGAGAGCAGGAGGTGGTGCGGGGTGGCCTCGAACGACCGACCCCGGGCCCGGAGCCTCTCCACTGCCGTTGGCGTCGTCACGTGGGCCACGTGGAGGCGGAGACGGTCCGGTGCCGGCTCCAACTCGTCGAGCGCCGCCGCCTCGGCATCGGGCGGGCGGTCAAGGTTCCATTCTGTCGGCTCGTGCGGGAGGTCGTTCACACGGAACCGCGTCGGGTCCTCCGCGTGGACCGAGACCGGGAGAGGAAGCTCGGCGAGCGACTCGAAGAGCGGCGGGAGGGCGCTTCCCCGGGGCACTTGGTCGATCCCCGTGGTCGGCGCCAGGTAGAGCTTGAACCCCCCGGCCCGGCGGGCGAGGCCAGCGAACGCCTTCGGTTCGGAGGCGCTCGCGTAGAGGAGCACATCGACCGCGGCCCGTCCACGGACGAGAGCTTCCTTCTCGGCCAGGCGCTCGACATCCAGGACCGGAGGGCGGGTGTTCGGCATCTCGCCGACGAGCGTGACCCCCCCGAGCGCGGCCCCGACCGTGCCGGTGGGAATCGTCTCCGCGCCGGGGTCGCCCCCGGGGTCGCGAAAGTGAACATGGAGGTCGGTGGCGGCGGGAAGGATCACCCAGTCCCCGACATCCCGCCGGGGCGCCCGGCCACGGATCCGCCCGACCGAGAGGATCCGCCCGTCCTCCGAGATCGCGACCTCCACCGGCTGGAGGCGCCCGGCGACCCACGCGCGGCCGGCAAGGACCTGGCTTGGGGTCCGGTCCTCCGCTCGTTCCTCCCCGCTGGGCCCGTCCGAGGGGGACCACATCGGCCGAGGGGACGATAGCGCCCGTAAAGAAGGGCTCGCCCCGAGGGCCTGAGGCTATCTACATCGCTCGCGCTGGCGGCGCCGTGGCGACCTCCCGAACTTCTCGGAACTTCTGGACGTATTCCAGGAGCGGCGTGGATCGCTCGTCGGTCTCCCGCGCGCTCGCCTCCCTCCTCAGTGCCGTGCGATACCGCCCACCGGCGGACCATGGGCGGCCGGTCGAGGCGGCCGGCCATTACGCCGGACTCCTTCGGGTCGGACGCGAGACGATCGCGGTCACGACCGACACCGTCGGGACGAAGGTGCTCCTGGCCGACCAGCTCGACCGCTGGGAGGAAGTCGGGGAGGATATCGTCGGCGTGAACGTGAACGACCTGGCGGCGGTCGGGGCCCGGACGGCCGGCTTGGTCGATACGATACTGGTCGAGCGCCCGGACCCCGAGGTGTTCCGCAAGGTCGGCCGGGGCTTGAACCGCGGGCTCGCCGCCGCGCGATGCTCTCTCCTCGGGGGCGAGACGGCTGTCGTCCCCGAGCTCGTCCACCGATTCGATTTGGGGGCCACCGCGTTCGGATTCTTTCCGAACGGTCGGCGCCCGATCCTGGGGAAGCAGATCCGGCCGGGCGATGCGATTCTGGGGATCCCCTCGCACGGTGCCCACGCGAACGGCTACACGCTGATCCGGAGGATCCTGACCGAGGCCCACATCGACCTCTCCCAGCCCCGGCCCGGGGGCCGCGGGGCGGTGGGGCGCGAGCTCCTACGCCCCACCCGGATCTACACGGAGGCGGTGGACGCGGTCGCCGACCTTCCCTCCGTGCACGGCCTCGCCCACATCTCCGGGGGAGGAGTCCGAAACCTGGTCCGCCTTCGCGAAGGCGTCGAGTTCGTCCTGGATGAGTGGCCCCCGGTGCCCTCCCTGTTCACCTGGCTGAAGGAGCTCGGTCGGTTCCCCGACCAGGAGCTCTTCCAGACGTTCAACGCCGGCGTCGGGTTCGTCCTCGTGGTCGACCGCGAGAAGGTCGCTTTGGTCCGCGCGCGCCTCGCCCGCGCCGGGGCCCCGGATGCACGGGTGATCGGCACCGTGGGTCGGGGGTCGGGGGTCTCCCTCCCGCAGTTCGACCTCCACTACCGGGGTTACTCCTAGCGGGCGCGCCGTCGGCAAACGGTTATCGACCTCCCCCGCTAGCGGCCCGACGTGCCGTTCGGCCGTCCCCTCACGGTCGCGGTGGTGCTCGCCGTCCTGGCCGCGTTCGGCTGGTCGACCTACTACATCTTCGTCCTGTGGGCGTCGCCCGCGGCGGCGCCGTCGCCGGTGCTCGTCTTTCCGTTCCTCTTCGGCGGCGTCATCTACCTATTCTGGGCCTACGCCACCGGCGCCGGCCCCTCGTTCGCCGCCCTCTGGCGGTCGCCGGCCGCCTGGTTCCGCACGTCCCTCCTGGTCACGATGCAACTCTCGGTCATCGCCGCCACCTACCTCATCGGTCCGGTCGATGCCTCCCTCCTTTCGTTGATCGGCGACGTCGTCGCGACGCCGCTCGTGGTCGCCTTCATCCTGGGGAGCCACCGTGCCCAGGTCGCGTCGCCGGTCTTCGGCCTCGGTCTTCTGTTGAGCCTCGTGGGAGGGACGATGGCGATCCTCGGCGGGAAGAACCTTTCCTCGATCCCTCCGGCGGGTTGGCTGGTCGTCCCGGCGGAGCCGCTCACCATCGCCTTCTACTTCATCCTGACCGCGAAGGCGAGCGAGACGGCGCCGATGTCGGCGGTCGTGGGTCAGTCGATGCTGGCGGCGGGCCTCCTCTCCGCGGTGCTCTCGGTCTTCGTTCCCGGGGGTTGGGCCGGCCTCGTCCACGTCCCTCCGATCCCGCTCTTCCTCCTCGTGGTCACCGGCGTGTCGAGCTTCTTCGTCGCCCCCGTTCTCTACTTCGTTGCGATCGAGAAGGTCGGCCTCGTCATCCCCCCGATGCTGATGACCGGGATACCGGTCTTCACCCTCCTCCTCTCGGCCGTCTTCCTCGCGCTCCCCCCTCCGCTCATCGCCCTCCTGGGCGTACCGATCGCGGTCGTGGGAGGGGTCTTGAGCCTCCGAGCGGGCGGCGGGTCCTCATCGCCCGCTGAGGTTCCGGGCGGTCCCTGACCGTTCGGCGGGGAATCACTGGAAGTCGGCGAGGCTACGGTTGGTCGCCCGGCGCCGCGGCCGCTTTCCGACCTCGGTGACCGGCGTCTCGAGGGTGGCAGGGGGGGCGGGCGGAGTCGGTGGGGCCGTTTCCGGGGTCTCGTCCGACACGCCCGGGGTCGGCCGGTCGCCGTCCAGACGCACCTGGGACGCTCCGGTCGAGAGACGCCGCTGGTGGCTCCCCCGCAGGAGAGCGGCCGCATCCCAGTCGAACACCTCCGTGACCCGAGCGAGGGTCTGGGCGACCCGCTCCGCGTAGTACTCCCAGTCGGGCTGCTTCGTGAACGCCCGCCCTTCGACCCAGGGTTCGATCGCCTGGGGGCTCTCGCGGGAGTCGGTGACGACCCAGGCGACCTTCATCCCGGGGATCACGTCGTAGCCTTCCTGCTGGAGTTGGCGGAAGACCCTCAGGAACGGGAGCGCGTCCCGGGTCGACTCGTTGTACTCGCTCTCCGCGCGGACCGTCCGCGCGATGACGAGCTTCTCGACCGGGACCTGCCGGGCCCGAACCGCCTGCACGAGCTCGCGCGAGCGGCGCACCGCCCCCTCCGTGTCCCCCTTGAGGACGAGGTCGAACACCTCGAGGAGCGCCTCCGATTGGTAGTCGAAGGCGTCGGTGCGGCGGGTCTCGTACCCGCGGACGATCACCTCCTCGCGCGGCCAGGCGGTCCGTCCCACGTAGCGCTTCTTCGCCCCGTGCGAGAAGAACGATTCGTAGACCGACTGGAATTCGAAGGTGACCCCTTCGTGCGTGAACCGCTTCGCGACCTGCTCGCCGAACTCGCGCGAGCCTTCCAGGGTGGGGTTCGGGGATCGAACGAAGACCGAGTCGGTGTCCGAGTAGACCACCTCATGGCCGTCGGCCTCGAGCGCGCGGATGATGGACGTGATCGATTCGCGGGCGAACGCGGTGATCGCGGCGCCAATGTCCTTGTTGGTGAACCGGTAGAAGCTCGAGGCGAGGACCCCGTAGAACGAGTTCATCAGCACCTTGACCGCGTTCTGGAGTCCATCGTAGTACTCTCTCAGCTCCGGCGAGGTCGCGGTCCGGGCGGCCTGACGGAAGCGGTCCCGGTCGGCGAGGAGGTCCGACAGGATCTCCGGGATGATCCCCCGGCGGACGCTGGCGTCCAGGAACCGGGCGCCGCTGGGCGCGACGGTGGCGCCCTCCGGGGAGAGGGTCGTGAAGCAGAGGTTGCGGGAGATGATGATCGACGGGTACATCGACTTGAAGTCGAGGACCACCACCCATCGGTAGATCCCGGGCCGGATCGAGTGGACGTATCCCCCCTCGATCGGGTTCTCTCGTCCGGAGAAATGGCTCGGCGGAACCCCGACCCCCCGCGCGTCGGCTCGGGGGATGAGGATCGCGTCGATGAAGAGGGAGGTCCGTCCGTTCATCCCCTCCTCGAGCGGGAGACGAGCGACGGTCGCGAGGTCCGCCCCCTTCTCGACCGTCCTCAGCCGTTCGAGGATTCGTTCGGCCAGCTCCGCGTCGTGCTCGCAGTACTCCATGACGCGGTCCGGGTCACGCGCCCACTCCTGGTCGATGTTCCGGCGGTCGACATCCAGCTTCGAGTCGCCGAGGAGGGTGCGGGCGACGAACTGGAGGGTCTCCTGTTTCGGGCGGAGTTCCCGCCGGGCCGACCACCAGGCGTCCGCGATGACCCGGCCCGTGACCCTCCAAAGCCGTTCGCCCATCTCGCGCGGCACGGAGCGGTCGCGGCCGAGCGTGAGCTCCACCCCCTCCACCGCCTTCGCGCGTTCGAGAAGGAGCGGAAAGTCGTACCCTCCGATGTTGTAGCCGGTGATGACGTCGGGGTCGTCCTCCTGGACGATGCGGACGAAACCGTCCAGTATCTCTCGCTCCGACCCGCGCAGCCTAAAGGTGCGCCGCTCGCGCCCCGCGCCCTCCGAGACCCCGCAGATCGTGAAGATCGTCCGCTCCTTGATCGCGTTCTCGATGTCGAAGGACAGGATGCGGACGGACGGGCGGAACACCTCGGCCGGACGAATGTCGTGTCCGTCCGTCGTCACCACGCGGACGACGTTCGGCACGGTGTAGCGCGCCCGAATCTCCTCGGGTTCGTCTTCCGCTTCGAAGGCGACGGCGAGACCGAGGTGTTTGTCGTACAGGAATCGATGGACGAACGGGATGTCGCAGGCGAGGACGCTCGCCTCGTCGCCCCGCCGGCGGTAATTGTCACGGTACTGTGGCACGATCCAGGGGCGGTGCAGCGTGACGTGGAGCGCGGGACGCTCGCGACCGTCGACCCACGTCGTGATATCATGAAACTCGATGATCTCCTTGTCCGCCTTGAGCCGGGAACGCACCTCCTCGGTGGGCTCGGTGATCTCGAAGTAGGGGCGGAACCCGTAGTATCGGGCGACGAGCGCACTTCCGTCCTTGGTCCGGCCGAACAGCTCGATGACGACCCCGTCCTCCACCGCTTGGTACGAACCTTCCAGCAGGAACAGCTCGACCGTGCGCACGAGTCAGCGAGCGGGACCCGAGTTAAAGCCGTTTACGCGGCCCGTTCGGTCAGCCAGCTCGCGAGCACCTCGATGTCGTGGTCCCAGCGCTCGCGCCAGCGCCGCGAGCGGAGCGCGGCCGCGGGGTGGATGAGAGGGAAGTGGCTCGGGACGGCGCTCGGTCGAGGATGACCGGCCGCGGAGAGCATCGGAGGAGCCGCGGGGTCGATGGCGGCGAGGGCCCGAGCCCCGAGAGTGACGATCACCCGGGGGCGGAGGAGCGCGAGCTGACGGTCCAGGAA
>DASPQC010000076.1:0-28558 GCA_035625165.1 Thermoplasmata archaeon | reverse complement strand
CTACGACGGGAGGACTCGCGGTCCGGGTCCCACGCAGAACCTGCCTTACGGTGACGACCGCCAGCACTGACATCCAGGCATAGAAGCCGTAGATGTTGATGCGTTCAACGAGGCCCAGCCAGGGGTGGGGCTGTCCTGCGGCCATGAGGGCGCCCTGCCACCCAGCGAGACCGCCGCCGAACACCAAGACCACGGCAATAGTTCCGATCGAGTAGAATCGGAGCCATCCCTTGTAGGAGGCGGTCGCGATGCCGAGTATCGCGAGCCAGGTTGTGACAACCACTCCCGTGATCACGATGTGCATCGTGTTGGTGAAAGCGTCGACGGACTGGCTCATGTTCTCGGGGTAGAATTGGGGCCAAACCAGATTGGCAGCCGCGTACGCGATCAAGGCGATGGAGATTACGCGCAGCCCGCGGCTTCTCCCGCGAGACCACCAGAAGAGTCCGATGGCGAATGCAACAACAAGCGCAGTGTAGATCGGGCACATGTCGAGGATGACCCACCTCGAGGGGGCACCGACCGCGCTGAGCCGGCTGAACTCTTCGGAAACCCAGCTGTAGTGGGCCCACTGCAGACCTCCGATTGCATCCATACCCGCGTAGAAGATTCCCGAAAGGATGCCGCATGCGAGCAGGACTTTCAGCTTCAGGTCCGCATGCGCGTTGTCCGGGTGTGAGAAATGGTCTCCCACAGTCCATGAGTTGCCCGCCTGCGAGTCTGTCGGCGTCGAGAGCACCGCAGGCCAATGTCGACCGTGAAGTCCGCTACCCACGAACATCAACCAGGCTTCCAAAAGGTAGACCGCGACCACGATCGACAGGAACGCCAAGGCAGCGAGACCACCGAGGCTGGACGCCGGCGACGCGACGAGCGCGAAGGCCGAGAATGCGCCCGCACACGCAACGCTTCCTAGGACGACGAACAGCTCGGCTCTCAGCGCCCAGACCCGACCGTGCAGGATCCACCACCCCGAGGCGAGTCCCGCGAGTGAGACTGCGGCGCCATTTCCCGCGATTAGAGAGAGGGTGTCTGCCTGCGAGACCGTGAGGTGGAGCGTCGACCGGTCTGGAAGGAAGGTCAGAGCCCCGTAGATGCCCCCGACGGTTCCAAGCATTCCAAACACCATCGCAAGGATGCCGGCCATCCATACGCCCGGGGTAAGTGGTGTCGTAGGGACTCTATGTTCGGGCATATCGGACCCCCCAGCTAGCCCACGCCGCTCCGTTCGTCGCGATGAAGGCGAGGATTGCGACGACCACTAGCACTGCGGTCTGCAGCGTACTGAACGAATTGGTCCAGAACGCGAAGTAGATCAGGAAGACCAAAGTCAGTCCGAACACGCTGACGAGACTGACAGCCACTCGCCAGCCGAACCCGATGCCCCACGAGGAGCCTATTCGGGAATTGGATACGGTGGAATTCGCACTCATCGTATTCACCTCCCTAAACAGCCGGAATTGGCGTCAGGCCGGGAACTGGCTTCCGAGAATCAACCGTTCTCGGAGGAGTCGGAAGCAACACTGTGACCAATCCGTCAGTCGATTCGACCCGGTACGGGGTTACCGGCTTGGTCATGCGGCGCAGTAGTCCGGGCCCACCAACGACCGCACCTGTCATGAGGTCGAACGAGAGGCGATGCCAGGGGCACGCAACCGCTCCGGGTCCGAACCGTCCTTGCTCAAGGGGACAGCCACGGTGAGGGCAGGCGGAGGCAAGCCCGTACAGTTTCCCACCGACGTTGAACACAGCAATCGCATGTCCCTCAACATCAACCCGTGCCGACGATCCCG
Source organism: Thermoplasmata archaeon (assembly GCA_035625165.1). Taxonomy (GTDB): domain Archaea; phylum Thermoplasmatota; class Thermoplasmata; order Lutacidiplasmatales; family UBA184; genus Lutacidiplasma. The sequence goes on along the minus strand of DASPQC010000076.1, from coordinate 26,765 downwards.
GAGCTGGAACAGGTGTCACTGTCCGAACGGACCGGAGAGAACCAGTCTTCTGTTGGGATACTGAGTCAAGTTGCTCAGCCATCATGATCGGTACCCCGACCAGTCAGGGGGATGCTCGCGCCTTCAGTTCCGGGAGGCAACGTGTGATTCCCAAGACGGTGATGAACGCGACGAACACTACAAGGCACGCGCTCCCGATCACCAACGCTCCCCCTACCAAGGGGGGGAGTCCGAAGAACTGAGTCCCGCTGGAGGACACACACGCGATGTATCCCCCGAAGAAAAACAGGCCTAGTCCCGCCCCGACTGCCGACCACTTTTCCCATCGCTTCATCCGAGTTCGCCTCGATGAGTCGTATTGCGAAAAATCGACATAGACCTAGGTTGGTTCGGGTGTGTCGTCGGCCACGCGGAGGTGTCGTCGTGCACTCAGAAGGGTCCGGCCAGCCGGGAGGTGGCGTGAGCGAACTCTACATGCTGCTCTCGAGCACCGACCGCCGTCGGATCGTCACCGAACTCCAGAAGTCGAGCCTCCGGCTGAACGAGATCGCGAAGAAGTTCGATTTGGCGGCTACAGAAGCCCTGCGGCAGGTCCACCGACTCACCGAGGCAGGTCTCCTGGAGAAGACAACTGATGGCCGGTTCCGGGCGACCGCGCTCTCAACATTGGTCCTTGCAACGGTCTCGCCAATGGAAACCATATCGAAGTTTCGCGAGTTCTTCCTGGACCACGACCTGAGCGTCCTGCCCGTCGAGTTTCGGTCTCGGCTCGGGGACATGATCGACTGTAACCTGTTGCGTGGTACGGTGCAGGTCTTCGATACGGTTACGCGGAATCTCACGGACGCGAAGAAGAATATCGATGCATCGATCGAAGTGGGGTATGACCCAATACTCGAGGTCATGCGCCGGCGATCTGAGGAAGGACTCCGGGTCCGATGGCTGGCTCAAGAGGGTGCGCTACCCACGGTACTCAAATCGCTGCGTTCAGCCACGAAGAAACCTGAGATTCGTGTCGTACCGCGTCTCGCATGGCACGTTTACCTTACTGACCTGCGCGCGGCGGTTGGTTTCCGCCGCCTCGATGGAGCCATGAGCTATGATATCGCGTTCTCGGGAGAAAGCCCGAGCTTCTTGCGATGGGCGTCCGATCTATTCGACCGAGGGTGGGGAGAAGCGAAGGAATGGTCTCGCCCCGCGAAGGACTAACGCGACGGGACGAACTGTAGCTTGCTCACGACCTCGGAACGCGGCGAGAACGAGGTATCTCGTTCTGCTCGAGATCCACCTGGAGGGTCCCTTCTGATCCGACAATCTGTAACACCATGCCCTCTGGAAAGCTCACGGACTCCAGGGTCCCGAGTGTTCCCTCGATCTCGACCTCCCCATCGGAACCGTGGACGAAGGAGGCGCTCCTGAGCGTCTTTGCCGACCGAAGTTCGATGGAAAATGTCCGTCCCACAGGATCCTGACTCTTTCGCGACATACCGAAACACTCCTCATTCGCAGATAGGGCCGGGCTTTCCGATAATCCATGAGACACTCCATTGTGGTCTGGCGCACAAGCGTGTATACGCCTCTGAGCCACGACACATAGTCGAGGGCGGAGGGACTTGAACCAAAGTGGAACTCCCTCCCGCGGCTGCTTCTCTGGGTGAAGCGTGCGCCGAGATTCTCCGGGGATGCGCCCCATGACACCAACCGACCGAAGGTGAAATCTCCTTCGCGCGTGGCCTTCGCGACCACCCCTCCGGTCGGTGTGGCGACGCAAACCTTGGCCGTGTGGTAACTCGCGAGGAACAGCTGATTCGGGACCGGGGTTACGCAATCCCGGCGGGTTCAGCTTCCACGCCGAAGTGATTGATCACGTTGTCCCTGATGGCTGATATCATGTTCACGGTGTTGGTACCGTAGTTCGTGACGAACAGGGTGTCCGTTACCGGCAAGAAGGCGACCACGTACCGCCCGTGGGGTCCGAGGCTGATGGTCGCGAGGACGCGATAGGCGGCGTCCGAGAACGTGGAAAGCGGTTGGAACCCTCGTTCGCGACTTAGAGAGCATTTCGGCACGGGTCGTAGACAATCCCGTACGGGCTGGTGCCCACATTCGGCGAGGAGATTACAAGGTCCGTTCCAGCCGCGATGGCGGGCTCACCCCAATGTGTTCGCGTCTTCGCCGGATGACAACAACGCTGGCAATAAGAATCAGCACGGCAAGTCCTCCGAGCACGGAATAGCCCGTCCACAAGGGCAGCCCAAGGAATCCCGCGGACCCCTTGGGTCCCGTCGAATTGGAGAAGGCGACGGAGAGCACCTGATTCTTTCCTACCACCATCGCTTCTCCGGACGCAGGAATGGCGGTGTAGCTCCCGGTTCTTGCTATTGTGAAGTTGCAGGATCCGTTCATCTCCGGGAATGAGATCGTGCTGGTTGAGGAGGAGAAGTCCCTCCCGCCCATGATTACCGACCAATTGGTTCCCTCCGGGAGACCAGTTTCGCGAAATGTGACACGGAACAGCTGAGGGAGGACGGATATGTTCTCCCCGTACGTGTCGGCAACGTAGATGTTGTGGTTCGCCGAGTCGAAGGCCACGCCGTCGGGGCCAAGCTGTACGGGTTGGGTCAGAACGATCCGGTTGGTCCTGGGATCGACCACTGTGACATTTGAGAGGTACTTCCCACTAGGAGACATCTGGTCGGTGATATACACGTAATCATTGACGGGGTCGTAGACAGCTGCGCCGCACGAACTAGCGATCGGAATGGCAGCAATGATTGTGTCGGAACTTCCGTTCACGGCCGTAACGAAATTGGATGCGTTCGGCCCACTGGCGTTGTTCTCACAAACGTAAACGTCTCCGTTCGAACTATCATACGTTACGCCGGGGCCAGGGTCCACGGGAGCTATACGGCCCACAACCGCATCCGTCGAGCCATTGATCACAGTCAGAGCGTACGCACCCTCATCGGCAACAAAGACCTTCCCGTTCGCGGGGTCGTAGGTTGCTCCATTGGGCCCGCTTCCTACACGAAACGTCGTCACGAAGTTCCGTCCCTCAACAACGCTCACGTTGTTGTTGCCGAGGTCGGTCAGGAATATCTGCCCGTTGGCGGAATCATAGGTCTGTGCCTCAGGACTGCATCCGTCAGGGCAACCAACGGAGACGTTCCAAGCCACGTGCTCTGAGAGAGGATCGATTGCGTAGACGGTGTTACAGCAGTTGCCAACATAGACGTAGCCGTAGCGGGTGTCCACCGCGAGAGTACTCACCCCGTACGGCATGGGAAGTTCGGCCACCACGCGGCTGTTTGTCGCGTTGATGACAGTCATGTTGTAATGAAACGACGAACTCTCCTGGAGAGTTACGTAGAGGAAATTGTTCACAGGGTCGTAGGCAATGTCAATGGGGTACCCACCAATCGAAATGGAACCGCTGGAGGCAGCCGCCTCTTCAGAAAATGATCGAAGTGGAAGGGGCGCCGGGTGATTGCCGCCCGCCTCACCCACGCAGATAAGTAAGGCCCCGATTACCGCTGCCAGCTCGACAGCCCGCGATCGGGGCCTCTGTCTCACAGATGTCCTACCGTTGGTCGCTCGGCCGGTCGTTTGAAGCCCGCCGACGCGGATAAGGAGAGTCACATTCGCCTCAGCCACTCGACTCGATTGAGAAGTTAGGGTAACCCGCTACCAAGGCGCTCCCGTAGTAATCCAAGTAGCCACCTTGGGAAGTCCCCCAAGTGTATTCAATGTCCATGTAGGAGGCATACACGCTGAACCCGCCGTTAAATGTCATGTTAGACACTGGGATATCGAGCTGGGACGAGGGGGTGGTCTTCGGTTCCATTATCCACTCTCCTGTTTGAGCGTTTGGATAGAACTTATTGACGTCGTGACCGGACCATGTGGGTTGGCCCGGTCGAGATAGATCTTGAATCGCGAAGGTGCAGATGCCTCCGTCGGATGTTACGGTGACTTCAACCTTGTCTCCCAGCGCAATTGGGAATGAATGCCCGTACTCCACGGTTTGATTGCCCCCCGGAACGTATGCTTCGTACCAGGGAGCGACGGTACCACTCTTGTTGACCTGCACACCAGCCTGCCAAAGGTCGGTTCCGGTCATCCCTCCGATTCCCATCCAGATCCCGAATCCCATTTCGGTAGCAGTTGGGAGTATGAACGTTCCCGAGATGCTCGTGACCTCTCCAGTCAAGCCCGAGATGGAGTAGATGTATCCCACCCAACCGCCTTGTGTGTGTTCGTCGAGTGCTATGAGATAGAGAGTTCCGGAACCATTAGGCGTGAACAAGGTTGGATTGGAAGTGGAACTCGTTAGGGAACCGGCAGTCGTTAGCCACTCTTCTACGTAGAAGAGGGGTGAGAGGTCGGCCGTGATCGTATACTGGTAGGGCGGGAGAAGGGTCAGGTCCTGGCCGTTTGAAGCATTCATGCATCCCACCAGGTACATGCAGGCTTGAACGTGTCCTGGAACCCAACCGTTGTCGCTCCAGTTCACAAAGGTATCGACAGTGACTGTTACAAAGTCACTGACCGCGTTGAGAGTAAGAGTGCCGGAATACCGCTGACCCGGATTGGGGACGTGGACTGTGAGAGTTGTTTGTGCGCATGTGGAGCATCCAACTGTCACATCGCTTGTTTCCCAAGAAACGAAACTGTATCCAAAGTCCGGGTAGCCGTCCAGCTGGAACTCACATGACGAGCTGTCGCAGATGTCTTGCGTCGTTTGCTGATGTTGGCAATAGCTTGATCCGTTGAGGAATATCCCGCCATGCGTGCAAGTGAACGTCAGGTAAAACCCGGGTATAACGTCTGGACTTGAGCCGTTGAGCGCGGCCGCCCCTTCCGTTTGGCCCCCTGACGTCAAGGATTGGGCGGCAGCAACGCCGGTAGACTCCACAGAGAATGCAATGGCGATCATTGCGACAATCGCAATCGACAGTATGCGGAGCTTTGGCCGATACTTCGTCCCTCCAATGCAATCGGCCCCAATTCCCCCCGGCTCTACGCTAACATTGTTGACGCGTTCCGACCAACAACGTTCCTTCGCTCGCATTAATCTCACCCCACGCTGCCATCTCGGATGGCCCAAGCGACGCCCAACATGCCCGTCGAAGGCAATCCTTCCGGGCTACTCATTGGGGAGCTCCGTCGTATCACGCGCCGGGTATTTCGCGGTCGCTCGCCGTCCCCAGGTAAAGCCAACGGCGTACATACGGGTTCTGAACTTGCATCCGGCTGTTCCGCGGCCAACTGGGATTCTTGACCCCGCACCAACGGGTAACGAGAATTGGACAAGGGTTCGTGAGTGTCTGGTGAGCTATCGTGTGCATAGGGGACCCGCATAGATTGCGTCTTTGGAGACGGAACGTTCCAACCGTTCTGGATTCCACTTGGAGGACGACCGGCCCGGGGATTGAACCCTTAGTTCAAGTCCCTCCCGCGGCTGCTTTTCCACGGAACCGACCCGTGGACGGAATGGCAATAGCCTATCTCGGAAACGGTACGGCCGGCTTCATCGTCCCCGACATCTTCCCTCGACAAGCTTGACTCGCGGAGGCCGGGGCCGTCTCCAGACCTAGACCCCGAAATCCTGTGGGTCGCGCCACGCGGAACGGACGGTGACCCCACCGTTGGCGGTCTCCACTTCCGCCAGAACGCCGGCGGAGCGTCCCCAAAAGCTCAGTTCGAGCGAATACCAGAAGACCTCGAACCCTGTCTTCGTCACCCGTACCCGAGCAAATCGATTCGTTTCCACCAGAAACCAGCTCTTCTTCAACGCCGAAGCGTAGCTGACGGCGATTGCGTCGGCCGCGGTCCGGACCTCACGACCGGGGCGGTCGTCGGTCCACGCCTCGATCGTGCCTTCAGGGAGTGGCTTACCCCGAAGCAGGTCGTACTCTACGAAGCGTATCCGAAGCTTCTCGGGGGCGACCACCTCCTCCGAATAGAGGAGGAAACGGAACGGGTTGAACTGGGGAACTACCGATGAGAAGCGTCCCTGCTTCCGCGGAGCCTCGATTCGCCACCGAGCGGCCAGTCGGACGGCAAAGAACACCAAGACGCCGGCGAGCAGGAGCCAGGCGGTAACTTCCCACACCCAGAGGGGGGTTCGCCCGCGTTCGTACAGCATCGCCGCATACGCGCCAACCGTGAACGACATCGCTCCGAGGTTCGCGATCCGGTCCGCGTCGAAGCCGTACTCCCGCTTGCTGAAGGGCGCGAAGATGGGCACCGACCAGTGATCCATCGCATCCAGGAGGACGTGCGAGAGCCCGCCCACTTCCAAGGAGACAAAGTACGCCCAGGGAATCCCGGCCGCGAACCCACTTCCAAACGCGGCCGCGAGCGCCCAGGGCACGACAAAGGTACCGACCGCCGCGAGAATCGTCACGCCGACGATGGAGTGAGAGATACCACGGTGACGTAGCAGGGGGAACCGATGCGAAAGGGGGTAGAGTGCTACGTCGGCGTCGGGGAGCCCACCGGCGAGGGCGGCGGCGACCACGTACTGCAGACCCGACGGGCCCCAGATCCCGTAACCGAGAAGGTATCCCAGCAGAAAGTGCGAGAACGGATCCATCGGTCGCCCCGGTGGGAATGGTCAGGTTGGATCCTCGGATAAACAAACTGAGCTCGCGGCCCGGCCCTCCGCGCCGGGTCGCGCGAACGGCAATCCAGAACCGGGGTGGTCGGCTTGCAGTGTCAGGCCCTCCCGCGGCTCGGCCCAGCAAGCTCTGGACGTACGGTGGGGGCCGAGGGAACCACGCTCGTTGGAAGAAAAACGCCCTCTCCCGGGTGCCAGGCCTGCGCCGCAGAAGGAGTTGAACCGTCGATCAGCGCGGCGGGAACCTGCGCCGGTGGGCTTCAAAGTCCCGGTACGTCCTGTTCGACCGGGGAAGGACCGCTTCGATGATAGGGCGGCCGTGGAGAACCTGGTAGATCGCGCGGTACCCCAGTACTTTCAGCCGCCATCGGCGAGGGTCGTTCCTGAGTGGACAGACATCCAGAGAGGTCGATGGTCGTTGGGGGAATCGGGTGAATTCCGGGAAGACAGTCGCAAACGCTTCGACCGCCTCGTCCGGAAGTCCCCAGAATTGGAGTCGGGCGGTCTCCGTGAAATCTGGCCAGTCGTCCGACGGCCTACGAGGGGCCACGCCGGCGCCTCCACTCCACGTATTCCCGCTTCATCTGGCTGCCCGGAATGATTCGCTCCTGGCGCAGCCTGCGGTCTAGGTCTTGCTTCAGTGCCGGTGGGATGTAGTCGTCGGCCAACGCCATCAGGAAATCATCCCAGGTCTGATCCGCCATCTTGGCGCTACGGAGGGCACGGAGAGTCGATTGGCGAACTGGGATGCTGGTAATGGCATCGGGCGTCGACATCATGGCCATAATGGTCATAATGGTATTTCAGCCCTTCCGGTTACTTGGGGCACAGTGTGGGCTACACTCTACGAGCCGCAGAAGGCGGTGTAACTGCGGCTTTGAACGATTTGCGAGAGTCCTCCCGCGGCTGATTTTCCCTCGCGCCGCTTCGAGAACGGGCGCAGGGGAGTTTGTCCCGAGAGCCCGACGAGTCGCCGCAGTCGTTCCCTAGGATATGCCGGTGAACGAGCGCAGCGAAGCTGCGCGTCGGGGCCCTTTACGTCAAGTCGCGGAGACTTTCGCGAATCTGGGTAAGGATCTCTTGGCGCCGGCTCTTGGGTGCGTCCATGAACGATTCCAACATGCCCTCGAGGACCATGACTGAGGCCTTCTCGAGCTGGGCGTGCACTGCCAGAATCTGCCGGAGGACCTGAGTGTCATCCTTGCCATCGTCGACCATCTTGATGATTCCCTCCACGTGGCCCTTGGCCAGTACGAGGCGGTCCCGGACGGCGGCTTGCGATGTCTCGGGCATTCGACCGATGCACGCCATCGAATCGCATTAACCCTTCTCTCCCAACGGGCGCGCTCCCAGTGGGCTTATAAACCCCCACCCCTCTGCCCCCCCATCCCCCCCGGGGGGGTGGGGTATGTGTCTCAGGAGCGAGGCGCCGGCCAGTCCTTGGAACTCGCCTCCCGCCTCGGGGGAAGGTCGGGGCCTCATTGATTGAGCGGGAGTTGAGCCATGAACCCGGTGACAAGCTCGGACCGGATGGGGCTTGTCCCACGGTTCTACTTCCAGTATCGCCGGTTCCGTAAGCAGCTCGCGATCCTCGCCGCGGTCATCGGCCCCGGGGTCATCGTGATGGTGGCCGACAACGACGCCGGTGGAGTCACCACCTACATGCTCTCGGGAGCGTACTATCGGTACAGTTTCATCTGGATCGTCCTGCTGCTCGGGCCGGTCGCGTACGTCTGCCAGGAAATGACCGTGCGCCTGGGGGTCATGACCAAACGGGGTCATGCCCAGGCGATCTTCGAGGCGTTCGGCCCGTTCTGGGGGTGGTTCTCCCTCACGGACCTCACGCTCACGGACTGCCTCACCATCACGACCGAGTTCATCGGGATGACGATGGCGATGGCCGTGTTCGGGATCCCGCCGTGGATCACCGAGGTGGTCGTGATCACGTTCATCATGTTGATGCTCGTGAACGGGCGGTATTGGACGTGGGAGAAGATCGTCCTGGCCATCTGCGCCGTGAACATGGTCTATGTTCCGGTGGTCTTCTTCGTCCACCCGGACGTTGGCGCGATCTTCCATCAAGGCGTCGTGCCGGGCTTTCCCGAGGGGCTTGGGGGTCCCGTGGTCTTCCTCATCATGGCCACGATCGGGACGACGATCGCCCCGTGGATGATCTTCTTCCAGCAGAGCTCGGTGGTCGACAAGGGTCTCAAGAAGCGGGACGTGCCCTACGCTCGTTGGGACACCGCGATCGGCTCGACCTTCACGGTCGTCACGGCGGTTGCCCTCATCATCATCGCCACGGTGTTCTTCGGAGGGGACACCAACCTCACCTCCGCGGGCGAAGCGGCGGCGCTTCTGATGCCGCTCCATCCCTGGGTGGGTACGATCCTCGCCATTGGGCTGTTTGATGCCGGTCTCATCGGAGCGCTCTCGGTGTCGCTCGCCAGTTCCTGGGCCGTGGGGGAGGTCTTTGGCTGGTCCCATTCCCTCAACGACCGGCTCGGGCAAGCGAAGTGGTTCAACGTGTTCCGCTTGAGCATCATGCTCATCGCCGGGAGCATCGTGCTCATCCCCGGGGCCCCGCTCGGGGTAATCACCCTCTTCGTCCAGGTCATCGCCGTGACGCTGCTGCCCGCGGCGCTGGTGTTCCTGATCGTCCTGCTCAACCAGGAAGAGCTGGTCGGGAGTTACAGGAACACGCGAGCCCAGAACGTCATGGCCGGGAGCATCGTGGGGGTGCTCCTCGCCCTGTCGACGTTGTACGCGGTCGGGACCATCCTGCCCCACCTGTTCGGAGGTTAAGGAACGATGAGCGCATTTCATGACGCCGCCGAGAAGATTCGACACATCAACCGAACCTATGCCGTGCCCCGGATTCGCCTGACACGCGGGACGAAGGCCGTCCTGGTCCTCCTCCGTGTGTACCTACTCACTCTCGTCGGCTTGCTGCTGTACTCGCTCCTTACCCGGCTCGGAGTCTAGGGAGGAAACTCAGACATTCCCGAAGGTGATACCACGGGGAGGGAACGCAGGGGAGTTCGGACTCCGCGAGGTGGAGATGTCGGACCCGGGTGATTCGAACGGGGAGAGGCTGGCGAGCTCGACCGCTCAGATCCGTGACCTCGAGGAGGCCCAGTACCTCCGGGTCAGCGAACTGGTGGACCGCAAAGTTCGCACGGAGGCCGGAGTCACCCTGGGGAGGCTCCAGGATTTCGTCTTTGCCGACGATCCAAAGTACGCGGAAGTGACCCATCTGCTCGTTCGTCGTCCGTTCGGACGGCCACCCTTGACAGTTCCCTGGCCCCAGGTGGTCCGGTTGGACCCGTTGGAGAGCGTCGTGCGGGACTTGCCCGGCACACGTCAGTACGAGAGTGTCGAAGACCCCGGCGAACTTCTGCTTCTTCGGGACCGGATCCTCGACAAGCGTATCCTCGATACCCGCGGCCTCGGGATCGACGTGGTCTACGACATCCAACTGCTGAAGGCCGGTAGCCGGTTGTTCGTGGTCGCGGCCCTGATCGGTCAGGAGGCCCGTCGCCGCCGACTCGGGCTTTGGGGGCGGGTCGCCGCCTCCGTCTCAGAGAACCACTCCCCCGAAGAGCGCATCCCGTGGAAGTACGTTCAGCCGGTCGGCCCCGACCTCACGAGCACGGCGGGCGACGTTCGACTTACCGTCACGCGAGACGCTCTCGGGAAGATTCCGCCCGAGGATGCGGCGGACATCCTTGAGGAGTTGAACCGCGAGGAGCGGCTCACCCTCTTCAACGCGCTCGATTCGAAGGCCGCCGCCCACGCCCTCGAGGCGACCGAGCCCCGGGTGCAGCGGGAGATCATCGCCGACACGGAGGCTGCCCGGTTGGGGCAAATCATCGCCCACCTCTCCCCGGTGGAGATTGCCGACATCGTCTCGATCCTCCCCGACGAGAACGCCCGTGAACTGCTCGGCATTCTCAAAGGCGAGGTCGCGGCGAAGGTCCGCGAGATCGTCGAGGTCCACGATGTGCCCGTCCTCACCCTTGCCGTGCATACGTTCCTCGAGTTCCCCGGCGAGCTTCCGGTCGAGGAGGCGTTCGCACGGTTCCGTCGGGAGGCTCCAAAGTGCCTCGTCACGATGTACATCTACGTGGTCGATGCCGACCGCCACGTTCGCGGGGTTGTCGACATCAATGAGCTGCTCCAGGCGGACCCCTCGGAACGACTGGACGAAATCATGACCCAGGGCCTCGTGGTGGTCTCGCCCGATACGAAGTGGCCCCGGGTCCTCGAGCTGTTCCGCAAGTATCGGTTCCGTGCCATCCCCGTGATCGACGACGCACGGAAAATCCTCGGAGTGATTCGTGAGAAGGACGCCTTCGTCCTCGAGGACGAGGAAGAACGCTCAAAGCGTCGCCTGTAAGGAAGGGATTCGAGCCAAATGGACGGGCTCCCCCGGCTGGAAACTCGCACCGCCCGAGGCCCATTCCGGGCCACGGTCGGCTCGCCTACCGTTGAGTTGAGAGATTGGGTAGGGAATGCTAGTCTTGCATCCGGCATTGTTCGGTGGTTGCACGGAAATCCTCCAAGGAACGAGCGACCACGCACTGGCGATGAATCGCGCCGCCTCAACGCACGGAGAAAGACACAAGAGGAAGGGAGACGGTGGTGTTCTACCGCGGGCGAGAGGGTGCGATGTCGAGCAACACATCGCTCCAGGATTTGTTTGAGCCGCGGACCTCTGTAATCCTGTGTGGCAGCGGGCGCTCCCTGCTCAACTGGGTCGCCTATGGCCTAGTGCAAGGACATCCAGGCGGTTTCCTCTGGGGGCACGTCCAGCTGGACGGCGAAGTGCTCGAAGATACCGACCTTCTGAGGACTCCGCTCATTCCCCCGGATCATCTCATTGTGGTCGCTCCGAAGGAGCTCGAGCGGAACGAGGTCGCGGGCAACATCGCCGTCAGTCATCTCATCCGGTCCGAAGGGGAGGAGGAGACCGTACGTTCGTTTTCCGAGTTCCTGCGCCTCCCCCGCCAGACGCAGGAGATGATCGCTGGACTTCCTCCCGAAGGGTCGAAACCCATCTTGGTCCTGTCGGGGGCGCATCGCCTGCACACCTTCTATCCGCCGGACGTTGTCGCCCCCACTATCCGTACCCTCGTAGAGAGCGGGGGACCCGTGTTCATGTTGTGGGCTGATGCCCCCAATGCCAACCGGTTTGGATACGAGCACATTCTGCATCTTAAGGGGGAGGAACCCTCGAGGTGGAGAGAAGCGTTCGTCACGGTGGAAAAGGGATGGACCCAAGGTCCCCTTCAAACAGGAGCGAAGGTCGGTCTTCGTGACCTGCCCCCAGTAGCGGCCGTACTCGGGAAGACGTGGTAGGAGGTTGGAGCGGGACCGTCGAGTCCTCGTGTCCCCGGCTGGTTTGTCACCCCCCGAGGGATTCGAACCGCAGGGAAACTCCATCCTGCGGCTGGATTTTCACCCGGCCCGCGCGCTCATTTTTGAGCCATGATCGGCTGTCCCGCCGCCGAATCTCCGGGGGCTCGGAGCGAGGCCGAGAAGAAGATCTTCCGTGGAAAAGGGGTGAATCGAACCGGTCACCTTCCTTGAGGAAGAGCGTGCCCGCTTCGCACGCGAACAGGAGGCGGAATGTTCCCCGTTTATCCGACTGGAGAACCGTTGACTGAGAGGACTTGAACCCTTAGTTCCGCCCCCTCCAGTGGCGGGTTTCCCGCGAGAACGCGCGCATGGCCACCATCCCATGGTATTAGTGCCGGGATGCGGTACACGCCCCACTGCCGGCGGTAGACACTCTGCGGCGGGTGGCTGACCGGTGGCGGAAACGATGGCGCGAAATGTTCTGCGAATGGAGAACATCGGAGTCGTGGCCCTTGTAGTTCTTTTGGTCACAGCGTCCGTGCTCGGGACTCACGGTGTTGTTCAGAGGCCCCATACGGACGGACCCCTGGGCGCGGCCAGTGCTCCCGAGGTCGGTGCCGGAAGCCGGCCAGCACAGGCCCTGGGTCCCGTCAACACGGTGGTGGCGACTGTACAGGTCGGATCGGCGCCGTCCACTCCCGTGTTCGACAACTCAACCGGCGACCTGTACGTTGCGGAATTCGGTGGAGACAATGTGAGCGTGATTTCGGGTGTGTCCAACACGCTGATCGCCATAGTACCCGTCGGGTCCGGGCCCCAGATCCCCGCGTACGACAGCGCGAATGGCGACCTGTATGTGTCGAGCTATAACTCGAATGACGTCAGCGTGATCTCTGGAGTGACGTACACGGTGGTGGCAACCGTCCCGGTGGGAATCTCCCCCGAGGCTCCGGCATACGACAGCGGGAACGGCGATCTGTACGTCCCGAACCTGATGTCGTCCAACGTCAGCGTCATCTCGGGGGTTGAGAACACCGTGGTCGCCACGGTGCCCGTCGGGTCCGAGCCCCAAACCCCCGCGTACGACAGCGGGAACGGCGACGTGTACGTGCCGAACCGCGACTCAGGAAATGTGAGTGTGATATCGGGGGCAACGAACGTATTGGTCGCGACGGTGACCGTCGGGTCCGAGCCCCAAACCCCCGCGTACGACAGCGGGAACGGCGACGTGTACGTACCGAACTACCTCTCGAGCACGGTGAGCGTGATCTCGGACGTGACCAATGCGGTGGTCGCGACAGTGCCCGTCGGCTCCGGACCGGAAACCCCGACGTACGACAGCGGGAACGGCGACGTGTATGTACCGAACTTCGGTTCAAACAACGTCAGTGTAATCTTCGGAACGACCAACAGCATCGTAGCCACAATACCGGTGGGGGCCATGCCCGAGACGCCCGCGTTGGACAGCGGGAACGGTGACCTGTACGAGGCCAACAGCGATGAAAGCGACGTCAGCGTCATCTCGGGAGCGACGGAGACCGTGGTGGCGACGGCACCGGTGGGGCCATCACCGCTTCCCGCCGCGTACGACAGCACGAACGGCAACCTGTACTTCCCCAACTACTTCAACGACGAGGTTACGGTGATCTGCGGCGGAACGACCGTAGAGTTCGCGGCGACCGGGCTCCTGAGCGGGACGACCTGGTCCGTGGTCCTCGACGGGACGATGCAGACCAGCACATTCGCCACGGTCGACTTCACCGTGCTTCCCGGCAATTACTCCTACCAACTGGCGCCCGTCGCGAACTACACCGTTTCCCCTTCGGTCGGGATCGCCAACGTGGGGGCGGCCCCCTACCTCATTCTGGTGACGTTCACATCGACCGCGCTGCCGACGTACGCGGTGACGATCCAAGAGAGGGGGCTCGCGAGCGGCACGAACTGGTCCGCGGTCCTCGGCGGAATCGAGAAATCGACCAACGAGAGCATCCTGACGTTCGTGGTCCCTGAGGGGACATATGCGTACCAGATCCTGCCCGTGACCGGCTATACGGTCTCGCCATCGAGCGGAACGGCAACCGTGGTGGGGAACTACCTGATTGAGGCGGCATACTCGCCGTCCTCCGCTTCCAGCCCGACGACGCAGGTCTCGGTGGCCGGGTACTCGGAGGGTTTCGCCGTGGCTATCGCGGTGGCGGCGGTGGCGTTGGGTTTTGGGGTGGCGGCCGTGGTCCTAGCGCGGCGGCCGCGGTCCCCGCCCCAGCCGGGTTCGTAGGGGCCTGGTTCGGGTCCCGTTCCCAGGGGTCGTAAAGGGCGGCCCACCACGCCGCTCCCCCGGCCACCGCAAGGGGGACAGAGACGGCGGCGAGAATCCAGCCAACCGAGGACCCGCAACTCACTGCGATCGTGCTGTTACCGGGACAACCCCAGAACTCGTAGCATGGCCCCTCCAGGTACCATTCCGAGGTCCCGCTGCACGCACCCGCGGGGTTCGCATCGCTGTAGAGACCGGGTTGGTAGGCCGCGACGGTGATGACGAGGCCGAGCGGAAGGAGGAACACCACGAGAGCGATGAGGGCCACCACTGGACCACGCGCCCACCCACCAGACCTTCTCCGCTGAGCGTAGAGGGCGATTCCGGCCGCTGCGAACAGCAACACCGCAGCTGTGAGGGAAAGTGCCATCACCCAGAGGTAGAGGTTCGCGAGCGGTCCCAGCATGTAGTGGTAACCATACGAATACGTCACCGAGTTGGTGCCGTTCTGCTCCGAGATCGTGTAGTCCGAGCCGGGGAAGAACGTCAGGACCGTCTTGGTCGTGTTGTTACTGACCGTGAGCGACCACCACGGAAGGAATGCCGCGGTCGCCATCATCGACCCCGCCACCAGGAGTGCGCCGATGGCGAACAACCTTGCCGGCAGCCAGGTTCGGGGGTGAGATGGAGTGGCCCTCCCCGTAGGGGGAGTCGTGGGCGGCTCTCGGCTGGCCCCTGTGGGCCACACGGTCTATCTGAAAGTCACGGCAGGTTATCTCTCATCGGGTCTCACGACTCCGCCCTGGGGGCCGGGCAGGAATTCGCTTCTCGGAACTCACCGGTTTCGGGGGACCGAAGATCACCCGACATCCATGAAGCCGATTGTCGGAAGGACCGTCCGGGAGTGCCCTGCGGGCTATTTTCGGACTCGCGTCGGTCGCCGGGGCGTGGGAGTAAGGGCGTACTCCATCGTACGAGCGACTTCTTGAGAGGCGGCGGCGCCGGAGAAACGCTCGACCAGGTGCAGGGAGACGTCGATGCCCGCGGAAATGCCGGCGGACGTCACGATGTCCCCCTCGTCAACATAGCGCCGTTCGACCACGGTCACGTCGGGATATGCTCTCAGCTCATCCCGGGCAGACCGGTGGGTGGTGACCGATTTCCCTCGAAGGAGGCCCGCCTCGGCCAGCAGGAACGCACCCGTGCAGACCGAGATGAGCACCGTGCCCTCGGCGTGAATTCGCCGAACGTGATCGAGCAGTTTCGCGTCCTTCATGGCGACTTTGCGCCCGGGTCCGCCCGGGAGGACCAACACGCGAGGAGGATTCCGAGCGTAGAGATTCTCAAGTCCCGCGACTCGAAGACCGTACCGAGCAGAGATGGAAGTCGACCCGGTGGAAACGAGGCGAGTGGGAAACGATCCCGGTCTCAACCGATTCGCAACCGAGAAGACCTCCCAGGGGCCAACAAAGTCGAGCTCCTCAACGTCATCGAAGAGCAAGATGTCCACCGAGGTTGTCCCGGCCGCCGGATTCGCTGGTTGAGGCCCTTGTGCGATCACGGAATAGCTTGCGTGCGCAAGGGAGCGGGAGGCTTATCACCACGCAGCCCCGAAACGCGCGCCGGTTCCTCCCGCGGGCCGGATCACGATCGAGCTAGGGGGCTAGTTGTGACGCTTAGCCGCCGGCCCATCTCCACTTCGATGTGAAGCGTGCGCGAATTCACGACTTCGGTCATACCGCAGGGGGGCTAACTCACCCGATTTCCACGGTTATCCGAAGGACACAGTATTCCCGCCCCAGCCGGGGGCGCCTCGGTGGCTCGCTTTGGGGGGAGGGAGCCTTCCGCGGAGAGTGCGGATGAGCCGGGCCCTGCAGTGTTTGAGGCCAGGGCAGGGTCCTCCGTCCGACAGAGATTGGGGCTGACCCGGCACAATGTTCCGGTACCCCTGTGGGGTTTGACATCGGTGGAGCCGTTCCTTATAGGAGAATTCACGGTGAGCCCCGGGAGTTCGCCCTGCGGCGTGCGATCCGTGGGAGAACAGAATATGCCCCGTACCAAGCCACTCATGTTCCATCGACTGGCCCCCTACTATGACGACCTGGTCGGT
Source organism: Thermoplasmata archaeon (assembly GCA_035625165.1). Lineage (GTDB taxonomy): Archaea > Thermoplasmatota > Thermoplasmata > Lutacidiplasmatales > UBA184 > Lutacidiplasma. The sequence continues at coordinate 10,418 of DASPQC010000076.1, read as the reverse complement.
GGAAAGGACTACCGCTCGGAATCCCGGTTTCTCGAAGCCCTAGCTCGGCGGCTGGTCCGCTCCCGAGGGAAGACATGGCTCGATGTGGCGTGTGGTACGGGGCGGCATCTGAGCTTCCTCCGCCGTCATTACCAGGTTACCGGCGTCGACGTAAGTCGCGAGATGCTCCGGGTGGCGCGGCGTCGCCTCCCAGGGGTCCGCTTGATTCTCGGGGACATGCGGGACTTCCGTCTCAGCGAGACGTTTGACGTGGTGAGTTGTCTCTACAGTGCGATTGGTCATCTGGAGACAGAACGGGACCTCGGGGCCACGTTCGCAAACTTCGCTCGTCACTTGAAGCCGGGCGGGATCGCTATCGTCGAGCCGTGGATTGATCCCTCGGCGTTCCGCCCAAGATACGTTCACCTGCTAACTCACGGGGGGCCTTCGGTCACCGTCGTTCGAATGGCCTCCTCTTCGCGACGCGGAAAGCACTCGGCGATCCACTACCACTATCTCATCGGGAGGACCGGCCGCCGGATCGAGCACCTCGAAGAGGTGGACATCGGACTCTTGGTATCTCGAGGTCGGTTGCGGAAACTAATGGACGGCGCAGGACTCCGAGCTCGTTTCCTGACGCGAGGTCTGCCCTCCGGCCGGGGATTGCTCATCGGCCTCAAGGGCACCAGCTAGCCTCACCCATCGGTTCGTCCCGGCGAGCTCGGTCCCGATAGTCCGGATGGAGACCACCCGGGTGACCCGGATCGCCGAGAGGCGCCTCGGCTCGCCCACAGAGAGGGTTTGACCGGGCAATCCGCGAAATCGACCATTCGGACCGATTCGTAGCGCGGGACGGAGAGGCACGAATCGGCCGTGCCGGTCTGGAAATCGTAGGAGGGGTTGCCCGGGCTTGGGGAACCGGAGTCCTCCAGCACCCTCGTAATCCAGAAGTATGTTTCCTCCTCGTTCGAACTCGATGTGAGGAGGTAGCAAGGCGCCGGGCCACCTGGGCGCTAGCGACTGCACGAGTGGGAGCCTCCAAGCCCAACCCCAAACACCACGGATTTCGAGCGGCGGCCCGGCCCGTCTCTTCGAGGCGCGCTGGTACCCCTTCGCCTTACCGACCGTCCGCAGCCCTGGGGGGCCGCATTCCAGGCCGAGAGGTTGTCGTCCGCCGCTAGATTGGGTTCTGTGGTTCGTCCTGAGGACGGGGGACTGCCCGGTCCCCCGAGAGGACCAGGGGGACCGCTCGACGATGCCGCAAGTCGCGTGCTACCGATTCACCGAGGGCGGTGAGTCGGTAAACATTCAGTCGTCGCGGCTGGCCCTCGACATGCCTTCGGTCCACCTCGATCACCCGGGCGGCTTCGAGTCGAGACAAGACCTTGGCCAGTGTTCCCTGCCGGACCGTCAGCGCCTCACCGATGCCCTTCTGAGTGAAGCCCAGTCGAGCGACCTCGTCGTTCCCGAGCCTTCCCAGGGAGGCGAGGTGGGTGATCACCCGGCCGGCCGTGTCGGCCTCTCGGGAAAGTTTCGGAGCCACGTCCGCGGGCTCTGGAGACGAGGCTCGGCTTGGCGGAGTCTCACGTCCCGGCTCTCGAGGCGAGCTGGCAACGATAGGGCCCGGCGGTTGTAGGGCTCGTTTCGCTCCCCGTTCGCGATGGAATTGGGCGCGAAGAACCCACCCAACGACGACTCCTGCAAGGACCGCAAGCGCCAGCTCGAGTCCAGTCCAAGGGTCCATCCGCTCGGGGCCTCCTATTCCTTCAGCGATGTTAGGTCGCCGGTGCTAGCCGGTGGAAGTGGCCTCCCCGAGATTTCCGCCGATTCTCGCCTAGGGTCCTGACTTTTTCTCTCGACTTTGAGAATCCGTGGTCAGTTCCTGGACCCATCGCTCCCCCTCTCGGCGGCGGGAGCGTTGAATGAATAGTGAAGCCACCCAGGCTACAGCCACCCCCCCCGCGACGACTACTGCTGCTACAAACTCCACCGGCCAGCTCGGGCCGGTGGCGACAGGGACCCCCACACGCACTACCAGTGAACTCACGGAACGATTGTCCTTGCTGTCGAGCACCGTCAGCGCGACGGTGAACACTCCCGAGGCATTGTAGGTGTGAGTAGGGTCCTGGAGCGGGGAGCTCTCGCCGTCCCCGAAGGTCCAACTGTATCGGTACGGTGGCGCGCCGCCCTGAGCCTGTCCGACAAAGTGTACGGTCAACGGGGGAGATCCGCTGGTCGACGATGATCCGACCAAGGCCTGGAGGAGGATGGTGATGTTGACGGAAGCCTGCGAAACCCCACCCGCCAAATCGTGGACCGTGACCTGAGCGAGGAACGGTCCATTCGTCGTGTAGACGTGGGTAATGCTCGAGAGATTGCCTCCCACCCCGCCGTCTCCAAAGGACCAGGCGAAGGTGTAGGGGGGAGTACCCCCCGTCGCATGGGCCGTAAAGTTCACCGGCTGGCCGAAGCCGGCCGGGTCGGGAGCTGCACTTACGATGGCCACGCCCAAGGGGGCATAGACTCGAAGCTGAGTGGAGGCCGTCGCCACGTGCCGTGCGCTATCGTTCACCCAAAGGCTGACCGAGTAGAGTCCGTCCGCCCCGAACGTGTGGGAGGGGTCTGGCAGCGCACTCGTACCGCCATCGCCGAAACTCCAATTGTAGGTGAACGGTCCGACCCCTCCGCGAAACGAGCTGTTGAATTGGGCCGGAGTGCCGGGAACAGGAACTGCCGGGGCAACAGAGATCGAGAGCCCAGCAATCGGTGGGCTGACACCCCAGCCCCAGGTATCGTTGGAGGCCGAGTTTGGGTTCGAGCCGGAAGAGACGATACCACTGAACAGGATCAGCGCTGAATCCGTGGGGTCATCTGCCATCTGACCGAAACTGCGGGGCGGTGGCGCGCGACCGGAGGTCACGTTCTGCCAAGCCCCGCTTCCGAACGTCCACGTGTCGTTCAGGTTACCGATGCCACACCGAGCGTAGACGAGGCAGCGGGTGCCTCCGAAGAGGACGACGTTCCCAGCGGTGGAGTCGTCGGCCAACATGGCACCGAGTCGCGGAGAGGGGGCCGTTCCGACCGTGCTGGAGATGTTGGTCCACTGTCCGCCGACAAACTTCCAGGTCCAGCTTCCCCCTCCGGCGATGGAAGCGTTCTGATCTGTCACTCCCACGAAGAGAACGTAGCCGTCATGCGGGTCGTACACCGCGCTACCGGAGAGGTTAGGGCCCGGAATGAACCCGGCACTGCAGTTCGTCGGAATCCGGCAGAGAGGGGACCAAGCCCCTCCAACGTACTCCCAGGTGGCAAATCCGTTCGTGAGCACGGTGTACGAGTCCATGGCGTCGTAGGTCAGGCTGAGCGGACCCGCGGGAGGGCTGCTTCCGAGGACGTTGCTCACCCTCGGCGGGTTGAGCGCATCAATCTGGTGCCACTTTCCTGCCGAGAAGTCCCATGTATCGTTGCAGAAGCCATTCACCTGGGCGCTACCCGGACAACCGAACAACAGAACGTAGCCGTCATGCTGGTCGAACGTCATCGCCATCCCGGTTTGGTACGGCGGAGCACCGCCGACCGCACCGGAGATGTCCTTCCAGTCGCCTCCCGAGAACTCCCAAGTCCCATCACCAAGAGTCCCTCCCGATGCGTTGGTCCCGAACAGCAGGACGGTTTGGCTCCCGTTGTCGTAGGCCATCGCCTCGGAGTAACTCCACGGGGGGCTCTGGGGAGAGGTGAGGTTAGTCCAGTAGGCTCCCGATGCGTCCGGCGCGGCCTCGTCAGTTTTCACGGAAGAACAGGTCCCACGGAAGCACGCCGCCGCCGCGTCGAGGGAGCGATTCTGGACCGGCGTCGCCTCGCTGGAGGCTACCGAGGTTGGGGTTGGCACCGGCCCAGATGCCCCCGACGGCAGGACCGTTGCCGCGGGGCTGGAGAGCCCGATCACGGCGACCGAGGCAGCTCCCGAGCTGAGGACACCGAGGGCGACAAGGATGACGAAGGAGGCGGGCGGTCGCGGGTGACTGCGAAGCAACATCAACCGTCGATTGCGGTCTCCCGGCGTAAAAATGGTGGCCAAAGATACGGCCAAGATACTCCATCCCTCCTCCTTTGGGCCGAGGCGCCGGGCTGCGAAGGACGGAGCGAGGGACGGTAACGGAGAAGGGCCTCGGACCACCCGGCGGAGCGCGTGCGGAGGCGGGGGCAGGGAAGGTTAGCGCGCGGACATCGGGGTAGGGACCGAACCCACTTCCGCTCCCCAGGCGACCCGCCATACACGCCACAGGGCCGACGGGTCCGAAAGGGGGTCCCCGTGGACCAGGAAGAAGTCCGCAGGGCCCCCCTCGCGGATCACCCCGGCTTCGGGCTCCCCCAGAAGTTCTCCCCCGCGGCGGGTGACGGCGGCGAGCGCCTCCCATGGGGCTAGCCCCGCGTCGACCAAGGACTCGACCTCCCAGGCCAGCTGGTTCGCGCGCAGGGAGCCACCGCCGAAATCGGTTCCCGCGGCGATCCGCACTCCGGCCCGCTGGGCACAATGTACGCTCTCGACCGCCGCCTCCAGGCGGCGGGAGATCGCCGCGCGCTTCTCATCCGAAACAAACCCTGGGATGGTCGTGGTGCGCGCAAAGGTCGCCCAGGACCGGAAGACGGCGAGGGTCGTGACAAGGAACGTCCCTTGGGTCGCCATTCGGCGAGCGACCTCGTCGTCCAACGTGAACCCGTGCTCGATCGAGTCAACCCCCGCCCCGACGCCCACGCGAGCGCCAACCAGCGTCGAGGAGTGCGCGGTCACCTTCACCTTTCGAGTGTGAGCCATCTCCACCACTCGCCGGACCTCTTCGATGGACCAGGGGGCCTCGTCGGGCTTCGGTCCGTCCAGATACAGCTTGATGAGGTCGGCCCCGTCGTCCAGCTGCCGCTGGGCGAGAGCGAACATGGTGTCGGGGTCGTCGGCGCTGACCGAAAGGCCGGCGGGAAGGGATCCCGTTCGGGTGACCCAGGTGCCGGCGGCGCGGATGTACGGTCGGTCGAGGCGATGTCGCCAACGGTCCCGCAATCCCAACGTCAGGGCTCGCTGCCGTCCGTCGTGGGGGTCGGCGGCCGTAACCGACCCGACATCGCGCGCCCACCGGACGCCGGCATGATTGAGGAGATCGCCGTTGAGCTCTGCCTCTTCCAAGAGCCGCTCCGGGGGGTCCGACCCCCGGGCGATCCAATGAGAGCCTCCCGGGAGGGTCACATGGCTGTGCCCGTCCACGAGGCCGGGGACGATCGTGGCTCCCCCGGCATCCACGACCTTCGCACCGAGATTCTCGGCCAGTTCGTTCTCGGTGGGCCGGATCCACGCAACCCGGCCGTCTTCCACCAGCACGCTCACCCCGGTCTTGAGTTCCGGGCCAGTAGCGTCGGCTAGCGCCGCGTCCCGGTAGAGGATCCGTCCGACCATGGGATTCAGCCCCCTAGCGGGAGATGGAAATGGACCTCTTAATGGGCGGGCAGCCGCCGGAGGAATCCGCACGGCGAGTAGCGCCCGCAGTCCCGGAAAGGTTACTCTTCCTTTGCCGGTGGGTCCATTGCATGCGAGGCTACCTGCAAGCTCGGGTGGGAGTCAAGGCATTGATCCGACGACGGGGGCGGGTACTGCTGCTGCGTCGATCTCGCCGCTCGCCGCAATATCCCGGGTACTGGGACCTACCGGGGGGTGGCGTGGAAGTCGGCGAAAGTCTCGGACGCGCCCTCTCGCGAGAAGTCCGGGAGGAGACCGGTTTGCATGTGCGGATCGGGCCCCCGATCCATGCGGCCATCGTACCGTGGCCCACGGGTGACGGGCGGAGAGTTCCGTCCTTGGGGCTGACCTACCTCTGCGAAGCTCCCCGAAGAGGGGTGCCGCGGGTGGATGCAAGAGAGCACAGTGAGTTCGCATGGGTCGCCCCCAGCGACCTCGGACTATACCGAATGTCTCGCCTCTGTTCGGAAGCTGTGCAGTCGGCCGTTCACCGGAGGATTCCCCGCGAGGTTGGGTCACTCTAGGGCCGGGGACCCCGGGACGCCTCGGGTCGGCGGCCGGCGCGCCAAGGCCTATTAGGGAAACTCGCATCGTAGACGGATGGAGTCGGCCTTCGGAAGGCGGTCGTCTCCCGACCCGTCGCCGGCCTCCACGGTACGAGCACGAGTGTAGTTCGTCATGACGCCCGAAGTTTCACCACCGGACGACGGAAGCGGCCGGGTGCGACTCGAGATTCGAGTCCGAGGGACGGTGCAGGGTGTCGGCTTTCGTCCCTTCGTCTACCGTCTCGCGCGGGACCTTGGCGCCGTCGGCTGGGTCCTGAACGACACGCAAGGTGTTCTGATCCAAGTGGAGGGACCTGGACCGACGCTGGACGAGTTCCTCCGGCGACTGACCCGAGACGCCCCCCCGCTCTCCTCCGTCGATTCGGTCGAGAGCCAGCCGGTGCCTTTGGTCACGGAGGACGGCTTCCGTGTCCGTGAAAGCCCGCCGACGGGCGCCCGACAGACGATCGTCCCTCCCGACGTGGCGACCTGCGCCGATTGTCTCTCCGAGATGTGGAGTCCTGCCGACCGTCGGTATCACTACCCGTTCCTGAACTGCACGAACTGCGGCCCCCGCTTTTCGATCATCGAGGGGCTTCCCTACGACCGGCCGCGGACGTCCATGAAGCGGTTCGCGATGTGCCCCGCGTGCGACCGGGAGTACCACGACCCCGCCGACCGGCGCTTCCACGCCCAACCGACCGCCTGCCCGCTCTGTGGTCCTCGTCTCCTCCTGGAGGGACGGGACGGCCGTTCGCTCGCCACCGGCGAGAGCTCGATCGACGAGGCGACCCGGTGGTTGCAGGAAGGCCGGATCCTGGCGCTGAAGGGAATCGGAGGTTTCCAGCTTCTGGTCGACGCGACGAACGAGGCCGCCGTCGCAGAACTCCGAAACCGCAAGCAGCGAGGACGCAAACCGTTCGCCGTCATGTTCCCCGATCTTTCGGCGGTCGAATCGGTGGCCGAGCTGGATGCCCTCGCCCGGAGCGTTCTCGAGTCCCCGGCGAGCCCCATCGTTCTGCTGAGCGGGCGAACGGACGCGAAGACGCTGGCCGACGCCGTGGCACCCGACAACCCCCAGGTGGGAGCGATGCTCCCCTACTCGCCGCTCCACCACCTCTTGCTCCACCGCATGGGGCTTCCGCTCGTAGCGACCAGCGGCAACCGTTCGGACGAACCGATCTGTATCGACAACGACGAAGCCCACGAGAGGCTCGGGGCTCTTGCCGACGGCTTCCTCGTCCACGACCGGCCCGTCGTCCGGCCGGTCGACGACTCTGTGACGCGAGTAATCCGGGGTCGACTCCAGATCCTACGTCGGGCCCGCGGCTATGCCCCTCTCGCCGTACCGTCCGGCGGACCGATGCCCGCAACGCTCGCGGTCGGACCCCAGCTCAAGTGCACCATCGCGGCATCCCTCGGGGAGCGAGTCGTCGTGAGCCAGCATCTGGGCGACCTCGACAATGCGGCGACCTACCGCGCGTTCCGGCGCGCCGTCGACGACCTTCGAACGTTCTACGACTGGTCGCCGGAGGTCGTGGCCCACGACGCGCATCCCGACTACCTCTCGACGCGTTACGCGCGCGAGCTCGGTCTTCCGACGGTCGCGGTCCAGCACCATTACGCTCACGTCCTCTCCTGCCTCGTGGACGCCGAGGTCGGCCCTCCGGTCCTGGGCGTCGCCTGGGACGGGACGGGATACGGCTTGGACGGCACGATCTGGGGAGGGGAGTTCCTTCGGGTCGATTCCGAGAGCTTCGACCGCGTGGGTTTCTTGCGGACGTTTCCCTTGCCCGGGGGCGACGCGGCGGTCCGTGAGCCTCGGCGGTCCGCGGCGGGACTCCTCTACGAGTTGAAGGGAGAGGGGGGGCTCGAGGAAGGAGAGCTGGCCCTCGCACCGTTCGACCGAGTGGAGGGACCGGTGCTGCGGACGATGCTCCGGCGTTCGCTTCACGTGGTGCGGACCAGTAGCGCCGGCCGTCTCTTCGACGCGGTCGCCTCGCTCCTCGGGCTCGTCCAGCGCAGCGACTTCGAGGGTGAGGCGGCGATGGCCGTCGAGTTCGCGGCGGAGCGGGCTCGGAACGATTCACCCGACCCGCCGCCCTATCCGTACCGGGTCACACAACAGGACCGGGCGTTCGTCTTCGACTGGGGCCCGATGGTGGAGTCGCTCCTTGAGGAACGTCACGACCCTTCACGAGCGGCCGCCCGATTCCACGTGACCCTCGCCGCCGGCATCGTCGACCTTGCCGAGCGGGTAGGGGAGCGGCGCGTCGCGCTGACCGGCGGGTGTTTCCAGAACCGACGGCTGACCGAGCTCACGCTCGACCGGCTCTCGGGGGCCGGGTTCGAGCCCGTCTGGCACGCGCGGCTTCCCCCCAACGACGGCGGAATCTCCGTGGGCCAGGTCTGGGCCGCCGCGCGCGTTAAAACCCCGGCTCGCTTCGGCACCGGACCTCGGTGACGGAGGCGGCGGCGGACGATGTGCCTAGCAATCCCCGGGCGCGTTGAGAGCATCGACCCCTCCAACCCCGACCTGAAGATGGCCCGGGTCCGCTTCGGCGGGATCGTCAAGGAGGTCTGCCTCGCCTACACCCCGGAGGCCCAGGTCGGGGACTACGTCATCGTGCACGTCGGGTTCGCCATCAGCCGGCTCAACGAGGAGGAGGCCCAGCGGGTCTTCGAGTACGCTCGGCAGATCGGCGAGCTCGAGCAGCTCAAGGACGGTACGGCCGCCGGGAGCCCGCCCGTCCGATGAAGTACCTCGACGAGTACCGCGACGCGGCGACCGCTCGCACCTACGCCGAGGCGATCGCGCGCGTCACGACGCGACCCTGGACCATCATGGAGGTCTGCGGTGGGCAGACCCATGCGATCGTCCGGTTCGGCATCGACACCCTGCTCCCGCCCCAGATCACGTTGCTCCACGGCCCGGGATGCCCCGTCTGCGTGACGCCGCTCGAGATCCTCGACCAGGCGGTCGCGATCGCCGCCCGACCGGGGGTCATCTTCTGTTCGTTCGGCGACATGCTCCGGGTCCCCGGCTCCCACACCGACCTCTTCCAGGTCAAGTCGAACGGGGGCGATGTGCGGATCGTCTACTCCCCCATCGACGCGCTCCAGATCGCCCGCGACAACCCGGCCAAGGAGGTCGTCTTCCTTGCCGTCGGGTTCGAGACGACCGCTCCGGCGAACGCCATGGCGGTCCACCGGGCGAAGGAGGAAGGGATCGCGAACTTCTCGGTCCTCGTGTCGCACGTCCTCGTTCCTCCGGCGATGGAGGCGATCCTGGGTTCCCGCAAGAACCGAGTGCAGGGGTTCCTCGCGGCTGGTCACGTGTGCACCGTGATGGGCTACACCGAGTACGAGCCGCTCGCGCGTCGCTACCACGTCCCCATCGTCGTGACCGGTTTCGAACCCCTCGACATCCTGCAGGGGGTCTACCTGTGCGTGCGCCAGCTCGAGGAGGGCCGCGCGGAGGTGGAGAACCAGTATACCCGCTCCGTGCGACGCGAGGGGAACCTGCCGGCACGAGAGCTCATCGAGCGGGTGTTCACGGTCGTTCCACGGAAGTGGCGAGGCATCGGCGAGATACCGGCGAGCGGGCTCGGGCTCGCCCCGGCCTATGCGGCGTTCGACGCGGCCCGGAAGTTTGACGTCGAGGACCGGCATGCAGAGGAGAATCCCGACTGCATCTCCGGCCTCATCCTCCAGGGGATCCGCAAGCCCCAGGAGTGCGCCGCGTTCGGAACGAAATGCACTCCGCTCCATCCGCTGGGGGCAACCATGGTCTCGTCCGAGGGAGCGTGCGCGGCGTACTACAAGTACCGGCGCCACGAGATGGTCGGCCCGTCCCCGTCGGCCGCGCCCGCGGGGGGGACGGTTCCGTGATCGACGAGTTCGTCCTCCAGTGCCCGATCCCACTCGACGACAACCCGACCATCCAGATGGGTCATGGCGGGGGCGGGCGGATGACCCGAGACCTCGTGGAGAAGGTGTTCCTCCCGGTCTTCTCCAACGAGATGCTGGCGCCCCTCCACGACGGGGCGATCCTCCCGCCCCTGGCCGGCCGGCTCGCCTTCACCACAGACTCGTTCGTGGTGCGCCCGATGTTCTTCCGGGGGGGCGACCTCGGCTCGCTCGCCGTCAACGGTACGGTGAACGACCTCGCGATGTGCGGCGCCCGCCCGCTCTACCTGAGCGCCGGGTTCATCCTCGAGGAGGGGCTCGCGATCAAGGACCTCTGGCGGGTCGTCCGGTCGATGGGGGAGGCAGCCCGCACCGCCCAGGTCCGGATAGTCACGGGCGACACGAAGGTCGTCGACAAGGGCCACGGCGACGGGATCTTCATCAACACCGCCGGGGTCGGCGTCATCGAGTCGCCGCTC
>DASPQC010000075.1:0-38554 GCA_035625165.1 Thermoplasmata archaeon | reverse complement strand
CGGTTCAAGCTCTGCGTCCTCGACTTCCTCAACAAGACGTGGCTCAAGACCGACAAGAAGCCCGGCGCCCCCGCGCCGGTCTACCGCAGCGAGCGCGTCTGGTTCGACACGACGGTCGCGCCGGCCGGGCGGGCGCCGGCCGTCGTCCTTTCCCCGACCAAGGTCGTGAAGCATCCGGTCGTGCTCGTCACGCCGGACATCTACGGGATCACGACGACCCTCCTCGACGGCGCGATCCGGTTCGCGCGAGAGGGGTTCGAAGTGCTGATCCCCGACCTCCTCAAGACGACGGGGGTGAGCTCGGCCGGGCATCTCGCGACCCGCGGGGAAGCGCGGTTCCGCGGCGGAGTGCCGGTGGAATCGAAACGGGTCGCCGAACGAGTGCGCCTCTTCTCGGACGCGCTCGACTACCTTCGAGGACGCGACATGGTGGACCCGGCGAGGTCGGCGCTCTTCGGCACCTCGTACGGCGGGAGTCTCGCCGTCGCCCTGGGCGCCCGCGACACCCGCCTCGCCGCGGTCGCCCTCGCCTACCCCATGCCGGTCCGACCCGCTGGCCTTCCGAAGCTCCTCACGGCCCCTGTCCTGATGTTAGGCGGAACGAACGACCGGATGGCCCAGCTCGCGCGCGCTCAGTTCGAGGACGCCCATTCGGGCGTCTCCTTCGAGTTCCTCGGCATGGGGGGAGCGCGCCACCACTTTTTGGCCCGCGACCTAGGGTCGTACGACCTCGAGAAGGCGGAGGAGGCCTGGAGCTACCTCATCGCCTTCCTGAAGCGACAACTGATGCCCCCGCCACCCAAGCCCCCGACGCCTCCCGCCAAGCCGGCGGCCCCCGCGGCTCCCCCACCGGCTAAACCGCCCTCAGCCGCGCCGGCCGCCTCCGTGCCGTCGACCGCGTCGCCGACGCCGGCCGCGAAATAGCGCGTCGAGGTCGTCTACGGACCCGCCGCGACCTGCCCCGCGGTTTCCACGAGCTCCTTCGCCGCCCGGGTGAACCGCATCATCTTCGCGAGGTTGCCCTTCACCTTGAACGTCCCGTCCATGATCGCCTTCACCGGGTCGGTCTCCTTGCGGATCAGCCGCTGCCAGTTCTCCGGAGTCCCTTCGTAGACGAACTCGGCCGCGACGGCCTTCGCGTCGGGGTAGTAGGTGGCGGCGGAGCACTCGCCGTGGGCGAGCGCGAGCAACACGCCGGGAGCCGGGGCGTTCGGGTCGGTCGGTCGCACGAGGAGGAGGATGTCGCCCACCCACGCCTTGGCGGCCTCGTGGTAGGCGGCGTTGGCATTCAGCCGGGTCCGAAACTCGGTCGCCCATTCGGCGGACGGAAACTGCATCGGGAGGGGGCAAGCCCCGTCCCGATTAACGGGTTCCGCCCGCCGCAGGAACCGGCCGAACCGCGTTCAGGTGTACTCGTAGAATCCCTGGCCGGTCTTCCGTCCGAGATGACCCGCGTCGACCAGGCGTCGCAGCAGGTAGGCGGGCCGGTACTTCGAATCGCCGAACTCCCGGTAGAGGGTCGCGGCGACCTCGAGCGACACGTCGAGCCCGATCATGTCGGCCAGCTCGAACGGCCCCATCGGCATTCCGGCCCCGGCCTTCATCGCTGCGTCGATGTCGCGCGCGCCGGCGACGTTCTCGTCCAGGAGGAAGCACGCCTCGTTGAGCACGGGGATGAGGAGGCGGTTCACGACGAATGCGGGGGCCTCCTTGACGCGGATGGGGACCAAGGGGTAGCGGTGGTTCTTGAGGCCGCCCAAGAACTCGATCGTGTCGTTCACGACGTCGTCCCGCGTCTCGACCCCGCCCGAGACCTCGACCAGCGGCAGGGTGATCGGCGGGTTAAAGAAGTGCGTCACGAGGGTCTGCCGCGCGTGGCGGAGTCCCTTCGCGAGGCGGGTGATGGAGAGGGAGGAGGTGTTGCTCCCGATGATCGCGTGCTCCGGGAGGACGCCGTCCAGCGCCTCGAGGACCGGGCGCTTCACGTCCTCGCGCTCGAAGACCGCTTCGAGGACGAAGTCGGCGTCCGAGAACGACGAGTAGTCGGTTGTTCCGTGGACACGACCGATGATCTCGTCCCCGCGGGCGCGTGTGACCTTGGGGGCGAGCTTCGACGTAAGCTTCGCCTTCTGCGCGTCCGTCAGGTCCCCGGTGAGAGCTGTGATCCGCTCGAGCTCCTTCCCGGCGCGGCCCTCATTGAACTTCACGAGCTCGTCCACGAACCCGCGGACCCGCTCGAGCCCTTTCTCGACCAGCGGGCGGTCGAGGTCCTTCAGCATCACCTCGATGCCGTTGTACGCTAGGACCTCCGCCAACGCCGCTCCCATCGTGCCAGCCCCGACGACACCCGCCTTTTCGACGCGCACGATTCCACCCGAAGGGGGACCGGCCGCCCGCTACATAACCGAACGGGCGGCTCCTCGGAGTCCCTTCAGGCGGCTCGGTTCGGGCCGGGAGGAGCGGGCACCACGGCCGGAGGGACAGGACGGGCGCCGGCCGCCGGAGCCACCGGCGTCCCAGCCATCGGGAGCCGGACCCCAACGGCCGGGATCTTCGGCACCGCCCGCCGCCACGGACGCCAGTGCCGCACGTCCGCCAGGTAGAGGTTCCCGTACGGACAGACCTCCGCGCAGTCGCCCACTCCGCAGCACTTGGCGCTGCGGAACTCCCCTTTCTGCCGGAAATGGCCGGGCATGTCGGTGAGCCCGACCGGGCAGGCCTTCGCACAGTCGAGCGTCGTGCACTGTCGGCAGACGTCGCGGTCCTTGACCTTGAGGCGGAAGAATCCGGCCCGGCTGAACGCGGCGGCGATCTGGCCCGTGTAGCACCAGCCCATCGTGACGCAGTTGTAGTTCCCCGCGTACGGGATCGACACGAACAGGACGTACCACATCACGCTGAACGAGAGGACGAAGAGGAAGACGGAGGGGTCGTTTCCGCCCACCGTCACGTTCAGCCGGCCGATGGAGTCGAAGTAGGAGAGGAGCGAGGTGCCGAACAGTGCCCCCATGACGACCACGGTCGTGACGGTGTACGCCGCGGAGAACCGGCTCGAGAGGTACTTGCGCGCCACCGGGGAGGAGCGATTGAAGCTCTTCATCGCGTCGATGGTCGTTCCCTGGTACATCAGCGGGGCCGTGCAGAACACCGAGCAGATCGCTCTCCGTCCGAACAGCAGGACGACCACTGCGAAGATCGCGTAGGTCGAGATCAGGACCCCGAAGACCCCGACCGCGAGCGGGGCCGAACCGATCCCCATGCTCCACCCGAGGACCGGCACGGTGGTCGGGTCGCTCGCTCCCGGCCAGTGCGGGAAGAACAGTCCGTAGTAGATACTGGGGTAGAAGACGGCGAAGGCGGCGTAGCAGCCCATCATGAGGCCCATACGGACCTTGAACTCCCGACTCCTCGCCTCCCGCAGCTTGAAGAACACGAGGAGCCCCATCTCGAGCCCCATCATGCCGAGGAAGCCGGTGGTGGCGACCGTGTTCGCGAAGAAGTAGAACCCGTTCGACACCGCGTCCCCGAGCAGCACGCCGAGGGACCCGGAGAGCGGAAGGGACGGGAAGGTGGCCAGGTAGACCGACGGCTCGAACTGAGCGGCCAGCATCCCCCCCATGAACAGCTCGGCGACGAACACCCAGAGGAGCAGGCGGAACGTCCAGAACGGTTGGGCCTGCCAGGTGAACGAGGCGGGCCGGGAGAACTGTTCGGTCACCACGACGGCATCGAAGAAGAGGACCATCTCGAGGACGACCGCCAGCGCGAACGCGAGGACGCTCCCGTAGACCTGCCACAGGACGATCCCGGCCATCATGAGGGCGTAGATGGAGAGCAGCCGAACGAGGTAGACGGCAAATTCCCGCACCAGCGTCGGGTGGCGGTAGAGGTACTCCATCGCGTAGACGATGAGCCCGATCATCCCAGCGCTCCCGACCAAGATGGACGAGTCCGCCCAGAGATTCCCCCCGAGCACCGGCGGGGAGAGGAACATGATGCCGGACTGGGCGAGGAGCACGATCACCACGGGCGTGGGAAGGCGGTCCCGGAGGAGGACAGAGGTGAGCGCCATCTCCGTCGCCATCGTGAAGACGAACCAGGGGGAGACGACAACCGCCCCGAGGACCGACCAGGTGGCTCTTCCTCCCGGACCCAGTCCAAAGGAGAGGGTGCCCGCGAGGAGGCTGAACGACCACCCCATCAAGAGCTCGTTGAGAAGGACGAGACCGACCACCGCGGCGACGAACGTGGGCGTCTTTCGCATCACCGTTGCGGCGAACACCGGGTCATTCCGCGCTCGGAACTCCTGAAGGTAGCCGAGAAAGACGAGAATCACGCTGACGGACATGATCGCCGTCGCGACCCAGAGCCCCGCGACCACGCCCGCGACCCCGGGCGTCGCGTAGTAGACGAGGACGCCGGCGAACATCGCCGCCATCATCAGGAGAAGGAAGAGCACGATGCTCGCCCGCAGCGGGGCCTGGGCGAGCGCGGCCCACTTGACGAGGATCGACGTGAACACCGCCATTCCCGCCGCGAGGACGGCGAGCGTGACCTCGACCGCGATCATGGTGCGCGCAGTAGGAGAGAGCTCGACTCCGTGGGTGTGGAGCCCGAGCCCCCGAGCGGAGCCCCCGACAGCGATACGTCCTCGGGAGACCGCGGGGCACTACGCGACGACGAGAAGCCATCTCCGGCCTCGACCGGGAGCGGCTCACCGACCGACCACAGCAGGGGACCGAACGTCTCGGCTGGCCGAAGGACGGCGAACACCGCAAAACCGCCGACCAAGAGATACTCGAGAGCCCAGCGCGCAACGAGGGTGACGTCCACTTGGCCCGGGGTTAACCCCCCCCACGCCGCGGGCGCCCCGAGGGCGCCCAGAAGCTCGTTACCGAACGAGTCGACCCCCGCCGCCGCAAGGAACGCCGGAACCCAGAGCACCGTCGCCAGTCCCGCGATTAGAGTGAACGCACCGAGGACATAGCCGGTACCGCTGCGAGCCCAGACCGCGGCTGCGCGAGCGATGAGAGGAACCACCACGACCGACGCGGCGAGGGCGAGGAAGAGGTTGATCTGGTAGAGAGCAACGAGCAGGGCGACCCCCCCGATGATTCCCAGCCCCAAGACGGCCGCGACCGGGATTCGACCACGGTGGTCCCAGATGCGCCGAAAGACGTGCGCGGTGCCGACGGGAAAGAGGGCCGCGACGATCGCGATGGTCCCGAGGAGTCCGTGCTCGAAGATCCAACGGAACCAGAGCCCTGCACCGGCCGCAGCGGGCGAAATGGACGTCCAGTCGGCGAAAATCCCGAAAATCCAGAGGAAGCCGCCCACGAACAGGAAGGTGCGAAGCAGGGCTCCGACGGCGAACCGACGGTCGTACTTGGGCGGGCTCCGTGCCATTCCCGCGAGCGGCTCGAGGCCGAAGAGTCCCCCGTAGACGACCAGAAGCAGTTCCTGGGCGATGAGCGCGACCCAGACGAGGGCCACCTGGAAGAGTCCCAGGTACCAGTTGTTGAGCAAGAGGGCCGTGACGGAGGTGCCCGTCGCGCTGGCGATGAGGCCGATACCCGCCGTCGCGACGCCCGTGGTGGAACAGCAGGCTCCGAGGGTGACCAGGCTCACCATGGCCGGAGTCAACCCGGTCACGGTGCCGACCGCCCCGGACTGACGGGACCGCAGGGACGCCGGTCGGAGGAGCCGGACCACCAACAGGAACGCGACCGTCATGTTGAGGCCGACGCCGACGGCCGAAGCGACCATCGCTAAGGTCGCAAAGAACGGGAGGATGATCACCCCCCAAGGGGCCGTGATGAGGAGCCCCGGGTAGTTCCACGCCTGGATCCCGAGCGGGGTCCCCCACAGCAGAGTCACCGAGTAGCCGAGGCGACTGGGGGCAATCGTGAGCATGCTCCCCCAGGTCATCGCGGTGAGGAGGTAGATGAGGCCGAAGAACACCACCGCCGGCCGCGAGCCCGAGCGTCGGATGAACCGGCGAATCTCGTGGAGGCTCAGGAGAGACAGAGCGCTTCGGCGGGTCACGTCCGTCCGGAGCCCGCGCGCCTCTTAAGTCGCATGCGTAGGGACCCAGGTCCGCCCCGAGTTCCGCCGGCGCGGTGCCCACGCCCCGACCGCTAGAAACCCCTCATCGAGGAGCGAGCTAAGATCTCATGCCGACCGGAGGGGGGTACAGCTTCTCGGACCACCGTCGGCACCGAGATCCGCCGTCGCGAAATCGGCGGATGTGTGACCTAGCATGCTATGGCCTCGCACACCCGGAGGCCTTGGTCGTGAAGCGAAACAGACGGCGGTGGCGTACGGCGACCTACCAAAACCAGAACGAGGTGTCCTGAGGAGGGTACGAGGGCAGACTCCTCCTCCTCCAACCCTCGGGCTCGACGGGCCGCGACGAGGATTCGCCGGCGGTGAGTCGGCCGGCCGAGCGAATCCTTAAGGAGAAGGCCGAGCTGGCTCAGTCCGCGCGGGGATGGCCCAGCCCGGTAAGGCGCTGGATTGCTAATCCAGTGGTGGTTTCACCTCGGGGGTTCAAAGGAAGGTCCGGAGCGACCGGCCTTCGGAGATTCCCCCTCCCCGCGTCCCACTTGGAGCGTCGGGTCGGTGTGCACCCGGTAGACGTCGGCGTCCTTCCGGACCGCCACTAGGTCGCCGGGCGCCGGTAACGGTCCTTCGACGATTCCGAGCAATCGAACCGCCTCGGGCATCTCCACGAGCGCGAGGCGATGCGGCGCGGTCCAGCCCGTAGCGGTGTACATGAGCTCGGTCGCGACCAACACCGCGCCGAGGGCCGGCACCGGGTGCGGCTTGCGGTCCTGGGAACCACAGCGGGGGCACGGCCCGTCGCTCGGAAGATAGGCGAGCTGACAGGACTGACATCGCGACAGCTCGATCATCCCGGGTCCGTCGGTCACGGGCCCTCCTTCCCCAGGATCGTCACGAGATTGTGGGATGCGACGCCACCCACGGCTTGGGCCAGCCCCACCTTCGGCCGACGAGCGATCTGGTGTTGACCCGCCTCCCCGCGGAGCTGGAGCGCGACCTCGGCGACTTCAGCGAGGCCGGAGGCGGCCACCGGGTGTCCCCGGCCGACGACGCCTCCCGACGGATTCACCGGCAGCCTCCCGTCGCGGTGGACCCATCCCCGCTCGAACCAGGTCGGGGCTTCGCCGGGCCCGCAGAAGCCCAGGTCCTCGATGTGGATCAGAGTGAAGGGCGAAAACGCGTCGTGGACCTCGGCGACCTCGACCTCCTTCCGAGTGAGATGCGAGGCCTCGTAGGCGCGCTTGGCCGCGATCCGCGTCGCCGCGAAGCTGGTGAGGTCGTTCCGGTCGACGACGCGCAGCGCCTCGAACCCCTGCCCCAGACCCAGCACCGTCGCGGGCCCCTGGCCCCTCTCCAAGACAACGGCGACCGCTCCGTCCGACATCGCCGAGCAATGCATGACCCGGAGCGGGAGGGCGACCGGCTTGCTCGAGGAGATCTCGGCGGCGGTCACCCGCTTTCCGAAGAAGTGGGCGTTCGGGTTGTCGAGGGCCATCGTGCGCGCGTGGAGCGAGGCGGCGTCGAACCACGCCGGCGTCCCTCCGTACCGGTCCAAGTAGCGCTGCGAAACGATAGCGGCGAGCAGTGGCATGGTCGCACCGGCGGCGACCTCGCTGGTGTGGAGGGACGTCGCGAGGTCCCGGGTGTTGTCGGCCGTCGACCGGTCCGTCATCTTCTCCGCCGCGATCACGAGGGCGCGGTCGAAGCGGTTCGACTCGAGCGCCAGCACCGCGGCATGGAACGCCAGCGCTCCCGTAGCGCTCGCGCCATCGATGCGAAGCCCGTTCGCGGACTCGAGGCTCAATCGACCGGCGAGTCTCGGCAGGAGGGCCTCGGGCCCGTAGGGGCCGTGGGAGAACATGCTTCCGACGACCAGAAGGTCGATCGGCTTCCGCCCGACTCCGTCCAGGGCCGCCTCGCCGGCTTCGGCCGCCAGGTCGATCAGCCCCTCGGGGCGCTTGCCGAACCTTCCCATCCCGACCGAGGCGACGTGAACGCTCATCGGGCGACCGCCCCTCCTCGCGTCGAGAGGAAGCGGGCGCGGACGAGGAACTCCGAGAGCGGCTGGCCCTCGTCCCACCGAAGGATCCCGTTTCCGTCGCGGGTAGAACTGACGGGGGGAAGCTTCCGGCAGATGAGACCGAGAATCCCGCTCGCCGGGGCCACGCCCGCGAGGTAGAGACGCCACGGCTCCTCGCCCCGGAGCCCGAGCCGCCGATACGCGTAGAGGACTGTGAGCCCGACACGGGCCACCGCCTTGCGGTGGGCCTCGAGCTGAGCGTTCGCGCGTCCGCTCGCCGCCGTGAAGCGGATGGTATGATCGGACGACGCCTTCACCTCGATCGGGAACGCGAAGTCGCGCCGCATCGCGACCAGGTCGAACCCGAGCGAGCCCGCGCCGCGGATCACGAGATACGGCTCCTCGATCAGCTGCTCGAACTCGGACCGACGTTCCGGCGGTAGGGATCGGGCGTAGGCGCGCACCGCGACCGGGTCGCCCTCGAGAAGGGTCCTTAGCTCCCGCTCGTATCCGGAGAAGCTACGACCGACCACGCTCCGGTGTGGCGTGGCGATTAATATAATGTCGGGCGGGGGAGTGGTGGGAGCCGGTGGCAGCTCCCGTCGGCCTCGAGATTGTCGCGGCCGACGTGCCGGTCGCCCGGGTGCTCGCCTCCCTCATTGCCGACTCCGACCGACGGAGGACGGTGCGCGGCGTCGCGTCCCAGCCGGCCCGCTTTCACTTCTCCGAACTCCGGACGCGGCTGCTGCGGGAGCGCGTCTTCGAGGACGCGACCCGGCTCCTCGCCCGGCTCAAGCGACGGGGGTTTCTCCTCGAACTGCCGGAGGGGCGGGGGGACCACACCTACCAGGTCCCGTACCCGGACGAGCTCCGGCAGCTCCTCCTCGATGAGGTGCTGAGGTCGGAGACGATCGAACCATCGGCGGTCCAAGTCCCCGACGAGGCGTCCGAGATCCGCTCGATGGACTCGGAGTTCTTGGACCATCTGCGCGAGGTCCTCCGGGAGCGGCTCGACGAAACGCTGGAGTTCGGACGCACGTTCAACGTCGAACGGCTCGCGACCTACCTCCGACGACTCTTCGGTGAGGAGATCTACTTCGACTCGCTGATCTCGATCCTGCAACAGTACGCGCTCGCGGACGTGCCCCTCCTCGCTCCCACCGGACGCGCCACGGGCGCGACGGGCTTCCATCTCGCCCTGTTCGGTCCCCCGGGCACCGGGAAGACCTTCTCGATCGACGACCTCATCCGCGGCAACCCGCGGAGCGGCGTACCGGCCCACGGCCTCCCGGGCCGGAACCGCTACTGCGGGGGCATCACCCCGGTGCAGTTCCTCCGGGTCGGCGCCTCCTACACCGGCCGCACGTTCAACTTCATCGTGCCCGAGTTCAATGACTGGTTCAAGTATCGAGGGATGGTGGAGCCGCTCAAGCTCGTGATGGAGCAGCGCGAGGTGAAGTGGGAGACCACCCTGGGGACGGTCGGCCCCTACACGTTCCGCTCCTTCTTCTCGGTGAACTACAACGTGCGCACGGCCGGTGCCCAGGACTACTGGACGACCATCGCCGACCCGAACTTCGCGGCACTCGAGGACCGGATGCTCCTGAGATTCCATCCGATGACGCGCGCGAGGTTCCGCGCGGTCGAGGCGGCCGCCGAACGGCTCGAGCTGGGGGAGCTTGACTTCGAGCTAGCGTCCCGGATTCGGGACCATCTCACGCTCGTGCACGCCATCGAAACGGGCCACCCGCTAGCGGCCGGGCAATTCCGCGCCCGCCCCGTCCGCCTCGAGCGACCGCTCTACGACCGGCTCCGGGCGGTCTCTGAGCGCGCGCTCAAGACCACCGGGTTCCCGAAGTTCTCTCCGCGGCTCAAGTCCCGCGCCGTCCGCCTCTCCGCGGGAGCGGCGCTCCTCGCGTACTTCTCTCAAGAGGACGAGCCCCAGCTTGCGATCGGGAAGATGGAAGCCGAGCTCGCCGAACGATTCTATGAGGAGGAGATCCGTGCCCGCGAAGGGCGCCATGGCCGAGCCGAACCGTAAGGTTCCGAGACTCCCGAGGTTTCGGCGTCCGCCGGCCGAGCTCGTCCAACGCGCCGCCCGACGGGTGGTGCGAGGCGGCCGCGCTTCGTTCAACTCGCAGGTTGCCTTTCGTGCGGCCTTGCTGGAGGTGCTCCGCCGCGAAGAACCGCTCGCCGCCCTCGGAGGCCTGCGGCTGCGACGTCTGCTGGTCGGTGTTCCTGGCCTCCGGCTCCGCGTACGCTATCGGGAGCGACCGAACAGCGGAACGCCGAAGGCCTGCCCGGTCTGCGGTTCGGGCCTCGAACCGATCCGCAACCGCACCCTCTCGGGCGAGACGATCGTCCTCGGCCAGCGGTGCACCCGCTGCGACTACTGGACCCACGCCGCGCGACGGGTGCCCGTCCGATACTCGTTCGTCCAAGCCGGGATCGACGGGCGCCCGCACACCACGAAGTAGCTCACTCCTTCCACGTGGGAGGAGGACTCTCCGCGGGGGGAACGTATGGCGAGGGGGGGTGCCTCGGCGGGCGACGCCGCCCGGCCCCGGCGACGAACAGCACGACCGCCGCGGCGGTCGCCCCCACGATCAGCCCGAGGGTCATCCCCGCCTCGATTGCGTTCGAGCTTGAGCTTCCGCTCGGGGCCGCCGCGACGGTAATCGGCTGGGTCGCATTGATGAGAGCCCCTGCGGCGTCGGTGACGTTGGCCGTGACCACATAGTTGCCCGCCACCGCGTAGCTATGGTTCGTAACGAGGCCGGAGCCCCCCGACCCGTCCCCGAATCCCCACACGACGCGGTACGGCGGAGTCCCTCCCGAAACCGACGCGGTGAAGTCGAGCGACGTCCCCGCCGGCCCGACGCTGATCGTGAGATTGGCCTCAAGCGTCGGGTTCACGAGAACCGGGAGCGAGCGTCGGACTCCAACCCCCGACGCATCGAAGTAGGAGTAAGTGACGTTGAAGGACCCGGGTCGGGACCAGCTGTGATTCACCTCAGAGCCTGAGGCGTTCGTTCCGTCGCCGAAGGTCCATTCGCCGGTTCCCGGGGTGGTTCCTCCCTGGATCGTGGCCGTGAAGGTCCGAGGGACCCGGACGTCGGTGACGTTGCTTCCCAGCATGGCCACCGTAAGCTGGGGCAGCCGAACCACGTCGACAACGACGGACGAAACCGCCGTCGCATGGGCCGCGTCAGTGACCACCACCGTGACCGGGACCGATCCGGTCTCGCTGTAGAGGTGATAGACCAGAGGTCCGTATCCGACGCCGCCATCTCCGAAACTCCACGTGAGGTTGATTGGCGCCGTTCCGCCGGTCACCGCCGCCTCGAACTCCACCGGATGGAGGACGTCCGCGACTCCAGAGGACGGATTCGCGATGAGCGCTTGGACGGAGAGCCCGGTCGCGACCGTGAGGTTCACCCAAGCGGTCGCAGTAAATCCGAGGGAGTCAGTGACTGTCGCGGCGACGGTGTACGTCCCGGAGGTTTCCGGCGTGCAGTTCAATTCGAGCGAGCTCGCAGAAGTGCAACCTGGAGGAAGCCCGGAGTAGACAATCGTCGATGGACCTGCTCCACCGGAGGCTGTGATCACGAGTTGCGCTTCCTGGTCGACATCAACGGCGCTCGGAGTCACGGCGAACTCGGTGATGATGGGTTGCGAAGCAACCACGCTCAGCGTACCTGACCGGAGATTGGGGATGAAAAGAACCGCCGAACCCGGCAAGTCGGAGCCGGCCGGCCAACCGACGGTGACCTGAGTCGGAGTGAGACCGAGGGCAGTGGTCACAAACCCAGACTCGCTCGCCGGCAGGCTCGACCCGTCCACAAGTGAAAGTTCACCTGGTGAGTAGAGACGAGGCCCATCTGTGGCTACATCGATTGACTGGCGAGAGGGATCGTATGCAATTCCTCCCGCCGCATGATGCGGTGCGATGGGCAGAGTGGCGACGACTTGGAACGTTGCCGCGTCGATCAGGGTGAGGTTCGCTCCCGCGACATAGACGATGTCGTCGGCAGGGTCGAACGCCGCGCAGGTGGCGTTGATTCCAGCAGGGATCGGCGGGTTGGGTATGGCGCCCGTCGAGCTGTCGACCTCGTACACTGAGGAGGACTCGGCGTCCACCACGAAAAGCTC
The DNA here is from genome assembly GCA_035625165.1 of Thermoplasmata archaeon. GTDB lineage: Archaea > Thermoplasmatota > Thermoplasmata > Lutacidiplasmatales > UBA184 > Lutacidiplasma. The sequence goes on along the minus strand of DASPQC010000075.1, from coordinate 26,319 downwards.
GTGGGCGCTGGCGTCCAACGTGATCGCGTCTGGAGAACCCGCTAGCACAGACAGGCTAGTTCCCACTTGCAGCTTCAAAGTGGACAGGTTCAGGCCGATTAGGCCCGAGTTTGAGTTTAGTTCCCAAAGCACTCCGTCACTTGGGTCGGAGAACAACGCCGTGTTGTTTCCTGCCAAAGTCATGTTCTGCGTGATAAGCGTGCCAGTAAGTCCATTGAACTCCTTGACGGCACCAGCCATTCCAACGAGGAGATCGTTCGAGCTTGGTGCTAGTGCTAGACCCTGGACGTTTCCACCAGTTCTGAAAGTCACGGAATCCGACCGACCAGACGAATAATCAAAAGAAGAAATCCATGGGCTGGCCATCGATGAAAACCAACCAAATCCCGTCGAGGAATCGACAACGACCGTCGTGGGGTGTGGACCCAGACGTTCTGACGTACGTAATACAGAATTGGTCGGGAGGTTAACTTCAGTCAGAGTTCGATTGATGGAGGACCACGAAGCCGCCAGATCGTTCGCCTCATCCAGTTCAAGCCAGGTCGAGTTTTGCGAGAGGGAAACAGTCGAGCTAACAGTAGGTATAGGGGCAGTGGCGTTGATAATCTCCAGCTTTCCGCCTGTGCCGTTTGCGAGTATGAAATCGGTTTCATTCAAGGATACGATCACCGAATGTGCCCAGGGCCCAACGTCTACCGTAAGAGTAGCGTGAGTCGAGGCGTTGACCATCGCGAGAAAAGGCGATCCGCCACCTAGCGTCGCTGCGACAAAACCAGACTTACTCGAGTACGCGATCGAGGTGGCGGCCGCCAACAGCGGGACCGTCGACGGAGGAGCGGCAATCTGGGCCGCGTTGATAATCGATAACTCGGAGGCGTTTTCGCTCGCGACGAACACAAGGTGGGCGGCTTTGACGTCCACCAATTGAACCGGTGCACCGCTGACATTGATGCCGGACCCGTAGACCTGGTTGGTCGTGGTGTTGATGACCGAAACATTACCCGAGCCAGTGTTAGCGACGAAGAGCAGGTTGGTTGACGGATCGAAAGCCATTGCAGAGGGGTTTGACCCTACCCGAATCGCTGACCCGATCAATTTGAATGACGAGGGGTTGAACGAAACGACGGAATCGTTCTGCGGGTTGGTCCCGTAAAGAAGACCGTTCGAGGGGACGAATAGGAGCGACGAAAGGTTCGAAAGCAATGGCACAACACCGGCAATAGTTCCATTGGTCGCGTTGAAAATGACTGCGGGCGCTGTTGGAGGTGGCGGCGAACCCGCCGTGGACACGGGGAGTTCAGGCAGCCAGAAAGTGTCCGTTGACGGAACGTAAGCCGGGGTCCCGACCTTCCAGTCATCCAAACGGAAGGGGAAGTTGCCTGGGAGCGATGCGTTATAGTTAGGGAGAATCGACTCCACGACAGACCCAGCCCCAGAAAGAAGCCCGGACGAGAGTTGTTCGGAGCGAGGAGACGACTGCGTTGTACTCGAAGTCGGGGGGGCGGACAAGAGGCGGGAGATTGAGGCTGCAGGCAGGGCGTTGCCGGTAACAATCCCTCCTACCGGCAAGCAGACGAGGAGCACTACAGCCAGCGCGAGCGCCACGGCTAGGGAATCACCGCGACGGGCCGACCAAGGCATCGCGGACTCCCAGCGGAGCGAGGGGTCTTAAACCCTCGAGCGGGCGAGAAACCTGCTCAGCCGACCGTGTGGATGACCCGGCCGGCGTGGCCGTCCACGAGGATCATCGTCTTCTGGCCCTTCCGGTCGAGGAGGAAGTACCAGATCGGCACGTGGAGGAGCTCGCCCTCCGTGACGGTCACGTTGCACTTGAGGTTCGAGACCATGCTGTGCTTCTTGTGCGCTTCCTCCGACTGCAGCTGCTGGACGTAGGCCTGGGCCGCGAACTTGGCGGCGTCCTCGCCCAGGTCCCCGTTCAGGATCGGCGTCCCCTCGGGGATCTGCTTCTTGTCGAAGAACGAGCGCTCGCCGAGCTGGAACTGGTAATCCTTCGGCTGGTAGGCGCTCATCGACTTCACGGCGACCACCGGGTACTCGTACTGCCCCGAGATCGTCTCGGCCCGGGTCGGGTTGACGACCGGCCCGGCCATGATCGGCACGACCGTGAACCCTCCGCGGCGGCCGCCGAGGGCACCTCCGATGAGGGAGGCGGCGGCGATCGTCCCGACGGTCGAACCGACACTGGTCGCGACCGCCTGGTACTGGTAGGTGGTGGAGGCGGAGGCCGGGAGCACCCAGAACGGGACGTAGGAGAGCTTCACGTCCTCCTGCTTCGACTCCTCGAGCGCGTGGCGGTGGAGGAAGCCCTGGTCGAGATACTCGTGGACGGCCTTGAGCGCATCGTCCCGCGTCATCACCTTGAGAGGAAGCATCGTGTGCTTCGAGATCTCCTTCCATCCGTCGCCGCCGAGGGTGATCGACCCGCCGCAGTAGTCACAGCTGATGACCATCTCCCCGAAGACCGGCTTGATCGGCGCCCCGCACGCGGGGCACTTCAGCTCCTGTACCCCGGCGGCCGCAATCGGCCCCTTGCCCCCGCCCGCGGCCGGTGCCGGAGCCGCCGGCGCGGCGCCGCCCCCGGCACCGCCGACCGGCGTGCCACACTTCGCGCAGAACTTCGCGTCGTCCGGGAGTTGCGCGCCGCACTTCACGCAGTAGATCATTCCTTCCTCTCCGTCGAGCCCGCGGCCGAGCTACCCTAGGCGGGCATCGACGTACCGCAGTTGGGGCAGAACTTGGAAGTCCCGGGCACGTCGGACGAACACTTCGGGCACTTCCGAGCGGGCGGGGGAACGAGGGATGAGCCGCAGTTCGGGCAGAACTTGACACCGGCCGGTGCCGGCTGCCCGCACTTGGGGCAGGGGGGGCCGGCCGGGGCCGTCGGAGCCGCCCCGAGCGCTTGCCCGCAGCCCGGGCAGAACCGGGTCCCGGCCGGCACGAGCGTGCCGCACTTCGGACACGGCTGGCCCGGCCCGGGCCCGTAGACGTTCTGCATCTGGCCCGACATCCCGTAGCCGATCCCGAGGCCGGCGCCCAGGCCGACCCCGGCCCCCGCGAGCGCGCCGGCGCCACCGGACGGGTTCGCCGCCGCCGTCGTCATCGCCTGCCCGGCCTGGTACTGCATGTAGTTCACGCCGAGGACGCTCATCTCCGACCGCGTGTTGACGGCCTTCTGGACGTCGTCGGGGAGGTTGATCGACAGACCCTGGATCTGCTGGACCTCCACCCCGAACGGGCTGAAGTGCTGGGGCGCGAAGCCGAGCACCGCCTGCTCGATGGTCGTGAGGGAGGTGGCGAGGTCGGTGACCTTCATCCCCTGGTCCTTGAGACGGCCGAGCGTGTTGTAGACGAGGAGCACCATCTGGTCGCGCAGCCGGCCCTCGACGTCGGCGGTCGTGGTCGCGCCAAACGTCCCGACGAACTGGTTGATGAAGTTGTCCGGGGCGCCGACCCGCCAACGATACGCCCCGAAGACCCGGAGCTGGACCAGGCCGAAGTCGGGGTCCCGGAAGACGTACGGCTCCGAGCTCCCGAACTTCCCATCGAAGATGCGGCGTTGGAGGTAGTAGACCTCGGCCTCCTGGCGGACCCCCGAGAGCTCCTTGACGAGGTTACCGATCAGCGGCGCGTTCATGCTGGTGAGCGCGTACCGGTCCGGCTTTTCGAGGTAGGCGAGGACCTTCCCGTCCCGGTAGAAGACCGCGGTCTCGTCCTGCCGGACGACGATGTTGTCGTTCCAGCGGATGTTCCGCGGAACGCGCCACATCACGTTCGGCCCCTTGTAGACGTCCTCCCAGTTGACCGTCGTCGCGCCGATGAGACTGCCGCCGGTGGGCGGGATCGGTCGGTTCGTGACCATCTTCCTTCCTCCTTTGCCTTAACTGATCCGGATTCCCTCGATGACCTGCATGCGCGCCTTGAACGCCTGCTCGAGCTGGTTCACCTCTGAGCGGGCGGTCGCGAGGAGCGAGGGGACCTGTCCGGGGTTCGCCGACCCTCCCGAGAGGAGCGTCGGAAGCCCGGCGACCGTCTGGTTGAGCTGGTCGCCGGCCTGAGCAAACCCGTAGTCGTACTCGTAGAGACGGTCGAGCTGCTGAGGGTTCGCGCGCACGGCCGGGGAGATTCCCGTGTACCCCTGCTCGGCGTGGCGAATCTCCCCCTCGATCCGCATCAGGTCCGCGACCAGCGGAGCAAGGTCGTAGAGCCCCTGGAACTGGTTCGCGTTCGCGAGCGCCGTGCGGGCGTTCTCGAGCGTCATCCGGCAATTCTTCATCTTATCCGCGACCTGGAGGCGCAACATGCTGTCGGCCTCGCGGATGTCCTCGGCCTGGCGGTAGCCACGGAAGCCCGGGACGAGGAGCTGGAGGCGCTTCAGCCAGCCACGGTCCGCATCGACCTTCTGGCGGAGGTCCACCGGCGGGCCGCCGGGAGGCGGTGCCGTGCCCGTGGAACTACCGGCGTCCACGGTGAGCGAAGAGCCGCAGACATTGCAGTAGCGCGCCCCGGGGGGAGCGGCGGTGCCGCACTTCGGGCAGGTCATGGACCCGGAGGGAGGGTCGGGAGTCGCCATCTTACGGGCTCCTCGGCGGGGGAGGGTTCTGGGTGACGGGCGGAGCGGTCGTCGGGACGCTCGGCGACTTCGCCGCGGCGTAGTCGAAAGCGCTCGGCGCGGTCTCTCGACGCCACGCGTCGCGAGAGACCATCTGGTTCTCGGTCGCCCGGACCGCCCGCCCCCGCCAGCGGATGAGGACGACCGCGATGAACAGCATCACGACCAGGATGGCGAGGTCGAGGAGCTGCGTGGTCGCTCCTAGGACGCCGTAGGTCGGTCCCAGTCCGACCGTGAGGAACAGGACGGCGAACCCCATTCCGAAGAAACCCCAGGCGGCCGCCCGCTGAAGCGATGGGTCGCGGGAGAACGACTCCGCGAGGTAGCTCACCAACGAAAAGAGCAGGGCAAGGAACCCGATGATGATCAGCGCCCAGAAGTGCTGGTCCACGGCGACCGCGTAGTACGTGAAGAGAAAGATCAGCGCGGCCGCGACTACGAAGAGGGCCGCGAGGAGCGGACCGCTCCAGCGGTCCCCGACGGGCTTCAGCGACGGGGAAACTGCCGTCATGACGACACCGGTGCGAGAAGATGGATGGGCTACTATATGACCGCTAGGCCCCCGGCCGGCGGGAGAACGACGCGGAAACAACGTTCCGTAGCACTCCGTATCTCATCGTAACGGGTTCGCCGGACGGTGCGATGTCCTAGGGTCACAGGCGCGGCTCGTCGTCCTTTTCACGTTTCGGTCGGGGCGGCGGCGGAGCCTCCGTCGCGGGCTCCTCCGCCCCGGCGGGTGCGGCCGTCTTCGCGGGAACCGCCTCCTTCTTGGGTAGCGGAAGAGTGGGGGCTTTCGGCCGCTCGCTCACGGGCCGAGCCACCTTGGCCGGGTGCTCCGACCGCGTGGGGTGCTCGGGCTTTGGTGCGGGGGGTTCCGGGTGAGGAGCGGCCAGCTTCGAGCGGGAGAACACTCCTTTGAGAGTCCTCAGCGGTCCCGCCGGGCGCGCGGGATGGGCGGCATGCGCCACCGGTGCGGAAGGTGCCGCATGAGCCGCCGGCGGCCCACCGGCGGCGTGAATCGTGACCCCGGGAAGAGGACGGACACTCTCTGCGGTGACCGGCTGCCCGCACTTCGGGCACTTCGGGAACTGCCCGATGCAGTGCTGACAGAGCGGTACGCCGCAAGCATGGTAGACGGACGCGAGGCCGTTGCAACCGACACACCGGGGGGCAGTCACTTCGGCCGAGGGCGGGCCGGTCATCGGCATTGAGGGGCCCGGCACCACCGGCGCCGTCCACTCCACGGTCGGACCGGCCGCCTCCTCAGCCGCCTCGGTCGGCATCGGGGTCTCGGGCGCGACTTCCGCCTCCGCGGGAGCGCCGGCCGCTGCCGCGGGCGCGGCTTCGCCTCGGAACTCCGGTGAGTAGGCGCCGAGGTCGAGCGTCGGGAGCGGCGCGTGGGCCGCCGCCCCGGCCTCTTCGACCACCTTGATCAGGCGGGCCTTGTAGATCCCGACCCTCAGCGTGCGCACGATCTGGAAGAGCGTCCGCTGCGCGGGGGGGAGGACGAGCGCCTTCCGCGCGAGCTCTTCCACATCGGGGGAGAGCGAGAGGTTCTCGGGGCGGAGGTTCGCCTCGAGGACGGCCCGGAGGTAGCCGAACAGCCGCTGGATCTGGTCGAGCGAGTAGGAGGGCGGCGCGAGGACCGCGACGTCCGCGAGAGTGAACCCGCGTCGCTCGATCCCCGGCGGCCGGCGTTCGAGCGCCGTGGTGATGAGATGGTACGAGGCATTCTCGAGGTCGTGGACCTCGGCCGCCTCCAACCGGTCGAGGTCGACCTTCGGCGTGCGGCCGAGCGCGGTCAAGGTCGGTTCGAGGAACTCGTACGGCACGTGGAGGGTGACGAACAGGTCGTTCTTCGTGACCGATCGTCCGACGCGCGCCTCGAGGAGCAGCGCCTCCCGTCCGTACTTCTGGACCTGCGCGTCCCTCGTGCGCTGGATCGCGAGCTTCTTCCCGTCCTTGGCCGGCGCATAGTCGGAATCGAGGCCGAGCGCCCGGTCGAAGCTCGTCTGCGCGTCCGACGGTCGGCCGGTGGCGAGGAGCGCCAACCCTCGGCTCGTCCACGCCTCCTTCCGGCCCGGTTCGGCCTCGGTCGCGCGTTCGTAGAGGGAGAGCGCCTCGTTCGGGTGGTCGAGCCGCTCCGCGACGAAGCCAGCCCGCAGCAGGGCTTCGACGTTCGAGGGGTCGAGCGCGAGCGCGTGGGCGTACGCCTGCGCAGCCTCTGGCCAGGTCTGTTGAGCGATGCCGAGCTCGCCCAGTCGCACCCACAGCGCGACGCTCTTCGGCAGGATCTCGACGCCCTTGTGGATCGCCTCGCTCGCCCGGTCGAGGTGGGCGAGGCCGCTCTCGGCTTCGGCGAGGAGCAGGTAGAGCGACTCCTGGGGCGGCACCTGCGGGAGGGCGGCGCGGAGGAATTCGACGGCCTCCGCGTGCTTCCCCTCGGCGAGCATCGTCTTCGCGACGCCGGCGAGCGCGACCGGCGACTTCGGTTCACGTCGGAGGACTTCCTCGAAGACCTGCCGCGCCTCGGCGGAGCGCTCGAGGGCGCCGAGGATCTCCGCACGGAGGAGGAGCGCCGAGACGGTCGGCTGGGTGCCCTCCGGGACCGCCTTCAACCCCTCGTCCAGAAGCTCGAGGGCGAGGTCCGGCCGACCCGCAGTGAGACGGAGCCGAGCTCGCCGAACCGAGATCTCCACTCGGTTCGCGGGGTCGATCTCGGCGGCGCGCGCGTACGACGCGTTCGCCTCGTCGGAGAGGCCCAGCTTGGCCGCGAGGTCAGCCCGTTCGAGGTGGAGGGTCGCGTCCTGGGCCTCGGGCGCGGTGGAGCTGAGGAGCTGCGTCACCGCCTCGTAGGCCTCCTTGGTCGCCCCGGCCTCGCGGTGAAGCCGATAGAGTTCGAGGAGGGCCGGGCCGTTCTCGGGTTCGAGGAGGAGGATGGCCCGCAGCGAGTAGAGGACCTCCGAGTTCCGGCCGAGCGCCCGCCACGCATCCGCCCGCGCTTTCCACGCCGCGAGGTCGTTCGGGTCCTCCTTGAGCAGCGGGTCGACCAACCGGACGCTCTCGGGGTACTGCCCCGCAAGGAGGAGCGTCTCGGCGAGCGCCAGGCGGCCGTGGCGGTTCTTCGGGTCGATCTCGAGGCCCCGGCGGTAGTAGGTGATCGAATCGGCGTACGCCCCTTGGGCCCTCAGAGCCTCGGCGACCTCGAAGTAGGCGTGGGGGTCCCCCTGCGCCTGGTCGACCGCGTACTGGAGCGTGCGCAGCGCTTCTTCGCGCCGGCCGGTCTTCAGGAGAAGCTGGCCCTTCTTCCGAAGGAAGAGCGGGTTCCCCGGCTCCCGCGCCAGGAGGAGGTCGACCAGCTGGAGGGCCCGCGCATCTTGGTTTAAGTGGTCGTGAACCTCGACCGCGCCCCAGAAGAGGTCCGGTTCCTCGAGTCCGGCCTCGATCGCGCGCCGGTACGCTTCGGCCGCCTCCGCGTAGCGTCCCGTCTCCCGGGCGGCGTGGCCGAGCTCCTTCCAGATGTCGTTCCGACCGGCGTTCTCTGGGCGGGCGAGGAACTCTGCGTAGGCGTGGAGGGCCCGGTCCGGGTCGTCCACGAGCCGCGAGGCCCGGGCGATCCCGAGCGTACTGACGTCCACCGCCTCCGGGTCACTCGAGGCCCGTTCGTAGGAGACGAGGGCCGTTCGAGCCGCCTTCTCTCGCTCGGCCGACCCCGCGGCCTCGTCGTAGGCGAACGCTAGGTAGAGGTGACCGCGCTCCACCGCGACGTCCGTGCGGGTCGGGTCGAGGCGGAACAGTTCGTCAAGGACCGAGGCGAGCTGGTCGGTGTCGTGGGCCTGCGCGACGACCTCCTTCTTCTCGAGGAGGTAGCTGAGGTCGCCGGGGTGGCTCTTCAGGAGCGCATCGTAGGCGCCCTTCGCGCCCTCGAAATCGCCGGTGGCGGTGAGCGTGCGCGCGAGCTCGACCTCGGCCCCCTGGTCGGCCGGCTCTTCCGCCAGGATCCGCTCCGCGAACTCCCGTGCGGCAGCCGCGTCGCCCGAGCTTCGGGCGACCTCGAGAGCCTTGCGCAGCTCCCCGACGGCGCGTGGGTGCGCCTTCGCCACCTCCCGGTACGCCCGGAGGGCGAGGTCGGGGTGGCCGGCGGCGACCTCGAGCTCCGCGACGCTCCGCATCGCCTCGAGGTTGTCCGGCTGCACGGCGAGGACCGCCTGGCAGGCACCGAGAGCGACCTCGACCCGGTCGAGGCGCACGGCGAGCGCCCGAAGCTCGAGGAGGTTCTGGACGTTGCGGGGCTCGATCTCCTTGAGCCGTTCGCGGGCCGATAACGCGACTTCGGGATGGGTCGGTTCGGCCAGATGAGCGAGTTCCTCCATCGCCGCCCCCTCGGGCGGAGGGTCGGCGGTCACGAACGCTTCGGCGAGCGGTCGCGCGGCCTCGGCCCGTCCGAGCTGGTAGAGGATCCGCAGCTGGAGAAGGGCGGCGGGGCGGTCGGCCGGTCGCTCCTTACGCACCCGTTCGAGCGGCTCGAGGGCCGCATCCGCCTGCCCGAGGGCGGCCAGTAGCTCCGCCCGGGAGAGCAGGAGGTCGAGGTCGTCCGCGTTCTCCTTGAGGAGCTCATCGCAGGCCTGCAGCGCCTCGAGCTCGCCGCCGTGCGCCCGGGCGAGGTCGACCTTCATCCGGAGACCCTTCGGATGGTGGGGGACCAGCTTCAGCGCCCGGTCGACGTACTGGGTCGAGGATGCATCCAAGCGCTGAGCGTGAAGGTACGCTTCGGCAGCGTCCTCGGGGTGACCCTGGAGCCGGAGAGCGTCCCCGCGCGTCGCCCACAGGCCCTTGTCGTGTGGGTTTCCCTCGAGCGCCTGGTCGACCAGCGACACCACCGTGGGGAGGTCCTGGTTCTGGGCGAGCAGGATCAGCGCCTTATCGTGGAGGAGAGCGGTCGTCCCGGGGGCCAGTTCGAGTCCCAGGTCGACGGCGCGTCGCGCCAGGTCCGGCTGCGAGGCCCGGTAGAGCGCCATCGCGACCTCGGCGAGCTGCGGCGCGACCTCGCCCGCCTCCGGCATCAGCTCCTTCGCGTGGCCCTCGACGGTTGCGAGGAACGCCTTGAGCGCCGACAGATACTGGTCGCGGTCCGGGCGGGTCTCCGCCTCCGCAAGTGCCCGGTACCGTTCCCGGACCTCAGCGATGGGTGCCGGTTCGGCGACGGTCGCGGAAGGAGTCGCGTCCGTCATGGCGGTCGAGGAGCGGCGGGTCGCGATAAATACGTTCGGGCGGAAGGGCACTCGGCGGGGGCCGGGGCGGCGCTTTATGGAACCGGCGGGCTCCCTCCTTCGTGCGTCGGTCCGAGCGCTCCCTCGGTCACGGGAAGTCGATCTTCGACCCGATCCACGGGCCGATCACCGTGGACGGACCCGCGCTCGCCCTGGTCGGAACTCCGGAGTTTCAGCGCCTCTGGGGAATCCGCCAGACGGGCTTCGCGCACCTCGTCTTCCCCGGGGCGAACCACACGAGGCTGGAGCATTCCCTCGGGACGTTCTGGGTCGCCCGATCGATGGCCCATCGCGTCGGCGTCCCCGCGGCGGACGGGAGGGAGGTCGAGCTGGCCGCGCTACTCCACGACCTCGGTCATGGTCCGTTCTCCCACACGCTGGACGGACCGATGCGTGAGGTGTTCGGGGAGGAGCATGAGTGGCTCTCGCGGCAGCGCATCCTCGGCCGCGACCCAGCGTGGCCGTCGGACAAGGTCCGCGTGCCGGAAATCCTCGAGAAGTTCGGAGTTTCTCCGAAGCGCATCGCGGACCTGGTCGACCCGCCGTCGGGGTCGAGAGGTCGCTCCGCGCTCGCGGCCCTGCTCCACGGTGCGGTCGACGCGGACCGGATCGACTACCTCCAACGGGACGCGCACTACACCGGGGTAGCGCACGGAGCGATCGATGCGGTCCGACTCCTGGACACCCTTCGCTCGGTCGACGGACGCCCCGTCTTTGCCGAGAAGGGCCGGAGCGCGGTCGAGGGGTTCCTCGTCGGACGGGCGCTCATGTACTCGACCGTCTACTACCACAAGACGGTCCGCGCCGCCGAGATGATGGCCCAGGCGGCCGTGGAGCGAGTTACCGGTTTTCCGGAGCACGCCCGAGACTGGTTCGTCGAGAACGACGGCGAGATGCTCGTGACGCTCCAGGCCGAAGGGGGAGTGAGCCGCGCCCTCGTCGAGGGCCTCGCCGAGCGGAGATTGTACAAGAGGGCGGACGGACTCCGCACGGTCACCGCGTCGGCGCGCGCTCGGTGGCGACGTCTGGTCGACCGGCCGGTGCTGCGCCGACGGCTCGAGGACGAGCTCGCGGAGAAGGTGGAAGCTCCGCCCGGTTCCGTCCTGGTCGACCTCGCGGGTCTCGAACCGCGGGGCGACCCGAAGGAGGATTGGGCCGAGGTCGGCCTGCTGATCGACGGACGCGTCACCTACCCGTTCCGCGCGCCCGGACCCTGGCGGACGCTCGCGCTGCGGGCGCCGTCCGATTGGGCAGTGAGCATCTACGTCGACCCGCGATGGCGGCGCCCAGCGACCGAGTGGCTATCCCACCACCGGTGGGACGTCGTCTGATCGCGCGAGCCAGAGTCCCCGGGCGGTTCAGCCGAGCACAACTCCCTGGTGCGTGATGACGAACGGACGTCGCTCCGGATCATGGGCCGCGCCCCGCATCCGGACGATCTTGATCTGGCGCAGCGAACGGTCCCCGACCCACTTTCGCGTGAGCAGGATCTCCCCTCGCGTGAGGATCTCCTCCGGTGTGAGGACCGCCGGGTCGCTCGGGGTGGCGGTGATGAGGGTCGTCACGCCCGATTCGGAGAGGAAGCGAAGGAGCGACTGGATCTCGGTTCGCTCCGCCTGGGAGTCCGCCGAGGCCTTGACGGCGAACCGACGGATCGAGGTGACCGAGTCGACCACGACGCGGCGGTAGGGCGTGCCGGACATCTGCTGCCGAAGCTTGAGCTGGATCGACTGGATCGAGATCTCCTCGACGTCGGACGAACGCTTGGTCTCCTGGGACACCTCGCGCATTGTCTTGAGGTCCGTCATCGTTCGGATCTCCTGGACCGCGACGTTGCGCTTGATCGTCCGGGTCCCGGGGTTCGCGTCTAGGGTCTTCACCGCGGAGAGGTCCCAATCGAACGACCGCACGTTCTCCATGATCTCGGAGGGCGGCTCGTCCACCGCGACCAACAGCACGTCCTCCCCCCGGCGCAGACCCTCCATCAGGAATTCGAGCGTGAGGAGCGTCTTTCCACTACCGGTGCCGCCGGTCACCAAGTAAGGCCGACCCGCGATGAGACCGCCGCCGAGCATCCGGTCGAGACCGGGAATCCCGGTCGCGACGCGCTGCTGCGGAAGCGGGTCGACCCAGCTCATCCTTGCACCCCCGGTCCGCTGTTTTCAGCAGGGGGCGGCGGGTCGGAGCTCGCCGGCGGAGCCTCCGGGGCCGGGACCGGTGCTGGAACCACGGTGGTGGAAACCACCGGGGGCGCCCTTCGCCTCCGCGTGACCCGCCGTTTCGGCTTGGCCGCGGGGGTCGCTTCCGGGGTGGTCGGCGGTGCCGGAGCGGATACGCCCACTTCCGCGGGCGCCACCGCGGGCGTCGCCGCGGGGGCGGGCTCGACCGGTGGCACGGTCACCGGAGGGGACTTCGCCACCTTCTTCCGTGGGGCCGCCGCGCGACGGCGCTTCGCCGGAACTGCGGGTTTCTCCGCAATGGGAGCCTCGACGACGCTCGCCGGTACCGGCGGGGCTGGCGGTGTTGGATGGAGCGGACGGGCGGAAGGCTCGGGCGTGGGAGCAGTGGTCGTGGCGGGCGGGGACATCGCCGCTTCTCGAGACGGCGACGGAGGTGGGCCCTCGGGAGCCGCAGGGACCGGTGAGGTCACTCGCGGGGCGCGCGACGGCGCGCGGTCGGCCTTGTGAGCGACGGGCGCCGACGAGGGTATCGTCACCATCGCGGGAAGCGGGGGAGGCGATTCGGGTTCCTTCGGCACGGTTTCGGGCGCGGCCACAGGCGGGGGAACGGCTACGGCCGGTGGCGGAGAGGGCGGTACGGCCGGAGGGGGAGCGACCGGCGGAGCCGGCGCCGCAGCCGTCGGCGGTGGCATGCTCTCGAAGATCCCGAGAAGTCGCCGCAACTGACCTTCCAGGGTCACCGGGTCCGGCAACTCGGTGGGAGCGACCCCGGCGCGAGCGGTCTCCGAGCGCTCACGGATCCGACGAAGTGCTTCTCGCGAGTCTCGTCGGTCGGGGCGCCCGGCGGTCGAGGCGGAGAGGAGCGAGGTGGCGAGCCCCACCGTAAGGGCCGTCGCCCGCGTGAGATGACTCCGTGCGTCGTCCAGCACTCCCGAGACGGCACCGCCGAGCGCGGCCTCGACCTCGGTCCGCACGGGCGAGACGTCCGCTCCCGCCGCGATCAGGTCCCGGATCTCCTCCGAGAGCGGGTCGAGGACCGAGGTCACCTCGACCGGCACGGGCGCCGGTGGGCGTACCTCGACGATCGGGACGATCGCCTCGATAATCTGACGCGTGTCCCGAGAGATGGTAACGTCGAGGTTGACATCGATCCCCCGCGGCCCGATCCGGTACGGGTGGAGACGAACGTCGTGCGAACTCCCGCGGAACTTCTCGACGCCGACGGCGCGGACCGTCATCCCCTCGAGTTCCCAGCGGAAGAGGCGGATCTCCCCGCGGGCGAGCATCCGCTCGGGGGTGTCCATGTCCTCGAGCGGCGACTCCACGGTAAGGAGGGTCGTGACCTGGAGGTCCGATAGAAACCGGAGGAACGTCTGCGCCCCGGCGACCGGGTCGAATCCTTTCATGCAGAAGTACTGGAGCGCCGTCAGCGAGTCGATCACGACCCGGGTGTAGTTCCGCCGAAGCACCTCCGTTCGCAACATCTGCTCGAGCGCCGTGATGGTGACCTCGACGCTCGTGAGCTCCGGGGTCCTCCGGATCTCGCTCGACACCGATCGGAACGGGACCGCGGAGCGGACTGCCGCGATGTCCTTGAACGGAGCCCGCTCGTACCGCATGATGTCGGGGATCGCGTCGAAGACGTCGACGCTGTCGAGCGCGGGTTGCAGTGCTCGGTGGTTGATCCGGGTCTCGTTCGGGGGTTCCTCGAGCGTGACCAGCAGGGCTCGTTCCCCTCGACGAACGCCCTCGCACAAGAACTGGAGCGCAAGCGTCGTCTTGCCGGTACCGGAGGCGCCGACGATGAGGTAGGGGCGTCGGGCCACGAGCCCTCCCTCGAGCATCGCGTCCAGCCCCGGGTTGCCGGTCGACACGCGACCCTCCACGGGCCGGGTGCGCTGGCTCTCCTCGGGCACTCGAGACTCCCCCGGAGCGTGGGACTTCACCGCTCCGGTCGAAGGATGGCGCCCCGAGCTTCATCAACTTTGTCTGCACTCGCGCGTGGGCCCGTAAGGGCTATACTCGGTGACCGTCCGCCGGCACCGACATGGCGCGACCGCTTCCCGAAGGCCCCACCCGAATGCGGGCGCTCGCTGCCAGCCTCCCGACCGGGCTCATCGAGGGGTTCCGCGCCGGCCGCGAGATCGCGCTCCCCACGGACGGCCGGGCCACCCGCGTCTACGCCGTAGGGATGGGCGGCTCCGGCATCGCGGCCGACCTCGCCCGCGGCGTGGTTGACGCGGAGAGCTCGGCGAGCCTGGTGGTCGTCCGCTCCCCCGACCTCCCGAGGTCGGTCGACGCGAAGGCGCGGGTCGTCCTCGTGAGCTACTCCGGCAACACCTGGGAGACCCTCAAGGCCTACGACCAGGCGGGAAGGGCCGGCGCCGGGCGGACCGTCATCTCCTCGGGCGGCCTCCTCGCCGAGAGGGCGGCCGAGGACGACGTGCCCGTCCTGCCCGTGCCCCCCGGCATGCCGCCGCGCTCCGCGGTCGGGCACTTGCTTGGTGGAATCCTCGGCCTCCTCGACCCCCTCTTCCCGGAGTCGAACGATGCTCGCATCGCACGGATCGCCGACCGGACCCGCGCGCGCATCGGCTCCTACTCCCGGTCCCGAGGCCCCGCCGCCCTCCTCGCTCAGTCGATCGGCGACCGAATCCCGTTCGTCTACGCGGAGAGTGCCTTCCTCGCCCTCGCTCGGCGCTGGAAGACCCAGATCGAGGAGAACGCGAAGCGCCTTGCCGTGTTCGACGAGGTGCCGGAGCTGTTCCACAACGCGCTCGTGGGCTGGGACGCGACCGGCTCCCGCGACGCGGCGCGTGCGGCCGTGCTCCTCCTTGAATGGTCCGGCGAATCCCCCGCGACCCGCAAGAGCCTGCGGTACCTCGAGCGGTTGCTCTCCGAGCGGAGCGTCCGTTCCGAGCGGGTGATCCTCGACTCCGACGACCGGCTCGAGGCGCTGATCGGCGGGATCGCGCTCGGCGACCACGTGAGCCTCTTCCTCGCGGATCGACGACATGTCGACCCGTACCCGGTAGAGGCCATCACCCGGCTCAAGGCCGCGGTCGGCATGCCGGGCACCAAGAGCCGGTAGGCGACGGACCCCGGCGGGAACGCGCACGCGGCTCGGGCGCGAAGGATTCTGTTCCTACGAGCTCGCGCGGTGAACCTCGAGGTGGGCATCATTGTGAGCAGCCGCGCGACGCGGTCACGCGAATTCATTCCACCCGGAGACCAATGAGGTGCGAGTGGGCGAGCCTCGTTCGAGAAGGGTTCTCATCGTTCGGCACCGGAAAAGGGCTATAGGTGGAGGGAACTCCCCCCCGACGGGTGCTGAGGTAGCCTAGCTCGGCCAAGGCGCCAGATTCGAGATCTGGTGATGCGTATGCATCGCGGGAGTTCAAAGGGCGACCGGGCTGAGACCCGCCCGCCGGAAAGTCTCCCCCTCAGCGCCTCTCCCTCGCGGGTCCGGGTGACGATCGAGCTGACGAGAGCCGAGGCGGTCGTCCGGCATCGTCGTACGGTCCCGGTCGGGACGCCGGTCCGATCGCTCCTGCGGGAGTTCGGTCAGCGGGCGGAGGGCAGCGCGGTGCTGGTGGAAGGTACCCCGGTCCCGCTCGACACCCCGCTCGAACGGCCGGTCACGCTGGTCGTGGTGCCCACGTTCTCTGGCGGATAACTCTGCGAGACGGAGTCCGACACCGTCCCGGCCCGGTAAAAGAGGTTAAGGGCCGAACCGCCGTCTCTCCGTCTGTACTGGAGCCCTAACGTGCCGTCCAGTTGTCCGATTTGCGAGCAACCCATCGCTCAGACGGCAGCTCATTGCTCCGTGTGCGGGTTCCCCACCGGGCTCGCCATCGAAGGACTTCGCTCCCTCGACCTGCCGGCGAGCGACGAATCCGTGCCCGCAGCCTCCCCTCCGGAGGCGGGCCCAATGAAGGGGCCCCCGCCCCCCGCCGCCCCGTCGCCGGAGGCCGAACTCAACGCGACCATCAGCCGCTCGCTCCTCTCGAAGATGCAGGTGCTGAGCGAGCTCGGCCGGGTCGCCCCCGACGTCACGAACGAGCTGCGCGAGGCCGCGCTCAGCGAGGCCGAGGGACGCGCCGCCCAAGCGCTCGACATCCTCCGATCGGCCCAGCAGCGGCTTGAACGGGAGACCGACGAGGTCCTCGCCCGCCGGCTGAAGGCGCTCGAGGACCGGCGGGTCGCGCTGCAGAAGGCCGGCGTCCGGTTCGCGATCAGCGCCGACATCGACCGGTTCCACGACGCGGTCGAGGGGGGTGAGCGGGAAGAGGCGAGCCTTCGGCTGGTCGAGGTCGAACGACGCCTCTCCCGATTCGAGTCCGATTGGAAGGGGCTCCAGGGGCTTCTCAGCCAGATCGAAGGGCTGCGCAGCGAGGCCTCCGAGCTCGGGATCCCGCTCGGGGAGATCTCGAGCGAGCTGGAGGCGATTCGCGAGAAGCTCTCCGCCCCCGACCTGACCGAAGAGCTCCTCGACTCGCTGGCCCAGGAGGCCGCACAGACCCTGATGCTCCTCCACGAGGCCATCCCCGCGTCGCTCGAGGAGGAGCTCGCGGCTCACGAGAAAAAGCTCGACCAGTATCCGGAGGACCATCCGCCCAGCGCCGCCGCGCGTCGGCTCCATGTGGAAGCGACCCGCCACCTCAAGAAGGGACGGTTGAGCGAGGCCGTCCAGAGCGTGCGCGAGCTGAGGAGGCAGCTCGAAGAGCTCGAGAAGGAGGCCGCCGCGACCGCCGGTCGCGCCCCTCCGCCCGCCGCCGGGCTGGCCGAGACCGAGGAGGAGACCCTCGACCGGCTCCTGCGGAAAGCGAGGAGCCTCGCGGCACGGATCCGCACCCTGCCGCCCGAGAGCGACTCCGCGCGGGAGGCGGCTGTCCAGATTCGGGAGGCGACCGAGCACTTGCGGGCGCGGGAGCTCGACCAGGCCGACCTGACGCTGAGCCGTCTCATGCGCACCCTCGCTTACGAGGAGCCCCGGTAGACCATGAGCGCCACCGACGCACCTGCGGTCGCGGCGCTCCGCCAACGGCTCGGCCTGGTGACCGAGCAGGGAAAGGTGCTGGAGAGCGAAGGACTGCCGTTTCCGACTCCGCAGATCCAGCAGGCGTTCGAGGAGGGGCTCGCCACTTCGCCAGATACCGCCGAACAGATCGTCAAGCGAGCGGAGGCGCTCATCCGCCGAGTCCGTCAGGACTGGACGTGGGTTCGAGAGCTGCTGCGACGCGCGGACGAGTTGCGGGCCATCGCCTCCACCATCGGGGTCGATGTCGCCCACCTGGACGCGCGGGTCGGCAACGCCCGCGTGCGGCTCAGCACCGAGCCGCTCAGCTCGGGATCTCTCCAGAAGGCCGCGGCGAGCGCGTCGCTCGCGCTCGCGGTCCTCAATGACGCGGTCCCGAAGTTCTGCGTCCAGGAGGCCCAGAAGCTCGCCGTCTCGATCCGCAAGGCGCGGGACCGCGGAGAGGACGTGAGCGAGGCAGCGATCTCGTTCTCCCGTCTCATCCAGTCGATCCAGGACCAGAACCTCCCGACCGCAGCGCAACGGCTCGTGGAGACGCGGCGGTCGGTCGCCCGCATCCCGCGGGCTCCGGCGATGCCCGAGCTCTCTCCGCAAGAAGAGGCGGAGATCCTGCTCGAAGCGAGGAACCTCGCCCGACGTCTCCAGCGGATCAAGGCGAAGGCCCGGGACGCGAGCAGCGCCGCTCGCCTCATGACCCAGGTCCGAGCGGCCCTCAGCGAAGACCGTCGGTACGGCACGCCCGAGGAAGAGATCGAGGCACTCTGGCTCGAGGTCGACCGCCTGACGAAGGAAAAGAAGCTCGCCTCGGCCGGCCCGCCGCTCGCGAGCCCCGTGGCGCCGGCCGTCGCTCCGCCAGAGCTCGGCGCTGACGAAGAGGAAGCGCCGACCTCGCCCCCGGGCCGGGAACCCGAAGGCGAGGAGGAACCCCGGCGACGTATAACCGGTCGCCCCACCTACGTCCCGTACATCCCACCGGAATCCGAGGACGAGGAGGCTCCAGCTCCCGGGGCCGATTCTTCGGCGTCCGGGAGAGCGCGGGGACGCGCGCGTCCGCGGCCGTAATCCTTTAATAGGTATCGCAAATCGTTTATACCACTTGTCGCGAGTCGACGCCCGAATGACCAGACGCGACGTCGGCACGGTGCTCGCCCTGACGCCGTCCGGATTTCTGACGGTGCGCTCCCCCGGGGAGGAGGTCGTCCCCGAGGGCACGCCGGTCGTGGAACCGAAGACGGGAGTCCGCGGCCGCATCGTCCGGGTGTTCGGTCCGGTCGCTCGCCCGTACGTCAGCGTCCGCCCGCGACGTCCGCCCACCCCGGCGGAGGGGGTCGCGCTCCTCGGCGCGACGATGGTGCGCGAATGAAAGGAACCGAACCGGTACAGGATGGCGGAGCGCCGGCGAACGAGGAGAAACCAGCGGCGCGACCGGAGGACCTCGCCGTCCCGACCCGGTGCACGAGCTGCGGGTCAAACCACCTGACCCGGGACTACGAGAAGGGCGAGCTCGTGTGCGATGAATGCGGCCTCGTGCTCGAGGAGTCGATGATCGACCAGGGCCCGGACTGGCGCGCCTTCGACGCCGAGCAAGGCGAGAAGCGGGCCCGCACGGGGGCGCCGACTACCCTCACGATCCACGACAAGGGGCTCTCCACCGAGATCGGCTGGAAGAACCGCGACCCGTATGGCAAGTCGATCCCGACCCGGAACCGCGCTCAGCTCTACCGGCTCCGCAAGTGGCAACGCCGCATCCGGGTTTCGAACGCGACCGAACGGAACCTCGCGTTCGCCCTCGCCGAGCTCGACCGCATCGCGAGCGGGATGTCGCTTCCCCGCAACGTCCGCGAGACCGCGGCGATGATCTACCGTAAGGCGGTCAACCGCAACCTCATCCGGGGCCGCTCGATCGAGGGCGTGGTCGCCGCTTCCCTCTACGGGAGCTGCCGGCAGTGCAACGTCCCGCGGACGCTGGACGAGATCGCCTCCAAGTCGCGCATCGGCCGCAAGGAGATCGGGCGGACCTACCGGTTCATGACCCGCGAGCTCCACCTCCGCCTGATGCCGACCCGGCCGCAGGACTACATCCAGCGGTTCTGTTCCGAGCTCAAGCTCAAAGGCGAGATCCAGACCCGCGCGAACGAGATCCTGAAGGAAGCGACCGAACGGGAGCTCACGAGCGGGCGTGGCCCCACGGGGGTCGCGGCCGCGGCGATCTACATCGCCAGCGTCCAGTGCGCCGAGCGCCGGACCCAGCGCGAGGTCGCCGAGGTGGCCGGAGTCACCGAGGTCACCATCCGCAACCGGTACAAGGAGCTCACCGAGAAGCTCAACCTCCGGGTGATGCTGTAGGGGCCGGCAACGACCCCGGGGAGACTTTTTCCTCCCCGTGCCGTAGGAGACACGACCGAGGGTTCCCTTGGAGGATCTGATCCGCGTCGCGCTCGGTGCCGCCGAATCGGCCCCGGTGGCGTACGCCGACGTGCGGGTCATCGCCCCCCAGCGATTCCTCCACCTCGCCGTCCGGGACGGCCGGGCGAGCGCACTCACGGAGAGCGTCGGTCGCGGCCTGGGAGTCCGGGTGCGGACCGACCGCGCTTGGGGGTTCGCGGCGACGACGGAGCTCACCCAAAGCTCCGCCCGCGCGACGGCGCGGGCCGCGGTCAGTCTCGCTCGGGCGGCGGGTCGAAGGGAGCGCGCCCCACTGCGGATCGCCGGAGGCAACGGCCCCAGGGAGGGTCGGTACACTTCCCCGGTACGCCGCGACCCGTTCGAAGTTCCTCGGGAGGAGATCGTTCAGTTCCTCAGCGACGCCGAGCGGCGCTTGCACGTAGGCCCCGAGGTGAAGAGCGGTTCCGCCTCCTTCCAGGCGTGGGAGGAGGTGAAGTGGTTCCGCTCGACCGAGGGTCGGTCGTACCGCTCCCGCATCGTCCACGTCGGGGCCGGCATCAGCGCGACCGCGGTCGAGGGCTCGAACGTTCAGCGGCGCAGCACTCCGACGTCGTTCGGGGGGGACTTCCGGCAGGCCGGTTTTGAATTCATCGAGGGGCTTCGGCTCGCCGAGAAGGCGGAGGCGGTCGGCCGGGAGGCGGTCGCCCTCCTCACCGCCCCCAGCTGTCCCGAAGAGCGGACGACGCTCGTCCTCGGCTCCGACCAGCTCGCCCTCCAGGTCCACGAGAGCGTGGGCCACGCGGTCGAGCTCGACCGCATCTTTGGCTCCGAAGCCGGTTACGCCGGCACAAGCTGGGTTCCGGCCGACGGGGTCGGGAGCCTCCGGTACGGGAGCGACCTCATGAACGTCACCGCCGACGCGACCGAGCCCGGCGGGCTCGGGACGTTCGGCTGGGATGACGAGGGCATCGAGGCCCAGCGGGTTCCGATCGTCACGCGGGGCACGCTGGTCGGTGTGCTCTCGAGCCGTGAGTGGGCCGCACGGCTCGGGCGACCGGTGTCGGCGGGGACGGCGAGGGCCTCGAGCGCGCTCCGCGCCCCGCTCATCCGAATGACGAACGTCGACCTCGCCCCGGGGGACCTCTCATTCGAGGAGCTCATCGAGGGGATTCCGTCCGGCGTCTACATGGAGACGAACCGCTCCTGGTCGATCGACGACAAACGCCTCAACTTCCAGTTCGGGACCGAGGTCGGCCGGCGAATCGTCCGCGGGGAGCTCGGGCCGCTCGTCCGCAACCCGATCTACTCGGGCATGACGCCGGAGTTCTGGGGGTCCCTGGACGCGGTCGGGGGACCGGCGACCTGGCACCTCTGGGGAGTGCCCAACTGCGGGAAGGGCCAACCCGGCCAGGTCGCTCGGGTCAGTCACGGCGCTCCGGTCGGTCGCTTTAGGGACGTTCAGGTGCGGGGTGGCTAGCGGTGGTGTCGGAGTCGGCCGCGGGGCTCTTCGACCGGGCCACCGGCGCGTTGACTCCCGGCGCGAGCGCGGACGCCCGGTTCGCCTCGTCCGTTTGGACGACCATCCGGTTCGCGAACGGGGAGATTCATCAGCCGCACTTTGAACGCACCCACCATGTCTCCTTCCGCGTCGCTCGCGAGGGGCGGATCGGGATCGCTACGTCGGTCGACCTCACCCCCGCCGGTCTTCGGGAGGTCGCCCGCGTCGCCGATGCCCTCGCCCGCTACGCGCCGGTCGAGAAGGGATTCCGCGGGTTCCCGGCCGACCACGAGAACGTCGAGCCGGTCGCGTTCTCCCGGTCGACGGCGGCCCTCCGTCCCGAGGAGGTCACCCGGCTCGCCGAGCGGGTCCTCACCGCCGCGCAGGAGCGCGCGCCCGGCGCCCGCGTGGCCGGCGTGGTCAACGTCGGCTGGGACGAAACGCGAATCCTCAACACCGCGGGTCTCGACCGTTCCAGCCGTACCTCCGCCGCTCAGGCGAGCGTGCTGGTCGAGCGGCCGGAGCTGGAGCCCCCCGTGTCCGGTTGGTCGGAAGGCGCCCATTGGGACGCCGCGCGACTGTTCCCCGAGCGCCTCGGCCACGAGGCGGCGGAGCGCGTCCCGAAGAGCCCGCCCCGGACGGTGAAGCCGGGCGTCTACCCGGTCGTGCTCGCCGGGCCGGCGGTCGCCGAAGCGATGGTCTTTCTCGGCCACCTGGGCTTCGGTGGACATGCCGAGGTCGAGGGGTGGAGCTGTTTGCGGTCGCACCGGGGGCGGCGCGTTGCGCCGAGCCGGGTGGAACTCGTCGACGATGCTCGTTCCCGTCAGTCGATCCCGCGGGCGGTCGACAACGAGGGAACCCGCACCCGGCGAACGGCGCTCATCTCGCAAGGGGTCGCCGGGCCGGCGGTGACCGACCTTCTGACCTCGGTCCGGCTGGAGCGCCCGCGCACCGGTCACGCGCTGCCGCCCGAGGCACCGTGGGGGGAATGGGGTCCAGTGCCCTCGCACCTCTTGCTTCGCGCAGGAGAGGAATCGGCCGACGAACTCGTGCGCGAACTTCGCCACGGACTGCTGGTCACACGGTTCCACTACGTCCGCGTGGTCGACCCCGGTCGCGGTGTCCTCACGGGGATGACGCGGGACGGAACCTACCGCATTCGGAACGGAGAGGTCGCCGAGCCGGTCCGCAACCTCCGGTTCACCGAGAGCCTGCTCACCCTCCTTCGCGGCATCGAGGGGCTCGGCCGCGAACGGCGGATCTACGCCGACGAACGGGGGACCGATGCGGCGACCGTACCGTCGCTCCGTGCGAAGGCGTTCCGTTTCACTTCCGCCACGCTATTCTAGTCCCCGGCCCTCGACGGGGCATGTCGCGCCGCCTGACGATCGCGGTGTTCGTTTCGGGCGAGGGGACGACCCTGGACGCGCTCGCCGAGCTGGTGATGGGCGAGCATCTCCCCGCGCGGATCGCCCTCGTGGTGGCCGACCGACCCCACGCCTTTGCGATCGAACGGGCCCGGCGGCGGGGCCTCCCGACGGTCGTCCTCCCCTCGCGCGGGGTCGACCCGGACGACTGGTCGCGCCGCGTCACCGCCGAACTGGAATCGAAGGGCGTCGAGCTGGTGGTCCTCGCGGGATTCCTCACGATCCTCCCGACGTCCTGGGTCGAGCGCTGGAAGGGCCGCGCGATCAACATCCACCCTGCGCTCCTGCCCCGCTACGGCGGCGCGGGGATGTACGGCCACCACGTGCACGAAGCGGTCCTGGCCGCCGGCGACCGGGAGAGCGGCGCGACCGTCCATCTCGTCACGGCCGACGTCGACCGCGGACCGACCCTCGCGCAGGAGCGGGTGCCGGTGCTCGCGGGCGACACGCCCGACACCCTGCGAGCCCGGCTGCATCCGGTCGAGGTCGGTCTCCTGGCGGCGGTCATCCGCCGCTTCGCGGAGGGGGCGCTGCCGCTGCCCTACCCCGAGCGCGAGGCCCCGGCCGCCGGGGAGCGGGAGGAGCCGGACGCTCGTCGGTGAGCCCGTGCGGTCGGCGCCGGGCTCAAGAGCTCCGAGAGGGGCGTGAGCTTCTCGGGCAGCTCAACCGTCAGCACGTGCTTGGTCGTCTTCGGGGGAAAGAGGCGCCCTTCGCGCCCCCGCCGTTCGACCTCGCCCTTCGAGATCGGCGGACCCGGGGCCCAGCGATGGAGGAGGAGCGTGGGGCCATGGTAGTCGAACACCCACGCCGGGACCCGGACGGCGCCGAGTCGCCGCAACGCCGCGACGCGGTGGTGCCCGTTCAGGATGACGAGCGACCCTCGCGCCACCCAGATCGGGTTGTAGAAGACGCCCGACCGGCGGATCTCCTCAGCGAGGGCCGGTACGGTCTCGGGGTCGATCTCCTCGTGCGACCTCAGCTCGTCGATCCGGAGCATCTCGAACTCGAACGGTTTACCGGTCATGCCGCTACCCCCTCCCGCGCCTCGGTCAGCGCCCGGCGGACGTAGACGCCGACCATCCGCCGGCGGTAGTCGGGCAGGAGGAACGTGTTGTGGACCGGGCGCACCCGGCGGGTCACCTCCTCGGCGAGCGAACGCGCCCGCTCCTCCGAGAGGTGGCTCCCCACCAGCGCCTCGGTCAGGTCGTCGAACCGCCGGGGGTAGGTCTCGACGCCCCCGAGCGCGAGCCGAAGGGCCCCGACCCTTCCGCCGTCCCAGCGTCCCGCCACCGCGACCCCGAGCTCCGGGAAATCGTAGGACGGGCGGACCCGGAGCTTCTTGTACCGCCCTTTGAGACCGCGCGCGGAGGCCGGGAGGTGGACCGCGACGACGAGCTCGCCGGGGGCCAGCTTCACCCGACGGATCCCGTCGCCCCCCGCGTCGTAGAGTTCGCCCAACGGGAAGCGACGGCGACCCGACGGGCCCGCGACCTCCACCTCGGCGTCCAGCACCATCAGGGCGGGGGCAAGGTCGCCCGAGAAGGTCGCGTAGCAGCGTTCCTTCTGCGGGACGACGTGGCAGCGGTCGCCGTCGGCCTTGAGGCAATAGCCGAGGCTCGACCGCCAGAACAGGCTCTGGTTGAAGAAGAAACAGCGGGTCTCGACCAGGAGGTTGCCGCCGACGGTGCCGCTCGCGCGCACGAGCGGCGTCGCGACCGAACCGACCGCGTCGTCGAGCACGGGATAGGCCGTCCGAAGGGCCCGGTCGCGCTCGAGGTCGGCGAGCCGTTCCATCGCCCCGACCCGCTCGAGCGTGCGGCCGCGCAGCTCGGCGACGTCCTCGAGGGAGATGAGGACCGGACGGACGTTGAGATGCATCTTGTAGTTCGGAAGGAGGTCGGTGCCCCCGGCGATGAAGTCGAACCGCCCCGCATGCTCGGAGGCGAGCCGGGTCGCCTCGTCGACCGAGGTGGGGCGGAGAAGCTCGAACGGGTCCAAGTGCATCGCTAGCTCCCCTTCCAGACCCGGCCCTCCTTCGCGCGGAGGTCGAGGCCGCGGAGGACACGGTCCGGAGTGATCGGAAGTTCGGTGAACCGCACGCCCACGGCATCATAAAGCGCGTTCGCGACGGCCGGAAGGGTCGCGATGAGAGGCCCTTCGCCGGCCTCCTTCGCCCCGAACGGCCCTTCGGGGTCGTCCTCGCCGACCAGGAGGATCTCGACCCTCGGCATCTGGGACGGCACCGGGATCTTGTAGTCGAGGAGGGAGGGGTTGAACAGCCGCGCGCCGCGATAGTTCATCGACTCTCCCATCACTTGGCCGAGGCCCATGTGGATCGACCCTTCGATCTGACCCTCGACGGCGAGACGGTTGAGCGGGCGTCCGCAGTCGAACGCGGCCCAGACGTTCGGCACGCGGTACTCTCCGGTCTCGGGGTCGACGTCGACCTCGGCCACGTAGGCGGCGAAGGAGTAGGCCGGCGCCGTGCCCGCACGGGCCCCCTTGAAGTTGCCGCCCATCGGCTGCGAACGGTAGTTGCCTGAGGTGGTCAGGGCGCCGCGGTCCTCCATCGCACGGTGGAGGGCCTCCATGAACGGGACCCCCTGCTCGGGGCGACCGCGCACTTGGTAACGCTCGTGGGCGACCTCGAGCTCTGCCGCCGTGACCCCGAGCAGCTCCCCCGCCGCCTGAAGGAGAATACGTTGGAGCTGCTCCGCGGCCTCGCGGGCGGCGTTCCCCATCATGAACGTCACGCGACTCGAGTAGGAGCCCAGGTCGACGGGACTCACGTCCGAATCGACCCGCTGGACGTGAACCCGCTCCAGGTCGACGCCGAGGACCTCCGCGACGATCGCCGCGAGCAACGTGTTCGAGCCCTGGCCGATGTCGGCCTGCATCGAGTGGACGGCGATGCCGCCGTCCATGTCGACCTTCAAGTGGACGGTCGACTGGGGCATCTTCGGCGTGAAGTGGATCGGGCTGTTCGACCCCGAGATGTAGAAGCCGCAGCCGAGTCCGACCCCGTGGCCGTAGGGCAGGCGGCGGAACTTCTCGTCCCATCCGCTCGCCCGCCGGGCGGCGGCGAGGCACGCCCGGAACGACGTCGACGTGATGCGGAACTGGTTCACGGTGGTGGAGTGGGGAGGGAGCGCGTTGCGGAGCCGTAGCTCGAACGGGTCGATGCCCGTCTGCTCCGCGAGCTGGTCCAACGCGACCTCGACCGAGAAGCGGATGTTCGTCCCACCGTGCGCGCGCATCGCGCCGGAGGGGGGCTTGGTCGTGTAGACCCGTCGCCCGCGGTAGCGGAAGTTGGGGACCTGGTACGGTCCCATCGCGAGGACCCCGTTGTAGTAGGTGGTGACGGTGCCGAAGGAACTCCAGGCGCCCCCGTCGATCAGCGCCTCGATGTCGTAGGCGAGAATCTCGCCGTCCTTCCCGAGCGCGATGCGAACGTCGTTCTGGGTGGGGTGGCGACCGTGGTTCGTGAAGAAGACCTCCTCGCGGTCGAACAGCACCTTGACCGGCCGCCCGGTCTCGAGCGCGAGTGCGGCGCAGACGATCTCGTGGGGGAGAGGGTCCGACTTTCCGCCGAATCCGCCGCCCACCTCGGGCTTGATCACCCGGATGCGGTGCATCGGAAGCCCGAGAACCTCGGAGAGCGCTCGGTGAAGGTAGTGGGGAACCTGGGTCGCGCTCCAGACCGTGAGTCGGCCGTCCGGGGTCGCCTCAGCGATCGTCACGAGCGGTTCCGTGAACGCGTGCGTCACCCCGGCGAACGTCCCCCGCACCCGTGTCGTGAACGTCGCCTCGGCGAAGGCGCGGTCGACGTCGCCGAAGTGCTGGACGACCTCCTTCTGAATGTTCGACCCATTGAGCCCTCGGGCGTGGATG
>DASPQC010000074.1:0-55693 GCA_035625165.1 Thermoplasmata archaeon | reverse complement strand
CGAGGTCGACACCCCGATCGAGACGGCCACCGCCGCTCCGTTGACGAGCCCCTGCCCACCGGCCGGGGTCGCCACCATCCCGCTCGGCACCGTCACCGCGTAGGTGAACGTCCCGTTCTTCGCCACGAAGCCGATCGCCGCCCCCGTCGCGGACGAGTTCGTCACGCCGTTGAAGCTCACCGACCAGGCGCCGGTGAAGCCCGCCGACGCGGTGAACGTCACCGCGTAGGTCTGCGGGACCACGGCCACCACCCACGAGACCCAGATGGTCAATCCCGCGCCGTTCACCACGACCGGGTTGGCCTGGAGCTCGGGCGTGAGCGTGGTGGTGCTCGAGACGACGATCGGGTACGACCCGTTCGGCTCCCAGAAGACGATCGAGCCCGCCGAGCTGTTGGTGTAGCCGTTGACGGTCGCCGTCCAGCTCGCGCCCTCCAACCCATACGACACGATGGTCAACGGGAAGGTCGCCACGAGAACGCCGGTGAAGACGATCATCGTGGTCGTGCCCGTCGCCGCGGTGCCGGTCGCCGGAGCGACCGTGTACCCGACCGCGGTCGCGACCACGTAGGTGTACGGACTACCCGACGTCGGCAGCGTGAAGCTCGCCAACGTCGCGTTGGCCGTGATCGCACCCACTCCGGTGACGATGACCGTCCACGGAGTCCCGGACTTGAGACCGACCTCCTGGAAGTTCACTGCGGCTCCGCCCGTGAACGCCGTGAAGGTCACCGAGACCGTGGAGGCCGTCGGAACGACCACATGGACCGAGCCGTTGGTCGGACCCGAGGTGATCGTGTAGCCGGGGACGTAGCCGATCTCGTAGGAGTAGGTTCCGTTGGTCTGGTACGGGACGACGATCGAACTCGAGGTGTTCGTGTAGGTCGTGCCCGCGTAGTTCACGGACCAGGTGGTCCCCGACGCGAGCCCGGTCTCGGAGAACGTCACACTCGTCACCGCGCTCATGTAGCTCCAGAGATACCACGTCTGGTCCTGGCCGCCTCCGATCATCACGTTGACGTTGATCGAGGACGGGTTGATCCACTTCGCATACGTGTCGACCAGGTTGGACTGGTACATCCATAGGTAGAAGCCGAGCTGGTTCTCGATGTGCTCGACCTCGTTGTAGATGAGCTTACGGTAGTCGCCCACCGGGAGCGACGCCGCGACCCCCATCCAGTGCAGCATCTCGCCGTACGCCGGTCCCTGGCACGAGACGGGGAGGGTCGGGCCGCTGCCGTTGGAGGTCGGGAAGTTCGCCCAGTAGACGAGGTCCGCCCAGGTGTTGGAGTAGTGACCGCAGTCGGTCGCGTTGTACGTGGCGTTCATCTCGAGAGTCTGGTAGTTGGCATCTCCGAGCGTGTACGTCCCGTTCGCGTAGTACATCGCCGCTAGGTAGTCGGTCGGGTCCGGATAGTCGGCGATCCACGCGAGGTTGTAGAACGGCATCGGGTTGTCGCCCGGCGCCATCCCGCTGTACTCCACGAGGTCGGGGAACGACAGGTCGAAGGAGAACGGCTGCAGCGCGTTGTGCGTGATTCCCTCCACCGACGCGATCCAGAGCTGGATCGCGCTGTCGAGCGTCGGGAAGGCGAGCTGCCCGATCAGCGGGAACTTACACGGGGAGGTCGGCGTGCACGCTGCGAGCTCCGGGTCGTAGTAGGGGTTGCCCGGGGTCGTCCCCTCGGTCCACCACCAGTTGGCGCTCCCGACCGATGTGTTGCTGTCGGGGTCACCACCGGTGTAGGGCCACGAGATGTTGGTCGGGTAGTAGGTACCCATCCCGTCCGGGATCGAGCCGCCGAAGTTGAACCCGTACGAGACCCCGTCCGTCGTCCAGAGCGTGTCGTTGATCGTGGTGTACGGCCAAGCGCGGTTGAGGAAGTTGCGCACGGTGTTGGACGCGAAGAAGTCGACCGGGACGTTCAGGTTGCCGTGGTCGGTCCCGAGGGCCATCGCGCCCGTCATGTTGAAGTGGAGGTCGTAGGGCAGGAAGAACTCCGAGATGGTCGGGGCGTACAGGATTCCGATCTTTCCTTCGGAGGCCAGCTGGAGCATGGTCGCGGTCTCGGGCGGCAGAATCCACGAATAGTCCGCTTGGCCCGCGATGTACTGCTGGATCCCTTCGACGTCGTCGGACTCGTAGAGGACCGCCACCTTCGACATGTAGGAGCCGACGGCCGGCTCACATCCGCCCCCGACACCGACACAGCCGGTCGGCTGGTGGTAGGCCGGGTTCGCCTGAAGCGTGTAACCCACGGCCGGGACGTCGTCCCCCGGTGCGATGTAGTACGGGCCCGAGCCGACCAGGTTCCACTGAACGGCCGGCTGGACGGCCGGGTGGTTCAGCGCGAGTTCCTCGAACGAGTCCCAGGCTTTGTAGGGCTCGGTCGCGAGGAAGTTCGTGAACGCCGTCTGGCTGGTGTTGGTCGCGCCGCCAGGGAGGAGACACGGGCCGTCCCCGGCCGCGACCTTAGAGCCGGTGAAGCCGGGAACGGTGGCTCCCTGAGCGGTGTACCATCCACACGGTACGATGGCGCCGCCCAGCGTGTCGGCGATTAGCTCGTTGAAGAACGGCCAGGTCACTCCCTCGCCGCTCGCGTTGAAGGTGACGCATCCGTTCGCCGCCAGCGCCGACGCTGGACAGTAGGTGCTGTCGTTGATCAGCATCGAGCTGAGGACGTGCTGCGGCGTGTTGTTGAACGGATAGTGAATACCGCTGTCCCAGCTCACGTTCCCGAATGGGGTGAGTGCCTGGGTCTGGATCCACCCGTTGAGCACCGCGGGCCCGGGAAGGTCGGCGAACCCCATCGTCCGGGAGAGGGCGAACATCACGTCGGACGGATAGACCGGCCAGCTCACTCCGGTCGCCGGGTCGTAGAAGTGGGCCGCCGGGTCGATCGGGTAGGTGAAGTACTCCGGTCCGCCGCTCGAGCTGTTCACGATCAGGCTGTTGCCGTAGACGCCCTGGCAGGAGACGGACGGGGTCGACTGGGCCCCGTTCGCGAGTCCCGGAACGCAGGTCGACAGCTCGGGCACGAAGTTCCCGGAGCTCGAGCCATTGTAGGCGACCAGGCTCTGGTAGACGTTGATGATCGGTTCGTAGCTCACGGTATCATAAGCTACGGCAGGGTCTTCGCTCGTCTGACCCTGCGGAGCAACTTCATAGATTTCGAGGGTGCCCGGGTGAGGGCCTCCCCCGGCACTCGGATGGACGTCCGTCCGAGCATTGGACGTCATGGTCGCCGCGGTCTTTTCGACCGTGGGGGCCGCGGACAGGGACCCATTCGCTGCAGGGACCAATGTACTGATCGGGATCACCATGCTCAAAACAAACACGGCAATCACGGCGACGGCGATTATTCCAACACTCCACCAACGGCGTGACACGTTCATGATGCGTTGCTGCCCAAAGCTGGAGTCCCAGCTTCGGCTCCGCGAGGTGTTCTCCCCATATATGCCTTTCAAAAACTAGGGGAGGGCACGCCTGGTCCGAGGAGGGTGACTCCATCCGGGTCGTTCCCACGATTCGCCCGAGGTTCAATCGAGAACCCCACGCGAGGCAGAGCCGCGAGTTGGACTACTGAGGTCGCCACCAGGTGCCCTCTGGCTCGTCGAAACGGCGAACCTGGAAGCGTGGATGAGCGAGCCGTTTCGGGACCTCTCTCTCGAATTAACTACCGCAAGACCGCCTGCCACGGTCGGTGGCTTCGTTCCTGGTCCGAATCTTTCGCGATCAGTCCGGGTATCTCGGCGTCATCGACGGCTGGGGTTCCGTCCAGGGATCGACGCTCTCCGAGGTCCGGGAGGAAGCGCGGAATCTCGTCCGGGAGATCGTCGCGGGGGCGTTCCCTCCCCGGACTCGAATTGAGATTGGGGACGGAGTCGAGGTCCTCCGCCTTCGGCTGGAGGTCTCGTTCGAGCCCGGTGGAGCCTCAGCCGACCCCGCTGCGTCCACCCGTGCGGTGTACCCGGAAGCGGCGGACGAGAGACCCAAGAGCCCCCGTTCCGTCCGACGCCGCGCGTGAACAGGCTCAGCGGGACGGCCGAAGCTGGGGGACCTCCCAGGGACCGCGACGCCCAAACCGAGGGGGTCGGCGAAAGTGACCGGGGGCGATAAGCCGCTACGTGGAGGGGCAAGTTCCTCCGACCCGACTTCCCTCACTCCGAAACGGGGTAGTAAGCTTCCTCGCCGAAGTGGACCTCGTCCAGACCCGCCTTCTCCTCCTCGGTGCTCGTGCGCAATGGCGAGAAGAAGTTGATGATCCGGAGGATCACGTAGGTGCCGATGAACGCGAAGCTCGCGACCACCGCCACGGCGAACATCTGAAGAAGCGCGAAGTGGGGGTTACCGTAGACGAGTCCGTTCTGGCCCGCCGAGTTGATGGCCGCGGATGCGAACAGGCCGGTCGCTACCGTTCCCCACATGCCGCCGATGCCGTGGCAGGCGAACACGTCGAGCGAGTCATCGAGCCGAGTCCTCGCCCGCCAGCCGGCGACGATGTTACAGGCGACCCCCGCCACGACTCCGATGACCATCGCGAGCGAGGGGCCAACGTATCCGGACGCGGGAGTGACGGCTGCGAGCCCGCAGACGAACCCGACGCACATCCCGACGGCCGACGGCTTTCCCTTCAGGATCCAATCCATCAGCATCCAGCTCACGCCCGCCGCGGCGGCGGCGAGGTTCGTGACGACCAGGGCGTTCACGGCGACGTCATTCGCCGCGAGCGCGCTGCCGGCGTTGAAGCCGAACCAGCCGAACCACAGGATCGCTGTCCCCAGGATCACGTACGGGACATTGTTGGGGCGGCTCTCCTTGCCGAAGTCGACCCCTCGACCGATGACGAGGGCCGCCGCCAGGGCGCTCACCCCGGCGGTGGTATGGACGACCATTCCGCCCGCGAAATCCTCGACGCCCATGTTGTGCATCCATCCGCCCTGACCCCAGATCCAGTGCGCGACCGGGAAGTAGATGAACGTCACCCAGGCGAGAATGAAGATCAGGAGAGGCTTGAAGCGGATCCGGCCCGCGAAGGCGCCGATGATCAGTGCGGGAGTGATGGCCGCGAATTTGAGCTGGAAGGCGAAATAGAGCAGCGCGGGAATGTACTGGGAATACGCCGGATCGGCCGCCGAACCAACCCCGTTGAGACCAAAGTACTGGAAGTTTCCGATGAACCCTCCGAGGACGGAGGGCCCGAAGGCCATCGTGTATCCCCAGAGCGCCCATGCAAGACTGACCACCGCGAAGATCGCCATGCACTGGACGATCGTGGAGACCAGGTTCTTCCTGCGGACAAGCCCGCCGTAGAAGAACCCCAGCCCCGGGGTCATGATCATCACGAGCGCGGTCGCCGCGATGACCCACGCGATGTCGCCGGAATCACACGGTATGACCGGAGGTCCTGCTACGCAAACTTCCACAACCCGTCCCTCCAAGGTCCCCCGGCGGATTGCAACCCGAGGGTCGCGGGGGGTTTACTCCGTTAGGTAATGAAGGTTGCAGGGCGGGATTGCTGCGATTTGATTCGTAGGAGCATGACCCCCGGAGGGAGTCCTGGGGATTTCCCGCTAGCTCTTCCCGACCAATCTCTGGCACACCGTACAAAGGTGAATAGGAACGTCGACGACCATTCTCGAATCGTCCGCAGACCGACGGAGGGGCTCGCGCTCCTTGGAGGAGCCCGCCTGCCAGGTGAACAGGGCGCGGTCGATCGACCACTCCACTGGGAAGGCGTGCGTGACAGCCTCGAGCGAGAGAGGGAACTTTCCCCCCGCGGCGAATCCCGCGCGGATCTGGTTGAGCCCCTGTTCCATCGTCTGGGCGAGGTGGCGCTCCTCGGCGAGCAGGACTTCAACGAGCTCGCCGATGGTCCAACGCTCGTCCTTCGGTTGGCCTCGGGCCCGAGCTGTCTCGATGAACGTGTCGATCCATGGCATCAGTTTCTCGTACGCCGCCGGATCCCCGAAGACCTGCTTCGCGTTGATCCGGAAGTGCGGGTCCCCGCTCTCCTCGTCCTTGAGCCGCTGAAGGAACGTAATCCTCCTCCGTTGCTCATCGATCTGGGCCCGGGCGTTGCTGAAGTACGAGAGATACACGCGGGTGCGGACCTCCTCGTTGAGCCGGTCGAGGTCCACCTGCGTCCTTCTACAGAGGTAGCACGCGTCGTCCATCGCCGGTTCTGGGGTCGCGGGTGACTCCGCTAGAGAACTTAGCGCTTGAGTGGGCCCCAAGGGGCCTCCTGTCGGTCCCGGGGAACTGAGGGCCCAGGACCCGCTTGGGAGACAGAGTCGGATACGGCAGGTCGAGCGGGGTCTCGACAGAACCGAAGGATCCGTTGGTTCGCCCCGTCGACCGGTCGAGGCTCCCAACCGCCAGGGTGGCCCCCCGAGGGCGTTCCTCCGATTCCCATCCCGAGAGCCGCGGAAACTGCCGGCACGTGGAGAGTGTGTGTCGATGCAGCAGGGATTCCCTTTCGCCGTCTCGTGCCCAGGGTCCTGAAGGAGTATACGAAGCGCGGCGTTCGGTGGGATGGAGCCCTGGCACCTGCTTCGGAGGACATCGAGGCATGAACGCCTGTTCCTTCTTGCGAAATGCGATAATCGTCCTGGTCGCTTTGATTCTGTTGGGCACACTGGTCCCCTCGAACTCGAGCTCGTCAAGGTCCTGGGCTCGCGCGGGTCCTACCTCTCCCGCAAACGTTCCTTCCGAGCCCCGCGGGATCGGCCCTTTGAAATCGGAAGCCGAGGGCTTGGCCTCCAGCGGCGATGGGCCCCACCCGGGTACTCTCGAGATTTGGGAGTTCGCTCCGGAGGGACAGACATCAGAGGACCCCTCGGTCGCGTACGACACGGTGAGCGAAGAGCCGATCCTGAACGTCTACCAGACCTTGGTGACGTACAACGGGTCGAGCACGGCGGACTTCGTGCCCGAGCTGTCGACCTGCGTTCCGGGACTCGCGAACGGGGCCCAGTCGACCCCGTCCGTCTCCTGCCAGGCCGTTTACGGCAACAGCCTGATCGTGAACGGTCCGAGCGGGGCCCCGGAGTACTTCACCTATCCAATTGACCCGGAGGCCCGCTTCTACGACCCTGCGACCACGGTGAGCTGGCCCGTCTATCCGTCCGACGTGATGTTCACGATCGCCAGGACCTTAGGCTTCTCCGACCTTCCGAGTCCGGGAACCCTCAACGGGTGGATCCAGGCCGAGTCGCTGCTCCCGATCGGGAGCGGCTGGGACAACCACCTCCACTATCCGTTCAACAACACGCCGCAGCACGTGCTCGGCTCGATGCTGATCAACGACAGCACCTACTGTCCGGCGTCGGCGTTGGCGGCGAGCGGATGCATCACCTTCAACGCGAGCGGCGAGGGAGTGACCTGGCCGTTCTTCAACCAGCTAGTCGCAGATTCGCTGGGTGCGTCTGTCGAACCCTGCGGCTGGTTCACGGCGCAGAGCGCGGGCGTGCCCGGCTTCCCCGGCTCGGCGGCCGCCCACGGGGACGGACCCTGCCTGCTCCCCGGCAACGCCTACAACACGAGCGCGAGCGGGTTCACGAACTTCCTGGCGACCGAGCCGTTAACGGCGTGGGACACGTTCGAGCAGCTGGCGCTGAACCACCCGGCGGTGCAGCCGGGCGTCCAGTTCAACCTGGTCGGCTCTGGCCCGTACTACATCGCGCCCGGTCAGGACGTTCCGACCGTGGGCTACACCCTGCAGGCGAGCCCGGCCTACCAGCAGCCGACGGGGTGTGTCGGCGTGGGCGGTGGGTGCGAACCGGCGGTGGGAGGTTACGGCTCCACCGCGGTCGTCCACTACGAGGCAAATTACACGCCAGGCGAGGAGCAGTACCTCGCCGGCCAAGCGGACACCGCTCCCGTTAGCCCATGCACCACGCCGCAGTGCATTCTGGTTCAACTGTTCCAAGCAGGGAAGATTGGGATCTGGTACCTCCCCACGCTGACCACGAACTTCTTCTCCTACAGCCTTCAGTTTAACTCGACCGTCGCGCGGTCGATTGTTCCCAGTTCGAGCAAGCTCAACGTGTCGTCGGACTTCTTCGCATCCAACACGGTCCGCAACTTCCTCAACCGCGCCTGGCCCTACACCACGATTCTCGAGACCCTCTGGACGACCGGTGGAATCTGGTACGGGTTCGCCTTCGGGGGTGCCATCCCGGCGGGGATGGGTGACTACTACCCGACCAACATCTCGTGGCCGTACCTGGGCGGCGACCCCGACAGCAACACGACGGTGGGAAGCGCCCACTGGTGGTGGACCGAGGGGACGACCCCGGGCAGCCCGTACTATGACCCGGAGCTCGCGGCATGCACGTCGGCCACCCCCTGTACATTCCCCGTGGGCACAACGGGGGCCCGCCCAGGATTGGAATCCGCGATCC
The DNA here is from genome assembly GCA_035625165.1 of Thermoplasmata archaeon. Taxonomy (GTDB): domain Archaea; phylum Thermoplasmatota; class Thermoplasmata; order Lutacidiplasmatales; family UBA184; genus Lutacidiplasma. The sequence continues at coordinate 47,287 of DASPQC010000074.1, read as the reverse complement.
AGCTCTGGATCTCGTCGGTGGAGACGATCACGAGCAACGCGGTGCAACCGGCCCCGATCAATCTAGAACCCTGCTTCGTGCTCTGCTACCTCTGTGGAGACTTGTACACCAGCTGCCTGCCGATCTTCGACCAGGGATGGGCGCCCGACTACCCCGACCCGACCGACTACATGGCGGCGATGTACTACGCGAACGGGACGTACACTCTCGGGGACGCGACCTACCAGACGATGGAGGTCAACGCGTCCTACAACGCGGCCAACTGCGGTCACACCGCCGACACCTGGGCGGACCTCGTCTACTGGGCGAACTTCCCGACCTCCAACGGCACTGGCCCCGCGCTGCCCGTCTCGTGCCAGGGACCGGCGTACGGCCAGATGCTCTACTGGATGGGGATCGCGGCGTCGCTCCCGGTGGGTAACTACCGTATCCTCGTCTACAACGAGGTCGAGCACATCGAGAACCAGTTGGGACTTTACCTCTACGATGAGGAGATGAACGGCCTCGAGACGTACGCGAGGTGGATCAACCCGCTCACGATCAACGCCAACCCGATGATCGGGGGGGCGACGGATCAGACGTGGTACTCGTGGGGATACGCGAGTGACGTGGTGAACGTGACCTTCAATGAAACCGGCCTTTCGCCGGGCACCCTTTGGCGCGTCACGTACGCAGGGACCGTCCACAGTTCCACCACTTCGACCATTGTCGTCGACTCCCAGACCAATGGAACGTACCCGTACGAGATCGGGTACGTCCCCGGCTACACGATCACCACGGGCGTCGCCAACGGATCGGTCCACGTGGTCGTTCCGACGGCCTCCACGGTCGACGTGACGTTCACCGCCTTCACGGGCGGAGCGGCGCTGAACTTCCAGGAGTCGGGGCTCGAGTCGGGCACCAACTGGACGGTCATCGTGTGGGGAGTGGGGGCCATCACCTCCGCCTCGACCCGGGCGACCTTCACCCTGCCCGTTGCCGGGAACCCATATTTCTTCATCGTCCCACCCGTGGTCGGGTACAACGCGACCCCCGGTTCGGGTTCAAGCAGCACCGGAAACACCACCGCGATCACCTTCGCGGGCGTCCTGTTTACGACGTATCCGGTTACGATGCAAGCGTACGGGCAGCAGGGAGCGACTTGGTCGGCGACCCTGAACGGCTACCAGAACACCTCCGTCACATCGATCGTGTTCTGGGAGCCGAACGGGTCGTACGTCCTCAACGCATCCAGCGGCTCATTGGGTCCCCCGAGCTATTCTGAAAATCCGGTGCTGGTCCGGGGCGTGCCGCTCACCGTGTACGTCATTTGGGTGCTCTCTCCGGTCCCGACGCTCTATGCCGTGGCGTTCACCGCGACGGCGGGGTTCACCGGCGCCTGGTCGGTGAGCTTCAACGGGGTGACGAACTCGTCATCGACGGGGGCACCGATCAACTTCGAGGCGGCGAACGGGACGTTCACCTACGCGGTGACGGTGCCGGGCGGAATGACCGCGACACCTCCGGGGGGACAGGGAGTGGTCGATGGGAAGGCGGTGGCGGTCACCATCACGATTGCGACGCTGGTGCCGACCACGAAGTATTCGAACACGACCAGCGTCCCGACCTGGGCCTATGAGGTCATCGACGTGCTGGTAGGCCTCACATTCGTGTTGCTGGTCACGACGGTCTTCGCGTGGAGCCGGCGGCCTCCAGCCCAAGGTTCGAGAGCGATGGCCGGTGGTTCGCCGAAGGCGGCTGGAGCGGAGAACCCGCCTCCCCCTCCACCCTAGGACGGGTGCCTCCGTTTACTCAGGGTTGGGGGCTAGGCGTCGGCCGAGGCGCCGCGCTCGACCTATGTCGGACGGTTGGGCCGCGGCGATTGCGCACTCGTCAATCGAACGCGTTGACCGTCAAGAACAGGATGTAGGAGGAGTCGCTCGACACCGACGGCGCGGTGACTGACACGGACATGAACCAGTCGTCCTCGCCACTCGGCACCATCCGCGGAAGCGTTGGGCTCACGGAGGCGACCTGGAATGGCGATTGGGCGGTGACCGAGTAGATCGTGTGATTGAAGGAGTCGAGGTTCGACAGCGTCAGGGAGACCGAGAACCGCCCGCCCGAAGTGACGCTGTACGGCAGCCCGTCGGTGTTCGAGAGGTTGACGTAGCTTTGCCCGAACCATCCGATGCCCAGCCGGGTCTTGCCTTGGAGGATGGTCCAGTCGACCGCGTCTACGGTCACGCTGGGCGAGCTGCGGGCCGGGAGCACGAGGATACCGAGACCGACGAGCGCGATGAGAACGACGACGACTCCCGCTGCTGCTGCGATGACTAAGTCCCAGAACCGCCGACGGCTGAGGCGCCGGCTCATCGACGCCTCGGACGCCGGGAGCCCCGGTCCGTCCCAGCGCCGCGGGGTTCCTCCATGGACGGACAGCCGCGCGACCGCCCTTACTGCGTCGGGGGAGCGAGCCAGCTGACCGGGATGTTGGCGATCAAGCCCGTAGGATTGCCGATGTAAGTGAACTGGATGGTGCACGCGACTTCGGAGGTGAAGCACCACGGCGGAGCGCCATGGTAGTCATCGTAGTCCATGAGGGGGAGCCCCAGGTCCTGGCTGTTGAGACAGTCCCGCTGGGCATAGAGTCCGAGCGAGGCCGCCACACAGAGGAAGGTGATGGGGAACCCGCCGTTGTGGATGTAGAGCACGAACATGTCGCCGACCTCCAGCATCTGGTACGATTGGGAGACCGGGATGAACATGCCTAGACGGTTGTAGAGGACGCCGTTCGCGGGCGTAAGACCCGAGACCCCGGAGTAGTCGCCCGCGTCAAACGACCCGCAGTAGCCGAGCGTCGGCGCGTTCGGCGCCGCCTCGGTCGTGGAGCCGGGGAACCAGACCATCGAGGCCAACGTGCCGTTGACCAGGACCGTCCGCCCGCCCGACGTGCTCAGGTTGTTGCAGAGGAAGCTGAACATGATGCTCGAGAGGGGGATGTCCGGGGACGAGACGGCCGAAACGATCAGTTCGCTCGCGTTCAGGACCGAGAAGTTCCCTGTGGCCGAGTTGTAGCATTGGTCGGTCCATCCGTTGTACCACGCAGTGTCCTCGCTCGCGGGGAGAGGGTAGGTCCAGGTGCCTTGCGGTTGGCAGTCCGTCGGGTCTCCCCACGCCGGGTGGCTGCTACCGGACAGGAACTCGAACGACACGCTCGGCGTCGCGGGAGGGGTACGAACGTGGAAAGTCCAGAGGATGACCCCCGCCACCAGCGTGAGAGCGACCAGAAGGATCGCACCGATGATCTCGTTGACTCCTCGCTGCCGACCGGGGCAGCGCCACCGGCTGTGACGCATAACTCCCATCCTAAGCAAATAGGCGAGTCTCGCCCGTAAAACCCTTCCCCCGCCCCCGGGGGGCCCCGGGGCCGTCCAAATCGACCGATCGGTGGATTCGGCCGTCTATCGGTGAACAGGCGTAAGAGAAGGGTTTAAGCGCGCGACCGGGGCTGTTTTGACTGCCGGACTTCAGGGCCCCGCTCTTCCCTCGACGGGACGTCGTGTCCGAAATGGAGAGATGGCTTCAAGCAGTCTCTCAAGGAATGAACTCATCATGAGCGGCGCCCCTACGTCTACCCCCCCACGCGGCGGGCGGACACGGCCGTCGCGGCACTGGGTGTCGGACTTCCAGCACTGGGAGATCGCCACCATCCATCAGCTCGAGCACTACCTCCGGACCAACCGCTTCTACGGGCTTCTCGGCTTCGTGGTTGTGATTTCGGGCCTGTCGCTGGGATTCCAGGTGGACGCGGGGGTCGCCGCCGTCCGGGTCGAGCAGCTCTACCGAACGTCCGAATACCTCAGCAACTTCCTCGCCTACACCCCGCTCTGGATCATCCTCGCGGCCGCGTTTTTCGGAGGGGACGCCCTGAGCATCGACTTTTCCTCCGGCACCGGCTACTACACCCTCGTCCTGCCCATCCGACGGCCGGTCCTCCTCGCGGGGCGGTACGCGGCAGCGGCCCTGGTCACTCTCGCCATCGCGGGGGTCTACTACGCGTTCGCGCTCGCCGGCGCGATCTACTTCTTCAGCGCCTCGAGCGTGCCGTGGGCCCATGTGGCCACGTCGTTCGGGGTGGCCGCTCTGTTCGCGTTGGCCGCGCTGAGCGTGGCGTTCTGCGTGAGCGCCTTCCTCCATTCGCCCGCCGCGGGGGTCCTCGTGACCGTGCTGGCCCTCTACGTCGGGTTCACCGTGCTTCAGTCGGTGCTCGAGCTCGCCGGGCTCGAGCCCTGGTTTTCGCTCCCTTACGCCGGCGGGGCAATGGCCACCGTGCTTGACACGGACTTCATTCACCAGCAGAACGTCCCGCTAGGGGCCGACCAGTACTACATAGTCTGGGTCGCGACGGTCACCGAAGGCGTGCTCATCATGGCCGGCTACGTGGCGGCGTTCCTGCCGTTGAGCGCCTACCTCTACCAGCGGAAGGAGTCGACCGGGTGAACATGGGGTCGTTCGAGGTGCGCCACCTCTCAAAATCGTTCCGGGCGGGAGCGCCCGCGCTCAGGGACCTATCGTTCCGGTACGAGGGAGCCGGGGCCGTCGGTTATCTCGGACCTAACGGGGCGGGCAAGACCACGACCCTGAAGCTCCTCGTCGGCCTCCTTCGCCCTTCCTCGGGGCATGCCTTCCTCAACGGGGTTGACCCGATGGTGGACCGCAAGCGGGCCCTTTGGGACGTCGGGGCGCTCATCGAGACCCCGGAGCCGTACCCGACGTTGAACGTCCACGAGGCGCTCGACCACGTCGGCCGTGCACGAGGTCTTTCCCGGGACGACGTCGACGGCGAAGTGGACCGCTGCCACGAGCTCCTCGACCTGCCGCCCCTTGGCCACCGGATCGGCTGGCTGTCGAAAGGTCAGCGACAGCGCGTGGCAATCGCCGCGGCGTTGATGGGCGACCCGTCGGTCCTTCTCCTGGACGAGCCCACCAGCGGCCTCGACCCGGCCGAACGGGTGGTCGTCCGACGGCTCCTCTATCGGCTGAAGCGCGACCACCTCGTGTTCATGAGCACGCACCAAATGGTCGACGTCACCGAGGTCTGCGACGACCTCATCTTCTTGCATCGGGGGCGGGTCCTCGTACGGGACCGGCTCGACCGGGTGGCCGGCCGCATCCACTCCCGTCAAGTCGACGTCGAATTCGCCCGGCCCGTTCCGACCGAGGGGCTGGCCGAGGTGCGGGCGCTGGCGACGCAAGTGACGGCCGTCTCGGAGCGAAGGCTGCGCATCTCGTTCGACGGGCACGACGAAACTCGGGTCCGCCTTCTCGAGCTCTGCCGGAACCTCGGGCCGGTGATCCAATTCGCGAGCACGTCGCTCGCCCTCGAAGAGGCGTACGTCGAGCTCATCGCGCAGACCTCCGAGGCCTCATGAACCATTCGGGCCCTGAACCGGAGCCCGTGCCCGCCCCCGGGCCATCTGGCGTAGGTCCGATGGCCGAAGAACTGCTCGGCTCGGCCCCCGACGCGACTCCGAAGCGCCCCCCCTCGGCTCGTGGGCGGGCGCACACGTTCCGCGTAGAACAGGAGGAACGGAGTCTCGCCCGGCGCGAGCTCGCCTACGAGTCGGTCGTGGTCGTGATTCTACTCCTCGGGGTCTACACGATCGTGACGGCACAGCCCGGCGGAGTGTCGGGGTATGTGCCCCCCTCCTACGGTCCGACGATCGAGGTTCAGCTCGGCACGCCGTCGGGGTCCAGCGTCACGTGCGGCGCCGGTGGCACCGCGTACGCGGAGAAGATTCCCTGGGTGAACTCCACCCAGCCCGTGACCACAGGCGACGTCAACGTCCGCGTCTACGAGATCTGGGATGGGGACATCATTCCCGACTTCGGAGTCGTCGCCAACGCGACCCCGACCGACGTCTGCGCGGGGGCGGCCCCGGGGTCGCCCACCGCGTGGTACGTCGTCCTGCAAGCGCCGAACGGCACGAACCTCCTCACGTACAACGCCGGCCACAACTGGAAGTCGGTGACGGACGCCCCGTGGAACTTCTGGGTGGAGAACGGGTCGGCGATTGTGGTGGTCACCGGTTCGGATATTTCGGGCACCGGTCGAGGCTTCGCGGTCCTCGGCTTCGCGAACGGTTCGCCGGTGAAAGGCTCGATTCCTCTCTGAGAGGGCTGCACTGACCGACCCTGGGCGAACTGGCCCGGTTTGCGCGCGACCCGCTTTCTCCGATGGGGATTGCACGAAGGGATTATCGTCCGAGCTGGACATTTCCACACCAACGGATAGTTCTGGAGCGAGATGTTCGGCGGCAGCTCGGTCGCGCTGGTCGTCACGATACTCGTCGTGAGCGGAGTCGGAATGATCTCGAGCCCTTCCGTGGTCTCCGTGCCCCCCGTGATAGTTCCGGCGACCTACCCGCTCAATGTGAGCGCAGTCGCCGACTACGGGTACTTACCGGAGACGTTCCAGCAGGTGCCGCTCAGCACGACCGTCGTCGTCACCTTCACCGACAAGGATCCCGCCAACCTGGCCCATTCGTTCAACATCTCGGACCGAGAAGGGTTCGAGATCCCGAGCAGCTACACCACGGCTCAGCTGAACCACCTGTTCGGGGTCTACGGCACGATGTACGCCGCCTACGACACTAGCCTCGGCGACGTGAGCGTGGGAAGGTTCCAGTCGCCATCGACCCCCGGGTGGTACGAGTTCGTCTGTAACGTGCCGGGCCAGTTTCAGCAGGGGATGTACGGTTTCATCGCCTTTGGCGAGAACCTCCCCGCCAACCTCACGCCGGCGACCTATCCGCTCAACGTGAGCGCGGTCGCCGACTACGGGTACCTACCCGAAACGTTCCAGCAGGTCCCGCTGAACGCGACCATCGTCGTCACCTTCACCGACGAGGACCCCGTCGACATGGCCCACTCGTTCAACATCTCGAATGTCGAGGGTTTCGAAATCCCGAACGACTACACCGCGGCTCAGCTGAACCACCTGTTCGGGGTCTACGGCACGATGTACGCCGCCTACGACGACGGCCTCGGCGACGTGAGCGTGGGAAGGTTCCATTCGCCACCGACCCCGGGGTGGTATGAGTTCGTCTGCAATGTGTCAGGCCACTTCCAGCAGGGGATGTACGGTTTCATCGCCTTTGGCGAGAACCTCCCCGGCAATCTTACGCTCCCCTCCCGGGTCGGGCTGGGAGGCAATCACTTGAGCTTCAACCCGGGCGACGCCGCGGTGATCGGCGGCCTGGCGGTCGTCGTGGTCCTTGGGTACGTCGTCTGGTCGCGGCTGATGCGCCAGGCGCGCAGGCCGCCAGAACCGAGCGAGCTCCCGAGGAGCCCTCTGCCGGAGGCCCCGGCGGACGACGCGGGCGGAAAGTTGCAGCGGGGCTAGGCCCCCGTCGGTCGGACGAACCGCCCACCGCCATTCCGTGGGCGTCGTCCGTCGCGTTCGACGGTCCGCCGGTCGCCCTCGGATTCCACTCCGGATTCTGCGTTAAATAGGTGCTCCAGGGTGGTAACGGCTCGAGATGGGGGAGGGATGTTCGACTCGATCGATGACTGGCTGATCATCGCCGTAGTGGCGGGGATCCTGTTCTACGGGTCCTCGAAACTCCCACAGCTCGCTCACAGCCTCGGCCGTTCGGTGGGCGAGTTCAAGAAAGGCCGCCTGGAAGTGGAGCGCGAGCTCAAGGCTGAAGCGGCGTCCGCGAACGCGCCGTCCACTGCGGGTCCCACCCACTAACGTCGCTCCCCGCGCTTTCACGTTCACACTCTCTGAGCCAGCGAAGCGGGCATCCTTCTCGGATGGCCGGGCCCCCGGCATCGAACCGGCGTACTCCCAGCGGATGGGCGACCTCGACCGGCTCCTCACGGTCCTCGGGGAGTTGCGCCATCGTCTCATCCGTATCGCCTGGGTCCTCGGGCCGCTCTTCGGTTTCCTCCTCTTCTTCGAGCTGAAACCGCTGGTCGTGCCGCTGCTCGGCGTCTCCGTCCCGTTCGCCTACCCGTGGCCGAACCCCTTCTACAACATCGCAGCGCAGGTCTTCCTCGCGATGGTGGCCTGGATGCTCCCCTCGGGAGTCCACCTCCTGAACGTCGGCGTCGGCGACTCCGTGTTCGCCCAGCTCGAGATCGGGCTCGTCCTCACCATCATCCTCGGAATGCCGTGGATCGTCCACGAGGTCGGGGCGTTTCTCGTGCCGGCGCTGCGGCGCAACGAGCGGGCCCTGATCCGGCAGATCGGGATCCCCGCGACCGGCCTCTTTGCCCTCGGAACCGCCATCGGACTTGTGTTCATCACGCCGTTCACCTTCCGCCTGCTCTTCCGCTACGTCTCGGCGATGAACCTGGAGCCGGTGCTCGGCGTCCAGGATTTCGTGACGTTCGCCCTCGTCTACTCGCTGGCGTTCGGGGTGGTCTTCGAGCTCCCGGTGTTCGTCTACGCGCTCACCCGGCTCGGCGTCGTGAGAGCCTCCGCGTGGCGGCGACACTGGCGGGGGGCCGTGATCGGCGCCCTCGTCTTCGGGATGGTCGTCACCCCGGACAACTCCGGCATCACGATGCTGCTGATCGCCTCGCCGATGGTCGGTCTCTACCTCGGGGGCGCCTACTTCGCCACCCGGTGGGAGGCCCAGCGGGACGCTGTGCCCAGCCGTGCGCGCGGCGCGTCGGGAGCCGGGTGAGGAGCCGATGGCGCTCTTCTCGGAGGTCGACTGGCTGGTGATCGGCGGAGTGGCCGCCTTCCTCTTTTTCGGCCCTCAGGGCCAACAGTTCGTCCGCCAACTGGGGCGTTGGTACGGCCGTCTCCTTCAGCTGAAGGCCGAGATTCTGAGCGAGGTCACTGCGTCCGCCGGCCTGCCACCGGCCTCGGGCGCGCCCGTCGGGTCGATCCGCTCGACGCTGCTCGGCCTTTCAGCTCCCGCCACGGGGCCGGTTGTACCTTCGACCGACGCGGTAGGACCCGGGATCATCACACGGGTCCAGCCCGCCGGGATGTGGTCCGTCGAGACGCAGCTGCTCGGAGCCGGTATGGGACCGGGCACCTGGTGGGTGACGACGACTTCGGCCCCTGGAGAGGTGGTGCGACTCCGATGAGCCTCTCCGTCGATGACGAGGTGACCCTGGTGGAAGTCGCCGTGATCTTGGTCGGGGTCGTCATCACGTGGGCGGCCTACCGATGGGCCGAGGACGCCGATCCGTTCCCGACCGCTCCACCGCCACGTCGAAGGGACCGAGTGGCCCGGGACCGGGAGAGGGGTGAGGTGGAATGAGGCCGGAGTGTCAGCGGTGCCCCTCCCTCGGAACGAACGGAGACTCCGCGGCGCGTTACATGCCGGGCCGTCTCTACCGGCGCCCCTCGTCGGCCTATCGCGTCGGCGCGGAAGGCAAAGCCGAACCCTCGGAGGACCCGGTGGATGAGACCCGGAGGAACTTCCTCAAGCTCGTGGCCGTCGCCGGGGTCGTCGGAGCGATCGGCGGGGGCCTCGGCGCCGCCTTCGAGTACGCCGGCCGCCCGCCGGTGGTCGGCCTTTCGAGTTACCCGACCGTGCAGCTGCTGGACCTCGATGGCTCGGTCCTCACCGCGTCGAAGGTGATGGCGGAGTACAACGTCACCACCTCCGACGTTCTTTCGTTCAATTATCCTCTGGCCAACGAACCGAACCAGCTGATCAACCTGGCACCGCCGACCGGAGGGAGCGGAGGGGCGACCCAGGTAAAGGGAGGAGTCGGGCCGAAGGGGTCGATCGTCGCGTTCAGCGCCATCTGCCAGCATCTCGGCTGCATGGCGCCGAGCATCGCGTTCTATCCCGCCGGGACCTGCTCTCAGCGCTTCGGGAGTTTGGCGTTCTACATCCACTGCAGCTGCCACGGGTCGACGTACGACCCGACCGAGGGAGCGTCCAACCTCACCGGCCCCGCGACACGTCCCCTGCCCCAGGTGACCCTCGAGTGGCACTCGAGCGACGACTCGCTCTGGGCGGTGGGAGTGACCGGCCCCCCGGTGATGGGGCACTCGAACACCCTGCAAGGCGGGATCGGAGTGAGCGCGCTCTCCCAACTCCAGCGCCAATCTCCGGTCGTCCTCTGCAACTTCCCCTAGGAGGAAGGTGGTGACGTTCGAGCAGCGGTTCAACCGGGCGATGGACCGAATCTGGTCCTGGTTCGGCCGTCAGGTCGGCTGGGCCGAAGGCCGGCCCGAAGTCCCCCACGAAGGGGGTTTCCAGCCCTCCGCCCTCACGGGCGCGTTCGTCCTCGCCGCCGTCGCGTACCAAATCGTGAGCGGCGGTCTCCTCCTCCTCTACTACCAGCCGAGCGTCTACCCCACGCTCACGCTCTGCGGACAGGCCTCGGGAGTCGTTTCCTCCTCGCCCGCCGCGTGGTGCAGCACCTACTACATCGTCCACTCGGTCCCGATGGGCGGAGTCCTTCTCACGACGCACCTCTACGGGGCCTACGTCGTGATCTTTCTCATGCTCGTTCACCTGTTTCGAGGATACTACGTCGGGACGTACAAGCGGCCCGGGCGAGCCTTCAGCTGGGTGGCCGGAGTCGCCCTCCTCTTGCTCACGCTGGGCATGGGGTTCACCGGCTACCTCCTCACCTACACCCAGCTGTCCTACAACGCGACCTCGGTGAGCATCACGCTCGTCCAGGCGCTGCCGGTGGTGGGACCGTCGCTCGCGAGCCTGATGACGGGGGACGGCACCCCCCAGAGCCTCCTCTCCCGAATGTTCGCCCTCCATGTGATCCTTTTCCCGGGGGCGATCGCGGTGCTCGTGTTCCTGCACAAGCGGACGACCCTGTATCCTCGAGTCTACCTCACGCTCGCGAAGTGGGGACTCCTGTACGTCGGCGTCCTGGTCGCGGTCGCCACCGCGTGGCCGTGGCAGCTTCCCACGTATGCGGGGAACCTCGGCGCCACGCAGCCCGTGACCGTGCCCGCGTGGTACTTTCTGTGGGTGTTCAAGCTGGTCGACTTCATCGGTGTCACACCGGCGGACGCCATGCTGTTCGCGGCCGCTGTCGTGCTGTTCCTGTGCCTCCTTCCGTTCATCGACCGGTCGCATCGATTCCGTCCGAGGGACCGCCCGGTGTTCCTCTTCCTCGGGAACTCCCTCCTGGGCTTTTTCGTCCTGATGACGGCCTGGGGCGACCTCGCTCCCGGAGTCCCGATCACTCCCACCGAGGCCGCGGTCCGCCTCGGACCGGTGGTGGGGGTGAACGCGCTCGCGGTGGCGCTGTTCTACGGGAGGTATCGACGGAGCTGGGGACAGAACGCGATCGTGGTCCCACCTCTGGCAGAACCCGCGGGGGTCCGGACGGACTCCAGGGCGGTCGCCCCGGTCCGGTCGGGGCCCGTCACGCTTCCGACTCTCCTCTCCTTGTTGGCGCTCATCGGTTCGCTCTTCCTTCTCGCGTTCGGCCTCCTGCTGCCGTTCCTGTGCTTGATGGCGGCGATTTTCGTGGGTCTGGCGGAGTCCACGAGAACGACCGGTCCCGAGGGCCGGACGGGTAGCCCTGGTCAGGGTACTCTTGTCTTCCCATTAGTCGCCTTGAGCGCCGTGGCGGCGCTCCTGGTCGCGCTCGTGATGGCCGTGGTCGCCTGACGCGTTTCGATAGCTACTAGCAGCGTGTCACGATACCGGTTGGGCTCTCCGTATGTCCGAGCAGGAGCCTGAGCTCCCGAGGTCGGAAGCGGGTGCAACGCCAGTTACGTGTTTAGAGTAGCGCCTTCTCTTCCCTGAGAAAAGTGTCGATTTCGCGGAGTCGGGAGGGAAAATCCCCCGGTTCACGTCAGAGAAACGACGGCGAGGGGGCGTTCGAGGGAGGGGAGATCGGGCGGTGTCGGACTCGCCATCAGCACCCCGACGTTCGAGCCAAAGCTAAACACTTACGAGTAAACTAAGGCACGGAAGTTGAAACAGGAGATTCGGATGGCCTGGTCCGTCCTTGATTGTTACAAACTAGGCAGTTTGAATCAAGGACGACTCGTTCGAACCCTTCCGTCTTTGAAAGAATCTCATATAGTTGGTGGAATAGCTCGGCCACTGTAAGAAGAAATGCAAGAAGGAGTAGAATCCACCACCAAGCAGTACCCCAGAACTCGGACAAGACGAAATACGAGGCGAGCAGGAACGAGGCCGCTGAGACTATCACGATATAGAGAAATCCCATTTTGGCAACGTTCCAGTAAAGACTCCTCTTTCTCTCCGGTGTGCGATTTTCCGTCAATATCTGGCCGAATACATTCTTGACATGCGCCCTATAGCGGGGAGTCGAATCAGTCGTTTCTGCATTGACAAGAATAGGTTGCAGATGCTCATGGAGAACACATAGTCTCCTCCATGCGCGATGATTCCTGACGGCACTCTCGTATTGTCGCCCCACCAACAGAACGACTAGTGCGGTCAATCCCCATGCCGCGATATGAGAGACGGGGTAGGCGATAGCGGCGCCCACAAGCAATGCACCCAGAATGGCGAAGGTCCACTCGATAAACTGATTGCGATTCTGAAGGACAGCAGTCGACTCCTCACGGATTTCGGCGTAGAACGGGAGTAGCACGCTAGGCGTGATTTCATCTTCAAGAAGTCCGATTCCTCGGTCGCTCGAGCTCATTTCTGCGTTACTCAATGTTCTGGCCACTCTCGAGTTGTCTGTCAATGGCGAGTTGAATTCGCCTGACAGTGTTCTGGAAGAACGAAAGAGCACCTTCCGCGAACTGTTGAGAGATTCTAACAGGTTTGCCGACCGGCCCTGGATACCCCGTGGCGTGTTGGAACTGTGTGTCAACGATCCCGGCTGTGTGTGCTGCCAGATTGCGATAGTCCTGGTAAAGGCCGTACAACCTTACCCATCTCTGTCGGTCATCCGCAATCGTCGCTGCAGTCAGCTTCTCAAGATACAACAGAACTGAATCTGGATTGGAGAAGCTAACGGAGTGAGCCACGACCTCGGCGACCGCCCTTCGCGTGTTTCCGTACGATGTGCGAATGTCCTCATAGGTCAATCGCTCTTGGAGCTGCTTTCCGAATCGCTTCTCAACCTCGTCAGACCGCTCTATCGTAGAGATTGTGACTGACTGAACGTAGTCTTCGAAGGCAGCTGTCGCGACCACTATCGAATGAAGCGCGAGACCCCGTTCGTACGCCATTTTGATGTCGATAGCGTCACGCGCAAGCTTGACGAATTCCGTTGAGTGACGCTCGAGCCAATCTGCGATTTTCTCTTCAGCTTCCTTCTCCATCCGCTTCCGCTCGGCCCTTGTCAATCGCCGGGATGCCTCCTCCTTCGTCGCGCGCTCCGTGAGCTTGAGCGCACCGACGTCCTTCATTAACTCCATTATGACGTCCATCCCCCGCTGCAGGGTGGCCTTCCCACCGCGCTCAATCAAATCCTCGATGTAGAACTGCAATCGCAGGAACCCTCTAGCGATTCTCAGACTCTCGGCAAAGACGTCAATGGGCTTCGAAGCCGGAGTCGGAACGAGCTCCGCCGCAATAGCCTGAGTAACGGGTTGAACCCTCTGCTCCGCCGCAGAGGCATGATGCCGGCTGGAGTTTCGCGACCGATGCGCCATTAGTTCACGAGCAGTGCCGACCTTAGAGCTAGTGTTTCCCGGTAGAATCGCCCTTCCAAACTTCCACCAGGAACTGGCGACTCGAACCGGCCGCTCGCCGCTTCCGCCACCGCCCTTGTCGCAATCCTAGAAAGGCGGGCCGTCCAGTCACTGAGTCTCAGAAAGCCGTCTCGTTGGATGGCGTGTGCGGATAAGACCTCGAGCACGGCGCGGTCCATTTCTGTCCTCTCGAACTCCTGCAAATCGTAGACGAGCGGCTCCTTCCCCGGCAAGGTTGAGTGGAGGAACCCAAAGTACGTTGAGAGTCCCACTCGGGCGATATTGGTCCTCGCCTTGGCTTCCAGAATCGAGTAGGCATAGTTGAGCGCGGCGTTGACCGGCTCGACCGCCTTCATCTTGTAACCGTGGTTCTGATGGCCCCGAATCTTGAACTTGGTCTCGGGCCATCTTCGCTTCAGTTCCTCCCTGAAGACTGCCCAGTAAGCTTCCGTAACGACAGATTCCGCTCCCCGCGCTTCTGCAACCGTCCGCACCTTGGCAAGCGGGTGCCGGGCTTGAATCCCCTCGTAATCGTCTTCGCCGCCCCACTCCCGCGCCGCTTCTCCCATCCGCTCGAACTTGGCTGAGATGATCACTTTGGCGATCTTGAGGGCCTTCTTCGGGTCCCGAGAGGCTTCCATCTGTCGAATCTGTAGCATCGGGTCGGCGTTCGATGCGTACGGGACGAACGTCCCCAGGAGCTTCCCATTCCAGTCGAAGAGTGCGACCGTCACCCTCCACATCTGGAGGACCTTGAGGGCCGGCCAGCTAACGAACCCCTTGGTGTTCTGGACGATAAGGAGGTCGAAGTCGATCTCCGGGGGCTCGATGACCCGGGAAGTTCCGGCCTCCTTGTCCTCGAAAATCAAGCCGTCCTTGGTCACGGAAATATTCTGACATCCGTCGAGGAAAAGCGACCTCGTCATAGTCGGGATTAGCCCCTTCCAAGGGTAGGCGATTCAAGTATTCAAAGGTCAGTTTCTCGTCAGGAAAATCGAGCGCGTGGAGGTTTGAACGGAGGTCCAAAGTACGCTCTTCTTCCTGGAAGTCTCCAAGGTCGTCGAGTCGGTCTTGGGCGAGCGCTTCTCCCAGCTTGATGGGACGGACCCGTTCGACCGTCAGGGTCGGACCCATCGCATGCTTGAGCTTCGCCGGGGTCAGGTTCTTGAATCCACGCTGGCGGAGTAGGAGAATCTGCCCTTCCCTTTCAATGAGCGCGACTCCCGACTGGTAGTGGGTCACGGTCGCACCGGTGTACTTCTCCTCCCATGACCCGAAGCCCGGGGCCGTGAGCTCCGCCCTTCGGGACTCGTAGCCCGGGGATGGGCCTACGAACCGGATGGAGTCGGTGTTGATGGATACGATTCGGTTCCATCCAATGAGGTCCCAAAGTGTCCATATTCGAGCCCGCACGGCTCCGGTGATAGTTGCTGCATAGACCCAGTTGGTGAACCGGGTTTCCCCATGCTTCGATTCCGCAAATGCCCCGTAGCAAGCGGACATGACGATCTTGAGCAAGAAGGCGAGGTCGTCCTGCTCGGCCTGCTTCAAGGCTTGACGGCGTTCGTAGAGTTCATCGAATCCGGGAAAGGCACGCCGGTACGCTCCAAAGAACTCGTAAGAGGCGAGGATACGAGGTTGCCTTCCGGTGTCGATGAGAAATCGTAGCTCTGGAAGGGTTGCCCAGTAGGGACGCGGTCCTCGAGACGTCGGGTATACCGTCCTCCGTCCATGGCCCCGAACGAGCGGCAGGTCACCCCTGAACTCTACCTCTATGAGGTAGGCTCCGAGCAATGCTTCGGGGTGGTAGGTGCGTGAGACCTCCGGCTTCAGCCTCCGAAGGTCGGGGAGTTCGGCGATAACACTCGGGTAGGCCGACGAGATGTCGATTTCTGTGACGTTCTCGACCCTTCCTAGAACGCGGGTATGGAAGATGCCCCCCTTGTAGGACCGATGGAATGCTGTGTCCATTATTTCCGAGACAGGAGCGTTGAGGACCTCCGAGTAGTGTCGGTCTAGGAATGCTTTCGAGACCGATGCTTTGGAGGCATACCGGGTTGGGTAGAAGCCGAGGGCTTCTCCAATCTGACGGATACGGAGGACTGCCAGCTTCCGTACGAGTAGAGCGTCCTGCTTGCAGTACCCGATGACCTTCTCCCGGTTGGCCGCGTAGTACCCATCTTCTTTGCCGAGCCGACGACGGTCAATGTCCTCGAACTTCCCCTCCCCGAGCTTCTCCCGGGCGACCTCATCCAGAGGCCGCGTCGCATGCTCTTCGGAATAGAACGGGGTCAGGTCCCAGTATCGCTTCTCCCGATGGGACCTTTCGTCCCGTATGCGGAACCCCTTGTCCCCGGCCAGGATGACCGTGAACCGGTTGTGTCGAAACTTGTGCTTCACTCGGAGCTCGGCGATCTGTTTGGGCGAGAGCGACTGCAAGAAACCCTTCAGTATGGCGCCTTCGTCGTAGCTCACATTCCAGAAGAAGTTCTCTCGCTTTCCGCGCCGGAACAGAAAGTTCAGGACATGTCCGAATTGGGTTCCGGGACGGACCTCAAAGTGTTCCTTGGGGTCGCAGATGAGCAAGAGGTCGCCATGTCGGGTTTCTGTGTCGAATGCGTTTACGCTAGGGCACTTCTCGGTCCAATACCTCGCTTTCACGGTGAACCTTCTTCGAACCATTCTCGGTAGCGTTCGTCGTGAGTGATGCGATAGAGCATGCCGGCATCTGCGGCATGGATGGGTTCGGGCGGGAGAGGCAATCCCAGAGAGGTCCGCTGGTCGGACTTGATTCGGTAGTTGACCCGACGCTCGGCGATCTTCAACCGGCGTTCGGTGAATCGTTGAGCTTCAGTTGAGCCCGGGTGTCGTCGGGCATAGACCCTCCAGCGGTCGTAAGCCCGAGTGAAATCCTTCTCCGAGAGCTCCCGGTGCCGGTAGAGCCTCTGCTCGATCATGAAGTCGTCTCGGGCCTTGTGGGAGACTAGGACGTTGTGCGCTTCACGGATGGCTGAGGGTGAGTAACCCTGGGATAGCTTGTACTCGATAAACCGGCGGGAGGCCTTGGCGACGGAACGGGGCACTCTAGCCTCCCGACGGAGCGTGGGGAAGGGGCTCGGACGAGTTTCCCACGCTTGTCTGAGCCTTCCGGAGCTCCCAGTACGCTCTACGACAGGTCTCGGGGCGGAGGGCGAGCCGGAGCCCTATCTCTCTCCAACTGATTCGTGCGGCTCGGAGGGCCGAGACCTGAAGGAGTTTCTCGGGAGTTAGCTGTCGAGGCCGACCGCCGGGATGGGGCATGGGTCAGGCACCCTCCCACGCGCGGAATCGTCGCGAGGTGTTTCGCCGGCCGAGGCGGTCAACGCCTTTGCCTCCGAAGCGGCGATAGGCTCTCCGCATCGCATCCAGGCGGAACTTACCTTCGGCGCAGAGAGTAGCTGGAGTGGGGCTATCGGCCGGCCAGTAGCAACCCCCACAGGTTGCCAGATGTCTCTCGAGAAAGAAGGAAGCGGCCCGGGGCTTCTTCTTGGCCCAGCTCAAAGCTCGTCCTCCGAGTCATAGAACTCAGCACCGAGGGCCGATCCCAAGCAGTGGGGCCCCTCGTCAAGGACTCCAGAAAGAAACTCGATGGAAGCGGTTGGGTCAGACGCGAGGGGTGGAGGGGGAGGTGGGCCGAGGCCACTGAACTTCGAGTACCAGATCCGTGAGGGGTCAGTGCGTGGAACCGACTCTACGATTAAAGGTCGGTTGCTCAACCAGAAGCTCTCCAGTACCACCGCCGAGAGAGCCGTCTCAAGCAACGAGCGGGCGGTCTTCTGCGCCTCGAGCCTTGCCCTCTCGAAGCGCGCCCACTTTTCGGACTCACGCCCATTGCGGTGAGCATCCTCGAGGCGACGGCTAAGATAGACAACGTCCCGGTCCGCGCGACGAGCCCTCTGCTCAATCACAGAGAAGGCCATTCTGAGCGTCGGAGCAACAACCATCAGTGAGGGGGACAGGTCCTCAACCCAGGACACGCTCTCGTTGTCGTGGTCTTCATCGACCACTACTGACAGCCACCCCACGGTGCGACCCTCAAAGGTCCATGGGAAGTCGGCCCTTCGTCGGCCGCGGAGAATCCCAGTCTCAGGGTGGGGCTCCAGACTCACATAGCTGAACTTCGCCCACGCCTTTTCCATCTCTCTCGTGGTGAGGGAACAGGGAAACCGTGGATTAGGGCGCATTAGGGGCGCGCTCCCCCGTCGTCGCGACCCACGACACGACGACGGGGTTTGCGCTCCCCCCAACCGAGGTTCGCGACCTCGGCCGAAGTGGCAATTCCGTCCGCATGGGTTCGGACATCGGATTCATCTCGTGAACAGTCGGCGCTTGGTAAATACCACGTCGTTAGGGTCCGCCGTGTCGCTCGCGTTCCCGCTATGCCCCAACCGGCGTGAGCATCACGAACTCCTCCCCGATGGCAGCCCTTGAGGCAGCTTCCCTTGCCGCCTTCATCTGGTCCTTGGGAATCTCCCACTGAGCGTCGCACCCTTCGCTATCGCATCGGAACCTTCGGCTGTTCCGATCCTGGACGAGCTTGCCGCACTTAGGACAGTGTGACGACACGTTCCAAGGGTCCTTGCCCGGAATGAACGGTCCGAAGGGAATCGCGAGGACGTACGAGCTCAACCGGCGGTTCGCGACTACATGGAGATGCGATTCGGAGGGACAGTCGTCCTCAACCTCAGAGGTCTCACCTTCGAAGACCGGAGACCCATCCTCCGCATGGCCGACATGAGGACTATCTCCCCCATCGTGCGAGTGGCCGTATCGCCCCTCCGGGTCGTGGGAGTGAAAGAGAGGGTCGGATGCGGGCGAAGGTGCCTGCTCAGAAGGCCGTGAAGAAACCTCTTGGTCAGGTCCTTTTTTCACGGTCAGAGGCTTTTCATCCTGAGTGTCAGAGGGCACCGCGTCCTCGAACTGGATGGGCATGCCTTACCCCTTGAGGACTCGGTCAACGACCGTCCTCTGAATGTAACCGATGAAACCGTGTTCTCGACAGTCGAACCGATACGCTCGCGCCTTGGAAGTAGGGTTGGGATTGACCGGATGCAGGGGCTCGTCCCCTACTGGGCAGGAGATGGTAAAGTCGGTCATGGGGGCCCTAACACTAGGAGCCTAGTGGCTACAAGGTCGGAAATACCATGCGCGAACCCTAACTACTAGGAGCCTTGAGGCAAGCGGCCACCGTTCATCCTCCGGCCGGTAGCCCACTCGTAAGTCTTTAGCATCGGCTCGGAGGTTGGGGGTCCGATGGGGACCCCGGCATCGAAGCCCAGCATGCTGTATTACGGGGATAATCTGCCAATCCTTCGGAACCGGGACTACTTCCCGAGCGACGCCCACGACTATGGATGAGCCCTCAGCTAAGCGAAAACAGTGGTTCGATGATTTCATTCAACTCGTCCGAGCTAGGTTTTCGACACTTCCCGATATCTGCCAGCGGCTCGGCTACTACGCCGCATTCGCTATAACACCCTGCCAACTCTTTGTCGTCACTTGCAAAAGACCTCTGGAATCCTTCGCCTTCGTCGTTCATCTAAGAGGAGTGCCCGACAGAACGATTTGGGCTTACGATCCGCTAGACCCGCCAGGACTGATCCAACTCCTAGAGCGGTCAAGAGATGATGCCGTATTCGACACCATAATCCCAGAAGAGACCGGAATGAGGTTGCCACCTCCGTGTCCTCCTACCCTTCGCTCGTACTTTGACCGCGAGATGCTAAACTTCTTGGAACAGGTGAGGAGCGGCGTCTTTACGCCTCCTTCGAGCGGTTCTGGCAGAGGTTTCGCGTCCTACCTTCCAGTGTGTCAGATACTCCGTATCTACGGTGACTATATCGATGAAGGTCCCGAGGAGACCCTCAAAGATTGGGTGAAATCGGACACGGAGGGTCCGTTTGCCCAGTTCATGGAAGAGAGACGACGACGGGACCAGTTCAAGACGCGCTCCGAGATTCTGGAAGAGGGGTTGAGGGAAACAGCCGATCGTGAGCGTCGAATGGATTGGCGTGGCACGTTCTACTACCCTCCTATCCGGGTCGGTGAGAGTCCCGGCCTAACCCTACAGGGCCAGCTAAGTGGAGCTGTCCCCCGACTGGCCCTTGGTGATGTTGTGTTGGAGGACTCTTTCGGAGCCACTCCGTTTTGGGCGACCTTCTATGGATGTCTGGCGGTTAGAGAGGTTGATACGGCCAAGGCTACCCGCCTGCTGAACATTCTCTGTGGAGCGATGCACCTTGCCGGCGTATCTTCCTATGTGGTAAGACGCGGGGAGTTGCTGCAGGCGGAGTACGATTCATCAACTCGGTCCTTCCCTCAGACCGCGATTCCTCCCTCGGAAAGGTCGTCCGGTAACAAGGACTTCACGGGCAGACGGGAAAGCCTTCCACGGGCTGTAACGGTCGATTTCATCAAATCAGCGTTACGCGTAGCGGAGAAGGTTTCTAGTGACGGACGACTCTGCTTGTGGCTCCCGCTATACCTCGACGCATTTACACGATTGGATGCCCAAGAGTGGGACCACGCATTCTACTCAGCGTGGCTAGTAAACGAAAGTTGGGTACTGACTGAATTCGAAGACGCCCGCGCCAAGCGTCCCCTGAGTCAGACGGATTACGAAAACGCCCGGCAGCCTTTTGTGGGCGATCCCAAGATACAGGGCTTACCGAAGAAGTTGAGCGACGTCAGCAAAGAAGGCGTGAGTGGAAAGCTTGAGTTCATGCGACTTTTTAGGCTCATCTCACCCAAGGACTACTCCAGCCTTGACGCCCTTCGAAGTCGGAGGAACGACATACTACATCCGAACATTCCCGCGACTGAGGCGGATGCTCGAGATTGCTATTCAATGTGCGAATCCCTTGTCAAACGTAGGATTGCCGCCCTCTGAATAGACTGGTCCGGCCCATCTCATAGAGTTGGGGGCCGTCTCGCCACCGAATCAAATCAATCCCACTAAACAACCCGGGGACCCGCCAGTTCGACCACCTTCTCGGGGAAGGGACCGGCCCTCCCCTTTGTCGAAAGTCCCCTCACCGTCGTTTCCCTGACGTGAACCGGAGGATCTCCTGGACCCCACAGCACAGTTCATCTCCAAATCCCTAGGTGCAGGGTGAGTACGAGAAAGCCCAGCCGCCACCAGGACCACCCGGAGCCGAGAGATTGTCTACCTGCCATGTCCCAAAATTCGCAGGGAACCAATAATCGAAGACCTCCGATAACGGCAACGTCGCTGGAGCCGTGAGATTGCGATCATTCAGCTCGAAAGTTATCCACGTGGTCAGTCCGAGGATTCGAACAATCACAGTTTGCGCCGGCCCTCCACACGTGCTAATCGGAGGCGAGTTAAGGGAGTAGAAGCCGTTTCGGAAAATCGAACTGGCCTCGCCGGGGCTCGTCGAGAAGTTCCAAATCAACGGCTCGCCGAAGTCAGAACTAGAGCCGTTGCCGAATTGGGGTCCCCATGGTGTGGAGAAAATTTCGCCGCCGTACTCAAAGCCCCCGTCCGACTTCGGTACTTCGTGGAATGAGAGTGCAAATCGGCTCGAACAGCGATCGTTTCCTCCAGGCCCGAACATAGTCTGGTTGGATAGCGTGGAAACATTCGCGGTGTCTCGCAAGAATGCCCCCCACACGGAGCCATTGAACTCTCCACCCCCACTTAGCTGACTGGCGGCCCAACTCGGGGGGAACCCTACAGGTTGGGAGGGGTATGTGGAGTTCACCCAGCCCCGGCCTCCAAAGGGACTGTTGACCAATCCCAAGGGCAGAAGGAAGCTGGCGGTGGTAGCCACCTCTGTCAAGGAGCAAGCCCAGTGGACCACTGGCGCCCACTCTCCCATATAAAACGGGGCCACAATCGCCAAGGAAACGGTCGCACAGATAGCGACGACTACCAGAACCCGATGGCGACCTAACCACTGGCGTCTCGTGAGAGCCGTGCCAGTTCCTGAAGGGCCCACCATAATCGTATCGAGTTGAAGGGACGTCTCCCTATCGACTAGTAGCCCGTACGCTTTATCAACCGCCTACGCCGCACCCCGGCCCCTGCGTACAGGTGCGGTTGTACCATAGATGTAGATAGACTGCGTCTTGAGCCCCGGCTTGACTGCTATCGAGATAGTAGTTGTACACATTGAACTCGTTGGGCTGTGAGGGACCCCCAAAGTGACAGATGAACTGATCCTGCGAGCTCGTAACGGTGGAGGTCGTGTAGGACAGGGGAACAATCACAGACAAACCATTACCCTCCCATCCCGTGTTGATTCCGACCTCGATGGAGAGTCCCTGTGTAGAAGTGAAACTGCCACCGCTGTACCACCCCTTTATCGCCCCTCCAGGACCAACGTAGAGTGGCGTCGCGTTCGGTGGCACCTTGGAGTATTGGTCGACGTAGGTCTCCATATTCGTCCCGTCACCGAAGGGTTTGTCGTATGCCCAAGAGTTGACGAACACGGCTGCGTGACCGCTCTCGTTCAGGATGCCAGTGGTGTCCCACTCTTCGAACTCGTCTGATACGAAGGGCCCGGGTTCCCCGAGAGCCTCTGTGAAGCCACCGTAAGTTTGCGTGTCCTCGAATCCGGTTCCGCCGATGTTTTCGTATACTGTCTGCGAGCCTCCGCTCACGACTGTGACATTGCACATCACCAGATTCGTGTGGACGAAGGCGATTGCCACAGCCGCGGGATTGTATGTGTTTGAAAGAAGGCCGAACTGAGCGTAATCGTTGGATACGGAGAGTGACGAGCTGATCCAATCTGTCGCGTTCCAGTAACCCTGGTCGTTTGACTGAAGCAAGTAATGGCTGTTGGAGGCCGAAGTGGGTTGGCCCATCCAGTTGTCATTGCCCGAGTTGTCCGAAGTTGTACAAGTCCCGCTTGACGAGAGCGCTAGGGTGACTGTTACAAGGATGGGGAGGGTTCCGGACGATGTGATTGTATACACGTCATAGAGCGGAAAGCCAAGGGCGTACGCTCCAGATGAGTTAGTGGTTGCAGCATTGTCCTGAAAACTGACCTGCTCTAAGGAGACTGAGGGATAGAACTCTCCCAGAACGTCATCGGTCGCGTACTCGTCTTCACAGTAGGCGTTCGGCCAGACTTGCGCGTTGACCAGAGGGGTACCGATCTGGTCCAGTTGGTCTGGATTCGAGACAGCCTTAGAGACCCATCCTACGAAATCCGCGGGTGGCGCGAGACCTGTGACGAACGTACCATTGTAGTAGGCGGCCGACCCGCAGTTGCTGTTGTCCTCAATTTGATAGTAGTAGGTCGTGTCTGCGCTCAGGGCATTGAGGTTGATGCTGAGCCCGCTCGACTCCGGTACAGGCAGTCCATAGCTGGTCGTCGTCCCCCATTGAAACATCGTGGAGTACTCGTTCGAATCTGTCCAATTGATCCAGACCTGGCGGTACTCGCTCTGCATGGTCGGCGAGCCCTTCTGCAGGGTAATCTGAGGGTTCACAGTGCACTCAAACAACACCGGCGGCGAGCTCTCCCAGAAGTCGCTCGTCGCTAGCGTGGTTGAAATGCACGTTGAGCATTTGACTGACAATGTTCCCCCGTCCGCTACCGCCTTCCAGCTTCCGAATGTCTTTCCGCTTTCCATCGTGCCCGAAAGGCTCAGGTTGCATCCGGAAGACTCGCAAATGGTCTGGCTGACGTCCGTGTTGCTGCACTCCTGTGTTCCGGCTATAGTTATCGTGCCTTCAGGGCACTCGAGAGTCACATAGTTACCCGTCTTGATGATTAGAGGTGATCCATTACCGTTTCCTGCCATGGTTAAGCCGGAGCCAGAAAGGCGGTCGCTCCGAGACCCAAAACTGCTCCCAATGCCCGACACCAGGACCAGCGCAGTTACTACCAGACCGATCCCGACGATAGATGACCAACGCGACCGCTGAGGACTCCACCGCCGTCTGCGCGTCCGTTGTAATTTGAATCTATTCGACATGTCGAAGTGTCTGTCTCTGCCTGCCTGCATTGTGCACTCCTCCAGCTCAACAACCTCGAGCCTGCAAGAACCGACCGGAACAACGCCTCCAAAGCAAAAACCCCCAGTGCCGGGCACGGTTTCGGCCCTACCCGGCTCAGCCGAGACCGTGCGTTCTTCGCCCGCGGTCACTGCGGTTCCGAAGGTTGCATCCGAATCGCTCACGCCCTACATCAATCTTGTCTCCCGTCCTTTCAAGAATCGCTGAAGTCGGTCTGCTGACTAGTGGTCTGCCTCAGTGGCTCCGCATGACGCCACTTCCAAGTTTCCTGATGGTCCGTGGAGGACTCTCCCGACCCAGTCCGATCTCCCCTCCATCGAACGCCCCCTTACCATCGTTTCTCTGAGGTGAAGTGGAGGATTCCGGTTCGCGAATCGGGTTGGAGGCACCTTTTCTCAGGGAAGAGAAGGCGCTACTCTAAACACGCAACGCCAGTTACAACCACCGGCGACCAGTCGTCATCTACCCGTGGGCTCCGCCACAGATGGACCGTAGTACGGCTATTCTGCACCGGGTAGTATCAGGCCATAGGCGACGTCGGACATGTCGCTGTGCTCCGGGTTCATGAAGATGTGGCGGGTCTGGGTGCACTCGAGAAGACCCTCTAGACCGAGCTCCCTTCCAATCCCGCTGTTCTTGAACCCGCCCCTCGGTGCGGCCGCGGAGAGCATGTGGTACTCGTTCACCCAAACGGTCCCGGCGTCGATCTGGGAGGCGACCCGCTTCGCCTTCTCGAGGTCGGTCGTCCAGACCCCCGCGGCGAGCCCATAGTCGGTCCGGTTCGCCAGCTCGACCGCCTCCGGCTCGTTCTCGAATTGCATCACCGAGAGCACCGGCCCGAAGATCTCCTCCCGCGCGATCTCCATGTCGTCGCGGACGTCGGTCAGGAGGGTGGGGGGGTAGTACAGACCGCCCGGCGGGGCGACCCCGGAAACCTCCTTGCGGTAGCGGACCTTAGCACCGGCGGTCACCCCGGCGTCCACCATGGTCTCGATCTTCTCCCGTTGCCTTTCGGTGGTGATCGCGCTGACGTCGGTCTCCATATCCAGCGGGTTGCCGGGCCGCATGGTCTCCATGAGCTCGCCGAGGCGCGAGAGGAACTTCTCGCGGATCGATGCCTGGAGGATCAACCGGCTGCCGGACTCGCAGAGCTGGCCGGAGTTGAGATAGATCCCGAAGAGGACCCCCCTCGCGGCCGTTTCGAGGTCGGCGTCCGCGAAAACGATGTTCGGGGATTTTCCTCCGAGCTCGAGGGTGAACTTCTTGATCCCCGCGGAGCCCGCGAGGAGCTCCCGGCCAGTCTTTGTTGAGCCGGTGAAACTCACCAGGTTCACCTTCGGGTGCCGAATGAGGGCGTTGCCCACCACCCCACCGGTGCCGGTGACAACGTTGACCACTCCCGGAGGGAATCCGGCGGCGGCGGCATCCCGTCCGAGCTCGAGGGCGGTCAACGGTGTGTAGTGCGATGGCTTCAGCACGACCGTGTTGCCCGCGAGCAATGCCGGAGCGAGCTTCCAGACCGCCATTAGGAACGGGACGTTCCACGGAGCGATGGACGCGACGACGCCCATCGGGGCGTACTGCACGATGCCCCGGGTGCCCGGGTACTCCGGGTGTTCGATCTCGCGCTCCAGCTGAAACTCCTTCGTGGTGGCGAAATAGCGGATGTTCTCGATTCCGAGCGGGATGTCCATGAGCGTGCTCTGGCGCAGGGTTTTCCCGGTGTTCGCGGACTCGAGGAACGCGTAGCTTTCCGAGCGGGACTGGATCCGCTCCGCCAGCCGTGACAGGAGCGCCTGTCGTTCCGGCAGCGTGGAGCGCTTCCACTGCCGTAGGGCGTCGTACGCGGAGTCGACGGCTTCGTTGACCTTTCCCACCGTCGCGAACGTCACCGTCGCGACCTCCCGGCCATCGGCTGGGCTCTTCAGCAGGTGCGCTTCGCCCTCGAAGTCCTCGCGGCCGCCGATCAGATTGCCGTACCGCGGCTCCATCTACCCCTCGCTGCCGAACGCCTCGGTGAACAGTTCCCTGAGCTCGGGGGTCCCCGAGTCGCGCGGGTTCGTCACGAGGCCGGTCGACTCTGATGCGCCAGAGACCAGCTCCTCGAGCGCGGAGAAGTACTCCTTCCGCTCGACGCCGACGTCTTTCACGAGGTAGGCCTGGCCGATCCCCTGGAAGAACCTCCGCACCGAGTCGGCGAGGTGGGCCCCGCGATACGGTGCGGGAAAGATCGCATTGAGGCGTGCGTACCGCTCTTCACAGGCCGAGCGGTTGAAGTCGATGACGAGCGGGAGGAAGATTCCTACGGTCTTCCCGTGGGGAATCTTGAACCGCGCCCCCAAGGCGTGGCCCAGGGCATGGGCCAAGCCGATCTGGGAATTCGAGAACGAGAGTCCGGCCATCGAGGCGCCGATATGCACGTCGCCCCTCAACTTCCGGTCCGAGGGGTGCGCGAGGACGCCCGGGAGGCTCCCGAGGATGAGCTCGAGCGCCTTCTCGGAAAAGGCGTCGGAGTACGGGTTCTTCCACGTGCTCGTGTAGCCCTCGATAGCATGGACGATGGCGTCGACCGCCGTGTTCCTCGTTGCTTCGGGCGGTAGTGAGAGGACCATCTCGGGGTCTAGTATCGCGTAGTCGGGAATGATCTCGGGTGAGGCCAGCTCGTGCTTCCGCCGCTCGGGTTCTTCGCTCAGGACTGCGGCCCACGTACACTCCGAGCCGGTCCCGCTGGTCGTGGGAACCGCGATCAGCCGGCATTTCTTTCGTAGTCCCAAGGGCACGAGGGGCGTCGCGTCGTACACCGTGAGGTCGGGGCGCTCGTAGAGGAAGAAGAGGATCTTCGCCGTGTCGATGGAGGAACCCCCGCCCACGCCGAGGAGCCATTCCGGCTGGAACCTCCGAATCTCTTCGAGGTGCTGGGTCATCTGGCCCAGGGTGGGCTCCTCGCCGATGTCGGCCACCACGAGGCTCTCGGCGCCGGAGGGAAGCGCGGCCCGGACCTTGTCGGGCAGTTCCGTCTTCGCCAGGTAGCGGTCGGTGACGATGACCGCCTTCCGGATTTCGAGGGAGGAGAGGTACGACAGCGACTCCTCACCAAACACGATGGTGGGGGCCCGGAAGAACCACATCGGGTGCCGTCAGAACTCGGTCTTCACCGTCGAAGCCGTGCCGACCATCTCCTTCGCGGCACGAGTGAACCGCATGATCGTCATCATCGACCCTTCGAGCTTGAACTTCCCGGTAAGAATCCCCTGGATTGGGTCGATCTCCTTGTTGATCAAGCGTTTCCAGTTGGTGAACGGACCGCTGTACTTGTAGTCCGAGGCCGGAAGTTCCGCCGCGGAGAGAGAGAACCGGGCGGCGCGACACTTCCCGTGGTAAAGGTCGAGGTAGAGATAGGCCTCCTTGTCGAAGGCGTCGTCCTTCCGAACGACGAAGATCATCGACCCTTCCCATTTCCTGGCAGCGTCCTCGTAGTTCGGGTTCGAGTTCAGCTTGGCGACGTACTCCGTCAGCCACTCCTCACTGGGGAACTTCGCCATTGGGTCGCGAAAAGGACTTCCCGGCGTATAAGCGTTGGAGCAGGGCGACTTCGGCAATTCCCGAGGGTTGACGCACCACGCGCCAGGCGGACTCCCTGCCTCTGACCGGAGGCGTGTTGGATTGAATGCTGGCCGCGTTCGAACAGGAAGTAGTGCGGTTCCTGCGCCGTTGTCGGGAGCGTATACGCATCAATCCGCATGTATGCGACGGCCTATAAACGGGGTTATACTACAGGTCCGCCGCCGGGTCGGAGGCTGATTGAGTCATGTCTCATCTGTCGCGCGGTTCTGGAGAGCTGTCGGGAAGCGAGACGTTCAACTCTGCTCGCCCTAAGTTCGCTCACGGGCATGGTCTTCGGACGATTTCCCGGGCCGGACTTGGCTTGGGAGCGATCCTTGTCGTAACGACGCTGGTCGCCGGCACGGTGGCCGCCTGCGGCGGCGGAGGGGGCGGAGGCTGGACCGGAAAGTCGACCGCATGTCCTAACCCGAGCACTCTCGGGACCTACTCGGTCGACCCGAACCTGACGGCGACGTTTGTCCTGCAGGGAACGGGCAATTGGGCGTCGTACACCTTTGGTTCCACGAACGAAAGCCCCTCGCAGGGCGTTCCGGGCCTCGTCGCCTATTGCGTCTATCCTTCGGCCGGTTCGATGCCCCGCTTCGGAGAAGGTCAGGCGCGGGGCTGGAACGGCGAGCCATTCTGGTACCAGTCCAACGAGACGGTGGGGTACCTCGCCTTCGTTCGGAGTGACGGGAACTTCTCCAACATCCCGTTCGACGGGACCCAAGGCATCACCATCGGGGATGCGACCTGGTCCGGTGAGTCCCCGACTGCCCAGACCATCCTGCTCCACATCGTCGACCCGGCGATGTGCGCTCAGCTCTATCCGTCGAAGAACCTCACGGGCAACCTGAGCGGGGATATTCGAAACGGCGGGAATTCCGGCGGTTACTCAGGCGGCGGCTACTGGGGTCACGGGGGCTGGGGGCACGGAGGGTCGAGCGGGAACTCGGGCGGCTGTTTCGTCTACCCGACCCAGGTGAACACCAGGTGTAGCGTGCCGGAGTCCGCTCCTTCCGCACTCCACGTCTCGGTCGCTTCGCCGGATATGGCGGTGCCGTCCGGCACGAACGTGACGGCGGAGTTCGAGCTTTCCGTCCCGAGCTTCACGTGGGCCGACCACGGTGTCACGATCTTCCTGCCGAGTCTCAACGTCCACTTCCCGACCTCTGGCGGGGGGCAGCTGCTGCTCTACTTCGCCCCGTCCAACGTGACGATCTACTCCGGCGGGTGGACCTCTCCGATGGCCGTCACCAAGACGCTCACGAGCGGTACGACCTTCACCTCGAGCCCAGTGTGGCTCAGCTCGGCCAACCTCGCGGTGATGTTCGCGGGCCATCCGACCAACCTCACGCTTGAGTTCCAGTGGGGCTGGATCGTCAACGCCTCGGGGACGGTGAGCCAGCAATGGAGCACTCCGAGCACGACCGCCACCTACCCGGACTACCCGAGCATCTTCTCGGTGGCCCCGTACGTCTCGATCCTTTCGACCAGCAGCGTGAGCGCGGCGGGCGGGACGTACTTCTGGATCGAGCTCTCGGGCGCGGTGCGGGGCACGACGTTCAAGACCCTGGTCGAAACGCCGACCGGCGTGGAGCTGCACTGCCAGACGCAGACCAGCCCCGGCCAGCACCACAAGTGCCACTCGTCCTGGTGGGGCTGGGGAGGTCCGAGCACGTTCTACGTCGGGGTGCCGCTCACCTACTACAACATGACCGCGATCTCGCCGGGCAAGTACCTCATCCACATTCACGACCAGATGGGCGCGATCGTAGAGCAGGTGTCGATCACAATCACGTGAGTCGGGCGGGTTGGCCTCGCCCGGACTCTCGGACGAGTCCGGTCCCGGTAGCGAGATTCGTGCCGGGCCGGCGGGCCCCACCCGACCGATGGTGCCCCGTGCTGAGATGGGTCGTGAGCTCCCACTCGTCGCCCTTCAGGTTGGACTGTTGCTGCGCGTCAGATCGGGGTTGAGACCCACCTCCCAAAGAGTAAAGGCGCCCACCACCCGTTTCCGGGACCCGTCAGGAGGAGAACAACCGGAGGGAACTCCTCAGTTTCTCGCCGGGTCAAGGACGATGGCCAGAGATACGGGCAAACCCCCGAGGAGGGCGCGCCCCTTCCGCTCGCGTGCCGCGCGGTATCGTGCCGGGAAGGCGCTCCGCCACAAGGTCCCCCGTTCGAGCCACGCTCACTGGCGCCCATCTAAGGACCGCCCGGATGTTGTCGAGCTGCTGCAGGTCGCCGACCGAGACCGGGTCACGAGTCTGCTCCCGGTCCGGTACGGTAGGATGGCAAGCTCGGCGTTTGGATTCCTTCGGGGCTCGGCCGGCGTGATGGCCCATGACCTCACGTCCACGCCCTCGACCGGCCTACCGGTCCAGATGGCGGGGGACGCCCATGTGGGCAACTTCGGCATCTTCGCGACCCCCGAACGGGACGAGGTGTTCGACGTCAACGACTTCGATGAGACGCTCGTCGGACCGTGGGAGTGGGACCTCAAACGGCTCGTCACGAGTCTGGTGTTGGTCGGTCGGATGAACGGCTTCCCGGGACGCATCTGCCGGGTGGCCGTACGGAGCGCCATCCGTGCCTACCGCGACCGAATGGAAGCATACGCGCGGATGCGCTACATCGACATCTGGTACGCGCACTTGGACCTCGCCGAGGTGAGCCTCGAGGTCCGCAAGGAGGGGCGCCGGCTCTTCGCGCGCGAAGTCGCAGAGGCCCGCGACCGCACAGGGTTTCGGGCCTTCCCGAGGATGACGAGCCTGGTCCGTGGTCAGTCCCGAATCCGGGAGGCCCCCCCGCTCATCGTCCACTACTCCACGGCTCTCGCCGAGAGGAATGTCCGAGAGGTGTTCGAGCGGTACAGCGCTGAGCTGCCGCCCGAACGGCGAGATTTGCTGGACCGGTATGTGCTTCAGGATGTGGCGCAGAAGGTGGTGGGGATCGGGAGCGTCGGAACCCGCTGCGCCGTCGGTCTCTTCCTGAGCGACCGCGACCTCCTCGACCCTCTGTTCCTGCAGATCAAGGAGGCCGGAAGTTCCGTATTCGAGAAGTACCTCGGACCGGCCCCATACCCGAATCACGCCGAACGGGTCGTCGTGGGTCAACGGTCAATCCAGGAGGCCAGCGACATTTTCCTCGGCTTTAGTTCGGCCGGAGGAAGGGACTACTACGTTCGCCAGCTGCGGGACATGAAACTCGCCTCCGACCTCTTGGCCTTGGGGCCAAGGTCCCTCTTCGGGCAGGCCCAGCTCTGCGGGGCCTCCCTGGCCCGTTCCCACGCTCGGACAGGGGATCCGGCGGAGATCGCCGGTTACCTGGGGTCGGGGGAGGCGTTCGGGACGGCGCTCACCGCGTTCGCGGAAGCGTATGCGCGTCAGAGCGAGTCCGACCACCAGACCTTGGTCACGGCCCTAAAGCGCGGACTCCTCCCAGGGGATCCGGGTCCGTAACGGAGCTCCTCGCCCCTCACAATCCGAAATAGACCCAGACGGCCACGAGGACTACCGTCCAGATCACGAGGAAGCTCATCGGAAGAATCTCAGTGAGGAAGTCCGGGCTCAAGCGGTCCGGCCAGGAGATGGCATGGTCCTTCGAGAAACGTTGGGCGTGCGCGATGTACGGCCGAAGCAGGTCCACCTCGATAGTCCCTCCCGAGCGAAGAGTGACCGGGGCGGGCATCACACCGTCCACCGGCGGAGAGAGCCGCTCGAGGTTGGCCGCGCTCTCGCGCCACATCTTCATAGCGTCGATGGTCCGGTGGAGGAGGATGAGCCAGACGAACGAAATCAGGAACCCGAGTCCGGAGACGAACGTGACGAGGACCAGCAGGAGTCCGTGCTGGTTGAGGAAGTAGTTGATCACAACCACCAGAGCCGTGATCAGGACCGTGCCGATTGCCGCGAAATACGAGGTCCGGCTGGCCGCGAGCTGACCCTCTTCTGCCGCGAGCCGTTCGTATTTGTCGTGGAGCCAGCGCCGCACGTCGGGGTCGAGCGGAGGGGTGGGCGCCTCCGGTGGCAGTTTGATAGGGGTCACGGGGGCGCGATGGGCACGGAAGGGTAAGGTTATCTCACAGCCGGTCGCGCGGCCGGCGAGTGGGGCAGGGGAAAGGCCCTTCCCGCCGCATGGAAGTGACCGAGAGGGGAGCGGGGTCGGCCGTTTTTTCACCCCCTCCCCGCACCCCTTCCGGCGAGGTCGGGACGCGACGTTTATCTCTCCCGGAGGGCGGCGGCAGGGGAGCTTCAAATACGGAAAATCCGTAGCGGAAGGGATGGCTCAATCAGCTGCATCGTCGCCGCCGGTCGAGGCGGTCCGACGAGGTGTGAGCCGCGGGGTCTTCGTCGCGGTTGTTGTGATCGTCGCGATCATCGCGGCGGCCGGCGGGATCTTCGCGGGGAAAGCGCTTTACGGCGGTTCGAGCAGCAAGACCCAGTACCTCGTGGTCGGGACCAACGTCCCATTCCCGCCGTTCGAGTCGTACAACTCGTCCACCAACAGCTACTACGGGCTCGACATCAACTTCTCGCACTACATCGCAACGGCGTTGGGACGGACGCTCGTCATCGACAACTACGAGGATTTCACCACCCTGCTCGTCGACGTCGGCCACGGGGTGGTCGACATGGCCGCCTCCGCCATCACGGAGTCCGGGTCGATCGGTGCGGCCCGCAACGCGACCATGACCTTCTCGATCCCCTACTACGACGCAAACCAGGCCGTCCTGGTCAAGAATGGGAGCTCGCTCCACTGCCCGTCCACGGGATGCACAGTAGCCAACCTTTCGTCCCTCAAGATCGGTGTTCAGACCGGGACATCCAGTCAGGCGTGGACGTCGGCCTATCTGACGCCTGCGAATGAGACCGGTGGGGGCGCGGTCACCGCCTATGCCACCGTTGATACCGAGGTTACCCTGCTGCTCGCCGGGACCCTGGATGCGGTGATCATCGACTACGGACCCGCACTCTCCTACGCGTCGGCCTCCTCGGGCCAACTGGTCGTAGCGGGCGAGATCTTCACCAACGAACTCTACGGCTTTGCGGTGCAGCACGGGGACCCCGAGCACATCCTCACGGTCATCGACTACGTGATCAACCAGTGCGTCGCGAACGGGACGTACAACGCGTGGCTGAAGTACTGGTTCCCGTAGGGCCAGGAGTGACCGGAGTAGTCTCCGTGTCCCGCGACGGGGCCGCGGCCGGGGGTAGTCATCGAGCAACCTCGGTGAACGGCGGGGTCTAGACACTCCCTCTCGGAGTCCTTCGAGGGGTGTGTCTTGCCAGCCCCCGAACCCCCGGGAACCCCTTCCTCCTCTTCCTTTCAGCCCCCGCTGGCGCCCTCGCCCATCTCCCTCCCCCGTCGGCCCGCCCGACCCCCTCTGCTAACCCGGGTTCGGGCCCTGTTGGTCGTCGTACTTCGAACCCTCTGGTCCGTTCTGGTTACCGTCCGCCGGCGGGGCTTCACGGCCAAGATTTGGACGCCGATTCTCTTCGGCCTCATCGGTTCGGAAGCCGCGCTCCTCGTCCTGCTCGAGTTGGGGGCCCACGGATTCTACCGGGTCCACTACGCGCTCACTGTCGTCTACCCCGCCCTCCTCGCCGGATTCTGGCTGAGCCTCGAAGTGGTCGGGGTGATTCTCACCGTCGGGTTCACGCTGGGGTTGATGATCGGCTGGGCCCGCACCTCCCGCTCGGCGATCCTCCGTGGCTTCGGGGGGATCTACGTCGACTTCTTCCGGAGCATGCCCCCGATCGCGCTCATCGTGTTCTTCAATCTGATCGGGGCGATCGAACTGGGCACCACGAACCTTAACCCGTACGCCATCCACACGATCACTCTCTGGTTCGGCGCCGTGGCCCTCGCGCTGCACACGGCCGCGTATCAAGCGGAAATTTTCCGGGCCGGCATCCTCTCCGTTCCCACAGGGCAGACCGAAGCGGCGGATGCCGTCGGGCTCTCGCGGTTCCGGTCGATGTTCTCGATCGTCCTGCCCCAGGCGTTCCGCGTCTCGCTGCCGGCCCTGGGGAATGAGTTCTCCTCGTCGATCAAGGACACGTCGCTCCTGAACGTCATCGGCTGGCTCGAGATCAGCGGCCAGGCGTACGTCCTCTCGTCCAACGCGGTGACGGAGTACTCCTACCTCTACGGGTCACTGGTGGTCTGGCTCGAGGCCGCCATGTTCTACTTCGTCCTGACGTACATCGCGACCCGTACGGTTCGCGCCATCGAGGATCTGTTCCGAGTGCCGGGGCTGGAGGCGGCCCATCTATGACCAAGTTGCGTGTCCGAAAGCTGTACAAATCGTATGGAGACCTGGAGATTCTGAAAGGCGTCGACCTCGACATCGATGCGGGCGAGGTGCTCTGCATCACCGGGCCCTCCGGGTCGGGGAAGTCGACTCTCCTGCGATGCATCAACCTCCTGGTCCCGCCCGATGCCGGCGAGATCTACCTCGACAACGTCCAGCTCAATCGCGCGGCCATCCGCCCGGAGTGGGTGCGCCAGCAGATCGGGATGGTCTTCCAGTCGTTCAACCTGTTCACCCATCTGACCGCCCTGCGCAACGTCGAGCTGGCGCTCCGGCAGGTGAAGCACGTGAAGCGGCTCGCGGCGCGCCGCAAGGCGATCTACGAGCTCACCCGGGTGGGGCTCGCGGACCGTCTCCACTCGTACCCGGCACAGCTGTCGGGAGGTCAGCAGCAGCGAGTGGCGATCGCGCGGGCCCTCGCCATGGACCCGAAAGTCATGCTGTTCGACGAACCCACCTCCGCGCTCGACCCGGAGTCCACTCACGAGGTGCTGGGCGTGATGACCCGCCTCGCGGAGGAGGGGATGACGATGGCGGTCGTCACTCACGAGATGGGATTCGCGCGGGCCGTTGCCGACCAGGTGGCGTTCTTCGACCAGGGGATCATCTTGGAGAAGGGGACCCCGGAGGAGATCTTCGACCGCCCCGGGCACGAGCGGACGCAGGCGTTCATCAAGAAGATCCTGAGGTGAGTCATCGTGGTCGATCCGGGGTCCCCGACTGCACCGAACAACCCTGCCGGCGCGTCGGGGACCCCGCTCCCGTCCGAAGGTGCCAACATCCCCGGCACCCCGCTCCCTCGGGCGGGCCCGGTGCCTCCCCCCTCCCGGGCTCGCGAGGGGAAGGCGCTCCCTTGGCGCCGTCGCATCTCGATGGGCCTTCGCAGGGGGGGCCGTAGGGTCTGGGAGTTCCTCCGGGCAAACCGCCGGTCCATCGCCGTAACCGCAGGCGCCGTCGCCCTGGCGTTCCTCGCCGTCGTGGCTCTGGGCCTCCTAGGGCTCTACAACCTGACGTTCGTCTACCAACACCTCGGGGAAGGAGTTCAGCCGGCCGAGGTCTCCCTGGAGTTCACGACCTACACCTACCTGATCGGGTTCTGTGCCGCGTTGGGACTGGGTCTGATCCGCGCCTACCCGCCGAAGCGCATACCGAAGCCGAAGCATGTCCACGGGAAGCCGCAGCGGACGGTTCGCCAGCGCTTCTCGGGCCTCTGGCGATGGCCGTTGTACGGGTTCGCCACCGGGTACGTGGCCGCGATCCGCGGCACTCCGTTCCTGGTCCAGATGTTCATCGTGCTGTACGCGATGGCCTTCTCCTCTCCGCACTTCTCCGCGCTCGGCCTGCCCCTCTGGTACTGGGCCGGGTTCTTCGCGCTCTTGATCAACACCACCGGCTACCAGGCGGAAGCGATCCGCGGAGGGTTCCAGTCGATCGACCCGGGCCAGATCGAGGCGGCGAAGGCGATGGGGCTCTCCCGCTTCCAGGTGTTCCGGAAAGTGACGTTCCCGCAGGGGGTCCGGCTGATCACGCTTCCCCTCGCGAACGAGTGGATCAGCAATTTCAAGACGGCCACCATCCTGAGCCAGATCTCCGTCATCGAGGTCTACTACTGGGCCCACACCGACATCGCGCTCACCCTGGCGGCCCCGATCGAGGCGTTCGTCATGCTCTCGATCTTCTACGTCGTCATCAACGTCGCCCTGAGCCGCACGATCACCTACCTCGAGAAGGTCCGACGGATCCCCGGGCTCGGAACCCCGACGGTGGAGGTCTCGACCAGTCAACGAGTGCTCGGCATGCGTGGCCGGAAGAACGTTACCGGGGGCCGTGCGTAGGGTATCCTCCGGGGACGCGGCCCCGGATCGGGTACAGTCCACCGACTACGATGGGGGCGGGGGGCCACCCGCGACCGGGTGCCGATGGAGGTAGAGCCGTCCCAACGCCCATCCGATCACCCCGAAGATGATCGCGCCGACCACCATCGCGATGACGAGGTCGATGATCGCCGGGACGAGGTCGCTCAGGCTGATGTAGCTGAGCTGCTGGGCCAGGAGGACGAAGACGATCCCGAGGACAATCCCGCAGCCGGCTCCGTGGGAGGTCGCGCTCACGGAGTTCCTCCCGGGGGCGGAGGGGGCGGAGAGGGGGGTGGCGGAGAGGCCGGCGGCGTCGTCGGAGGCGGACTCGAAGGAGGAGGGCTCGGGGGAGGCGGAGCCGCGGGAGGCTGCTTCCGTCCCGCCGCGGCCTGACGGCCCGAGAGCGCCACGGCGTAGAGCTCGTAGATCCCGATGATGAGGAGCAGGATCGGTAGCACCGCCCCGATGGTGTAGGGCGCGGTCGAGCGGACGTAGAAATTCTCGCTCCAGAGCGTCGTGCCGTTGGGGTTGAGCAGGCTCGCGGTGAGACGGTAGAGACCCGAGAGGATGTAGGTCAGCTCCCCCGGGTTCCAGTTCATCGGGAAGCTGCCGCCCGCGCTCGCCCGCGCGCCGGACAGG
Organism: Thermoplasmata archaeon; assembly: GCA_035625165.1. GTDB lineage: Archaea > Thermoplasmatota > Thermoplasmata > Lutacidiplasmatales > UBA184 > Lutacidiplasma. Next base: position 11,225 of record DASPQC010000074.1, on the reverse strand, counting down.
GTCACGTCGCGGGTGACCGCAGAGAACCCGAAGTAGAACATTTCGAGCCGGGCGTCGCTGACGAGCACGGTATGGTCGGCGGTGGCATTCCACGTGAACACCACGCTGGCCGTCTGGGTGAAGTCCACCGAGAGCGCACTGCCGCTCGTCGAAGCGGTGCAGATGTCGATATTGTTCCACGTCACGCTGGCAGTGATGTTGTTCGAAGGAGCGCTCGGGGAACAACCGGACGGAGCGCTCGTCCCCGCGGCCGGGCTACGGGCCGCGGCGCCAGCCCATGCGGAGGGAGCGACCGCGAGGAGGGCCACGAGGCCCACGGCGGCCGTGAGGGTCCACGGGATGGGGCGAAGCCTCTGACGGGGTGCCTCCCTCATTCCGCCGCTGGACGGACTCTTGGGATATCTACCTGCCGATTCGGCGCCGCCCCGATGTCGCGGGGGAGCGGTCCGATGGGCCAGCGGCCGCCGGTCGACCTTCGGAAACGCGAGTTGAGCAAACAACGATAAGCGGCCGGCGAGGTTGGCCGGATCGTGAACGACCGTCCGTCGGTCCGTCGCTTGCGCGCCCGTGGCCTCGTCTGTCCGCGATGCGGGGCCGGGTAGCGCGGGAGAATCGTTCCGGACGGGGGAAGTTTCCATGGAAGCGCCGGCACCGATGGTGGTCACCGACTGGAGAGAACGGTACAAGGAGAAGGTGCGCTCGCCCGAACAGGCGGTGGCGACCATCCAGAGCGGGGAGCACATCTTCATCGGTTCCGGAGCGGCCGAACCCCAGCGGTTGGTCGAGGCGCTAGTGAAGCACGCGGAGACCGTGTTCGGGACCGAGATCGTCCACATCATGACCCTCGGTCTCGCCCCCTACGTCGAACCGAAGTGGGGCGACAACTTCCGCCATAACGCCCTCTTCATCGGCCCGAACGTCCGGGACGCGGTCGCGCAGGGCCGGGCCGACTACACGCCGATCTTCCTCAGCGAGATCCCCCGCCTGTTCGAGACCGGCCGGGTCCCGATCGACGTCGCCCTGGTCGAAGTGAGCCCGCCGGACCACCATGGCTACTGCTCCTACGGTGTCAGCACCGATGTCGTGAAGCCGGCGGCGGAGGCGGCTCGCGTGGTGATCGCTGAGGTCAACGAGCAGATGCCGCGAACCCTCGGGGACTCCTTCCTTCACGTCGACGACATCGACTACCTGGTGCCGGTCGACTACCCGATCCTGGTGACGCAGGTCGGGGCGCCGGACGAGATCGCCCACGCCGTGGGCCGGTACATCGCCGGGCTGGTCGAGGACGGCTCGACGCTCCAGATGGGGATCGGCACGATCCCCGACAGCGTACTCTACTACCTGCGCGACAAGAAGGACCTCGGGATTCACACCGAGATGTTCTCGGACGGGATGATGCACCTGGTCGAGCTCGGCGTTATCACGAACATGAAGAAGACCCTGCACAAGGGGAAGGTCGTCGCCGCCTTCTGCATGGGGTCGCGCCGCCTCTACGACTTCGTCGACAACAATCCGTTCATCGAGTTCCACCCGGTCTCCCACACGAACGACCCGTTCGTCATCTCCCAGAACGACCGGATGATCTCGATCAACAGCGCGCTCGAGGTCGACCTCACGGGCCAGGTCTGCGCGGACAGCCTCGGGACGTACTTCTACTCGGGCATCGGCGGCCAGGTCGATTTCGTCCGGGGCGCCGCCCGGTCCAAGGGAGGGAAGCCGATCATCGCCCTCCCCTCGACCGCGGCCGACGGGTCGGTCTCGCGGATCACCTCGCAACTGAAGCCCGGCGCCGGGGTCGTCACGAGCCGCGGGGACGTCCACTACGTTGTGACGGAGTGGGGGGTCGCCTACCTCCACGGCCGAACGATCCAGGAGCGGGCCCTCGCGCTCATTTCGATCGCCCACCCGAAGTTCCGGCCCGAGCTCATCCGCGAGGCGAAGCGCCTGAAGTACATCGCCGAGGACGTTCCCGAGATCTCCGAGATGGGGATGATCTACCCCGGCCAGTGGGAGATGACCCACACCTTCGAGGACGGGACGCGCATCTTCTTCCGGCCGGTCAAGGCGACGGACGAGGAGATGATGAAGGACCTCTTCTACCGGCTCTCGGAGCAGACCGTCTACCTACGGTTCTTCCGGTCGCTGAAGTCGATGCCCCACCGCGACCTCGTCCACTTCGTTCACTTCGACTACTCGAACGAGATGGGGATCGTCGGCATCGTCCAGGACCCGGAGAAACCCGAGCACGAGGAGATCATCTGCGTCGGGCGGTACTACCTCAACCGGTCGACCAACATCGCGGAGGTCTCCTACCTTGTGCGGGACGACTACCAGAAACGGGGAATCGGGTCGTACCTTGTGCGCTACCTGGCGCGCATCGCGCGCGAGAGCCGGATCGCGGGATTCGAGGCCGAGATCCTCCCCGACAACGCCGCGGCGATGAAGGTCCTGCACAAGATTGGCTTCCCGGTGGAAACGGTCGTCTCGGAGGGGAACTACCAGTTGCGGGTCCTGTTCGAGCGCCCGGCCACGGCTCCGCAGAGCTGAGCAGTGCACCGTCGGTCCGAGACGACGGTCTAGGTGGCGTCCTCGCCCGACGCTTCCGCCCGCTCCTCGGACTCGGCCTCTGCGCTCCCTTCCTTCGGCTCGGGGGGGCTCGGTCGCTTCAGGATCTCGGCGGCGATACGGTCCAGTTGCTCGATGAGGCGGTCGATGTCCGGTACAGGCCCGGTCGGTTGTGGCTCCGCGGCGGCCGCCGCGGGGACGGCCTCGGCGCGAGCGATAGAGGGCGGTCCCTCGAGGTACTCGGGCGAAGTCGCGGCTTGCGGTCCTTCGGGGCCCCCAAGGCCCGTGCTGCTCACCACCGGGACGGCGGCCGCCGAGGGGCCCGGCCTCCGAGCGGGGCGTCGGCGAGAGTAGAGAAGGACGGCGCCGAGGATGGCGATCACGGCGAGGGCCGAGATGGCCACGACCCACCAGGGGAAGGCGGCGCCGGAGGAGGACGGGGTGACCGGTACGGTGGCGTTGACCGTGAAGAGACCCACCGGCGTGTGGACGCCGTCCGAGATCGTGACGCCGTACGTCCCGACCGCGGTCGTCGGCACGTAGAAGGCGCACGAGAACTCGCCGTTCGAGGTCGTGTTCCCCTTGCACTCCAGGACGGTCGAGTTCCACGACACGAACGCAGGGCGGTTGGGGGCGAGGCCGGTGCCGACCGCCGTCACGAGCGTCCCCGGAGCTCCGACGGAGGGCGAGAGCGACGTGTGGGGGGCGATGACGAAGGAGAGCGACTGGAGCCAGGTCTTCTCCGACACGTTGATGGTGTGGTTTCCGCCGGACGCGAGCGGTACCTGGAAGACGCACGAGAAGGATCCGTTCGCGTTGGTGGAGCTCACACAGAGGTCGACCGTCGAGTTCCAGGCGACCGAGAAGGCCGCGAGCGCGTCGAACCCTGTGCCGGCCAAGGTAACTGAGGTTCCGACGAACCCGATTGACTGCGAGAGCGAGCTCGCGGGCACGACCGAGTACGTGAGCGTGAGCACGGTCGACCCGACCGTGAGCGTGAGGTTGTGCGCCCCCGCCGCCGTCGCCGGAACCACGACCGAGCAGGAGAGTGAGCCGAGCGCCGTGGTCGTTCCGGAGCAGACACTCGTGGACGCTCCGAAGAGGACGGAGAACGTCGTCACGGCCGGCAGTCCGCTCCCGTTCAACAGAATGGTGCTGCCGACCGTCCCGCTGCTTCGGGAGAGCTTCGCGGAGGGGGTGACGTCGAACGGGACGGTCGACCGGTGGGTCCCGTCCGTCGCAAAGACCGTCGCCACACCTTCGGGAGCCGGAGGCACCGGGAAACTACACCCGAACGCGCCGTTGACGTTAGAGAGGACCGTGCAAAGGACGACGGTGGCGTTCCACCCAACAAAGATGGAAGTGTCCGCGTTGAAGCCGGTGCCGCTCGCGGCGATCGACGCACCGACCGGGCCGCTTCCGGAGCCTAGCAGGAGGCTTGACAAGACGTCGAAGACCACCGTGGGAGCGTAGCCCCCTTCCGCCACGACAAGGGTGTGGTTGCCACCGGGCGAGGCGGGTACCGCGAAGATGCAGCTGAGCGCGCCCGTACTGTCGGTCGTCCCCGAACAGGGGTCGACCGAAGCGTTCCACGCGACACGGTAGACCGCACCGGCGTCCAGCCCGTTCGCGGTCACCTCCACGAAGGCGCCGACCGCCCCGGACGTGGGAGCGATGGTCGCGAAGGGGGTCAGCGTGAACGAGGCGAGGGCGACCACCAGGCCGCCTCGGGAGACATCGACGTAGTAGGTTCCGCCGGGAACGGCCGACACCGTGAGAACTACCCCGAACGGGATGTTCCCGGAAGAATCGGTCGTGAAGACCGTCGTACCCGTGCAGGCCGCCACGGTTGGCTGGAGACAGTAGATGTACTGGGTCGAGGGGTCGAACAGGCCACCCGTGAGGTTGATGGAAGTACCGACCGGGCCCGAGACCGGGGTGACCTCGAGAGTGGCGGACGTCACGGCGAATGGCGCAGACGCGACGAAGGACCCGGATTGCGAGACGTCGACATAGTACGCGCCGGGGCTCAACGCTGGCACCGTGAGGATGGTGCCCACCGCGGTGCTCCCGTTCGCGACCGTGGTGATCGTGGAACCGGAGGGGCACACCGAGACGTTCGCCTGGAAGCAGGCGGTGTAGGAGCTCGAGGCCGCGAATCCCGTTCCGTCCAGGTCGACGGGGGTCGCGATCGCACCGCCCGCTGGCTGCAGTACGAGATTGGGGCTGATCGAGAAACTGGTCGTGGGCGTGTAACTGCCTTCTCGGACCTGGACGGTGTGGGACCCCTGAGGCGCGGCCGGGACCGCGAACGAGCAGGCGGCCTGTCCGTTCGCATCGGTCGACCCGCTACAAACGGTCGTCACCCCGTCCCATAGCACCGTGTAGATGGCGGAGGCGTCGATTCCAGTGACGGCCAGGTTGACGGTCCGTCCCACGTGGCCCGCGGTCGGGTTGAGGGAGATCGCCGGCAGGACGGTGAACCCCGCGGTCGCCTGGTTGCTCGCCACCTGGGCCGTAAGGAGATGGCCCCCGCCCGCGGCCACCGGGACGAGGAAGCTGCAAGTGAACCCCCCGGTCGGGTCGGTGGTCCCGGCACACAACGGGGTCGTGACGTTCCAGTCGAGGGCGTACGAGGAGGTCCCGCCGAACCCGGTTCCGGTCGCGGTCACGGACGAGCCGACCGTCCCGTTGACGGGGGAGAGCACGAGGTTGGGGAGGACGATGTACGACGCGGAGGCTGTGTTGGTCCCGTCGGTCACCTGGACAAGGTGTGAGCCCGCCGTCGCATGGGGGACCGTGAACGTGCACGAAAGGTCGCCTTGCGGTGTGGAGTGCATCGACCCGACCGTGCACGAGCCGATCGCGACCGACCCGAAGGTGATCGTCAGGAGGGTCGAAGGCTCATAGCCGGCGCCCGTGGCCGCCAACGAATCGCCCACAAACCCGCTGGAGGGGGAGAGCAGGAGAGTCGGCGGGCCGACTACGTAGTTCGCGGTACCGCGGTTCGTCCCGTCGGTCGCGTTCACCGAGTAGCTCCCGGCGGGTACGGTCGGGACCGAGAAAGTGCAGTTGAGGCCGCCCCACCGGTTGGACGTAAGGGAGCCCGGAGCACACGACGACACGCTCAGGGTCCCGAAGGTGACGGTGAGAGCGACCCGCGGGGCATACCCTGCCCCGGTGGCCACCACCGAGGAGCCGACGAACCCGGTCGGGGGTGTCAGAGTCAGGGTCGGAGGTTTCACGACGAACGTCGTGGTCGCTCGGTTGATCCCGTCCGTCGCGTTGACGGGAACCGAACCGGCCGCCACCGTCGGGACGGCAAAGGTACACGAGAGGGCTCCGGTCGAGTTGGACACGAACGATCCGCTCGTACAGGCCGGTATCGTGATCGAGTCGAGGGTGAGCGCTACGGCCGTGAGGGGAGCATAGCCGGCCCCGGAGGCAGAAACGTTGCTGGCAACGACTCCCGTGGTCGGAAGCAGTGCTAACGTCGGAGCCAGCAACACAAAGGTGGTCGAGGCCCGGTTTGTCCCGTCGGTTGCGTTCACCGGGGTGAATCCCGCGGGATCCGGCGGTACTTGGAAGAGACAGGAGAGCGCGCCGGTCGCAGTCGACGTGGTGGAACCCTGAGTGCAGGTCGAGACTGTGTTCGTCCCGAAGGTAAGTGTGAGCGGTGTGCTGGGTGCGTATCCTAGGCCGGTGACATTGGCCTCGCTTCCGATTAGGCCACTGCCAGGAACGATGGCCAAGCTGGGCGGTTCGACGGTGAAGTTGGCGGTGGCCACGGTGGTGCCGTCCGATGCGGAGACGACGTACACTCCCTCGAGCGACACAGGGACGGGGAACGTACAATTGAACGCGCCGGTGGAGTTCGACATCAACGCGCCCGAAGTGCAGCTCACGATACTCGTGGTACTGAATTGAAGCAGGATCGTCAGATTCGGACCATACCCTATTCCGGTTGCGGCGAGGGGAATCCCGACGAATCCATGAGTGGGAGAAAGGGTTAGGTTCGCGTCACCGGGCGAGCCGAGGGGGTGAACCCGCTCCGCAAGGCCTGCCAGACCGTTAGCGCTCGTGGCGCTGCCGGTCAAACGATAGGAACCGGGGTTGTTCAGAGAAGCGGCAAAGCCGTGACCCGGCGACGCACCGGACGCGAGGACCGATCCGAGACCGACAGTTCCCAGAAGCATAACCAAGACTAACGATGTCCGCATCCGGGACTTGCCGGCCCGCCGCCGGCGCGAAGCGCCGCGCCCGCCAAGTGGGGAGGGCTCCGCCGAATCGTTGGTGCCTGTGATTTCCATGGAGTCGACCGGAGGTGCCGGGGACAACCGCAGATGCTTCCATTCTTAGACCGCCCTCACGCCAGATAAACTTCTTGGGCCCCGAGTTATTCGTCAGACTCTCTTCTCCGGCGAAGGATCCTGCGATTGAGCCGCGGCGGTTCGAAGGGCTCGCGCCCCGCTGGAAATCTCCGAGGTTGCGGTGTTGCAGCAGGATCTAGGTCCTGACCCCTTGCCGCACTCGGGGCCCTCGTGTCTTCCTTCCCAAGGCAAAGACCTTCGCCGATGGAAAACCGAACGGCGCAAGGCCTGCCTGGGTTCCGGGCCCAATCATACAGATTTCTGGTCCCTCGATTCGATGGAATCTTCATGATATTCGCCGACGCGACCGGGTGGCCCCCGACAACCTGTCTTTGCTCTCACAGGCGCAAGTTGGGCACGGGAGCCCTCTGGCCTCGAGCTGAACGCCAGGCGTCTACCTTTCTCGTGACGTATTACCGCCAAGAGAAAAGACCTAATCCTCAGACGCGGAGATAAGACATCGGGGACGGAACACTAGTCCGCCGCGGATCGTCGATGCGACCGATCGGTGGGGCACCACCCAGGGCTCGCAAGAGCCGTCGCAAGGGGTTGACCGCGGGCCCGTTAGTCGCCTTCGTCTTGATCGCGGTCATCGCTCTGGCAGCAGCGCTCACGTTCCGAATCACCCTGTCGACCGAGACGGTGAGTGGGGTCCAGACCCAGACCCATTTTCTCACGAACTGGCAACAGACCGGCTCCCAGGCCGGAAACGTCCCCGGCTTCGTTCCGGCAATTCTGAGTGCGAACCCCGCCGCTCCCACGCGGCTTCCGGCGGGGAGCGCACGCTACATGGCGAATGCGGGCGTGGCAGGACACATCGCCGTCGTGTGGGTGTTCAGTGAGACCGTGGGGATGGCAGTGAACACCGAAATCGAGCTCAGCTTCGTGGCTCATTACCTCGTGGTCGCGACCGCGACGGCCGTTTCGGTCACGCTCTACATTGAGACTCAAGCAGCGGCCATCGGCGCGACCAACACCTACACGATCTACTACGACACCGGGAACACCGCAGGCATCACCTACGAGTCCCAGTTCGAACTCTCCCAGGTCTGCAGCGCCGTGGGGACGTGCCCATGAAGGCAGACGAAAGCGCTCTGCGCCGCCGAGGGTGCTCAACACGCTGGCTCCTCGGGTTCGCAGTGTTTGCTGCGGTGCTCACATCCTCGGCGGTCTTGGGCAGTGTGCTCGCCGCATCTGCTCAGGTGACGTCTGGTACCGCGGAGCGGGGACAGGGGGCGTACGTCAGTGAAACCGGCCAGGCCTACTGGACCTGGAGGGACTCTCAGATCCGCGTGGTCCCGACGCCGGTACCTGCCGCCGTGTCCTTGCTTGCGGCGGCGCCGACACGGCTTCCCGGGGCGCCAACCAGCTACATGATTAACGCCGGTGTCGCAGGTGCAACGGCGGTACGATGGCAGTTCACTGAGGCGACCACGGCACCCGTCTCGACCGAGCTTGAGCTGAGGTTCGCCGTGGGTTTGTCGGCCACCGCCGTCCACATCACCGCCTATGTCGAGACCCAAGCGGCTCACATCGGCGCAGCGATCGTGTTCACGTTCTACTGGGACGCAGGAGCGTTCGCGCCTGGCACCATTACCATCGAGACAATCCAGGCCACGGTTCTTGTCTGCACGAGCATCGGCACCTGTCCCTGAGGGTTTGGGAACAGCTCCCCCGCCGAGTGTCCTAGCCCCTCAAGAGAGGGATGAGAGCCGTTCGGAGACCTCTCACCGCCGGTGAGAAGAGGTAGGTCTAAGTAGTCGATGCTCGCAGGACACACCAAGAGGTCTCCCTGATGACACGGACCGAAAAGCTACCGAACATGAGACGCAGACTGGTTTGGGGCGGAACGATTGTGGCATTGCTCGCCATTTCGTGCGGGTGGGTTGTCGCTTCGTTCACCATCAGCCTTGGAAACACCGAGACCGGCGCCGGCGCGTACCACCCCACGGCTGCCCTGACGTGGTGGGCCGAGGCGAGCGTCGGGGTCGGGACTCAGCCAGGAGTGTTGCCCACCGTCCTCTCGACGACGGTCGGTACCCCGACTGTTCTTGCGGCAGCCGGGACCAACTACGCGATCAACGCGCCTACCGCGGGCGATGTCGTCCATTTCTGGAAGTTCACCGAAGCGAACACGGCCCCTGTGAACACCGAGCTCGAGCTTCAGTTCACCGTCTCGACCGGAGTCGTCCCCACCGTGACGCAGATCACGGTTTACATCGAGAGTCAGGCGGCCGACCCCGCCACGGCGCAGACATTCGTTCTGTTCTACGATCTTGGCTCGCCTGCGACCGGCACGATCACCCTGAACTCGGTCACCGAGATCGGCCAGCAGTGCTCAGCGGTCGGAACCTGCCCGTAGGGTGATGGTTGCTGACCGACGGTCCAACCCCTTCAATTCCCTAGCCCCCGGGCGGGAGCCACCCCTGCCCGGAGGGTCTTCTTATCCCTCCCGATTCTCCCAATCCTCACCCGGCGTGCTGCGCCGGTCTCACCGACGCGCGGTCTGGGGCGGGACTGTAGTCGCCTTACTGGCAATCGGTGCGGCTTGGACTTTGGCCGCTTCGATCGCTGTCCAGCTGGGAGTCACCGAGAACGGGGCGGGCACGTTCCACCCCACCGCCTTCCTGACCTACTTCGCCGAGGCGCGCACGGGAGTCACGATCATCACGAATGCGGCGCTCGCGGTACTCTCACCTGCGGTCGGCACGCCGACGGTCCTTGCGGGTGCTTCGGCGAGCTACGGACTCAACGCGCTGACCGCGGGAGACGCGACCCAGTACTGGGTCTACACGGAATCGACCTCTGCCCCGGTGAACACGGAGATCGAGCTCGAATTCTGGGTTTCGACAGGCGTAGTCCCGACAGTCACCCAACTCACACTCTACATCGAGACTCAGGCCGTGGCGCCCGGGAGCGCTCTCACGTTCACACTCTACTACGACCTGGGATCGCCGGCCAGCGGCACGATCACCCTCAACAGTGCGATGGTGCTCGCCCAACAGTGTCCGGCCCTGGGAACCTGCTTCTGAGCGCGCGCTCCGACCGACCTTCCGTGCGCGGCCGCGAGGCTAGCTGCTGGGACCCCCGAACGCTGCGCGAATCTGGTCGAAGTCCGACGGGGAGAGCAAGTCAGGGGTGAGGTGGACCCAGGCCCGGGCATCTTTCTCTCGGAGGCGAGCGTCGAACTCGGTCAATAGACCGAGCACGCGGCCAACCCCGTGAAGCCGGATCAGGTACTCCAGCCCTTCCAAGAAGAACACGGTCACATGCTCTTCCTCGAGGGACTTCCGGAGGAACGCACCGAGCCCGTCCAAGTCCCCCGGGCGGACGGTCGGGCCCCGTCCAAAGTTGGTCAGCCAGTAGACCTCGATCGGCCGTCCTCCCGCATGGGCGCGGATCCGCTCCGGAGATTCCCGGACGACGGCCACCCCTCGGTGACCGGCCGCGGACGCGTCGAGGAACGGCTGAAGCGAGGTCAGTAATGACCCGCCCGGTTCGAGCTCTACTCCGATTCCCACCTTTGGAATTTCAGAGGGAGGGGGTGGGGGCGAGGGGACTCCAGCCGGCGGTACGGCCCCCAAAGGTGGGGCTCGGACTTCAGGAGAAGGTGGGGGGGTAAGTTGAGCAACCGGTTTGGAAGGGGATGCTTCACCAACCGGCGGCGGGGGTTCGACCTCGGGCTGGGGGGCGATCTCTGGTTCTATTGGTTCTACAGGTGCGGGGGCTGGCGCAGCCGGTTCTGGCTCTTTCGGAACGACGACCTCAGTGACCGGCGTCTCTGGTTCTGCGGTCGTCGCCGCCTCGGTTCCCGGCTCTTCCGGTTCGATCCCTGAAGTACCGGGGACTTCGGGAGCGGCCGGTGGGGCCTCGACCGACTCGCCCACCTCGGGCGGCGTCGAAGTCTCGACCTCGGTTCCGAGTTCGGGCTCCGAAGGGGTCTCCACCTCGGGCTGGGGCACTTCGCCCTCTGTCTCGGGCTCAGGGATTGGAGCTTCCGGAGCTGGTGCAGCACCTTCCTCCGTCAATGGGGCTGGCTCCCCAGGTGCGGGGATCGGGAGCTCCTCCGCCGTTCCCTGAGACGGAACCTCCTCGCTCCCCGTCGACGGCGGCGACTCGAGCTCCGGCTCCCCACCTGGCTCTGCCGGGGGGGTCGGCTGAGTCTGCGGCGGCGGCTCTGCTTCGACGGGGATCGGTGGGTTTAGCGAGGCTTCGGGCACTTCTGGAACCGGAGCCGGCACGTCCTCCGCTTCGGCGGCCTCTTGGTCAGGTCCCGCCGCCAGCTGCGCC
>DASPQC010000073.1:0-51853 GCA_035625165.1 Thermoplasmata archaeon | reverse complement strand
GGCTCCTGCGGTCGTCCCCTCCGCGCCGCTCAACCTCTCCCGTCCGCCGCCGCTGCTCACCCCGACGCAGATCGGCTCCGGTTTCAAGACCCTCTGCCCCACCTGCCATGTCGCGCTCATCCCCGCGGGCTCGGGGAACCTTGCCGTCTGCCCCCAGTGCGGGCGGCTCGCCTCCGTCCACGCGGCCGGACCCGTGACGCTGCCCGCCTCCCCTTCCGCTCCTCCCGTACCCTCCGCGAGTGCGGAAGCGGGCGGTCCCCCCGCCTCCCTGAACGACCGGCGGTCCCAGGAGATGTTCGCGGCGTACGTCTCCAACCGGCCGCTCTCCTGCCCGAAGTGCCGGACGCCGCTCAAGCACCGGGCGGTCAGCGAGTACGCATGCCCCGCCTGCGGCCAGTCCGTGCGGTTCCCGAAGGCCGCCGCGCCGTCGCCCCCGATGGCCCCGCCCCCGCCTCCCGCCTAGAACGGGACCGAGGAACGGACCTCTCGGACCAGGGTGCCGGTCCGGATCGCTTCCGCGATCACCTCGATGTCGGGGGCCGGGCTCCGGTCCCGGGACCACGGGGCGACCCCGGCCCGAAGGGCCCGCAACGCCGCCTCGCTCCCCTTCCCCCCGACCCTCGGCCGACGCAGCTCGAGCGCCTGGCCGGCGACCATCCACTCGACCGCGACCACGCGACGGGCGTTCACGACCATGCGGGCGAGCTTCGCGCCCGCCCACGCCCCCATGCTCACGTAATCCTCCTGGTCGGCGGAGGTCGGCAGGCTCATGGCGCTCGCCGGGTGGGCGAGGGTCGCGTTCTCGTTCACGAGCGCCGCCGCGAGGTACTGGGGGATCATGAACCCCGAGCTCACGCCGGCCTCGGGCGCGAGGAACGGAGGGAGCCCGCGGTTGAGGGCCGGATGGACGAGCCGCGCCGTACGCCGCTCGGAGAACCCCGCGATGTACTGGACCGCGATCGCGAGCGAGTCGAGCGCGAAGGCGAGCGGCTGGCCGTGGAAGTTGCCCCCGTTCACGAACTCGTCCCCCTCGAAGACCACGGGGTTGTCAGAGACGGCGTTGAGCTCCCGCGCCACAACCTCCTCGGCCCATCCGAGCGCGAGCCGGACGGCGCCCAGCACCTGGGGCACGCAGCGGAGCGTGTACGGGTCCTGGCCCTTCCATTCGCGGCGCGGCGCGGCGAGCGCGCTCCCGGCGAGCAGCGCGCGGAGGGCGGTCGCCACCGCCCGCTGGTCGGGCGAGTGCCGCAGCTCCCCGAGTCGGTCGTCCAGCGATTCGGGGCTCCCCTCGAGGGCGTCGAACGAGAGCGCGGCCGCGACGACCGCCGCGTCCAGTAGCTCGCGGACGTCCGCGACCCCGAGCGCGAGGTAGGCGGCCATGAGGGAAGTGCCGTTGACGAGGGCGACCCCTTCTTTCTCCGCGAGCACGACCGGGGCGAGTCCCTCGCGGCGCAGCACCTCGCCCGCGGGTTCGGCGGCGTCGCCCCGATGGGGCAGGAACGACCCCTCGCCGATGAGGGCGAGGGCCAGGTGGGCGAGCGGCGCGAGGTCCCCGGAGGCGCCGACGGACCCTTGCTCGGGGATGTAGGGGACAAGGCCCCGGTTGAGGAGTTCCACCATCAGGTCGAGGAGCTCCGGCCGTACGCCGGAGTGACCCTGGAGGAGCGAGTTCAGCCGGAGCAAGAGGAGCCCCCGGACCAGCTCGGCCGGGAGCGGCGGGCCGGCGCCGCTCGCGTGGCTGCGGACGAGCGACGCCTGGAGCTCGCGGGAGCGCGCGGAGGGGACCACCGTGGCCGAGAGGGCCCCGGAGCCGGTCGTGACCCCGTAGACGGCCCGACCAGAGGCAATCGCCCGCTCGACGACGCGGCGGCTCGCCATCACCTCGCGGCGCGCGTCGGGGTCGACCGAAACCGCGCAACCGCCGCGTACGACCGCGAGGAACTGGTCCAAGGTGAGGGAACGGCCGTCCAAGGGGAGGGTCTCGGTCATCGGACGGGGCCGCGGGCCGTGGTCGGAGGCCCACCGGGGGCGCTTACGCCGTCACGGGGACCACGAGGTCGCCGCCGGACTTCTGCAGCGACGGCTGGCGCTTCGTCTTCGCTCCCTTCGTCTGCCAGAAGAGCTCGGCGAACTCCTGGACGAGCTTCAGCAGCTCCTGGGCGTCGGCGAGCGAGGTGCCCTGCCGGGCCTTCGACGCCTGCTTGAAGATCTTGAAGGTGAGCTCGTGGAGCTGCGGGAACTGCTTCACGTGGTCGGGCGTGAAGTAGTCGCCCCAGATGACCCGGACCTCGTGCTTCACGCGCTCGGAATGGAGCTCCTTCACGGCGGTGAACCGCGCGAGCTTCGAGACGTACGCCGCCCGCTCCTCGGGCTTTGCGTCCATCGCGGGCGGGGTGAGGTCGCCGATCAACTGGTCCATGCGCAGGACCGTCAGGGCCGCGATCTGCGCCTCGTGGGGGTCATAAATACCGCAGGGAATGTCGCAGTGCGCGTAGACCGGTTCGGGGGCGCGGAGGGTGTCCCTCGCGCGGAGCAGCCACTCGGAGAGTCGGGGGACGGCGAACATGGCTCCCGGTACTTCGGGAGGGGGATAAAGTTGCCGAGCGAGACCGCTCGACCGGGCCGCGCCGGCGACCCCTCGGCCGATTCGATCCGCCGGCGCTGGCGCAGCCGGCGGGTGGTCGTGCGCGACGCGTCGATGGCCCCGACCCTCCTCCCGGGCGACCGACTCCTGGTCGACCCGGCCGCGCTCCGCGACGCGCTCCCGCCGCTCGGTTCGATCGTGGTCGCCCGCGACCCGGAGCAAGCCGACCGACTGCTCGTAAAGCGGGTCGCGGCGCTCCCGGGAGAGCGGTCACCGGAGGGGTCGATCGTCCCTCGGGGACGGGTGTACCTGGTGGGGGACGACCCTGCGACGAGCCGCGACAGCCGAGCGTTCGGCACCGTGGCCCTCGACGGCCTCCTCGGCCTCGCGTGGTACCGGTACGCTCCCCCAGGGCGGGTCGGCCCGCTCATCGGGAGTCGCCGCGCCTAACGGTTTCGGAAACTTTATCCGATGTGGGGTTTCCCCACATCGATGCGATCGGTCGTTCGTGGCGCCGTCGTGGTGGGCGTTGTGGTGGTCGCGGTCGTCGTCGGGTTCCTCGGGGGCTGGTATGCTCATACCGGGAGCTCCTCTTCCTCCACGGCGGGCACGGCGACACTCTCCATCATCGGCGCCGGGTCGCTCGCGCCAATCCTCCCGGCTTTCGCGTCGGCGTTCGCGAACGCGACGCCCGGAGTGAGCGCGCCGGCCGCCGCTCAACTGTTCGAAGGGAGCACGGCCGCCGCGAGCGCCCTCACGCTCCCGAACCAGCCCTACGACCTCTTCGTCGCCGCCGACTTCCGCGTAATCCCCGAGCACCTCGAACCGCCCACTTCCACCGTCGCCGGCTGGGAGGCGGTGTTCGCCTCCGACCCGCTGGTGCTTGCGTACGAACCGGGCGTGGCGGCGCTCTCGGGGATCAACAGCACGAACTGGTTTGAGAAGATCGTCGCCTCGGGCGTCACCCTGGGGACGCCGAACGCGAGCGCCGACCCTCTCGGCGCGAACGCGATCTTCACGCTCGAGTTGACCGACCTCCTGACCCATCAGGGGGGAGCGTTCTACAGCCACTTCTTCTCGGGAGGGTTGGGCGGGTTCGCGGTACCGACCTCGGCGACCAAGGTGGTCGCGGAGAATGTGGCGGCGACCGCGCTCTCGACCGGCGAGGTCTCGGCGTACCTGATCTACCAATCGTACGCCAAGGTCGACGGGCTGAGCTACGTGACGCTCAACGCCTCGGTCGACCTGGGGTCGTACGCCCCGTCCTCCGTGGCCCAGTACGGCTCCGTCTCGACCACGGTCCTTTCCGGCTCCGGGACCGAGGTGAAGAAGGGCGCCCCGATCTTCTTCGCCCTCACCGTCCCCTCGAACGCCCCCGACTACGCCCTCGGGGTCGCCTTCGCCGCCTTCCTCCTCTCGAACGAGACCGCCGCGACCTGGGCCGCCGACGGGTTCGTCCCGCTCGCCCCTCTCTGGACCGACCAGCCCGGCCACCTGCCCGCCGCGCTCGCGGGGACCGCCCCCGGCGGTATCACCGCGTTGCCCGCGGACCTCGCCGCACTCCTGGGGTGAGCCCCGCTCGCTAGGGGGATCCCGCGTGCGAGGTACCTCCCTCGCCGGCCGCGCAATCGCCGGCGCCCTCTCCGCCTCGCTCATCGCTTTGTTCGTCCTTCCGCTGGTCGCCCTGTTCCTCTACTCCGGATGGGGCGGGCTCGCTTTCGCGGTCGGGAGCGCCGGGTTCCGCACGACCATCGAGTTCACGCTCCTCGCCTCCGGGCTCGCGGTCGCGCTCGGACTCCTCACCGGGATCCCTCTCGGCTATGCGCTCGCCCGGTTCCAGTTCCCCGGGAAGGCGGTCGTCCAGTCGATCGTCACGATCCCCGTGGTCGTTCCCCACCTGATCGTGGGGATCGCGCTCCTCCTCCTGTTCGCCCCGACCGGTCCCGTCGGAGCGTTCGTCGCCTCCGCCGGCATCCCGGTGTTCGATGCGATCTGGGGGGTCGTCCTCGTCATGCTCTACGTCGGGAGCTCCTACGTCGTCCTGACGAGCGAGCTCGCGTTCCGCTCGGTGGACGAGGAGGTGCTGGAGGCGGCCCGCTCGCTCGGGGCCGGACCGGGCGAGGCGTTCGCCACCGTCACGCTTCCGACGGCCGCCCGTGGGATCCTGACCGGCGCCCTCCTGATGTGGGCGCGCGGGGTGAGCGAGGTCGGCGGCTTTCTGGTCCTGGCCTACACGGTCTACCCGAGCCCGCCGTGGGGAGGGCCCCCGACCCAGCCGAGCTCGATCTGGATCTACAACTACTGGGGCATTAACCCGGTCGACGCCGCGGGCGCCTCCGCGCTCCTCGTCCTGGTCGCGCTCGCCATCTTCCTCATCGTCCGGCTGGTCGACCGAAGCGGCCTCGGATGGGCGCGGGGAGGGTGGTTCTCCTGACCGACCTCGAGGTCGCGGGCGTGACGGCCCAGCGTGGGCAGTTCCGGCTCGGCCCGGTGAGCTTCCGCATCCCCGCGGGGTCGGCGACCGTCTTGCTCGGCCCCTCCGGCGCGGGGAAGACGACCCTCTTGCGGACGGTCGCCGGGTTCCTGCCGGCGCTCGACGGGGAGGTCCGGGTGGACGGCACCCGGGTCGACGGCCTCCCTCCCGAAGCGCGTCGCTTCGGGTTCGTCCCGCCGAACCTCGGGCTCTTCCCGCAGCGCAGGGCCCGCTGGAATGTCCGGTACCCCCTAGCACTCCGCGGAGACCCGGACGCGGACGAGAAGGCGGACGCCTGGGTCCGACGCTTCGGGCTCGCGATGCTCGCCGACCGCTACCCTCACGAGCTCAGCTCCGGTCAGCGGCAGCGGGTCGCGATGGCGCGCGCCCTCGCCGCCGAGCCTCGGGCGCTCCTCTGGGACGAGCCGCTCGCCGCGCTCGACCTCGAGAGCCGCGACACCCTCGTGCGGCTCCTCCGTGACCTCCTCGAGACCGAGCGGATCCCGCTCCTCCTCGTGACCCACGACCCGAGCACCGCCTTCGCGCTCGCGTCGCGACTGGTCGTCCTCGACCGCGGCCGACTGGTCGCCGACCGGGCTCCCGAGGAGCTCGCCGCGGGACCGCTCGACCGGTTCCTCGCCCGGTTCCTCGGCTACGAAAACCTCTACGCACGCGAGGAGGTCGAAGGGGCCGCGGGCCTCTCGCTCGGCTCTCTCCTGAGTCGCCGGTTAGGCCCCGGCGGTCTCGCCGTCCCTCCGTCGGCGGTCCGGCTCCGCGGGAGAGCCGAAGGAGCCCACGAGGTCCACGTCACCGCGCTGACGTGGACGGCGGCCGGCTGGGCGGTCGCCCTCCGCCAGGGACCGCTCACCGTTCATGCGAGCGTGCCCGCGGGGCCGCCCGGGGTCCGGGTCGGAGATGTCGTGACGGTCGACGTGGACGACGCGCAGGTGAAGCCTCTCGAGGACCTGGGGTGGGGCGGGGCCCCGTGACCGCGGAACGCTGGCTCACGCCGGTCGACGTCCGGCTCCTGGCGGAGCTCGGACGCGACCCGAACCTCGTTCGGGCCGCAAAGCGGATCGGGGTCGCCCGGGACCGGGCGGTCTACCGCCTCCTTAGGCTTCGGCGTCTCTACGGGAGTTCCGTGGTCACGACCCGCCGCGGGGGCCGGGCCGGGGGCGGGACGCGCCTCACCCGGCTCGGCCGTCGGCTTCTCGAGCGGGCGACCGGCGCGCATTCGCATGCGAACCGGTGGGCGGGCATCTACCGCACGCGTCCGAGCCCGCACGTGACCCTCGAGGGGGGCGGAGAGATCGCGGTGTCGTTCCGACTTCGCGACGGGGCCGCGACGACGGTCGAGGTCGACCCCGAGGCGCTGGTGGTCGCCCGGCGCCCGGCCGAGCTCTCGGCGCGGAACCGGCTCACGGCGACGGTCGCGGGGGTCGACCGGCACGCGGACGGGACCGCGTACCTCACCGCCCGATGGCACCGCCGGCCGGTCCGGGTCGCACTGACGACGGGCTCGGTCGACCGGCTCGGGCTGCGCCCCGGCCGGGCCATCTACCTCTACGCGAAGGCGACCGCCGTCCGCCGCGTCCCGCGGGCCTAGTCAGTCGCGGACGCCCTCGGTCGTGAGCGAGAAGACCGCCTCCCCCTCGGGGAGGTTCGGCGAGTCGATCAGGCGGGCGATCCGCTTCGGGGGCTTCGACTTCCGCAGGTAGACGCGGTAGGTCGCCGCGTGGGCGACGATGTTCCCGCCGATCGGGCGGGTCGGGTCGCCGAACAAGACGTCCGGGCGGGCGGAGACCTGGTTCGTCACGACGATGGCGGCGTTGTAGGTGTCGCCGAAGCGGAGCAGCTCGTGGAGGTGGCGGTTCAGTTGCTGCTGGCGCGGGGCGAGCTCCGCGCGGCCGACGTACTCGGAACGGAAGTGGGAGGTGAGCGAGTCGACCACGAGCAGGCGGATCGGCTTCTCGCGCGCCAGCTCCTGCGCCTTCCCGACCAGGAGCATCTGGTGGTTCGAGTTGAAGGCGCGGGCGACGTGGATGTGGGAGAGCGCCGTCTCGGGGTCGAGGCCGACCCCCTTCGCCATGTCGACCACGCGCTCCGGGCGGAACGTCGACTCGGTGTCGATGTAGACGACCTCCCCCGAGAGGCCCCCCTGGGACGGGGGGAGCTGGATGTCGACCGCGATCTGGTGGGCGATCTGGGTCTTCCCCGTGCCGAACTCGCCGGAGAACTCGGTGATCGCCTGGGTCTCGACGCCCCCGCCCAGGAGCTCGTCCAACGCCTTCGCGTTGGTCGAGACGCGGCCGAGCTTCTTCCGGCGCTCGAGGACCGTCGTCCCGCTCTCGAAGCCGCCGACGTCCGCCTTGCGCCGGGCCTCCCCGATGATCTTCTGGGCGATCGCGACCCCGATCTCGGCCGCCTCGGCGACGTCGCCGGGGGAGGCGACCGCGAGCTCCATCAGGTCGGTGTAGCCGGCCTCGCGGAGCTTCTCGGCCGTGGTCGTGCCGATCCCCGGGAGGTCCTCGAGGGCGACCTCGGGCGGGGGTTCGGGTGGAGATTCCGCCGAGCCGGCGGCCCGGTTCTGGGTTTTCGTGGGCACGGCGACAACACCGGGACGGAGAGAGATAAGCGTGCGGGGAGGGGTCGTGAAACGCCGGAGGATGTCCCTACGCGGAGGGGTGTCCCTTCGGCTGGAACGGCTCCCCCGTGAGCCGCTGGAAGACGGTCGTGTAGAGCCGGCTCACCTCGTCGATGAGGAGGGGAGGGAGCCCCGGGATGTCGGGCTCGGCGGCGTGCGCCTCGCGGGCCTTCACGAGCGCGTCGTAGTAGCCGGTGGTCCGGTAGTGCTGGCGGACGAACTCCTTCGAGAAGTCGACCTGGCGGCCGCGCACGTAGGCGTCCTTGTCCCAGAAGCGGTCCTCGTCGGCGGTGCCGAACGTGTCGACCACCATCAGCACGCCGTCCCGGTCGACCGCGAACTCCTTCTTCCCGTCCACGTGGATGAGCCCGCGCGGCCCGATCTCCCGCTGCATCGCCTCGTCGACCTTGAGGATCGTCTCGCGGATCCCGTTAAGCTGCGGCCGGTCGAGGGCGGAGAGTTCGAGCGCCTCGTCGGTCGAGAGGAGGCGGTCGACCGGCTCGAGCTTGGTCGTCACCTCGAAGTGGGGCTCGGGGAGCGGCATCGCGTACTCGACCTTCTTCCCCGCGGGGAGGCCGAGCTGCTTCGCCGTCACCTTCCCGGCCTTCACGCGGTCCCAGATCGACCCCGCGACGTAGTAGCGGACGATCAGCTCGAGCGGGACGAGGTAGTTCTTCGGGTGGGGCCCGAGCGTCCTCGGCTGCGGGACCACCTGTACGCGTTTCACCCGCATCGCGGTCGGCGAGGAGAGGCGGAGGAAGTGGTGGGGGACGCCCAGTCGGTCGCAGACGCCGAACCAGTGGGCCGCGGTGCGGGCGAGCGTCTCGCCCTTGTACGGGACCTCGCTCGGGATGTGCTTGTCGAAGACCGAGATGTCGTTCGTGAAGCGGAACTCGAGCTCGGTCGGCGAGACCTCGTAGACCTCCTTCACCTTGCCGCGGCGGAGGTACTTCGGCGCGGGGGGCGTGGCCGCGCCCGGCGTCTTCGGCATGGCCCGACGAGGAGAGACGGGGCGCTTAACGTTCGCGGAGGCGACGGGGTCCCTCCCGCCGCCGGACGGCCCGCGAGCGAACCCGGGGTCGCTAGAGCGACCGCGCGTGGATGTGCGTGATCGGTCGGAACCCCCGCTTCGCGTAGAACTTGGTCGCGATCTCGTTCTGCGCCGGGAACTCGGCCGTCACGACCCCCGCGCCCTTCGCCTTGAGCGCCTGCGAGACCTCGCGGAGGACGAACTCTCCAACGCCGTGCCGCCGGTAGAGCGGCAGGAGGTAGATGTCGAGGATGACCCCCTCGTGCTCGGGCATGTAGAACGGCCGCTCGCGCACGACGGCACGGACGAAGCCGACGATCTTGTCCTTGTCCGGCCCGAGGCCCTCGACCGCGAGGATGACGGCTTTCGGGTCGCTCATCTGCGTCCGCAACACATGCCGTCCCTGCTCGTCGGCGTCCGGCCGGACCTTGAGGAGCGGGTCGAACTCCTCGTTCAGGTGCTTGAGCCGCAACAGTAGCGGCAGGATCGCCGGGATGTCGGCCTCGCGCGCGGGCCGCATGTGGATCGGTACGGCCGGGCTCTCGCTTCCGCCCCCCATCACCGGGGGGGTCGCTCCTTCCTTCGTTGCGTTCATGCCGCCCTCCGGCCACGGAGCGAACCGTGGGGCATCGGCGCGGTCAGGCGGGCGCGATGGAGCGCCGCCACGAGCCGCGCCGGGCGCCCCATCAGCGTCCGGGCCCTCTCGAGGAACTCGTCATGGGACCGCTTCTTGCGGGCGATCCCCAGCCGCACGCTCGCGTCGGCGACCGCGGCCGCGACGTGCGGGAACACGTGGGCCTCCTCCATGGTCGGGAGGAGGTGCTGCGCCGACAGGCCGACCCCGCTGGCCCGGGCCGCGAGCTCGCGGGCCGCGGCGAGGACGATCTCGTCCGGGATGGACGTCGCCCGGGCGTCCAGCACGCCACGGAAGACGGCCGGGAAGACGAGGGAGTTGTTCACCTGGTTCGGGAAGTCGCTCCGCCCGGTCGCCACCACGGCCGCGCCGGCCGCGGTCGCGATGTCCGGCCAGATCTCGGGGGTCGGGTTCGCGAGCGCAAAGACGACCGGGTCCTTCGCCATCGCCCGGACGTGCTCGGGCCGCACCGTCCCCGGGGTCGGGGTGGAGGCGGCGAGCAGTACGTCCGCGCCTTCGACCGCGTCGTCCAGGCTCCCCACCCGCTCACCGCCGTTCGTCTTGAGCGCGAGACGGTACTTCCACGGGTTGCGGAGCATCAGCTCGTCCACGTCGTCCCGCTCGGCGTGGAGGATCCCCTTGTGGTCGACCAGCGAGAGCCGGTGCGGGTCGTGGCCGAGCTCCATCAGGAGCCGCGCGGTGACGAGGTTCGCGGCGCCGGCTCCGAGGAGGACGGTCCGGATTTCCTCGAAGCGGCGGTGCGTGAGCTCGAGCGCGTTGATGAGCCCCGCGACGGTCGCGGCCGCCGTGCCGAGCTGGTCGTCGTGCCAGACGGGGATCGGGAGGCGCTTCGACGCCTCCTCGAGGAGGCCGAAGCACTTCGGGGAGGCGATGTCCTCGAGGTTGATGCCCCCGAACGCCGGCGCGACCGCCTCCGCGACCCGGAGGAACTCCTCGGGCGTCGAGACCTGGATCGGGATCGGGATCGCGTCCACGCCGCCCAGGAACTTGAACAGCAGCGCCTTCCCTTCCATCACGGGAAGGGCCGCCCGCGGACCGATGTCGCCCAAGCCGAGGACGCGGGAACCGTCCGTCAGGATGGCGATGGTGTTCCACCGCCCCGTCAGGTCGAACGCCCGGTCGGGGTCGGCGTGGATTGCCCGCGACACCTCGGCGATC
This sequence comes from Thermoplasmata archaeon, assembly GCA_035625165.1. Lineage (GTDB taxonomy): Archaea > Thermoplasmatota > Thermoplasmata > Lutacidiplasmatales > UBA184 > Lutacidiplasma. Next base: position 41,309 of record DASPQC010000073.1, on the reverse strand, counting down.
CCGGGGGTGTACCAGAGCGAGAAGTCGTGGAGGGAGCGGACCGGCACCTTCGGGACCGTCTCGACCTTCCCGCCGTAGAACTCGGCGAGCTCGACCGACCGGTGCCCGAGCTCCTCGGTCTGGCTCGCCCGCTTCCGGGCCGCGGCCTTCTCGGCCGCGGCACCGGAGGCGCGCGGGCGCCGGCGCGCCGGTTTGACCGCCACCTCCGCGGCGGCCGTGCTCTGAGCCATGAACGGTCGGTGAGCCGTCGGTCCGCTATTAACATTTGTTGAAGACGTAGAGAGGATTCGTCAACTGACGTGCGCGGTCGGGCGGGCCGGGGGCTCGCCCGGGCGCGAGTCGTCGGTGCGGGCTCACCGGAGCGGCGGCCGTTTGTGCCCCGCGCAACCCGGTTTCCCCGGTGGACGCTCTACAATTTTAAACCCCCTCGTGGTCGGTCGGGGGATGATCGTCCGCGCCGGCCTCACGAGTCCCTTCCCCCGGTCGGAGTCGTTGGTGGAGGCGACACGGGACCTCGACCGAGGGCGCACGACCGCGGAGGCGGTCGAGGAGCTGTTCGCGTCGACCGAGGCGGAGGTCGTCGCCCTCGAGCGCCGGCTCGGGCTCGACTCCCTCACCGGGGGCTACCTGAGGTGGCCGGACCTCTTCCGTCCGATCGCCGAGAGCTGGGAAGGCTTCGCGGTCGGACCGCTCACCCGCTGGTTCGAGACGAACACCTTCTTCCGGCAACCGGTGCTCCTCGCCCCGCCGGTCCGGACCCCGGGGGCGATCCGTGCCCGCCTTCCCCGCCCGGTCAGGGAGGCCCCCTCGGAAGGGCGGGTGCTGCTCCCGGGACCGTACACCTTCGCGGGGCTGCTCGACAACCGCTCCGGGGAGACCGACCCCGCCGTCGTCCACCGTCTGGGCCGCCTGCTCGCGGACGAGGTGAAGGAGCTCCGCTCGCTCGGGCTCACGGTCTTCCAGTTCACCGACCCGCTCCTGGTGGTCCGGCCGCCCGAGGGCCACTTCGCCGAGGCGACGGTCGCCGCCTACGACGCGGTCCGCGAGGCGGTCGCGGGCGGCACCTCGATCGTCTGGACGTTCGGCGCGGACGCCGGCCCGGCGATGCCGCTCCTCGACCGCCTAAGGCCCTCGGTGGTCGGCATCGACCTCGCCGAGACCGACCCCGAGACGCTGCCGGTCGACCCCCACCGCGCGGGGCTCGGCCTGGGGGTGGTCGACGCGCGGACGACCCTGTCCGAGGACCCGGCGGAGGTCGCACGGATCGTCCGGGCGGCGGTGGAGCGACGGCGGCCCTCCTCCGTCTGGGTCGGCCCGGGCGGGCCGCTCGACCTGCTGCCCTGGGAGCCCGCGACCCGCAAGCTCCACGTCCTGCCCGCCGTGAAGCAGGGACTGGGGAGCGGAGGGGGGCCGTGACGCCGCCGCTCTTCCCGACCCAGGAGATTGGGAGCCTCGCGAAACCGCGGTGGCAGCTCCTCGGCCAGCGGGGCGACCCGCTCGACTCGGCCGCCCGCGCCGACCTCCTCGCGGAGGACGCTCGGCTCTCGTTCGGACAGGAGCTTTCGGCCGTGCGGGACGGGCTGCTCGCGGGACGGGCCCGCGAAGTCGGCGCGGAAGCCGTCCGCGACCTGGGCGCCCTCTACGCGTTACGCTTCCTCGAGGCCGCGGGCCTCGACCGGGTCTACGACGGCGAGGCGCGCCGCATCGAGATGTACGAGTACCCGGTCCGCCAGATGCACGGGTTCCGGTTCCAGGGCCACGTCCGCTCGTTCGACTCGAAGTACTACCTCAAGGCGGCGGTCGTGGACGAGGTCCGGCTCACCGCGCCCTACCACTCGGAGGAGTTCGACTTCGTCCGCCGCCACGCCCGCGCGGAGCCGAAGCTCCCGATCACCGGACCGTACACCCTCGCGGACTGGTCGTACAACGAGTACTACCTCGCGCGGCAGCCCGGCTGGAAGGGCCGCGCGGCGCGGCGGGCCGCCCAGCGGGAGTTCGTGATCGACCTCGCTCGCCGCGCGCTCCGTCCGACCCTTCAGGCGCTGATCGACCACGGCTGCCGCGTCATCCAGGTCGACGAGCCCGCCGCCGGCACGCACCCGGACGAGGCCGAGCTCGTGGTCGAGGGGTTCAACGCGGCGACCGAGGGACTGGACGCCGAGTTCACGATGCACATCTGCTACTCCGACTACCGGGCCCTCCTCCCGGCGCTCCTCGAGGCGAAGCGGTGCCGCCAGTGGGCGTGGGAGTTCGCGAACCGCGACTCCTCCGCGCACGACGGCTACGCGGTCCTCAAGGCGCTGCGGGAGTTCGGCGACACCCGCGCGGTCGGCCTGGGCGTCATCGACGTCCACCGGGACATCGTGGAGCCGCCCCACGTGGTCGCCGAGCGGATCCGGCGGGCCGCCGGGTACCTGGGAGACCCGGCGCGCCTCTGGATCAATCCGGACTGTGGGCTCCGCACCCGCAGCTTGAGCGTCGCGCGGGCGAAGCTGGACGCGATGGTCGAGGGGGCCCGGCTCGCCCGGGCGGAGTTCGAGAACCCCCGCCGGTGAGGCTCAGACCTCGCCGGTCGGGCCCGCCGTGAGGACCTCGGCCCGGTCGGGGCCGACCAGGATGGTGTGCTCGGCCTGGGCGACCAGCCCGCCCCCCTTCTCGAGGAAGACGGGGTACGACTGGAGGTACTTGCGGCCCCGCTGGAGGGCCGCCCGCTCCTCCGGGGCGTCCGCCCAGCGTACCGCGAACGGGAGCGTGCGGAACCGGCCGAAGAGACGGGCGAGGGTCGGGTCCGTCGTGCCCGGGTCGGAGCGGAACCGCTGGATGTGGCCGAACGGCCCGTTCCCGATCCGCCCCGACCCGTTGGTCGCGAACGGCTCGATCGCGACCACCTCGCCCTCCTCGAACGTGAGGTCGGTCGCCCCGGGGACGTTCGGCACCGCCTTCCCCCCGTGGAGGAGGTACCGCTCGATCGAGTGGCCGGTCAGGTCGACCACCGGCTTCAGCCCGCGCGCGCGGATCGCGCCCGCGATCGCGCGGCTCACGTCGTCCACCGGTCCACCGGGGCGCACGGCCGCCACCCCGTCCCGGACCGCGTCGCGGACCGCACGGATCAGGTGGTCGTGGCGGTGGGTGCCGCCGACCTCGACCGTGTCGGCGGTGTCGGCGATCGCCCCGTCCAGGTGGGCGCCGACATCGACCTTGAGGAGGTCCCCCTCCTGGAGCACGGTCGCATCGTCGGCGTCCGGGGTGAAGTGGGCCGCCTCGACGTTGCGGGAGAGGTTCACGGGGAACGCCGGGGCCGCCCCCTGGTCGCGGATGAACGCCTCGACCGTCTCGGCGAGCTCCTTGAGCGAAACGCCGACCGCGGCCCGGCGGAGACCGAGCTCCCGGGCCGCCGCCGAGATGCGCGCCGCCGCCCGCCAGCGGTCGAGGTCGGAAGGGTAGCGTGCCATCTCACCGCCTCCGTGGGAGCCGGCGGGGGACCCGGCCGGTGAGGTCGACCAGCTCGGAGGGTCGCCCCGAGGGCGGCGGCCGCCCGGAGAGGTAGACCGAGACCGCTCCACCGAATACGGCGCGCGCGTCCGCCACCGTCCGCGCGGGCGGGCTCCCGTGCCGGTTCGCGCTGGTCGCAATGACCGGTCCGACCCGGCGGGCCAGCTCGCGGGCGACGGGATGGTCCGGGACCCGAAGGCCGACCGTCCGTCCCCCGGCGACCGCAGGAGCGAGGCTACGACGGGCCCACGACGAGGGTCGGGCGAGGATGGTGAAGGGGCCGGGAAGATGGGCCCGGACGAACCGGCGGCCCGCGGGCGAGAGGTCGGCGAGCGGCTCCAGCTCCTCGAACGAGCTCACGGCGACCGAAAGCGGCTGGCGGGGGGGTCGTCCCTTCGCGGCGAGGAGGCGCTCGACCGCCGGTCGGTCGGTCGCCTTCGCGCCCAGGCCGAGGAGCGTGTCCGTGGGATAGACGACGAGCGCCCCGGCGGCCATAGCGCGCGCCGCGTCGGCGACGCTCGGGCTCATCGACCTAGAAGTACTCCTCGCCGACCCGCGAGTAGGCGAGGAACTCCTCGGGTCGGAAGAAGAGGGCGAGCTCCCGGGTCGCCGAGTCCGCCGAGTCGGAAGCGTGGACGAGGTTTGGCGTGAGGCCGAGGGCGTAGTCACCGCGGAGCGTCCCCGGCGCGGCCGTCTGCGGGTTGGTGGCGCCGGTGAGCAGGCGCACGACCGAGATCGCCGACCGGCCCTCGAGGGCGAGGGCGACGATGGGGCCGGAGGTGATGTGCTGGATGAGCGCCGGGTAGAACGGCTTCCCCTGGTGCTCGGCGTAGTGCCGCTGGGCGAGCTCGGGGGGAACGTGGAGTGTCTTCGCCGCCACGATCTTGAGCCCCTTGCGCTCGAACCGGTCGACGATCTGCCCGACCAGTCCGCGCCGCACGCCGTCCGGCTTCACGAGCACGAGCGTCCGTTCGAGGTTCCCTTCCGCCATCGCCCGCCCGAGCCGGGCGAAAGGGTAAAGGTTTCTCTCCGAGGAGGGGCGCGCAAATCCCCGGCCGCGCCGACGCCCATCTCCCGTTCTCAGGGGTTTTCTACGTGGTCCGGTCGGCCGCCGCCGTGAGCTCCGCACCCCCGGCCGGTCGCCCGCCCGACTCCGCGCCGCCTCCGAGCGGGTGCTCGCGCTGACCCGGGCGTCGGCCGCAGGACCGGGAGAGAGCGTAAGAGGAGGGGACCGTCGACTTGACGGAACGGAAATGGCTCCCAACGACCCGAGGACGCATCCCGCCGTCGCCGGGTTCGGTGCGGTCGCCGCCACGTACGAGCGGGCCCGCCCGGAGTACCCGGCGACCGCCGTCCGCTTCCTCGGTCGGAGGCTCTCGCTCGGCCAGGGCCGGACGGTCGTGGAGCTCGGGAGCGGGACCGGGAAATTCACCCGGGCCCTCGCGCCGCTCGGCGCCGCGCGGGTCGCAATCGAGCCAACCCGCGGGATGCGCGCGGTGTTCGCGCGGACGGTGCCCGAGGTCCCGGTGCTGGACGGGACCGCCGAAAACATGCCCCTGCCCGACGGGTTCGCCGACGCGGTGGTCGCCGCGCAGGCGTTCCACTGGTTCCGCCCCCGACCCGCGGTCCGGGAGATCGCGCGGGTCCTCCGGCCGCGCGGCGCCCTGGGTCTCGTCTGGAACATGCGGGACGAGTCCGTTCCGTGGGTCCGGCGCTTCACCGAGATCTTCTACCGGTACGGCTGGAACGTCCCTCGGACGCGGGACGATCGATGGCGAACGGTGTTCCTGGACCCCGCGAGCCCGTTCGGACCGCTCCACGAACGCGAGTTCTCCCACGAGCAGCGCGGGTCACCGTCCCTCTTCGCGGAGCGGGCGCTGTCGGTGAGCGTGGTCGCGGTCCTTCCCCCCGCCGAACGGCGGCGGGTCGCCCGCGAGGTCCGCGCGATCCTCCGCGAGGACCCGTCGACCCGGGGCCGACGCGTGGTGGTAATGCCGTACCGCACCCGGGTCTACTGGACCCACCGGAAAGCCCCCGCAAAGTGAACGACGAGCGACGCGCGGCCGGGCTAACCGGAGGCGGCCGCGTCGCACCCCTCGCGCCACCGGCAGCCGGCGCACCGTGCGGGGGAAGGCCGAGCCCGTCCATCGTACGGACGCGACAGATCGCGCCGCAGCTCGAGGAGCTCCTCACGTTCCGCCGCCCCCCACGGCACCCGGAACTCACGGTCCGAGTAACGCAGGAGGCCGTAGCCGGGCGACCTCCCCGACGCTTCCTCGACGAGGAGGCAGTAGGCCCAGACCTGGACCCGGTGGGAGTACGGAGGACCACGCACCGGAGCGGGTCGACTCTTCACCTCGACCGGAACAAACCGCCCGTCGGCGAGCCGGCGGATCGCGTCCGGTCGCCCCACGAGCCGGTAGCGCTCGCTCCAGAGCTCGGTCGCCCGGTCCCGGTCGACGGCCCAGAGAGACCCGTTCCTTCGGTCGTGACGGAGCCGGGCGAGGACACGGACCGTACTGGCGACCGTGACCGCGCCCACGACGATCGCCGCGATCGCGAGCGCGGCGTCGGTCAGTGCAGGAACAGCCACGCGATCCCTCCCAGAAGGACGAGGAGACCGACGCCCAACCCCGCCACGTACGCCGCCGCGTGCGCTTCCCGTCGCTGCTCGGAGAGGAGCGTGCGCTCGTGGACGCGCGTCCCGTAGCGCGCCCGGTCGACCGACTCGCGGCTCGGACCTCCGGCCGGCGGATGGTGACGGTAGTAGTGCGCGCGGGGGCAGTAGGCGTACTCGGCGAGGTCGGAGGCCGTGACGACCCGGTCGGTGGAGGGCATCGACCGCACACGTCGGGTCCGAGTCCTTGTCGCTTCCGTTCGAGGCGAACGGAGCGCGAGGACTCACCCGGCGGCGGGCGCCTCGGCCTTCTTCCTCGTCCGCGGCTTCTTCGCCGGGGCCGAGGGCTTCGGTTCGGCGGGAGTGGGCGCGGGCGACCCGACGCTCTCCGTCGAGGGGCCCGGAGTCGCGCGCTCCGCCGGGGACCCGGCGGCCGGTGGGGGCGCCGCCCGCTGGGCCGACGAACGGTCCGCCGCGCGTTTGAGTGCGTGCGCGCGGGTCCACTTGAAACGGTGCCCGACCCGTCCCAGGTCGAGCTGCTGCTTGCGGCAGGACGACGAGCAGAAGTGGAAGACGGTGCCGTCCCGCTTGACGAACATCAGCCCGGTGCCCGGCTCAATCTCCTGGGCGCAGAACGAACACTGACGCTTGACGACCATGTCGGTCCCCTACCGGACCGAGAGCTTGCGCGCTTCGCGCGCCGTCTCCCGGAGGATCAGGACGTCTCCGAGCCGAATCGGCCCGGCGACGTTCCGAGTGATGATCTTGCCGCGGTCGCGCCCGGCGAGCACCCGGACCTTCACCTGGGTCGCCTCGCCGGCCATGCCGGTGCGTCCCACCAGCTCGACCACCTCGGCCGGCGAACCCTTCTCTTCCGCCATCGGCGTGCTCCGGTTCCCGCGGCCTACTTCTTGAGGGTCGGGAACGTTCCGGAGAGCTCGTCCAGCAGGCCCTTCCCGTCGCCCGGCTCCACCACCGCGACGCTCGCGGCGGACTTCGAGAGGCCGGCCGACTGGCCGAGCCTCTGCTTCTTCGGGACGTAGAGGTAGGGGATCCGCTTCTCCTCGCAGAGCATCGGGATGTGGACGAGGATCTCGACCGGGTCGACGTCCTCGGCCATCACGACCAGCTTCGCCTCTGCGCGTTCGCTCGACTTCGTCACTTCGTTCGTGCCGACCCGGACCTTGCCGGTCTCGCTCGCGATCTGCACGAGCTGGAGGGCCTTGTCGGCGATGTCGCTCGGGGTCTCGAATCGGACGTAGATTGGTCGCGCCATGGTTCCTCGCGTCAGCGGAACCCCCGGAACGGGGGGTCCTCGGCTCACGGGTGCGGCCCCCGTACGGTCTTCGCTATTTAAGCCTGCCCGAAAGCGTCGGGCCGGCGAGGCGGACGAGGAAAGCGAGCGCCGCGCCCTCGCGTCGGCGGTCGGCGCCGCGCGATGGCCTCCCAGCCGATTCCGTGGACGGCGGGCCGTCCGCCCGGGTAAAGCTCGAAGCTCCCCCGTCGTTTCGAGACTGGTCGGGTCGCGACGGCCGGACCGAAGCACCTTGAAAAACGTTGCCGGCGTCGCCGATGCCCACCGGACCGAACCGGGGACCGGCGAAGTTCGCGATTGCTGCGGGGAAAGCCCGTTCGCGCCCTTCGACTCAGGAGTCCCGGCTTCCGCCAAGGTCCTCCATCTCGGTCCCCGGTCTCGTCGAAAGGCACCGTGCCCCGGCGACCTTCCACCGGGAATCTCAACCTCGGACCACCTTCGTCGCCGGGTCGATGAGTCCTCCCGTCGAGTTCCCGGCCGACGTCATCTGCCGTCGGAGAACGGAGGATCTACCAGGAGCCGACCGTCCGTCTACCGTCAGGAAGCGAGTCGAGCCTTTGGGTTTCGGTCGTATATCTCGGTGGTTCTTATAGTAGAAAAACGTGGGACGAGGCACGGGTACCCCGAATGAGCGGATTTTCGAAGACAGTGGTCGGTGTCGGTCTGGTCGCAGCGGTTGTGATGGTCGCGGCGTTCCTTCTCGTCTCCTACTTCCCGAATAATCCTTCGACGGCGTCGACGACGGGCGCCCCCTCCCGATTCACGACCGCCGCCACGATCACCACGTGCACGGAAGCCGCCCTCAGCGCGGACGTGAAGGCGGGGGGCGTCATCGACTACGGGGCCACCTGCAGCGACATCCTGTTCGGCGGACCTATCACCATCCCCTCCGGATTGTCGGTCACGATCAACTCGAGCGGCTACTCGGTCGTGTTCAACGGCCAGAACCTCTATCGGCTGTTCGTGGTCACGGGCGGGAACCTGACGATCGAGTTCATCACGCTCGAGTATGGCCGGTCCACCGGAGTGGACGGGTCGGCCGGCACGACGGGAACCGCCGGCAGCGATGGGACCACCGGGTCGACGGGGTCGACCGGCGGGACCGGCGCCGCCGGGGGCGCGGGAGGTCCGGGCTCTTCGGGATCCGTGGGCGGTCCCGGCACGGCGGGGACGGCCGGTACGGGAGCCTCGGGTGGTGCGATCCGCATCACGAGCGGGAATGTTTCACTCTTCAACGACACGTTCTACGGTGACTACGCGATCGCTGGCAACGGCGCCGAAGGCGGGACTGGCGGGGCCGGCGGCTACGGCGGTGGGGGCGGCCAGGGAGGCTCCGGAGGAGCCGGCACCACCGGACCCGGCGGGGCCGGTGGAGCGGGAGGCGCTGGGGGCAACGGCAGCGCGGGCGGCAAGGGTGGGGTGGGCGGAAACGGCGGCCTCGCCCAGGGTGGAGCCATCTACAACGCCGGCAAGCTCGTCATTCGGGGGAGCACGATCGAAGAGAGCTATGCCGAGGGCGGCTCGGCGGCCGGCGGCGGAACGGGCGGCGCGGGCGGCTCTGGCGGCGATGGAGGCTACGGTGGCTACGGCGGAGCCGGTGGGACCCCGAGCAGTGGTGCGGGGGCCAAAGGCGGAGCTGCCGGGGCGAACGGGTTGGCCGGTTTGGCCGGCGCCGGTGGCCCGGGTGGCAACGGGGGCGTCGGAGGCGCCGCGGACGGCGGCTGCGTCTACAGTTCCGGCACGCTCTTCGTGAACAGTTCGACCTTCTCCTCGTGCACCGCGTACGGCGGATCGGGCGGTAGTGGCGGGTCCGGCGAGTACGGTGGGGAGGGCGGCTACGGCGTCGGTCCCTATCAGGGAGGGACCGGAGGCCACGGTGCAACCCCCTCCACGGGCGGCAACGGCGGAGCCGGTGCTGCCGGCGGTGCCGCGGCCAACGGTACGTACGGCTCCAAGGGCGGAGCGGGAGGCGCGGGCGGCAGTGGCGGCGCCTCCGGAGCGGCCGAGGGCGGCGCGATCTACAGCTCGCACTATCTCTGGATGAACAAGGACGTCTTCTCCTCGGGGGAGGCGACCGTCTACGCGGGCGGCAGCGGGGGATCCGGTGGCCCGGGCTGGTACGGCGGCACCGGCGGCCAGGGGGACGTCGGCGGAAACGGCGGGTACGGTGGTAACGGCGCGTCCGGGACCTCCGCCACCGGAGGCAAAGGAGGAGCCGGCGCGAACGGCACCGTCGGCGCCACGGCCGGCGGCGGAGCCTCGAACGGGGCCCCCGGTGTGGGCGGCTCGGCGGGCATCGGCGGCGTCGCGCTGGGAGGTTGCGTCTACGGCGCAGGGACCTCTCTCACAATCTTTGCCTCGAGCTTCACGTCCTGCACCGTGTCGGCCGGCGACGGAGGCTCGGGTGGTACGGGCGGGTCCGGCACCACGGCAGGGAGCGGCGGCGCCGGTGGCAACGGTGGCACCGGAGGCTACGGAGGCGCCGGCTACTCGAGCGGCACGACCGCCGAGAACGGCGGCGCCGGAGGCGTCGGCGGCGCAGGGACCAGTGCCGTTACCACCGGAGGTCCGGGGTTCGGCACGACCGGTGGCGCGGGAGCCAAAGGCGGCAACGGTGGCAACGCGGACGGAGGCGCAGTCTACGCGGCGGCGACCACTTTGATCAATGCCACCACCTTCACGAGGAATTCGGCGACCGGAGGTAACGGGGGCGTGGGCGGGCCCGGCGGGACCGGAGGAACCGGTGGTACCGGCGGGGTGGGCGGCTCGGCCGGCTACGGTGGAAGCGGCGGCGCCGGCGACCCGACCGGGACCGGGGGCAACGGAGGGGCTGGAGGCGCCGGTGGCGCCGGAGGGAACGGCGCGCCCGGCGGGATAGGCGGGGCCGGCGGTGCCGGTGGCCTCGGCGGAACCGCGTACGGCGGCGCACTCTACGCCGCCGCGGCCTTCTCGATCACGAACGACCAGTTCACCGTGAACTCCGCGCGCGGCGGCCAGGGGGCCGTCGGCGGAGCGGGTGGCACTGGCGGGGCTGGCGGGGCCGGCTCGAGCGGTGGCACCGGAGGGAACGGCGGGACCGCCGGCACCGGCAAGACCGCGGGCACCGGTGGCGTGGGCGGTAAGGGCGGTAAGGGCGGAACCGGTGGGATCGGCGGCAACGGCGGCGCGTCCGGGAACGGCAGCCGCGGCGGCAGCGCCTACGGCGGCGCGGTCTACAACCTCTCGAAGCCGACGCTGGAGAGCGGTATCACCTTCGGGGCGAACAGCGTGGTCGCCGGAAACGGCGGCGCGGACGACTGCCTCGCGGGCTCGGCCTGCCCGGGTTCGGGTGGCGCAGCGGGCTCTGCGGGCGCGGGCGGCGCCGGAGGGACCGGCGGTAGCGGCGCGGCGTCCGGCACGAAGGGAGCCGCCGGAGCCGTGGGCATCGCCGGCAACTGGGGTACGAACGGGATCGGAGGGGCTGCGGGGACAGCCCTCTACCCCAACCAGTACAACTAGGCCCGGAAGGTCGAACGAGACCCCGGGCACCGGCAGCCGGGGTCTCCACCAGGGCGAACGCGCCGGCCCCGGCTAGGCCGGCGGCTTCGTCGTCGACGGAGTAAACGAGCTGGGCGCGAGGTCGCCCGGGGTATCGAATCGGACGTAGATCGGTCGCGCCATGGTTCCCCGCATCAGCGGAACCCCTTGAACCGGGAGTCCTCGGCTCACCGGCGCGGCCCCCGTACGGCCGTCGCTATTTGAGAGCGCTTGGCGGGGCCGCGCGGCCCATCTGCCGGAGGAACTCGACCGTCCGCTCCCAGGCGTCGGCGGCGGCCGTCGGGTCGTGCCCTTCCCACCCGGGGCGGTGGAAGGCGTGCCGCACCCCCGGGTAGAGTTCGACACTCACCCTCCGCTTCGCCCGGACGGCCGCCGGGAGGAGCTCTTGGAACGCCCACGGGGTGATCCGCTCATCCTCGGAGGCGAGGAGGACGAGCACCGGGCCGCGGGCCTGGGCGACGTCGTCCGCCCGCTCGATCCGGCCGTAGTAGTCGACCGCGAACCCGAACGGTCGGCGGCAGGCGCCCAAGAGGGCGTAGCCTCCGCCCATGCAGAAGCCGAGGGTCCCGACGACCTTTGGGCCGGTCAAGCGCTCGGAGAGCGCGGCCGCCGCCTCGTCCAGCGCGCCCAGGACGCCGGCTTCGGTGAGCGCCCCCCGCAGGGTGAACGCCTCCTCGAGGCTCCTCGCGTACTTCCCGTCGTAGAGGTCGACCGTCGCCGCCGGAAACCCGGCGGCGGCGAGGGTCCGGGCGACCGAGCGAACGTAGTCGTCCCGGCCGAACACCTCGTGGACGACCACGACGCCGACCGGGCCCCCCCGTCCCTCGACCTCGGCCCGAGGTCCGCTCACGTCGCACCACGCGGCGCGGGGGCGAGGAACGCCCCGGGTCCCTCCTCCGGATGGCGAAGGAAGTACTCTCGCGCTGGCGCGAGCCGGCGCTCCAGCATCGCCACCACCGCCGCCTTGAGGTCGGCTGGGTGAATCCCCCCCGATCGCCAGGCCTCCAGGAACGCCTGCTCCGTGTCGAAGGTGAGCGGGCCGCCGTGCTTCGGCGCCCTCGGCAGGTCGAGCCGTCCCTCCCACGGGAAGGCGATGAAGCGGACGACCTCGACCACCGGGTTTCCCTCGACCTCCTTCGGCGGACAGAACGCCTGGGCGATGCGCGCCTCGATCTCGGCCCGCTCGGCCGGTATCGGGACGCCGCTCGTCGGGTCGGACTTCGACATCTTCCCCTCGATGACGCCCTCGGCCGGGTTCATCCGGCCGCCCCCCTTGAGCGAGGAGAGGAGGGGCGTGTGGACGGCGGTCGGCACCGGCCAGCCGTAGTGGTGGGCGACCTCACGGGCGAGGACGTGCGCCCGCCGCTGGTCCATGCCGCCGTAGGCGATCTCGACCGGTAGCTCGAAGATGTCGGCGACCTGCATCGCCGGGTAGAAGAGGCGGGACGAGTCGAGGTTCGACTCCTCTTCCGTCCGCCCCATGATCGACATCGCCCGCTTCGTCCGCGCGAGGGTGGTCGCCTTGGCGGAACGGACGACGCGGGCCCAGTACTCCGAGGAGCCAGTGAGCTCGCTCGCGAACCGGAAGCGTACGCGGTCGGTCCCGGCGCCGAGCGCGCGGAACGCGGTCCCCATGTACCGGCCCGACGCCCGGATCCGCTCGAGGTCGCCCCCGAGCTTGTCGTTGATCCACGCGTGCCAGTCGGCGAAGAAGACGGTGACGTCGCAGCCCGCCTCGGCGAGGTCGAGGATCTTGCGGGCGGTGATGAGGTGGGCAATCGTGAGCGCTCCGGACGGCTCGAACCCGATGTAGGCGCGCGGGGACTCGGTCCGCTCGAAGAGCGCCCGCACCTCCTCCGGGGTAAGGACCTCCTCGGCGTTGCGCACGACGCGGGCGACCCGCTCCTCGAGGTCCATGCCGGGGCAGGAGGGTCGTCCGTATTTATCGCGTGGGCGACGGGCCGGTACCCCCTCCCGGCGGGCGCAACGACCCCGGTCGGTATTATGACCTCACGTTATGCTAGTACTGGTCCCCTATCCATGGATGGTTCCGCGGAAACCGCGACCCCGGTTCCGTCCGGTGTTCCCGCCGAAGAGCTCGCCCGCCTCCTCGGCGTCCCTTCCGCGACCGGACGGCGCCTCGTGGACGCCGGTGTGACGACGGCCGACGCCGCCCGCGCGCTGCCCGCGGAGGAGCTCGAGCGGCTCGTGCCGGACGCCGCCGAGCGGACCACGATCCGCCACGGCCCGGGGGGACCGCCGGCGGACCAGATCGTCGAGAAGTGGGCCGGGTCGGTCCGGCGGACCGACCGCGGCCGTCGGCGCAAGGTGACGGTCGCCCCGAAGGACTCGGCCGAGGTCCTCAAGAAGTGGGTCGAGGGCGACGACCGAGCGATGGAGGAGTGGATCCGCTCCTCGGGCGAAGGGCGACTCCCGCCCGTCGGACCGCTCGCGCCCCCCGTGGTGGTCCCCGCCGCCGAGGCGGCCCCCAAGGAGGGCCTGGCCGCCGCCCCGGTGCTCGAGCGGGAGGAGACGGTCGTCCGCTGGCTCACCGGGCTCCTCGACCGCGTGAAGACCGACCAGTTCGACCCCTCCACGATGATCCAGGAGGTCCAGGACCTCCAGCGCCAGCTCTACGACGAGCGCCAGAAGCGCAAGCAGCTCGAGGACGAGGTCGAGCACGTGAAGCGGGGCTCGATCGCCGTCATCAAGTACGTCCGCGCGCGCGAGGCGAAGGAGCGCGAGGTCGCGCTCCGCACCAAGGAGGACGAGATCGCCGAGCTCAAGCTGCGGCTGCTCGCCTTCGAGAGCGCCGACGGACGGAGCCCGGCGACCGAGGCGTCCGCGGCCCCGATGGGCGCGGCCCCTGCCCCGTCGACTGCCGACGCGGTCGAGAAGGCCGCCCGGGAGATCGACCAGCGGCTGCGCGACGAGTTCGGCGAGCGGGAGCACGAGTACATCGAGCGGGAGACGGAGCTTCGGCGCCGAATCGTCCAGCTCGAGGGAGAGGTCCGCAACCTCTCCGCCGAGAGCGAGCGGGCCGAGGAGCGGGCGACGCTCCTCGGGAAGGACGCCGGGCCGGTCGGGGAGGAGGTCGCCCGCCGGCTCGAGGAGGTCGCGCAGCGGGAGAAGGACCTCGTCACCCGCGAGAACGAGCTCCGCACGAAGTTCGAGGAGATCCGCATCAACGCCGAGGAGGTCGAGCGCCGCCGCGGGCCGCTCGAGTTCAAGGAGCGCGAGCTCGCCGTGTTCGACCAGCAGCTCCAGACCCGCCGCCAGGCGCTCGACATCGAGGCCCGTCGGTTGGAGGAGCTCCGCCGCGAGGCGGGAGCGACCGCGGTCACCGGGACGAGCGAGGCCCAGCGGATGGAGGACCTTCGGCACGACCTCTCCCAGAAGGAGGCCGAGCTGCGGGCCCGCGAAGGACAGCTCCGCGAGCGGATGCAGGAGCTCGAGAAGATGGCGGGGCGGGCGGCCGAGGTCGAGGCCGAACGGATGCACGCCGACAGCGTCGCCGCCGCCCAGGAGGCGAAGGTGCATTCCGGCGTGCGTCGCCTGGACGACCTCCTCTACGGCGGCCTGCCCGTCGGCTCCCAGGTCCTTCTCAACGGGGCGGCCCACACGGGGAAGGACGTGCTCGCCCGCCTCTTCTCGGTCGAGGGGCTCCGGTCGGGCGTCCCGTCCATCTGGATCGTGACCGACAAGACGTACGGCCAGGTGCGGGAGGACCTCCTGGGGCTCTCCCCGGGGGTCGCCGACGCGGAGAAGAAGGGGATGCTCCGGTTCGTCGACCTCTACTCCCGCTCGGTCGGGTCGACCGCGAGCATCCCCGGGGTCCGGCTCCTCTCCTCGACCGACAAGAACGTCCTCGAGCAGATGGCCCAGACGGTGAACTCCTTCGCGGAGGAGCTCAAGGAGGCGTTCAAGTCCTACCGCCTCATCTTCGAGTCGGTCTCGACCATCACCGCCTACCTCGACACCGCGGCGACGTTCCGCTTCCTCCAGCCGTTCGTCGGCCGCCGCAAGATCGACGGCGCGGCCGCCTTCTACGTCCTCGACAGCGGCATGCACTCGGAGTCGGACCTCGAGACCCTGGAGCACATGGTGGACGGGTCGATCAACCTCAAGGTCGAGCAGATGAAGACGTTCCTCGCCGTGCGCGGGCTCGGCGAGGCCCAGGCCCGCACCTGGGTCGGCTACTCGTTCACGAAGCGCTCGTTCAACCTCGGCTCGTTCAGCCTGGAGCACATCCGCTGAGCCCCGGGCCGCCCTACCACCCGTGGGACGAACCGTAAAGTAGGGGCCGCGACCTGCTTTCGC
Source organism: Thermoplasmata archaeon (assembly GCA_035625165.1). Taxonomy (GTDB): domain Archaea; phylum Thermoplasmatota; class Thermoplasmata; order Lutacidiplasmatales; family UBA184; genus Lutacidiplasma. Next base: position 26,028 of record DASPQC010000073.1, on the reverse strand, counting down.
CGCTAGGCTAGACCGGGGGGTTGGGCGTCCCCTTACACACCGAAACCGTCCTTAGCGGGGGTGACAGGCAGGAGCGACGTTCGGAAGGGTGGCGCGTCTCGTGTAGCTTCGTAGACGCTCTGTTCCGCTGGGCCGCGGGCCCCGCGACGGGCGCTCGGAGGAGCGCTCTAGCGGGTATCCATCACGGGAACCGGGTCAGGTCCTGACGGGAGCAGCCTTACCGTGACCCGTAGACGCTGGCGGGGCGACGGGGCCGAGGAGCGCACGGGGTCTCCGCGCCGTCCGTTCGGACGGCAATCCTGCTGGCCTAGCACGGCCCGTGGTAAGCCCGGCGCAGCGTGGGCCGAAACACGCCCCCGCCCGGGCTTCGCCGGGGGCCGAGACGTTTGAAATAGACGGGGCCCTATCGCCGGGCCGTGGCAGCGGTCGGTGAGACCTATCCGAGAACGGCGTACCTACTGTCCCTGATCGGTGGAATACTGATTCTGATCCTCAGCGTGATCCTCGCCATCGCGGCCCTGGTTCTCGCGGGTATCGCGGCGTCGTACGGTTACGGACTGGGAGCAGGCCTTGCGGTCGCCGTGGCCGTGATCGCCCTCCTGTTCGGTATGATTGTGCTCTACTTCGCGATGAAGCTCAAGAGCAACCCCGCGGGCGCCCGGACGTACGGGATTCTCATCCTCGTCTTCGCCCTGATCAGTTTCCTCGGCGGCGGCGGATTCTACATCGGCGCGATCCTCGCGATCGTGGGCGGCATCCTCGCGATCGTGTGGAAGGGACCGGCGCCGATGACCTACGGGCAGCCGATGCCGGGGGCTCCGATGTGGGGCCAGCCTCCCGCGGCCGCGGGCGCGCCTCCCCCCGCCGCCGCGGGGGGGCGCTTCTGCTCCTACTGCGGTGCCGCGGTCGCCCCGGGCTCCCAGTTCTGTGCGAAGTGCGGCGCCCAGGTACCACCCTGATCGGGCCCGGACAAGCTCGGACGGCCCCTCGCACCGGGGGCGGACACGCCCTTCCGTAGCGCCACCCACGTGGGGCGCCCGAAGAGGCGAGCGGATTAAGTAGGGAAACCCGGCCTCTCTAACGTGCTCCCGTATGCACAGCTACATCGACCTCTACTTTTCGCCCGAAGGCGTCTCGCCCCTCGACATCGCCGAACGGATCCGCTCGGCCACCGGGCTTCCGCTCATCCCCGGTCCCCACGACCTCGTCTTCGAGTGGCGGACGGTGGAGGAGTTCCACGACCTCCTCGCGAAGGTCCACGCCGCGCTCCGCGGCACCGGTGTCGTCTACCGCGTCGAGACCGTGAGCGACGAGCCGGCGTTCATCGAGCCGGTCCCCTGGCCCCCGCCGATCCACCGCGGCCGCCCGGTCCACCCGGGGTTCTGAGGACCCCCACCCCCCGGTTTCCAGTGGAACCGGTTACCAGCCTTCTTCCGCCGGGTCGACCAGCTCGCGTTCCATCGCCGTCCGCACGTCCGGACGGATCGGGTGCTTCTTGCCGGTCGCGTAGTCGTACGACACGACGACGGTCCGGCCCCGGGCGGTGAGGGGTCCGTGCGGTGCCTGCCGGAAGCGGTAGAGGAGCGTGAAGCTGGTGCGGCCGAGGGGACGGGCCGGGGCGACCTCTCCGACGAGCTCGGAGCCGTAGTTGACGGGGGCGAGGTAGCGGCAGGCGGCTTCGGCGATGATGATGTCGAGGTGGGTGGGGTCGGGGAGTCCGGAGCGCTCGAGGTAGTAGTCGCAGCGGAGCGTCTCCATCATCGGAAAGTAGGCGGCGTGGTTCAGGTGGTTCAGCACGTCCAGGTCGTGGTAGGGAACGTAGAAGCGGCGCTGGACCGGCCATGGGGGAGGGTCGGCTCGGTCGGCCTGGGGTCCCATGCGGCGGACGCACGGGCACCCATCCTATATGGCCTCGAGGGGGTCCGGGAGCCGAGACCGGCAACGGGGCTCACGAGGCACCGATGGCGATGAGATTCTCCAGTGGAAGCGGGGGGGTGGGGGGGTCGAAGCCCTCGCCCGGAGAGATGGCGGCCAAGGTGGCGGAGGTGCGCGCGGCCGTGCGCCGCCACTCGGCCCGCTTCGAGCGCGCGATCCCGCTCATCGCGAGCGAGAACCTCCTGTCGCCCTACGCGAAGGAGCTCCTCATCTCCGACTTCCACTCCCGCTACGCCGAGGGGCTTCCCGGGGAACGGTACTACGAGGGCAATGAGGAGGTCGACAAGGTCGAGAACCTCTGCCTCGACCTCGCTCGCCGCCTCTTCCGCTGCTCGTTCGCGGACGTCCGCCCGACCTCGGGCACGGTCGCGAACCTCGCGGTGCTGAAAGCGCTCACCGACCCCGGCGACCTGGTCGGGACGAGCCGCCTCGCGGACGGGGCCCACATCTCGAGCGCCGCGTTCGGCGCCTTCGGCCTCCGCGGCGTGAAGCCAGTCTACTACGCGTGGGATGCGGAGCGGATGACGATCGACGTCCCGCGCACGCGGGAGATCCTGCGCGCGGTCCGCCCGAAGACGTGCCTCTTCGGGCTGTCGCTGTTCCTCTTCCCGATGCCGCTCGAGGAGCTCCGGCCGACCCTCGAGGAGATCGGCGCCCGCGCCTGGTACGACGCGGCCCACGTCCTGGGGCTCATCGCCGGCGGGGAGTTCCAGGACCCGCTCCGCGAGGGGTGCCAGGTCATCTCGGCGTCCACCCACAAGACGCTCCCCGGCCCGCAGCACGGCATCCTGCTCGGCGAGTTCACCGACCCGGAGCTCGGAAGGCGCCTCCAGTCCGGCGCCTTCCCCGGCGTCACGAGCAACCACCACCTGAACGCGATGGCGGCCCTCGCCGTGAGCCTCGCCGAGCACTTGGAGTTCGGCCGCGACTACGCGCGGCAGACGGTGAAGAACGCGCGCGCGCTCGCCCAGGCACTCCACGACCGGGGGTTCGACGTCCTCGCCCCGAACCTCGGCTTCACCCGCTCCCACACGGTCGCGGTGCGGGTGGAGAAGGAGGGGGGCGGCGAGGCGGTGGCGCGGCGGCTCGCGGACTCGGGGGTCATCGCGAACAAGAACCTCCTCCCCGGCGACAAGAGCCCGAAGCACCCGGGCGGGGTCCGCCTCGGGACCCCCGAGGTGACGCGGGTCGGCATGGCCGAGCGGGAGATGGAGCGGATCGCCGAGCTGTTCGACGACCTGCTCCACCGGCACCGGCCGGAGGCCGAGGTCGCGGAACGGGCCGCCGAGCTCAAGAGCGGCTTCACGACCGTCCGCTACTGCTTCGGTGCCGGCGAGGCGGCCTACCGCTACTACGACCTGGTCGGCCGCGACCCGTCCTGACCTAGGTCGGCGCCTCGCCCGTCTCGGTCGTCTCCGCCGCCCGGCGGGCGAGCGCGGCATCGAACACGGTCGGGTCGACCGTCACCTCCTCGCGCGAGGTCGGCCGGCGCGCGAGGCAGAACCGGGCGACCCGGTCCGGTCCGACCGTCGCGGTGAGGGTGCCGTCGGCGACCAGCGACGCGACCCAGTCGGCGAGCTCGGGCGGCACCGGCGCCGTTTCCCACGCCGCCTCGAGACCGGGGAGGTCCAGCGCCCCGGCCCGACGGAGGAGCTCGACCACCCGCGACTCACCCTCGGCGAGCCGCGCGAGCTCCGCCTCGGAGTCCGCGGGGCCGGTCCGCCGTCGCCCGCGGAGCATGACCGAGAGGGCCGCTCCGGCGACGCCCACCGGCGCGGCCACGGCGAGCGCGAGGAGGAGCGGGTCAGGGGGAGCCGCTCCACCGGCCGCGGGGACCGCGAGGGGGCCGAGGAGGACCTCGCCCGCGTGGTCGCGGACGGTGACCGTGACGGCCCCACCGACCGGAACGGTGTAGTTGACCCAGAGGCCCGTCGTCCCGTCCCCGAGCGGCTCGACCGTCCGCAAGAAGACCCAGACGCCGTCCGGCGATTGGATCTCGAGCGCGACCTGCGCGCCGGCGACGGGGTCGCCGTAGCGGTCCATCGCGTGCCAGAAGGTCGAGTTCGAGCGGAGCCCGGGATGGACCACGTCGGGAGCGTAGAGGACCACGTGGTCGAGGTCCGGCGTCACGTCGATCGGGTAGCGGCTCGGCCCGCCGGGAAGGGACGACCCGGCGAGCTCGACCCAGAGGACGCCGGCCTCCGCCGGCTCGACCGTGAGCCGAAGGCTGCCCCCGACCCAGGCCTCCGCCGGGACGCCGAACCAGCCGCCGCCGATTGCGGAGAGCGGCCCGACGCCGGAGGAGTTCACCCAGCCGGCCATCGGGCTGCCGTTCGCGTTCGACAGCCCCACCTCGGCGCCGGCGGCGAAACCGGGAACGAGGGCGCCCGTGAGGTCGACCGCCTCCCACTCGACCGGGACGGCGGTGCCGACCACGACCGGCGCTGCGGGCGATGCGACCACGGCGAGGAGCCGGGCCGCGGGGGCCGGAGCGACCCGGGTCATGGTCGAGCGCTCCGCGACCGTCCCCAGGGCATCGACCGCCGCGAGCGACACCTCGACCGGCCCGGCCCCCGACGGCACGAACGTGAACGCGACCGGTCCGTCCGCCCGGGCGACCCCGGTGCCGGCGGCCCCGCTCGAACCCGTGACGTTCCACCAGAAGCGGAGCGGGAGCACGCCCCCCGCGAGGGAGGCCGTGACGGTGACCGAGTTCCCGGCCGCCGGAGCGGAGGGGGAGAGTCCGATCGACCCGACCCCGAGCGGGGCGACGACCGTCACGGAGAAGGTGACCGAGCGGTTGACCTGGTCGGCGTCCACCGCCCATGCCTCGGCGGTGAAGTTGCCGGCCGAGGGGTACGTCGGGCGGAACGTCCAGGTCGGCCCCGGCGCGCTCGAGCAGAGGAGCCCGCCGTCCCCGGGCAGGAGGCACGCTTCCGAGAACGGTGCGACCCCCGAGCCGGAGGCTACCGTGACCGCGACGGCGAGCGGTTGACCGGCGTACCCCTCCGGCACGGTGGGAGTCACCGACAGCGCCGGCGGAGGCTCGACCTCGACCTCGGCGAACGTCCAGGTCGCGGAAGAGAAGCCGTTCGTCACGTTCACCGACGGCTGGGCGGTCCCGGGGGAGGGGTAGGAGAGGTTCGCGCCGCAGACGACCTCGGCGAGGCCCGCGCTTCCCGGGGAGCTCGAGCAGGCGGCCCCGACCGCCGCGAACCCGAGGCCCGGGGCGAACGTCGCGCGGTAGCCGTACCCGGCGGCCCCGACCGCAGTGACCCGGGCGGCGACCGTGCCGCCGGCGTCCAGGGTCGTTCGGTTGAGCTCTCCGCTGCCGACCGAGGTGCTGACGGCGATGAGTCCGACCGTCGTCATCGGGGTCGTGAGCGTGACCGAGCCGAGCACGTCGCTCGCCCGGACATTTAGGGTCCCGGGCGTCGCGCCCGGTGCCGCCTCCACGACCGTCCGATTGGAGTCGTTCGACCCGACCATCGACCAGCCGGTGCCGTTCAACCCCCAGCGGAAGTCGGGGGAGAGCGGCGACGTGGAGCCGTTCGCCATCTCGGGGGTCGCGACGAACGTCGAGGGATCGCCCGACGAGACCGTCACCGTGGAAGAGGACGGGGTGAGCGCGACCGAGGTCAGCTCCGCCACCCATTCGAGCGCCGCCCAGGTGCCCGAAAGCTTGGACGAGAGAAGGTAGCCGGTCGGCGCGCGGCTGGTCGGCGCGATCTGGACCGGCCCGTAGAACCCCTGGTCGACCGCGCACAGCGTGACCCCGGGAGCGGAGCAGTTCGACGAGGGCAGGAACAGTTCGGCGGTGAACGACCCGTCGGAGGTCGTGGTCGAGGTGACGTTCAGGGGAGCGCAGTACTGGGAGAGCAGGTGGTCGCCCGGCTCCTCATACCACGAGGTCCAGGTCTGGAAGTCGGCGCGGAGCGGGACGTGCCCGGTGACGCTGGAGGGCGCCGGGCCCCCCTCGGTCCTGAGCGTGCCGTTGTAGACGGTCGGGACACCCGAACCCGGGCAAGGACCCGAGTGGAAGGAGGCGCCGGGCGAAGCGGCGGCGACCGGCGCCGGAGCGACGGCCGTGAGCAGCCCGACCACGACAACGACCACCACACCGAACCCGGGAGCTCCCCACGAGGTGCGGAGGGCCGACACGCACGTCCCGTCTCCCCGACCCGAGCCGGGAGAGGGCGTAGCACGGGGGGCCTGTTAAGCCATTCCCTCGCGCCGCCGGAACTGAACGATGATCGACGCGACGGGCTCTTGACCCCTCGGGCATGGTCGGCTCCGTGGACGCGCCGACGACCACCGCGGTGACGCCGCCCCGCCTCGCCTCGCTCTCCGCCGAGTGGGCGCAGCTCGAGTACTCTTCCCGCTCGATGGCGTTCGTCCGGGACGGTCGGCGCCTCCTGCGCGCGTGGGGCTCGCCCGAGCGGCCGTGGGTGGTCGGTGTGGAGCCGGACGGCGGGCGCTGGAAGGTGGTCGCCTGGGGGGCCGGACCGGTCGAAGCGCGGGCCGCGGTGCGTGCGCTGTTCTCCCTCGACCATCCGGTCGAGCGGTTCTACGCGCTCACGCGTCGCGAACCGGTGCTCCGTGGCACGGAGCGACAGTTTCGCGGGCTCCGGCTCCCTCGGGACGCTCACCTCTTCGAGGCCCTCCTCCACTCGATCGTCGGCCAGCAGCTCTCGGTCGCGTCGGCGAACGCGCTCAAGCGTCGCCTGATCGAGAGGACCGGCGCGTGGGTCCGGGCCGGGTCGGTGGACGTTCCCTCGGCCCCCCGTCCGTCGTCGGTCCTTCGGTTGGACGTCGCCGGCCTCCGCGCCCTGGGCATGAGCCGAGCCAAGTCCCGGGCGCTGGTCGAACTGGCCCGGTGGACGGGCGCTCGGCCGCCCCGAGAAGCCACGCTCGCCCGGGCGGAGCTCGACGCCGCCCGCACCGCCCTGACCTCCCTCTACGGTGTCGGCCGGTGGACGGCGGAGAACGCCCTCCTCCGAGGGACCGGCCGCCGGGACGTCTTCGTCGCCGGCGACCTCGGGATCCGGGTGGCGCTCGAGGAGTACGCGAAGATTCCGCGGAGCGCCCCCGAGGAGAGGGCCCGAGCGTGGGCCGACCGTTCGTACCCGGGATGGGGCAGCTACGCGACGCTCTACCTCTGGCGGCGGCTGGTCACGGACCGGGCCCGGGCATCGACCGGGTAACGCCCTCCGCCCCGCCCCCGGTCAACGGGAAACGGGCAACCGTACGGTGAACCGCGCCGCCGCGTCCGAGGCGGCTCTCCTTCAGCAGGAACTCCCGGACCGGGACGCGTCGAGGGGTTGGCGGCGGCGCGCGCCCCTCCAAGAGGTCGCGGGCCCGGGTCCGGTCGCCGGGCCCCCGGACGCGGAAGAGGGTCAGGTGCGGGATGAACTCGGAGCGGTCCGGGCTCCCGACGATCGGCCGGAGCGCTTCCGAGACCTGATGAGCCAGCTCGACCAGCTGCTCGCGGCCCATCGTCACCCCGACCCAGACGACGCGCGGGTCACGGGGGGAGGGGAAGGCGCCGACCCCCTCGAGGTCGAAGTCGAACGGGGCGATGCGCGCCGCGACCGGTGTGAGTCCCTCGAGGACCGCGGGCAGCAGCTCCTCGGGGAGTTCGCCGAGGAAGCGGAGCGTAAGGTGTTCCGGGGCCGGTCCACTGCTCCCGTCGGGAGCTTCCGCTGCGGCCGCGACCGCGACGAAGGCGCGCACGCCTCCCGGACGACGGGCGCGCTCAAAGGGTCACCCTGGGCCGGGCGAGACCGTGGGTGGGCGCCCGAACACGGGGAGGGTCCAGACCTGCGCGACGTCCCGGCCGGCGCCGGCCGCGCGGAGGGTCGCAGAGACCCGACGCGACCGTGCAGCGTCCGACACGAGGAACAGGACGTAGGCCCCCCGGGCGCGCGCCTTCGCGAGCCCCCGGCGGATCCGCTCGGGCCGCAGGGCCCCCGAGACCTCCGCCTCGAGATGGACGTCCCGCCCTCCGAAGAAGCGCCACGCCCAGGTCGACCGCGCCGCATCGAGCGCTCGGGCGACCTCGACAGGAGGGGTCCCGTTCGGGAGCGGGCGCAGCTGACGGAGGAGACCGTCGGGAAGGGTCGTGTCGAACCGCCCTTGGCGAACGACCTCGGGGAGCGCTCCGCGGCGGGCCAGGATGCGGAACGCGGCGGCGAGGAGCGCGCGGTGCTCGCTGCTCTCGCGGGTCGCACCGCTCGGAGCGCGAAGGCCGAGCTCCCGCTCCCCCGCGAGCGTGAGGTGGAGGCCGGAAGGGGACCGCACGACCCACCCGTGGCGCTCGGAGAGCGGGAGCCGCTCGAGGAGGTCCGCTGCATCCCCGGCGGCGCCGGTGACCTCCCGGACCTTGGCGAGCAAGGTCTCCGGGCGCGCCGGGGAGCCCTGCTCGTCCGCGGCGAAGACCGTCAGCAGGAGACGAGCGACGTTCTCGTCCCCCGGCCCGGACTCGAGGAGCGGGACGGTGCCAAACTCTTCGCGCGTTCGGACGAGCGCGGCGGGCCACGGCGAGCCTCCTCGACCGCCGGCTGGCGGTGGCTCAACTCGGACCGACCGGAGGGACCCCATTTCGGGGTCCCGAACGACGGCGTGCCCGGTCGGCAGGACCGGCAGCCATTGGTCGGCGATCGGGGCGAGAAGGCCGAGCCAGGCCCCGACGAGCGAGGCCGAGGCGGGCGGGACGCGGAAGCTCGCGACGTGCGCGACCGAGGCGATGGTGGCGGACTTGAGCTCGGGGGCGAGCCGCTCCGGGAACTGGGTCGCGGCGATGAGGCGCACGCCGAACTTTCGGCTCTCAGCGAACAGCTCCGACACGAGCCGGGGGGCGAAGGACTGCACCTCGTCCAGCACGAAGAGGATGGGCCGGTCGAGGGAGCGGCGGGAGCGAGCCGCGGCGACCCCGAGGTAGGTGCGGGCGAGCACGAGCGTGCCCGCGAACGACGCCGCTTCGGGTCCGATCGCGGCGAACGGGAGACGAACGAGGAGCGACCGGCCGGCCTCGAGGAGCTCCTCGACCGGCACGCCTCCGTCGGCGGGCGAGAGGAGCTCGGCGAGCGCCGGGAGGAGGACGACCTTCGACAGCCGTGTCGCCGCCGGCCAGAGGAAATCCGGCGTCCGTCGGACGATCGGCTCCAGCTCCTCGAGGAACCGGGCGAGGTCGGGCCGTCGGGTCGCGAGCCGGGCCGAGTCACGACGAGCCGCGTCGGTGAGGAGCGCGTAGACGTCGAGCAGCGAGCCCCCGCCCTCGAGCGCGAGCCGCGCGAACGAGTCGAAGATCCGCTCGAGACGGAACCCCCAGTGGAGCTCGCTCCCGTCGGGGCTGAGCCGTTTCAGCGCGGCGACCAGGTGGGCGACCGCGCGGTCGTCCGGGAGCCGGTCGGAGAGCGCGGCAACGCCCGGTACGGGCCGGTCGGTGACGTCCATCGCCACGACCCGCCTCCGCCCCTCCGGGGAGAGGCCGTCGACCACGGCGGGCGTGAGGTCGCCGTGGAGGTCGATGACGACCACGGGGTCCCCGCGGTCGACCGAGGCGACGAGGAGCCCGGCGAGGAACGTCGTCTTGCCGGCGCCGGACGAGCCGAAGACGATCCCGTGCCCGGGTCCGTCCAACGGCCGGGGGGACCGAGGAGGGGAAACGGGCTCCGCCAGGAGCGCCACCCGCTCGGCCTCCCGGGCGACCCAGGCACCCGAAGGGAGCCGGTGGCCCGACCCCCGTCGCCAGTCGGCCCCCGTACCGCAGGGTGGCCGGGCGACATCGAAGGGCGTTCCGACGGTGGCTCCCCAGACCGAGGCGAGGCGGGCCCCCACGACTTCCCGCCGACGGCCGGCCTCGGGACCGGTCGGAGCGGCGACGGCGAACCGGGCGGCGACCCGGAGCCTCCCCCGCGTCGCGGGCGCCCAGAACGTTTGCCCTCCGATCCAAGTGTCCGCGCCATCGATCGGCTCCGCCGGGCAGGCGTCCAGACCCGACCCGTCGCGCGAGAGGTCGGGCGCCGTGGGCCAGAGGAGGCCGTAGCAGACGTGCCAACCGGTCGGAGGTCGCGGCGCGCTCGGCACCGCGGCCGGTCGCTCGAGAGCGAAGCCCGAGAGTACTCCCGGGGCTTCGATGGCCTCGAGGAGCGAGGCGGGGCGGACGACCACCCACGGGACCGGGCGCTCCCCGCACCATTCGAGCACGGCGGAGGCGGTCGCCGGGGCTGCGGTAAGCAAGCGGGCGAGCCGCCGGTACCACTCCCGTCGCGCCAGTGGACCTTCGACCACGCGGAGGGCCCGGGGCTCCTCGGTTCTCACGTCCCCTTCCCTCGGAGCGCCCGCTCGACCAGGGCCTCGACCTCGGCCTCGAGGGCCGGCAACCGATTCCCCCGGGCAAAGCGGAGGAGGGTCGCGGTCGAGACGACCCGGAGCACGGGTCGGTCGACCTCCCACAGGCGGACGCACCAGAGCAACCTCCCGTCCGAGAGGCGGTAGAGCCGGGCGCGGGGCCGGTAGGGTCCGCCGAGGGGGAGGCGTACCTCTCCGACCGGCCGTCGACCCGAGAGCGACCGGAAACCAGGGTTCGTTCGGGGAACGGGTTGGGTAGATTCTTCCGCGACGCGGATCGCGTCCAATCTTCTCTTCGACTCCCTCCCTCCCGCCGGCGGGCCGGCGGCCGGAAGGCGTTCGATCGCGAGAGGCGAGCGAGGACCCGGGAAGGTCCCGTCCCGCCGACCGGGAGCCCGCGCCCGCGGTCGGACCACCGCGAGCCCCGGTAGCGGGGGGTCCGGCCGTGGCCGGGAAGACGTCTACGCCGACGCGCACCCACCGCACGCCGACGACACCGGCCGGTCCGGCCGGGCGTACGCTCGCGGGGGGCGGCCGCGAAAGACCCCCGGGTCTCTCGAGGCGGCGCCGGACACTAGGCGGTTGGCGCCGGCAAGTCGGCCGGGGACCGGAGGGCCGTCAGGACCCTGGGATCCCTCGCCGTCACCGGGCCGGCGGGCGCGACACAGAGCGTCGGGGACGGCAGGAACCGAAGGTCGGTCGATCGGACCGAGGGGGGTAGCCACCGTGGGGGCGACGCAAGGCCGTTCATCGAATACGCCCGAACGATCCGGTCGCAGGTTAGGCGGCCGAGCCTCGGAGTGAAAACTGAACGATGGAAAAGGGACGGAAAGGTCCCTCGCACGCCCGGGGCACGGTGCGGCCCCCTTGGGGCGATCTGAAGGGACCCTTCCTGGGGTGGTTGCACGGACTACTCGGTCTCCGCGGTATAAGAGGCGGGAACGGGGAGGCGGCGAAACGCTCCGCCGAACAGCGTTCCGACCTACCGCTTTCCTCGGTGGTCTCCCTCGGCGAGGACCACCCTCGGGAGCTCGCCCTGGATGACGGGGGGCCGGCGCGCGGCGCTCGTACGCGCCGCCGAGGCGGCCGCCTGCCGCGGGAGGAGCCACCGCTCCCCCCAGAGGCGGAGCTCGCGGGCGGCCGGGGAGAGGCCGAGTCCCATCTCCGTCAGGGAGTAGACGACCGAGAACGGTCGGGTCGACACGACCGTGCGCTGGACGACCCCCTGGTTCTCGAGGAACTTCAGGGTCGCGCTCAGGGTCTTCGCGTTGAGCCGCGGGTTCGACTTCAGGATCTCGCTGAACCGCTGGGGTCCCTCGAGGAGTCGGTGAACGATCGCGAGGCGCCACTCCGTGCCGATGACGCCCACGGCGGCGAGGACGGGGCAGAGGGTCCGGCCGTTCGGGCTGTCGCACTCGTCCGCACCGTGGGCGGACGAGGGGCTGGAGTGTCGGGGTCGCTCGGGCTCCATGGTCGGGTCAGATGCCCTACGCACGGACCCCTTATTATAGTTACTACATGAAAGTAGGTGAATATCGGTAATCAATCGCGGGCCCCCGGAGTTCGCCGCCCCTCAGAACGCCGGGAGTACGTTTTCTCCGACGCCGTCCCTTCCGGCCCGTGGTGCTTCGCCGACGCGACTTCGAGCTCTCGGTCGAGCGACCCCTCGCCCCGAACGGCGCGGCGGGAGGAGTCGTCCGGCTCACGGCCCGCTTCGAGGCCGGCGCGGACGATTCGGGTCCCACCCCTCAGGAGCTTTCGAAGGCGTTGGACCAGCTTCGGGCCGACTTGGACGGACTCATCGGCCCGATGATCGCTGCCCTCCCGATCGCGCGGAGCGACCGCGACCTCCCCGAGCTCATCGAAGCATACCACCCTCGACAGCGGGAGCTGATCGACCTCCTTCGCGAGGAGGGGGAGATCTCGTCGGCCGAGCACGCCCGTCTCGCCGAGCACCTCGCGCGCGGCGAACCCGCTCGACCCTCGCCCGCCCGTCCGATCGAGATGCCGAGCTTGCCGCCGCTCGCGGTGGTCCCGCTCGCCGCGATCCCTTCCCAGTCGGGGCGGCCGGTGGAGGAGCTCCTCCGCACCTACGAGATCACGACGCTCAAGCAAGCCGGGGCCGTGCGGGCCCGGCGCCAGATCTCCTTCGCGGAGTATATGGCGCTCAAACGGCACTTCGAGCGGCCGGAGGAGCGCACCTCGGGCTCGGCCGACCGCGCGCGGACCTGAACGGGATCGAACGCTCGGTGGGCGGCGTCAGCGGGCCGCGCGGCCCTTCTTCGCGACCGGGGTCGGGCAGACCCCCGTCACGAGGACGCCCACGTCCGTGATCCCGGAGCGCATCCCGACGGCCCGCGCGCGGCCGGGGGGGACCCTCGCTTCGGGGTCGGTCGGTGCGCCGACGACGGCCCCGCCGGGGTACTCCTTCGCCCCGACCATCCCCGAGGTCCGGAACAGGCCGACGCTCATCTCGCGCCGGAGGATCCCGTCGCGGACCCGAACGAGGAACTCCTGGAACGCCGGCCCCTCGTCCGGGCCCTCCGGGAGGTCGAGGGTCGTCATCGCGACGGTGGCGACCCCCTTCGTCCGGCTGTCGACCGTGAGCCCCTCGGCTCGGATCAGCTCCTCGCTGCGTTCGAGGAACCGCATCGCCCCCTCGGTCGGCCGCTCCCGAAGGTCGAGGGAGGCGAGCCGAACCGTCCAGCCCTTCTCGAACAGCCGGTCGGCGACCGCCCGCAGGGCGTCCGAGGGGGTCGCGACCAGGACCGGCCGGGACGCCCCCCAACGGGACACCGCCGGGAAGTCGGACCCGGGGGCCAGCGACTCCCGTTCGGCGGACGGCAGGGACGACCACGTACCGACGCGGGCCGCGATCGCCCGTGCTTCGACCCGTTCCTCCGCCCGCAACGGATGCGTCGGGCCGCCGCCGAGGAGGGTCGCGCCGTCGCCGCGGTCGACGAGGAACGTCGCGACCTCCCCCCTCGTCTCGCCCGCGAGGAACCGTCCCCCCACCGCCCCCGAGCCGAGGGTGCGGGCGAGGAGCCCGACCTCGCGGCCGGAGGCGCCGCTCGCGTGGGAGCGGGCGAGCCAGTCGCTAAACTCCTCGGCGGTGAACCCCGGCGGGGGAAGGAGCAGAGAGCGCAGCGCCCCCGGGGAGAGGAGGAGCAGGAGCAGGTCCGATTCCCGAAGGCTGGCCGCGATCTCGGAGGCGGCCGTGATGACGCTCGCCGCGTTCCCGGCGCCTCCCCAGCCCGGCGCGACGTGGACGCCGCGGAACGGGAGCTCGGGCGTCACGGCCTCCGGCCCCGCGAGGTACCCCTGGGTCAGCCGGTCGCCGAAGACGTGGAGGGCGGCGAGCGCCATCGAGTTCGCCGCGTGCCCGAGCGCGACGAACGCGACCTCCCGGAAGCGACCGTCCGGGACGAAGCGGTTGCCGATGCGGAGCACCCCGGAGTCCCGGCGGAGCGCGAGCCGGACCGACCGGTAGGCGTCCGCCCCCGTGACCGCGGCGCGGTAGGCGGTCACATGGACCGGGTCGGGTCCCTTCGGGTCGGGTTCGCCGGGCGGAAAAGGGTCCCAGGGAAACTGGCCGATCACGGCGGGCCGAGCGGGAGGCGGGGTCAATACGGTAGCGGACCCGCGCGGATCACCCGAGCTGCAGTCGCTCGACCGACGCGGGCGCCCGCGGCCGAAGGAACCGCTCGATGGAGAACTCCGCGGGGTCGAGGTCGACCGGCGACCCGAGGACCGCCGCCGCGATCCGGCGGGAGGCCGCCGGCGCCAGCATCAGCCCGTGACCCCCGAAGCCGTTCGCGTGGAAGAACCCGGGAAGTCGCGGGTCGGGCCCGATCACCGGGAACCCGTCCGGCGTGTCGTCGTAGAAGCCGGTCCACGAGCGAAGGACGCGGATGCGCGCGAGGGCCGGCAGGAGGCCGACCAGCGCGGTCGACATGGTCGTGAGGAAACGGGCCGAGCTCGGCACCCCGTGCTGGGTCCCGGTCGGGTGCGGCACCGTGAGCCCGCCGACCAGCTCGCCCCGCATCGTCTGGCTGAAGTAGAGGCCGTCCGACGGCCGGACCACCATCGGGTCGAGGAACGGCTTCATCGGCTCGGTCGCGAGGATCTCGTGGCGGGTCGCCAGGTTCGGGACCTCGAGACCCGCGGCCCGGGAGAAGTCCCCCGACCAGCCTCCGGCGGCGTTCACGACCGCGGCCGCTCGGACCGGGCCCTGCGAGGTGTCGACCCCGGCGACGCGCCCGTCTCGCCGGGTGACGCCGCGGACGTCGACGCCGAGCGCGACCTCCACCCCGAGCGAGCGGACCGCCTCGAAGAGCCCCCAGACGACGGGGAACGGATACAGCATCCCGTCGGACGCCAGGTAGGAGCCCCCGACCGAGGCGCCCGCCGCGACCCCGGGGAGATGGCGCGCGACCCCGTCGGCCGTGAGCATCTCCGAGGGCAGCCCCTCGGCGCGGACGACCTCGTGGACCGCGCGCAACCGCGCGAGCTCCTCCGGCGTGCGCGCGAGGAAGAGGTAGCCTCCCTGTCGGAACCAGATGTTGAACCCGAACTCGAGCCCGAACCGGCGGAACTCTTCGACGGACTCGCGGGCGAGACGGACGGTCGAGCGGGTCTCCCACTGCTGGCGGACCCCGCCCCCGTTGCGGCCGGCGCCGCCGCTCGAGAGGAATCCGCGGTCGAGGACCAGGGTCGGCCCCGCGCCGGCTCGCGCGAGGCGGTAGGCGGTGAAGAGGCCGAGGATCCCACCGCCCACGATCGCGGTGGAGTAGGACGAACGCAGGAACGTCATGGGCTCGCCTCCGCCGCCACGAGCTCTTCGATCGCGGCGAGCGCCTCGAGCGGCGTCGCGACGACCGGCGGGCGCTGCGTCATGAACCCGACCTCCGAGGGAGGGCGACCCTCGAGGATCGCGAGCAGGAGGAGCGCGTCCGGGAGGCAGTAGCGGCCCTGGCAGAGGCCGGTGCCGAGCCCGGTGTACCGCTTCACCACCTCGACTCCGAGGTACCCGCGCTCGTGGGCCGCTTCGACGTCGCGAAGGAGGACGTCCTCGCAGGGACAGACGACCGGGCGGCCGGAGCGGAGCCACGGCTTGAGCTCCCGATAGTAGCCGTCCAGCTCGTGCGGCCCGCTCTCGGCGACGCGGGGGAGCTCAGAGGCCGGAGAGGGGTCGCCGGCGAGAGCGTCCGCGGCCCGGACCCCGCTCACGGCCGCCGACTCCGACAGCACGCCCGCGACCGTGCCGACCGCGTAGAGGCGGGCGACGGTGGTGGAGAGCGTCGAGTCGAGGACCGGGTAGTAGGCGCCGGTGCCCGAGCGCCACGACATCTGGGCGCCGGCCTGGAAGAGGAGCTGCGGATTCGGGAGGCGACGATGGGCCAGGATGACCGCGTCGCAGCCGAGCCGGAACGAGGGGCCACTCCCCCGGGCCCGGAGATGGACCCCGCGTACCCGCCCGGTGCCTCGGGTCCCGAGGAGGAGGGTCCGCGGGTAGAGCGGGATGTCGGCGTCCGACGCCGCCCGCACGACCTCGGGACGGATCTCGCCGGGTGTGACCACCGCGGTAACGCGCTCGGAGAGCCGGTCGAGGATTTGGCCGGCCCGCTCGCCGCCTCCCACCAGGACAGCTCGCCGGAAGACGCGGGACCGGTCCGAAGCGCTGATCGCGAGCGCCCCTTCGGCCGAGAAGATCCCGGGCCGGTCATTGTCGGCGAACAGGAGCCCCGCGTCGTACCCACCGGTCGCGACCACGACCGTGCGCGCTCGGACCACGACACCTCGGTCCGGTTCCTGGAACCCGATCAGCTGGAACCGGGGGTCGGCCCCGGGCGTCGGCGGCGGCAGGAACGTGACGTTCGTTCGCGGGAGCAGCTCGGACCCGGGGGCCTCAGGGACCCGGAGAGCCCGGTCGACGAGGAGCGGGCGGAGTCCCCTTGCTACGAGCCGGGCAGCGGCCGCCCGGCCGCTCGTACCGGCACCGATGACCACGACGTCCCGGTCGACGGAGAGGGGGGCCGGCGGCGACAGCGCGGTGGGTGGAGCGGCCGGGACCGGACCGTAGCCGGCGAGGCGGCGGATGACCCGCTGGTAGAGCGGGGTGAGGAACATCGGCCGGCGGAATCCCCGCAACGTGTCGATGCCGTTCGGAAAGACGCGGTCGATGACCCCGAACAGGTCGAAGCGCGCCGACGGCCAGCCGTTCGTGTTGCGGATGCGGTCGCCCTCCTCGAGGACGTGGCGGCAGGCGCGCTGGTTGGGCACCCCGTTGACGCGGACGAGGCAGCCGGCGCAGTAGCCGACCCCACAGAACGGGCCGCGGGGCCGGTGGTAACGGTACGACCGCGCGAGCGCGGGAAGCCCGTCGCGCGCGAGCGCCTCGAGAGCGGTCGCTCCCTCCGGTGCTTCCCGAGGCCGGTCCCGCCAGAAGAAGCGTCGTGCCGGACCGTGAGCCATGTCGGAAGACCTGCCGTCACGCCCGCGGCGGATATTTAGGGTCGCCCGGGCTCTGTAGCTGTCCGAGCGGGACCGGTTCGACCGTTCCGACCAACCGAGGCTATATAGACAATTGTCGGTCCGCCTTTCTCTAGAGTATGCGCGCGAGCGGAGGCTTCCACGGTCGTCGCATCCAAAAGACCGGCGGGTCGACCTACATCATCTCCCTTCCGAAGAACTGGGTGACCGCCCGAGGGCTGTCGCCGGGGGACGTCCTCTTCTTCACCCCGCGCGCGGACGGCTCGCTCACCGTCTTTCCGGAATCGGCCGGTCCCGCCGAGTCGGAACGGCGCGTGGTCGACGTCACCAGCGAGTCGGACGACGAGCACCTCTTCCGCCGGCTGATCGCGGAGTACATCGCCGGCTACCCGCTCCTCGAGGTCCGCACGCGGGGGCGGATGAACGCGCACACCCGGGAGGTCGTGCGGAACTTCGCGCAGCGGATGATCGGGCCCGAGATCCTCGAGGAAACGGCCGAGGCGGTGATCCTGCAGGACGTGGTCGGTGCGAACCCGCTCCCGATCCCGTCGATCATCCGGCGGGAGCACCAGATGGTCCGGGCGATGCAGACGGACGCGATGGCGGCGTTCCGCGGCCGGGACGTGTCGATCGCGAAGGACGTGGTCGAGCGGGACTGGGAGGTCGACCGGCTCCACTGGTTCCTCGAGAAACAGGTGACGAGCGCGCTCCGGGACGCGCGGATCCTCGCGACCCTCGACTTGACGCTCCCCGAGTGTTCGACCTACCTGCTCGCCTCCCGCGTTCTTGAGCGGATCGCCGACCACGCGGTCCGTATCGCGGGGACCGTCTCGATCCTGGGGAAGGAGTCGCTGCCCGAGCGCCTCGTGGGGTCGCTCGAAAAGATGGCCGACGGCGCGGCGCGGGGGCTGAGCGACGCGCTCGACTGCTTGGACTCGCGGGACATCGCGAAGGCGAACGACGTGATCGACACCGCGAAGCAACTGACGCAGGAGCGCGACCGGATCCTCCACGAGCTCACGTCGAAGCGCGGGCGCCTCGCCGTCGGACTTGCCTACGTCCTCGAGAGCCTCGAGCGGAGCGCCTTCTACGCGAGCGACCTCGCCGAGATCGCGATCAACCGTGCGGTCGAGTCGCCCGGAGCCGAGTCGTCAGCCGAGACAGCGCCCAAGTCCGCCGCTCAGAGGCCGGGCGCGTAGCGGACCTCAAGGTCCTGGAAGACGTCCGTCACGTCCTCGCAGCGGTCGGTGATGACCTCGAGCCGCTCGTAGAAGTCCTTCCACTTCAGGATCTCGACCGGGTCCTTCTCGGTGAACAGCGTCTCCAAGAGATCGCGCAGGAGGTCGTCCGCCTCGTTCTCGAGCCGGTTCACCTCAACGATCGCGCGGTTCAAGCTCGCCGGCGCCCCGCGGTAGAGCTCGTCCAGGCCGAGAATACCGTCCCCGACGCGGTCGACGCACGCGACCACGATGTCGGCGAAACGCTCGAGCTCGGGTCGCGGCCGGTCGAGCCGGTAGGTCTTCACGCGGGCAGCCACCGACTCAATCCCGTCGATGATGTCGTCGAGCGCGCTCAACAGGTGACCGACCTCCGCCCGGACCTCCGGGTCCAAGCGACGGTTGTTGAGCTCGACATAGACGCGGTGGACCTCCTCATCGGCGTCATGTTCGATCGCTTTGATCTGGGCGACTTTCGCGTCCCGGTTCGTTCCCGGGTCGGCGAGCAGGTCCCGGAGCCCGGCCGCGGCTTGCTGGGCCGTCAAGGAGAGCGCCCGGAGGTAGGTGGAGAAGCGACGTACGAGCACCGCGAGCTCGTCCTCGCCGGAGGCGTCCTCGAGGGAGCGCTGCGAGGTCTCGGGCAGGAGCGCAAGCGTAAGCACGAACCCGAGGAACGAGACTCCGGCGAGGAGCCCGAAGAACCACGGCAGTCCCCACGTGTGGTAGAGGTTGGCGAAGGCGAACACCGCGACCACCGCGCCCACCTTCCCCGCGGCGGCGGCGATCCCGTGCCCGGTCGTGCGGAACGTCGTCGGGAACACCTCGCTCGGGTAGACGAACGTGGTCGTGTTCGGGCCGAAGTTCGCGAAGAAGAAGGTGAGCCCGTAGACCGCGAGGAACGCCGGAAGGACGGTCGAGAGCGATCCCCAGCCGATCGAGAGGAAGAGGAACGCCGAGGCCATCACGCCGAACCCGATGTACTGCAGCGGGCGCCGTCCGACCCGGTCGATGAGCGCGACCGCGGCCCAGTAGCCCGGCACCGAGGCGAACAGCGCGATCAGCACGTTGCCGATGGCGAGCCGTCGCACCTGCTCTAAGGCCGGATAGGAGCCGGCGCTCGCGAACCCGATCTGCTTCAGGATGAGCGGGTTGAAGATGCTGGTCGAGTAGAACGCGATATCGAGCAGGAACCACGTCGCGGCGGTGCCGAACACGAGGAGGCCGTAGCTCCGCAGGAGCTGCCGGAGCGGGACCCCGACCGTCCGCTGGGTACTGGAGGCCGCGAGCCGGGTTCCGGTGATCGACCCGACCGTCTTCGCCGCGGCCCCCGCTTTCCCCTGCGCCAGGTCGAACCGCGGGGTCTCAGGAATCCGAGTCCGGTAGTAGACGGTGAGGACGGCCGGCAGCGCTCCGAGCCCGAGGATGATCCGCCAGGCGATGTCGAGGTTCGGGACCGCGTAGACGACCGCCAGGCTCGCGCCGGCCCCGGCGAGGAGACCGAATCCCTGCATCGCGAAGACGCTCGCGATCAGCCGCCCGCGGCTCTGGACGTTCGAGTACTCGCTCATGATGGTCGCGCTGAGCGGGTAGTCTCCTCCGACTCCGACGCCGAGGACGAACCGCCAGAGGATCAGCACCGTGATGGTCGACAATCCGCCGATCGGTCGGCTGAGCGCGCTGCCGACGGCGCCGATGGCCATCACGGTGAGCGTGAGGCCGTAGACCTTCCGCCGGCCCAAGCGGTCGCCGAGCCAGCCGAACAGGATCTGGCCGATCGCCGCCCCCATCAGCGCGGTGGACCCGAGGAGAGCGATCTGGGTCGTGGAGAGGGCCCCGCCGGGGGCGAGCGCGACCAGGATGGGGATGACGAGCGAGATGACGAAGAGGTCGTAGGCGTCCGTGAAGAAGCCCATCCCCGCGACGACGATCGTCCGCAGGTGGAACCGTTGGACCCGCGCGCCATCGAGCGCGCTGAGGATCTGCCGAGAGGCGGCGGGGGATCCGGGCCGCTCCGCTAAGGAGGGACCAGGAGAAGACGCCACGTCGCCGCGGAGGCTTACGAATATTTACGGATGCTTACGGAAAATCCGGAGGGCACGTCTTCGCCGGTCGGCGGCGTAGAAACGCTGCCGCGACCGGAGCGCGGTATCCGTTACCCGCCCAACAGGCGGTCGAGCAATCCTTCGAGGTCCGCGGCCGAGGGGACGCGAGGGTTCGCGAGGACCGCCGGGGACCGCAGGGCGTTCGACACGATGGCGGTGCGTGCGGCCTCCACGCGGGGCCGGTCGACCCCCGCGGCGGCGAGCGTACCGGGAACCTGGAACGTGTCATACAGGCGAGCCAGCCGGTTCGGGAGGGGGACCCGCGAACCGTTCTCTTCGCGGTTCGTGGCCGCCGAGAGGGCCTCGATGCGTTCGCGGGCGGACGGTCGGTCGAACTCGAGCAGGTGCGGAAGGAGAAGGCCGAGAAGGCGTCCGTACGACCGGTCGGTCGGCCGGACGAGCGCCCGCGCGAGCGCGTGCCCCACCCCGCGCTGGGCGTTGGAGGACGCCAGGCCCGCGGCCGTCGCGGCGTAGTGGAGGGCGGCCTTCGCGTCGGGGTCGTCGCTCCAGCGGAGCGCGTGCGGCAGCCGCGCGAGCACGGTCGTGAACGCGTCCACGGCGAGGGCGTCCGAGTACGGGTTCGACCACGCGGAGAGGTAGGCTTCGAACGCCTGGGCCGCCGTCTCGAGAGCGCCGTCCAGGAGGAGCTCCGCGGAGAGCGACGCCGCGGAGGCAGGGTCGACCAGCGCCCAGTCGGGGGTGAGGGCGCGGTGGGCGATCTCGAAGGGGACCCCGTCCGCGGTCCAGAGGTCGACCGTGCCGCTCGCCTCGCTGCCGCTGCCGCTCGTGGTCGGCACGGCCGCGAGGCGGGCGCGGAACGGGTCGGGGAGGTCGAGAAGGGGGGTCACGGTGCCGAGCGTCACGCCGGGCCGCTCGAGGAGCAACCGAGCGGCTTTCGCGCCGTCGATCGTTCGCCCTCCGCCCACCGCGACGATCCAATCCGGACCGTGGGCACGTAGCCGTTCGGCGAGCCGTTCGACCCCCGGGGTTGAGTCTGGAACCTCCGGGGCCGGCAGGAGCTCGACGCTCGTTTCGGACTTCTTCAGCTCCTCGACCACCCGCTTCGGGAAATCCCGCGGAGCGAGTGCCGGGTCGACCACGACCACGGCCTTCCGGGCCGAGAGCCCGCTCAGTTGCTCGATCGCCCCGGTCCCCCACGCGATGCGGGGCGCCGTGAAGAAGCCTGTCATGCCGCTTCCCCGGCCGACGGTCGGGGCCTTACGCCGGTGGCCCTTCGCGACAGCGTCGGCACGCTCCGGTCAGCGAGTAGGCGACGCCATCGACCGACCAGCCTTCGGGATGGTCCTCGGCGAGGCGGGTCAGCATCAGCCGGTCGAGCTCCGTGAGGTCGATCGGTTGGATCCGCCCGCAGACGCGGCAGACGATGTGGGCATGCGGGTCCTCGTTGAGGAGGACCGGGGGTCGGACGAAGCGTTCGGCCTCGATCATGACCCGAGGACGCTCGACGGCGGCTCGCCGTGCGGGCGAGCGGTGCGGCCGCGGCCGAGC
The DNA here is from genome assembly GCA_035625165.1 of Thermoplasmata archaeon. Lineage (GTDB taxonomy): Archaea > Thermoplasmatota > Thermoplasmata > Lutacidiplasmatales > UBA184 > Lutacidiplasma. The sequence continues at coordinate 4,421 of DASPQC010000073.1, read as the reverse complement.
CCGCGTCGCCATCAGAGGGTTCGACCGACTCCCGCTCTTAAGGAGCGCGGACCGCGGCCGACCACGCCGTGAGGAGTCAGGAGCTCCGTCACTGCGCCCGGACGGAGCGGTCGCTCGACGCGCCCGGCGAGCTTCGGAGGACTTGGACCATTCTCGTGTAGAGGGCCGTGAACCGCGGAATCCGGACGAAGTGTCCTCCCTCGAACTCCTCGTGCACGACCGGCAGAGCGGAGCGGCGCGCGACCGATGCGAACCAACGGGCCCCCTCGTCCAGCATCCATTCGTCCGAGGTCGAGCCGGTGACCATCAGGAGCTTCAACCGCCGGAGGGCGGCGGCCCCCTCGGGCGTGGACGCCCGGACGACCGGGTCGAAGGCCTTCCACCGCTGCCAGACCCGGAGGTCGAGTTCGCTGGTCGTCCAATCGAACGGGAGCTCGAAGGCACCGGGGTCGCGGTCGACGGGGGAGTAGCTCGCGCTCATCCCGAGGGTGATGAGGGCCGCACCGGAAGGGTGCGTCGGACCCTTGAGCACCGACGGGTCCTCGAACAACTTCGCGAGGAACGCCTCGGGCCCCCCCCGCTGCTGGTACTCGCGGCAGGCCTTGGGGAAATCCGGTAGGTAGCAGTACTCGAACCCCATGTCCCCGGCGCTCGACCCTACGGCCTCGAACAGTCCGGGGTGCTCGAACGCCAGGTGGAGGGCGCCGAACCCACCGCTCGACTGGCCGAGGACCCCGAGGGCGCCGGTGCGGTACCGCTCCTTCGCCCAGGGCAGGAGTTCCTTAACGAGGTAATCGTCGTACCGTCCCATCGCTGAGGAGTTCACGTACTGGTTCCCGCCCAGCGCCGTCGTGCAGTCCGGCGAGAGCACGGTCGCCTCGCCGCACGCGCCGGTGCGCTCGAGCCGGTCGATCAGCTCGAAGAGGTTCTCTTCGAACGGCGCCGAACGGGCCATTTCGTTCGGGCCGGCGCCGAGGTAACCGGGAAGCAGGAGGAGCAAGGGCGACCCTTCGGTCTTCCCCGAGGGAGGCTTCAGCACCGCGACCCGACGGCGCGCCGGATCCCGGAGCGGATTGTCGGCCAACACCGCGCTCTCGAGCTCCACGACCTCGGCACGGGAGCCGAGCGGTCGGACGAACGAGCGTTCCGTCTTCTTGGCGACCGGGACCCGGAGGGTCATTCGAAGGGCACTCCGCGGACCGGACGGCCGGCCCCGTATTCGAGCTCGACGCTCCGGGCGGGCGAGGGGAGGTACGGCACAGGGCCGGCCCTCCCGGGCGGGTCGCTCAACCCATGAACGGCCGTCGCCAGTCGTCCGGTTGGACCGCCGTCTCCTTGATGTTCCGTGGGGAGAGCCAGCGGAGGACGTTGAGGATCGACCCCGCCTTGTCGTTCGTCCCCGAGCGGCGGGCCCCCCCGAACGGCTGGCGGGCGACGATCGCGCCCGTCGGCTTGTCGTTGATGTAGAAGTTGCCCGCGCTCCAGCGGAGGGCCGTCTCGGCCGCCGTGACCGCCGCCGCGTCCTTGGCATACACCGCGCCGGTGAGTCCGTAGGGGGAGGTGGCGTCGCAGAGGGCCAGCGTCTCCTCCCACTTCGCGTCCGGGTAGACGTAGACGGTGAGGACCGGGCCGAAGATCTCCTCCGAGATCAGCTTCCCCTTGGGGTCGGTGGTCCGGAGGACGGTCGGCTGGACGAACCAGCCCTTGGAGCGGTCGGTACCGCCGCCGACAACGAACGAGTACTCCTTCGGGTGCGCCTTCGCGTAGTCGAGGTACTGCTGGATGTTGGTGAACGCGGCCTCGTCGATGATCGCGCCCATCAGGTGCTTCATCTCGCGCACCGGTCCGGTCGAGACCTTCGGCACCTCCTCCTTGAGGAACCGCTCCACCTCCGGCCAGCGGCTCTCGGGGATGTACGCCCGCGAGCACGCCGAGCACTTCTGGCCCTGGTACTCGAAGGCGCCGCGCAGGAGGTTGATCCCGGTCGCGCGCGGGTCGGCGGACGGGTGCATCACGATGAAGTCCTTGCCGCCGGTCTCCCCGACGATCCGTGGGAAGTTGCGGTACTTCTCCAGGTTCTGGCCGACCCGCTTCCAGATGTGCACGAGGGTGTCGTAGCTCCCCGTGAAGTGGATCCCCGCCAGGTCGGCGTGGTCGAGGAGGACGTTCGCGTCCTTGCTCGAGAACGGGACGAAGTTGATCACGCCGGCCGGGAGCCCCGCCTCGACCAGGACGCGGAAGATCTCGTAGTTCGAGAAGATGACCGAACGCGCCGGCTTCCAGAGCGCGACGTTCCCTACCATCGCGGGGGCGGTCGGGAGGTTCCCGGCGATCGAGTAGAAGTTGAACGGCGGGACGGCGAGGACAAACCCCTCCAGCGGCCGCCAGTCGAAGCGGTTCGTCTCCCCGGGGTACTGGTTCGGTTGGATGTCGTAGATCTGGCGGGCGAAGTAGACGTTGAAGTTCCAGAAGTCCACGAGCTCCGCGAGGTCGATCTCCGCCTCGTAGGGGTTCTTCGAATGGTTCAGCATGATCGCCGCGATGTTCCGAGTGCGACGCGGACCCGCGAGCAGCGTCGCCGCCTTCTGGAAGACGGCGAGCCGGTGGTAAGGGTCCATCGCGGCCCACGTTGCGCGCGCCGCGAGCGCGCTCTCGACGGCCTGTTTGAGCTCGCCCGGTCCCGCGAGGTGCGCCCGCGCGAGGACCGTCTTCGTGTCGTCGGGGCAGGGTACGTCGACGACCGTCCGTGTGCGGACCTCCCGGCCCGCGATCACGAGTGGGATCTCGACGGTCGTCCGGCGGATCGCCTCGATCTCCTCTTCGAGCTTTCGCCGCTCGGCGGAGCCCGGGGCGTACGACCGGATGGTGTTGACGTCATTGACCGGGCGCTCTACGTTCCAGTTCATGGTCGGTACGAACGGCCGGGGAGAACTAACGATTTCGTGAATTCCCCTTGATGCTGAGTTAAAGACGGCTCTCCGACCTCAATACGGGTTGGAGCCGCCGATGGCGTCCGACCGCGTTCAGCAGCATCCGGTGCTCGACGTGCCCGCCCATCCGGAGCTGGTCGAGTTCACGTTCGACGGGCGGCGCCTCACCGCGCGACGGTCGGAGATGATCTCGTCCGCGCTGTTCGCGAACGGGGTCCACATCTTCGGTCGGCACGTGAAGGACGGCTCTCCGCAGGGGATTTTCTGTGCGAACGGCCAGTGCGCGCAGTGCCTCGTGGTCGCGGACGGTCGCCCGGTGAAAGCCTGCCTCACCCCCGTGCACCAAGGAATGCGAGTCAAGTCGGTCGTCGGCCACCCCGAGCTGGAGCCGGACGACGCGCCCGTTCGAGCGACCCCGCTCCTCCGGGAGGTCGAGACCGACCTCCTCATCGTCGGCGGTGGGCCCGCCGGACTGGCGGCGGCCCTCGAGGTGGCTTCCCACGGTGTCCACGTCACCCTCTGCGACGACAAGCAGACGCTCGGGGGGAAGCTCACGCTCCAGACCCACAATTTCTTCGGGTCGATCCGGGACTGCTACGCCGGCCAGCGCGGGACCGAGATCGGTCGGCATCTCGAGGAGCAGGCCCGGGCCGCGGCCGGGGTCGACGTATGGACCGACTCGCCCGTGGTCGGCGTGTTCGAGGGCGGCGTCGTCGGGGTCGTGAAGCAGGGTCGGTTCACGGTGGTGAAGCCGAAGGCGATGCTGGTCGCCGCGGGTGCCCGCGAGAAGGCGCTCGCGTTCCCGGGCGCGGACCTCCCCGGGGTCTACGGGGCCGGCGCGTTCCAGACGCTCGTGAACCGCGACCTCATCGTCCCCGCGAAGCGTCTGTTCATCGTCGGCGCCGGCAACGTCGGGCTCATCGTCGCCTACCAGGCGCTCCAGGCCGGGATCGATGTGGTCGCGGTCGTCGAGATGTTACCCGACGTGGGCGGCTACAAGGTCCACCGCGACAAGATCCTCCGATTGGGTGTCCCGGTCTACACCTCCCACACCGTGCTGCGCGCGGAAGGCACCGAGCAGGTCGAACGCGTGGTCGCGGCCCGGGTCGACGAGCGCTTCCGGCCGATCCCGGGGACGGAGGTCGTCTTCGACGTGGACACCGTGCTGGTCGCGGTCGGGCTCTCCTCCGTGAACGAGCTCTACGAGGAAGGACGCCGGCTCGGCCTCCAGGTCTACGCGGCCGGGGATGCCCGCGAGATCGCCGAGGCCTCCGCGGCGATCTTCTCCGGGAAGATCATCGCGCGGTCGATTCTCCGGGACCTGGGGATTCCGGTCGAGGTGCCGGACGAATGGAAGACGATGGCCTCCCAGCTCTCCGCCCACCCGGGCCCCGTGAAGGGAGCCTACCCGGTGCCGACCGGGGTCGCGGTCTATCCGGTCATCCGGTGCGGGCAAGAGATTCCCTGCAACCCCTGTACGGAGGTCTGCCC
>DASPQC010000072.1:0-8498 GCA_035625165.1 Thermoplasmata archaeon | reverse complement strand
TGACCCATACAGACGCTTTCGCGGCACCCCTCGCTCCACCGTCACTCGGCGCCGAGAGCACCATCCAGAGACTCCGACTCTGGGGCTACGACGAATGACTAGTGTGGGCCGCGATCGTGTCCAACATGCCATCGGAGCGCGGTCAGCTTAGACGCTCAAACATGTTGGGAAGAGCGCCGACCCGCGCCCCTGGAGCCGCGCCTGGGTGTAATTCAGATTGCACCAAGAACTCCAACACGGAAAGTCACCGGAATGGGAGTCGCGTCCTCGCGCAGTGCCCTTGGTCTTTGCGAGAGCACCCCGCTCGAGGCCCTAGGCAGGATTATATCGGTCTAGCCAGTCGCCCGTGCTACACTGTGACGGGCCCCTCGTTTCCACCCAGTCGCCGTCGGTCGTCGGTTAAGATCGCGATAGTATTGATCATTGTTTTCACCACTTCCATCGTCGTGTTTCTGCCGGCTGCACCTCACTCCATTCCCCACTCCGCGCCCCCAGCCCCTGTCGCCCCCCCTCCCGGTTTGACGGCTGTGGATCCTCAATTCATTCCCAAGACGTTGAGCCCGCTAGATCCGGCAACACTCGGTTATTTCGGTACGTCGGTCGCGATTAGCGGCAATATTGCCGTGGTCGGCGCCTATGGCGAAGCGGTCAACGGATTGGCGGGTGCCGGTGCGGCATACATTGAGAACTTGGCGACGGGCAGCGTGATTCGAGTCACGAGCCCCGATCCCCAGGTGGGCGGCGCATTCGGGGTTTCCGTCGCCGTCGGAGGTGCCATTGTCCTGGTGGGCGCCCCCACCGAGAATTCGTGGGGGAATTCCGGTGGAGGGAGCGCGTATCTCTTTTCGACGGGAGGATCTTATCTAACCAACTTCACAAGCCCCACGGACCAGGCCGGGGGGGAGTTCGGTGACTCGGTCGCGCTCGGTAGCGGCTACGCCCTAATCGGTGCTCCTGTGGAGAGCCTCTCGGGTTGCGTCCAATGCGGCGACGCGTACCTGATCAACCTCGCTACCGCCTCCTTCCAGCAGATCATTAGCCCGAACCCCCTCGCGAGCTCGGCATTCGGACAGACGGTCGCCATCAACAACAACCTGTTCGCCGTCGGTGCGCCCGGCGACGTAACGGGAGGATTGGCCTCCGCGGGCGCGGTTTACGTTTATTCTCTCCCGACCGGAAACCCGGTCGAACGCATCGCGAACCCTCTGCCGAACACGAACGCGTACTTCGGGGATTCCTTGGCCATTAGCGGCACTGTCGTGGTGGCGGGAGCGCCGTTCGATTCGCTGCCGCCCGTCGCCAACGATGGAGCAGCGTTCGAGTACAACATACTCACGAACGCAACAACCACCTTCGGCTCGCCCTCTCCGGTCGCGGACGGCTGGTTTGGAGGATCCGTCGCGGTGAACACCGAGAACATCGTTATCGGAGCGCCCGCCGAGACGTCCGGAGGGCAGCTTCGGGCCGGCAACGCCTACCTGTTCAGCGCCGACAGCGGAGAGTTAGTTTCGTCCGCTTTCGCCGCACCTGCGTGGCCGTTCTCTGGTCGATTTGGAGCCGCGGTCGCCCAGTGGGGGACCACGATCGTGGTAGGTGCTCCCAACGAGAATTCTTCGGGTCTGCTTCAGGCGGGGCACGCCTACGTGTTCAACCAGATCCCTCTCCAGGTGACGAGCCCGAATGCAGCTTCCGGAGGTCAGTTGGGTGCTTCCGTCGCTGTCGGTGGTGGAACGATGGTCATTGGAGCTCCGTACGAGAGCACCGCCGGTGTGGGCTTCGCCGATGGCGGAAACACGTACGTGGTCCCGGTCGATCCGGCGCCGGGTCTCCCAGTCATTACCCTTTCAATCCCGGATCCCGGCTCCGGGGCAGAATTCGGATATTCCGTCGCGGCGGACGGTAACCATATCGTCGTTGGTGCGCCCGGGGCAAACGTCGGCGGGACGATGCACCAGGGAAGGGTGTACGTGTTCAACGATTCGCCTCTTGCGCTGTATCGAGAGTGGACAACTCCGGCTCCCTCGGCCAACGCCTACTTCGGGTTCTCCGTCGCCCTAAGTGGAAACCTGGTCGCCATCGGCGCACCCTATGCGACGGTCGGCGCGGACACGTCCGCCGGGCAGGCGTTCGTCTACAACATCGCGACCGGAGCGCTCGTCACCACCGTGGAGAGCGGTTATGTCCAAACGAGCGGGTTCTTCGGTAATTCGGTTTCGATCAACGGTGGGCAAATTCTCGTCGGGGCCCCGGGAGAGAGTATCGGGGGGAAGGCCAACGCGGGCGGAGCGTATCTGAATTCATCCTCGACCGGCGCGTCGATCGCCCAGTTCGTGAGCCCCAATGTCCAAGCCGGCGGGAATTTCGGTTTCTCGGTCTCGCTCGGCGGGAACTCCGCGGTGATTGGCGCCCCGTTCGAGACTGTCGGGGGTCACGTTTCGGCGGGTCGTGTCTACGTCTTTTCGGCTTCGACCTACGCCCTGCAATTCACTCTGATCAGCAGTCAGCTCGCCCCCAACGAGTTCTTCGGCTGGAGCGTTTCAACGAACGGTGGGACCGTCGTGGTGGGGGCCCCAGAAGACGAGTCCGTCGGGTTCTACGACGCCGGAGCGATCTACGTCTTCAATGTTGGCTCCGGTGTGATCTTGGACCGCTTCTACAGTCCCAACCCCGCCGTGGGCGAAGGATTTGGATCTTCCGTGTACGATGGGCCCACCCGGACCATAGTGGGCGCGCCGATGGAAGGCAACGGTCACTCGCTCGACACCGGGGCCGCCTACCTCTTTGGCTACGCGCTGGCCTCGATTCTGTAGCCTCGACCCGCCGCGGTGGGATCCCACGCGTCCTGCGAGCGGGCACCCGGTCCTCGCCCGCTTCATTCCAGCTGTAGCTCCTCGGAGCCCGCGGGTGATCAGGTGCAATTGAGATTGCACATTGGGTAGATGCAATCGGGATTGCACACGGGCGACGGGATTCCGCGCCCGGCCTCCGGCGAGACGCTCTGTTCGCCCGCGAGTCGTTAGCTAGACGATCCGCCGGGCCGGGTGGTGGCTCCCAGAAGCGGAGGGACAAGCTCTGCTCGACCGAGCACGGGCGTGAAGCAACTATCCCGAAGGCTCACTTCGGTTTGACCTCGCGGGCTTGGCCTCAATCCCTTTCGACCCCCACCACAAGTTTAATCCGATGGGAGGACTGCGCGTGCCACACCATGGCACACCGGGCGACTCGATTCCTCTCGAAGCGAGGTCGCTCTTCGGGCCTAGCAATCCTTGTCATTGTGATCGCGGGGATGATGGTTCTCTTCATCCCGCAGCCATCTCCCCACTCGAGTCCCACCGCGAGTCGGCCGCCAACCATCCCCACCGCGAGCCCAGAGCCCGTCGATCCCCAGTTGGCTCCCGTCGTCCTCTCCAGTACCGACGCAACCACCAGCGGGGAATTCGGCTACTCCGTCGCGGCTGACTCATCGATTGTCGCCGTTGGAGCCCCTAATGAGGCGGTTGGCGGGTACGGCGCAGCCGGCCACGCGTATCTCTACAACTCGGCGGGCGCGCTAACCCACGTCCTGACGAGCCCCACCCCCCAAGCCGCAGGCTGGTTCGGTTGGTCCGTGGCGGTCAGTGGGAACCTCGTCGTCGTGGGAGCCCCGGGCGAAGCGGAGTTCGGAACCGCCCTCGCCGGCAACGTATACGTCTTCAACTCGAGCGGCGCACTTCTCGCCTCGTACACGAGCCCCTACGGAAGGAACGGCGGTGCCTTCGGGCGGTCCGTGGCAATCGATGGCAACACGATCATTATCGGTGCCCCAAACGAGAACGGGGCAAACATCGCCTTCTCGGGGGATGCATACATTGTGGACTATCCGGCAAAGACCCTGAGGCTCGTCTTCAGCCCGGTACCTCAAAGCTCGGGCGCCTTCGGTTACGCAGTTTCCGTCAACGGAAATCTCGCAATCGTGGGTGCCCCGGGCGAGCAGTCCGGGGGCGTGTCCGGTGCCGGGACGGCGTACTTGGTCTCGACTGTAACCAACGACGTCATCAAGGCGATTCCAGCCCCTCAGCCCTCCCCGTTAGGGAGTTTCGGTAGCTCGGTAGCGATTTCTTACCCGTACGTTGTGGTGGGCGCCCCGGGCGAGCCATCCATCCCCCTCGAGAACGGAAGCGCCTACCTGTTCAACCTGATCACGCATTCTGTTGCGGTCCTGGGATCGCCCACGCCATCGACCAATGGGTTCTTCGGTTCCGCGGTCGCCGTCGACCCGACGACGATTCTAGTGGGTGCGCCCGGCGAATCCTCCGGCGGTGAGTTCTCGGCAGGAAACGCATACATGTTCTCCACGCTCACCGGAACGCTAATCACGTCGGACTTTGCCGCACCGGGATGGCCCTACGATGGTTACTTCGGTAGCACGGTCGCGGAGGTCGGAAGCACCGCAGTCATCGGGGCCAACATGGCCAACTCCTCCGGTCAATATCACGCGGGCCTAGCATTTCTCTTCGACAACATCCCACTGACGTTCACGAGTCCGAATGCCATCGGGAGCGGTCTTTCGGGATACTCCGTTTCCATGAACGGCGCGGGATCTATGGTCGTCGGAGCACCCGATGAAGGGGCCGGCGCCTCGAGCGCCTCCGGCCACGTGTATGTCATCCCGGTCGACCCGAGTCCGAGCCTCTCCGTCCTCACCCTCTCCAGCCCGAACGCGATTACCTCGGGACATTTCGGACAGGCTGTTGCTTCATCGGGCAACCTTCTGGTGGTTGGTGCACCGGGGGAAACGGCGGGAGGGGATTCTGCTGCCGGTCGCGCCTACGTGTACAATCTCGCAACGGGTAGCCTTCTCTTCAATCTCTTCAGTCCGAACAATGCCACCAGCGGTCTTTTCGGGGTGGCGGTAGCCACCGACGGGGTTTCGATCGTCGTGGCATCTCAAGAGGCCTACTCCGGCGACACGGCCGCGGGCAGAGCGTACGTCTACAGTGCGACGACTGGACTGATTGAATCGACTCTCTCCACCCCGAATCCTGCGTCGAATGGGCTGTTTGGGAACTCGGTCTCCGTTAGTGGTGCGACAGTTCTGGTCGGCGCGCCCCAGGAGACAGCGGGGGGACAGTTCCAGGGAGGAAACGCCTATCTCTTCACGGCCAGCACCGGTGTCCTCCAGCGGACGTTGACGAGCCCGAGTCCCCAGAATTCCGGGTGGTTCGGTTGGTCCGTCTCACTAGCGGCGGGCACCGCGGTGGTCGGAGCGCCGGGTGAACCGGTTACCGGGCTGTCGTTCGCTGGACGAGTCTACACCTTCACGGCCTCGACAGGAGCGCTCGGTCTCACCCTGTTCAGCCCCAACGCGATTGCGAACGGAGACTTCGGCGCCGCCGTCTCGACCAACGGTGTGACGATCGCGATCGGCGCACCCGATGAGCCCGCCGTCGGTTCCAATTTCGCAGGAAATGTGTATCTCGTCGACCTCCACAGCGGGGTGGTTTTTGACCGACTCAACAGCCCAGCAGCGCAAGTCGACGGTGTCTTCGGGTTCTCTCTGAGCGAGGGGCCCGGGAGACTTCTGGTGGGCGCTCCGTACGAGGAGGTCGGCCAGTTCTCACAGGTTGGCCACGCGTATCTCTTCTGTTTCGGTTCCTTCTCTCAGGTCGGGGCGTAGTCCTGCCGGGCATTACTCGGCCGTCCGAACAGAGGATGGCCACCGTACTCTCTGCGCTGGTCTGACGAGCCACCTGTGGTGATAGCAACCTATGACCACTCGGTAAGTGCATTGGAGAGTGAACCCGGCGAGCTTTCCACCGAGCAGCAATTCGAAACGCGACCGCGATAGCGGGATCCGGTTTCGCAAACCCATACCCTTATCCCATGGAAGTTCTGTCCGTGCGAAATCATGACACGGCCGCCCTCGACTCTTCGTCAGAATCGAGGGTTCACACGTGCCGTCTTGGTGGTGTTGGTCGTCGTCCTTTCGTCCGTCGCGGTGCTATCCATCCCGGCGGTTCCACACGGTTCTCATCCGAACGCCGGTGGTTCCGCGCCAAGATCTCCGTTGTCCGAGGGTGTGGACCCGCAGTTCATGCCAACCGTTCTGTCAAGCCCGAACCCGGTGACTGACGGGGAGTTTGGTCGCTCGGTTGCACTGACTCCAACTATCACCGTCGTCGGCGCCTCGAACGAGGAGTTCTCGGGACACGCGGTCGCGGGAAGAGCTTACGTCACAGATGATGCCACGAACGCGGTGACGGCGCTCGCCAGTCCAAATCCGGCAACTCTGGGAGGATTCGGTTCTTCGGTCGCCGCCAGCGGCAACCTGGTGGTTGTGGGCGCCCCGGATGAGCCCCACAACGGGGTTGGTGGAGCAGGGATGGTCTACCTCTTCAACGCCACAGGGAGACTTCTCGCCAGTTACTCGAGCCCCAACCTTCAGGCGAACGGTTACTTCGGATGGTCCGTCGGAATCAGCGGCAGTTACCTCATCGTCGGCGCCCCGTTTGAGACGCGGTACGGCTATGCCAATTCCGGCGAGACGTATCTCATCAACTTCGAGACCGGGGCGACGCGTCTGCTGCTAGATCCGAACCCAGCGGCCGGCACGGACTTTGGCTTTTCCGTCGCGATCAGCGGAACCCGAGCCGTCGTCGGGGCCATGTCCGAGAACGGCGGTGGGGTGACCTCCGCGGGAGCCGCCTATGTCTACTCCGTTCCTACTGGTAACGTCGTGGCCACTCTGGTGAGTCCAGAGCCGACCTTCATCGGAGAGTTCGGCTACGCGGTTGCGATCAATGGGACCTTCGTGGTGGTCGGGGCTCCGGGCGAACCGAATGATTTCAATCCCAACGGAAGCGCGTACGGTTTCAACTTGGCCACCCATGCGGTCACCCTCTACTCATCCTCGTCGCCCACGGCGAACGGGGACTTCGGTGGATCGGTTTCCACCGATGGGGTCACGGTCCTGATCGGCGCCCACGGGGAGATCTCCGAAAACCACTCGTCCGCGGGCAGGGCGTATCTCTTCGGGGAATCGAGCGGCAGCCTGGTCTCCTCCACCTTCTGGGCGCCGGGGTCCCCCGGCAGCGGCAATTTCGGGAACAGCGTCGCCAACTTGGGTAGCTCGGTGCTTATCGGTGCCCCGTTCACGAACGCTTCGGGTAACACCTCCGCGGGCCAAGCCTACCTCTTCAACGAGATTCCCCTGACGGTCTCGAGCCCGGCGGCGACTTCGGGAGGACAATTCGGTCGGGCCGTGGGAATCAGCGATGGGATCACGATCATCGGGGCACCGCAGGAGACCGCGGGCGGGCAGCTCGACGCCGGGAATGCCTACCTGGTGAACATTGACCCGAGCCCTCGCCTTGCCGTCCTGAAGCTGTCGAGCCCGACGCCCTCCAGCACCGGACTGTTTGGCTTCTCGGTAGCCATCGATGGCACCACCGCCGTGGTCGGGGCTTGGGGAGAGAGCTCGGGAGGCGACCTCTCGGCGGGCAATGCCTACATCTTCAATTCGCAGACCGGACAGTTGGTCCACGCGCTGACGACCCCAAACCCCACGATCGGGGGTAACTTCGGCTACAGCGTCGCGACCAACGGCTCCGCGGTGGTGGTGGGTGCTCCGACTGAGACGGGTTCCGGGGTCGCCGAGGCGGGGAATGCCTACTTGTTCAACACGACCACCGGGGCCCTCGAGGCGACCCTCACGAGTCCCAACCCCGTCGTAGGGGGCCGGTTCGGGGAGTCCGTGGCGTTCAACGGGGGGACTCTCCTCGTTGGAGCCCCCGAGGAGACCGGCTCGGGAGTGGCCACTTCCGGCCATGCCTACCTGATCGCCTCCAGTTCCAGAGCGGTCGTCGCGACCCTGGCCAGCCCGAATGCCCAATCCGGGGGCGGCTTCGGGATTTCCGTCGCGCTCGGCGGAGGTCTCGCGGTGGTCGGGGCGCCGCTCGAGACGGCTGCCGGCTACACCGACGGCGGCCGGGCCTACGTGTTCTCCGCCGCGACGGGCTCCCTCACCTTCAGTCTCGAAAGCACGTACCCGCAACTCGGCGGCTACTTCGGCCAAGCGGTGGCGACGAACGGAGGGACGGTGGTCGTGGGTGCCTACGGAGAGAACACGCTCGGGCTCAGCAACGCCGGGGGCCTCTATCTGTTCGATGGCGGTTCGGGTGGGGTCCTGGACCGATTCTACAGTCCGAACTTCCAGGGGTCCGGGTTCTTCGGGTACTCGATCGCCGAAGGGCCAGCGAGAATCGTGGCGGGTGCCTACACCGAAAGCTCCGCGGGCAACGCCTACGTGTTCTGCCTCGCGGCTACTCCCCTCTGAGGATTGCGCGTCCCTCGGACGCGATCGTCCGTACGCGTTCCCCTGAGTTGGTTGTAATCGGGCTTGCACCCTCCGAGTTCTCCAACGGTGCAAGTCGGGTCGCACCTAGTCCGCCGGGACGGGGGGAGCATCACCGCCTCAGAAGCCCCAGGGGAGATTCTCCCAGATCACCCCCACCAACATC
>DASPQC010000071.1:0-71848 GCA_035625165.1 Thermoplasmata archaeon | reverse complement strand
CGGGTCGAGACACTCCTCCCGTGAGCCCTAACTCCATCGGGCTTGCCGTGCTCCCGTTCGTCAACATCAGCCCCGACTCCAAGGACGAGTACATCGCGGATGGCCTCACGGAGGAGTTGATCACCGTGCTTTCACAGTTTCGAGAGCTTCGGGTCATCTCACGCACGTCGGCGATGCTGTACAAGGCCACTCCCAAGTCAGCCTCACAGATCGGGGCAGAACTGGGGGTGTCCTCGCTTCTGGAGGGAAGCGTTCGAAAGGCTGGAAATCGGCTTCGAATAACGGCACAGTTGATCGAGGCACGGTACGATAAACACCTCTGGGCCAAAACGTTCGACCGCGAGTTGGATGACGTCTTCGCCATTCAAACCGAGATCGCGAGGCAGGTAGCGGAAGCACTAAGGCTGGAGCTGCGGCCAGCCGAAGAAGCGCGTCTCGAGTCGAGGCCCACGGCACGACCGGACTCCTACCTCGCTTACCTCCGCGGACTTACGCTCATGCGAGACTATTCCGTCGCCTCTCTGGAGGCTGCCCAGCAGCAATTCGAACTCGCCATCTCACACGACCCTTCGAACGCGGGCGCCTATGCAGGTCTGGCGAACTCCACGCGCTTCCTCGCGATTTGGCATTGGGACCCGTCGCGGACGGATTGGGTGGAGAAAGTACGAGCATCCGCGACTCGTGCGTTGGAGCTGGATCCCAACCTCGCAGAAGCGCACTTCGGGATGACGGCGCCCCTGTTCAGGGATCAGGATTACGCCGGAATGGAAAGAGAATTCAAACTGGCCCTCTCGCTCGACCCGAGTCACGCCCGGGCGCATTGCCATTACGCCAACCTTCTCGAGTTCGTTGGCCGACCGGAGGAAGCGCTCGCCGAGTTCAGACTTGCCGAGGCTGCCGACCCTCTCTGGATCGCCAACCTCAACCAGTTGACATGGCTGCTTATCATGCTGAGACGGCTCGACGAGGCCTGGGTGACACTCGAGAAGATCAAAGCGGTGGCGCCTGCCGACTGGGTCTATCATTTTGGGCTCGCTGACTACTTCTTCGCCCGATCCGAGGTCGCGAAGGGGCTCGAGGCAATGCGGCAAGCCGTGGAGCTCGAGCCCGAGGGCCGCGGGAAGCAGATCGACCAAGCGTGGATGCTTGCGCGCTCCGGGGACTCCGAGGGCGCCAAAGCAATCCTGCGGCTCGAGGAAACACTGCCGCTGTTCGGTCAGAACCCGACTTTCGCCGCCCTGATTCACGCAGAGCTCGGCGACCTGGATGAGTGCTTTCGCTGGCTCGACAAGTCATTCTTGGCGCATGATCTTCCGATCATGTTTGTCCGCCTTGATCCACGGTATGAAAATGTTCGCCGAGATCCCAGGTATCCGGCATTGTTGGCGAAGATGAACCTCGCATGACTGCGTCTGACCGCCCCGGTGTACCTGCTATGGAAAGTCACCCAACTCGCCCTACGTGAGCAAGATTGTCCGTGATCAGGGACTTGAACCCCTGGTTCCGGTCCCTCCAGTGGCTGGATTCTTAGGATACCCCCGGTCGCCGACTGATGTGAGGTAACTCCCCCCTTCCCTGGCCGTCGTCGCTGGGCCCGAGACCCTACGTCACTCCCAAAGTCCTCAGTCGATACTCCCTACGCCCACGATTCACCGGGGCCAGCGGAGCGAGGGTTTCTGGCCCGGACGCCGGAACGCGACCCCCTCCTACGCGGTGTCTTTGAGCAGTGCCCCGAATGAGTCCAGCCGTTTCACTTTGCCGTTCTTCAATTCGAAAATGTTACAGAACCGAACTCTCAGCGAATTGCCGTCGGGCTTCGTCACGTGACAGATTCCCTCAGCAACCACTACGTTGCCTTCCTCGGTCATCCGTGTGATCACATTTCGAAGCTTGTCGTCTCCGGGGTTCCCAATGACGGCAGCCTTCCCCTTGTTCACACTTCCTGTCGGGGGCACGCCGTCCCCCCACTCTACCCATTCCACGTCCTCGGTCATGAGGCCGGCGGATTTCGACCGGCCTGCGTTGAGGTAGGTCTCTACGAGCTTCTTGTTCGGACTCAATGCTGGCATGAACCGTGCGACATCGGGCCCTCGCCTTAATACCACCGTTCTCACGATGCGAAGACCTTCGCATGCGCCAGGATTGGTGAGCATCAGGCGAGCACGCTGCTAGGATTCCGGGGGCGCCCGGAACGACTGTTTTGTAACCTCAACCGATGCTCAAGTACGGGGGGGGTTTGTTCCACAGACCATGAAGCCCCGTGTGAGCGTCCTCACCCTCGGAGTTGATGATTTGGACCTGGCCCTTCGATTTTACCGCGAGGGGCTGGGTCTCGAGTCGGAAGGAATCGTCGGCACCGAATTTGAGCACGGAGCGGTTGTCTTCTTTCCACTGAAAGGGAGTTTGATCCTTGCCCTGTACCCGCGAAAAGAAGTCGCGCGGGACGCACAGGTCTCGCAAGGGCCGAAGAGTTCGACCGAGTTCACCATCGGTCACAACGTCAACAGCAAGGACGAAGTAGACGAGGTAATGGGGCAAGCACTGCGGGCCGGGGCTCGAGTCACAAAGCCGGTAGGGCCAACGTTCTGGGGAGGCTACGCAGGCTACTTCCACGATCCCGACGGACACCTCTGGGAAGTCGCTTGGAATCCTCAACTACGAGTCGAGGATGACCCGTAGGTCAGGACTTCGGGCACCCCCCCACGGTGGACTTGAACCCTTAGTTCAGGTCCCTCCAGTGGCTGGCCCTCCCGCGTCTTTCGCGTGACCTCCCCTACGTCGTTTGGTTTGAGTGAACCCACGCAAGGGGCGAGAACGAAGGCCCCCGCCGTGCCTCTTCGGTCCTTACTCGCAAAACCGTGGGGTTCTGCTCGAAGATTGGCAAGCCCTCGAAGTCGGAAATTCGGTTGTCCAAGCGAAATGTCTAAGAGAGCCAACATTCTGCAACGCCTATGCCTTGGAAGTACACTGAGGATTATTACCGGGAATACACCCGGAGTACCTGGAATGAGTCCGCGGCGTCGTATGACCGGTTCTCGGCTCTTCTCCAACCGTTTCGCGCTGCCCTGGTAAAAGCCATCGAGCCTCGACCCGGGGAGCGAATCCTCGACCTGGGCACCGGACCGGGGGAACCCGCACTGACCCTCGCGAACCATATTGGCCCCGGTGGCCGGGTCGTGGGGGTCGATCTATCCGAAAACATGGTCTCGCTTGCCCAACACGATGCTACCCGGCGTGGAATCCATAACGCCGAGTTTAGGGCGATGGACTGCGCCAAGCTCGCCCTCGAGGCCGGCGCGTTCGACGCCGTCGTGAGTAACTTCGGTTTCCAGATATTCACCGACCCCGAGGCGGCGGCGAAGGAAGCGCACCGCGTATTGGTTCCGAACGGCCGGATTGCGGTAACCGTCTGGCCCCCCGGTGACCGGGTTCCCTTCCTCCACTCGTTTGTTGGTCCCATGCTGAAGCACGCCGAGCCCGACGAGACAGGATACATCCCAACCCCCTACGAAACGGGGGGACCAGGTGAGATGGTCGCGTTCCTGGAGGCCGCGGGATTCCGTGCGGGAACGGAGCGCCACGTCGCCCACACGATCCGAATCGCGAACGCCGAAGCGTACTTCGACATCCTCCTCCGAGGTACGCCGCTCGGGCACTCCCTTTCGGAGGAGGATCCCGAGGTTCAGCGGGAAGTCGTACGCGATACGCGAGACAATCTTGCGAAGTACACGGTCGGAGGCGAGCTCGCCCTTCCCGCTGAATGCGTTCTGGTGACGGCGAGATCCTAGTCTCCGCGCTGCGCCCCTGTCGAGCGCGATCCGGCCTCCTCGCGACCTAAGGCAGGAGTTTGCACACACGCCCGGGGGTGGACTTGTACCCCTAGTGCAGGTCCCTCCAGTGGCCCCTCGACCACCCCACACTTGGGACGTCCTGCTCGGGAGAACTATCTTGAATCTCGCTTCGCCGGACCGGTTATCGTTGCGCTCCGGTGGATAGGGAGCTAACGGGTCCTTCGGACGATAGGTCCAGCCACCCAAAACTCAAATATCGATACTCCAATCGCTTAGTGGAGAAGCCAACGATGGATACGGTCACCGTTTCGTCCAAGTATCAGGTTGTCATCCCGGAGCGGGTTCGGCGCCAGCATCAGATCCGCCCCGGAGACAAACTCGCAGTGATCGTCAAGCATGGAGTGGTTCACCTCGTCCCCGTCCGCCCGTTTGAAATGTCGAAGGGCATGTTCCGGGGGACCAAGACAGACCTCCGCAATCTCCGTGACCACACCGAACGCTTGTAGCGGGAGAAAGGATTACGATTAGCATCGACAGTTACGGTTGGCTAGAACGGCTTCTGGATGGCCCGAAGGCGGCCCAGTACAATCGAGTGTTCTCGTCCATTTCACCGGACCAGATTGTCACCTCTGTGGTCACGGTCTATGAGGTGTATCGGAAACTGCGCCCCCTCAAGGGCGAATCCGCCGCCCTCGAAGCGGTCGTCCACCTTCGTGCCACTCGGTTGGTTCCGGTGGATGACCAGCTCGCGTTGGAGGCCGCGGATTACTCGCTGTCCCACCATCTCCACTTCGCCGACGCCCTCGTATACGCCACGGCCCGGCGGTTTGGAGCCGAGCTGCACACAAGCGACACCGACCTTCGCGGCGTTCCAGGCGTCACTGTCCACTGAAGCGGCCGATGGTCCCATCCCCTTCGAGGAAAGCCGACGTCAGCCGCCCGTGCCGAAGCCGGGAACCGACCACGTGGGTTCGCTCTCGGTAGGGCGCTGGCCTCCCCTACACTAATACCTGACGCCCCAGTGTCGGTTCCTCCATTGGCTGGCTTCTTCGCACCTCCCCGCCTCTATCACTTATCGCCAGCCGCATCGTTTGCGGCGGGAAGTGTGGATTCGAGAAGGGACGAGGGGGCGTTCCGACCGATTACTTCCCGCGCGAAGGCAGCGGTGGCTCCCAGTACGAGGAACAGGGCCGCCGCGAGGTAGAAGCAGAATTGAAAAGCGGCGTGCGAGGGGAGCGAGAAGGAGTACGCCCCCGTAGCCTGGACCGAAACGAAGGTGGAGAGGATTGCCCCGGCAATCGGTGCGCCGAGGGTCTGACCAATGTATCGGAACGACGTGTTCAACGAGGTCCCGAGCCCCATTTCCTTGGGTTCGATGGAGAGCACCAAAAGGTTTTGGATGGAGACTGTCAACATCCCACTGCCCAGAGCATAGACGGCGAGAAACCCGGTGACCATCTCCGGACTGCGGGCGGTGGAGAGCAGCAGGAAGCCGGCCATCGCAAACACCGAGCCGACGTAGAAGAATGGTTTCACGCCGTAACGGGGGATGACCGTCCCCACCGCGAGAGCCACCGGCAGGAGCACGACGACGATGGGAATCAGAACGAGTCCGGTTTGGAACACGCTAAGCCCGAAACCTGTCGGGCCGGGCAATTGCATGTAGTACGTGATGGCTTGGAAGGCGACGTAGAGCGAAATTCCGTACAGCACGACAATCAGGTTCGCAATCAGGATGTTGCGTTCGCGCAGAAGACGCAGGTCGAAGACGGGCTCAGTCCTCCGGTTCTCGTAAAAGGCGAGCGGAGCGAGCGCCAGCAGTCCCCCGAGGATTAGCCCAAGGACAGCTTCGGAGGTCCACCCCCACGCCGCTCCCTGTGAAAGTCCGAGGACGATGGCCGTCAGCGAAGCGCCGAGCCAGGCCGCCCCGATCGAATCGAGGCGAGTTCCCGGCTTCAGATTCGGCGACTCCTTGATCAGGAAGAAGGTGAGGACGGTGAGCACGAGAATGCACGGGAGGGCAAGGTGGTAATTCGCCTGCCAGCCGTAATCCGCGGTCACGACTGCCCCCACGAGAATTCCCATCGCTCCCCCGGACACCTGTACCGCGCTGATGACGCCCTGGGCACGAGGGACAAGGGATCGCGGGAACTCCTCCCGCGCGAGACTGAAGGCCAGCGGGAAGGTGCCGAGCCCAACCCCTTGGAAGAATCTCGACACCAGCACCAGTTCGAAGGTCGGCGCGAACGAGGTCGTCGTTGCCGCCACCAAGTACGCCGCGAGGGTCCAGAGTAGAACGCGCCGCTTCCCGTGGATGTCGGCCAGTTTTCCGACCACGGGCATGACGGCCACGCCGAAAACGGTGTAGAGCGAAATCAGGAGGCTCGTCGTCGCGATGTCGACGTGGTACTCCCGCGCGATGGCCGGAAGCGCGGGGGTAAGCATGGTGTCGATGTAAACCACGAGAGCGGCGATGAGCGAAAGTAGAACGAGCGCCCGATTGGCGTAACTGCGGTCGAAACCGGACCCTTTTCCGTCGACCGGGAGTGCGGATCGCCCATCAACCTTCATCGTCAGCCTCTCGTCTCACGAGCAATCCGCCGGCCGGAATTCGCCCCGCTGCCTCACAGGCTAGGTTATGGGTTGTTTCGGAGCTTCGGCTTGCGAGGCCGCGCAGAGTCCATGCGACGGATCGTAGTCGAGCTCTATGGCCCGGACCTCGTACGGCGAATCGGAGGCAGCAACTCCCTCCGGCGTCTGGACTCCTTCGAGGTCCTGCACGTGTTGCGGCACGACGATCACGAGTTTGCCGGAATCTGCCGCATCACCCCTAAGGACCCTCGGAGGCGGGTCGAGGACTGTTTTCGGGACGATCCTGTGACCACCGAGATTCAAGTGCTCCAGCGCGGCAGGCAATCCTCGGTCGCGTTGGTGCGGAGGCTGTCGCAAAGACTTCGACCAGGTCTACGTGAGCCTCTGCTGTTAGGCGGAGCGGCCACGAAGCCCGGCGCCGGATACCTTCTCGGACCGCTCGGATACCGCGCAGGCACGATTCGATTCTCGTTTGTCGGGACCGACGCGCAGCTGCGGGAGTTCATGAAACAAGCGAAGAAGCTCGGGCATCAGTATCGGGTGGTCGCCCTCGGCACGGCGAGTTTCGGCGAGTCGCCGCTCGATCGCCTGACCGAGAAGCAACGCCTTGTGCTTCGGACCGCTCATCGGCTCGGCTATTACGAGGTGCCGAGAAGAATCGATTCGCGGAGACTTGGCCGTGCCCTCGGGCTGGAGGCTGCGACCGTTGTGGAGCATTTGCGGAAGGCTGAGCAGCGTCTTCTCGATTCTCTTCTTGCTGTGTAGGTCCAAGGCGCCCGGGTCCGATCTTCCGAATGGCACCGGATTGGGGCGGCCTGGAACCCTTAGTTCAGGTCCCTCCAGGGGCTGGTCTTCCTCGAGTGGTGGCGTCCCAAGGGGTAATCTAACCGAGATACGTTTCACCGGGGACCATGGCGCGGCATCTCGCCGCCATCATGTTCACCGACATTTCCGGATTCACGCCGCTCTCCCAGACGGATGAACCGGTCGCGCTGGGACTCCTTCGAGAGCAGGAGCGGCTGGTTCGGCCCCTTCTCGAGATTCACCGGGGCCGACTCGTGAAGTCCATGGGGGACGGGCTGCTGATCGAGTTCCCGAATGCGCTCGACGCCGTCGCGTGCGCGGTCGACCTGCAGCGCCACATCCAGGAGCGCAATGCGCAGGAACCACCCCCCGAGCTGCGGGTGAGGATCGGCGTCCATCTGGGCGACGTCCACGACGCGGGGTCGGACATCCTCGGGGACGCTGTCAACATCGCTTCCCGAATCGAACCGCTGGCGGAACCCGGAGGAATCTGCCTCTCGGCCCAAGTGTACGACCAGGTGCACCACAAGGTCGCATTTCCGCTGGAAAGCCTGGGTTCCAAGGAACTGAAAGGAGTCCGGGAGCCCACCGTCGTCTACCGGCTCGTCCTACCGTGGGGGGGCCATCCGGAGACGCCCACGGGCCCACTTCCCCGTCGTCTCGCCGTCCTGCCGCTCACCAACATGAGCCCGGACCCGAACGACGAGTATTTTGCGGACGGTCTGACGGAGGAGATCATCTCCACGGTGTCGCGGATTCCTACGCTGAGCGTGATCTCGAGAACGTCGGTGATGCGGTACAAGAGTCAAACCAAACCGATCGGAGAGATCGGCCGCGAGCTCGGCGCGGGCACCATCCTCGAGGGAAGCGTCCGAAAGGCCGGGACCCGGGTCCGCGTGACGGTCCAGCTGATCGATGCGGCCGGGGATCGGCATCTCTGGGCCGAGGCCTACGACCGCCGCCTGCAGGACATCTTCGCCATCCAGAGCGAGATCGCCCAGCAGGTCGCGAACTCGCTCGAGATCCGACTGCTCGATTCCGACAGGGGGCAACTCGCGAAGCCACCCACGGGGGTAACCGAGGCTCACCTGCTCTACATGAAAGGGGTGTTTCACCGACAGAAATTGAGGAAGGTGGAACTCGAGACCGCCCTCGGTTTCTTCGAGCAAGCCGTTCAGGAGGACCCTCGATACGCTCGGGCGTACGCCGCAATCGCGCTGGCCTATGTCTATCTCGGGATTTGGGAGATCGTCCCCTCCCCCGAAGCCTTTGCGAAGGCCGAAAGTGCGGCGAGAAAGGCTCTCGAAATCGATGCTTCTCTTGCCGAGGCTCATATCGGTCTCTCCTTCGTACAGTTCTACGGTGGGAACTTCAAGGGGGCAGGGGAGAGCATGGAGCACGCGCTGGCGCTCAACCCGAACCTACCAGAAACCCATCTGCACTTGGGCGACTTCTACACCATGAAGGGACAACCGGGAATGGCAGTTCGCGAGGTTGAGAAGGCCCTCGAACTGGACCCGCTTTCGGGGGCAACGATTCAAGATGCGGCCAGCACACTGCTCTATGCTGGACACCCCGAGCTGGCCATTCCACTAGCAAAGAAGGGCCTCGAACTTGACCCCGAAGGTTCGTGGCCGCACAGTACGCTCGGGCTGTCCTACACCGAGATGGGGAAATTCGAGGAAGGGGTGGAGGAACTCCGGAAGACCGTCGAGTTGTCGGGTCGGAGCAACCCGGCCGAGCTGTCCGACCTAGCGTACGCCTTGAGCCGGGCCGGACGGGTCGACGAAGCCCGGGGGGTCGTCGCGGAGCTGCTCGAGAACCATGCGAAACGTGGCACGGGGGCGGCGGCGATCGCCTACGCTTACGCTAGTGTCGGAGACGCTGACCGAGCCTTCGAATGGCTGGAGAGGGGCTTCCGAGAAGGCTCCGGGTACGCGAGCGTCTTCATGCTCGACCTGGGCTTCAAGACCCTGTCGGCCGATCCGAGATTTCAAAAGCTTCTCGAGAAGTTCGGGTCTCCTCCAAGCCGCTGACAGGAGAGAACTCGGGCGACCGGCGCCCGATCCCTTCCGGCAGAGGGCGACACAACCCTCTTTCACGCACCCTGGTTGGAGCAACATCTTCTGCGTCGTCACGGCTCCGCCGTTGGCGTGGTCCGTTCTCGAACTCTTGAATTCCTGGTCCACGACGCTCCCGTGGTTCGGCGACTACGAGATGGCTACCGTAACAACCGGGTCGCACCTCGGATGCCGGGGGCGAACATTGCTCGCCGGCGCCGGAGGATGGGTGGACCCATACGGCCGGGGTCAGCCCGTCTGCCCTTTCGTTCAAAAGTCTGATAGGTGGGCGAACGGTACCGAAGATTCCGAGGACCGTGGCAGATAGGGACGGGGCCGCCGAGTCGCCGGGAACTCTCTTCCGCCCGTCGACCTCCGTTCTCCTGATCGGAGACAACCGTCCGTTGATGAACTGGGTGAGCTTGGCCCTGGCGTCGGCGACTGACCCTAACTTCCTCTGGGTCGACGTACGGACCACCGGCGAGGTACTGTCGGACTCCGACCCTCTCTCGAGGAATGCGATCTCCCCGAATCGGCTGGCGGTGGTGCGTCCTTCGGCGCTGGCGCCGGACCACACGAAAGCGAACATCGCCGTCTCGGCCGTTGTTCGAACCGACGAACCTCCAGAGAACCTCCAGGTCCTCCTCGATTTCCTTCGCCTACCGGAACGGACGCAAGCGACGCTGGCCGGAATTGTGAGCGGGGGTCAGCCACGCGTGGTGGTCCTGTCCAACGCCCATCGGCTCATGGGATACTACACCGTCGACATGGCGGGGCCACTCCTTCGCGCGATTGTCGCGACGGGGGTCGTTGTGATACTGACGTTCGCGGACGCGCCGAATGACGGGCGTTTCGCCTTTGACGTGGTCCTCCACTTGGAGGGAAAGGACCCCAAGGACTGGAAGCAGGCGAAACTTCGCGTCGAGAAAGGACCCTCGTCGGGGATCCTTCACCGAGGCGCCGACTATCGATTAGGAGACCTGGAGGTCGTAGCTAAGGTCCTCTCTACGACCCTCGGTTGACGCCGCGCGATTGGTGAGCCTCACCCATAGGTCGGTCGCTCAAACTTCCGGCATCTGCTGGCGCTTGAGTTCCCTCCAGAGAAGTTCGACGGTCTCCTCGACAGACCCCGACGCATCCACGGGCACGCCGTAGTCGAAGCTGATCGTCTTCGCATAGACCTCCCTCGCCGCCTCCGCCCCATGCGGAGGGCTCCGGACGCCGTCTCGGGCGATACAGGTGGACAGCGGGACCTTGAGGGTGAAGACTACGTGCGGGAACGGGAGGCAGCGGAGGAGATCGTCCACGGCGGACCTCCAGTAGAAGTTCCCATCGATGACCACCGGGGTCCCGCGACGGAGGAACGGCCGGGCGGACGAAGCGGCGATATGGTTGGCCTGAAGGAAAGAGCTCTCCGAGATGTATCCGTTCTCCCACTCCTCAAGGTGATGCTTCTCGAGAATCTGGTCAATCGCGATGTGCTCCGCTTTCAGGCGGTCGGCCAGTCTAGCCGAGAGCGTGGTCTTGCCGGAGCCGAGCGGTCCTCGAACGATCACGTAGAAGCTCACGGGTCAGCCGTCCCGGCGGACTTCCTTTCGACTGCCATCAGAACACCCCGAACCGATCGAGCTGCGTGCGGACGCGCGAGAGCATTTCACGCGCGTCGAGCTCGAGGGCGTATCGGCGGAAGTACCGGTCCAGCGACGCGAAACCCTTCTCCAACGCCCGGAGTGCTTCGAAGAGGCGCTCCCAGGGCGGCGAACCGAGTCGATCCACACGGATGCCGGCGGCCAGGTCGATGAACCAGGGCTTCTCCTCGTGGACGAGGATGTTGAACGGGCTGAGGTCGGAGTGAACGACCCCGGCTTCGGCGAGCCCCTCGACACCCGCCATGGTCGCTTCCAGGAAATCCCGCGGACCCTCGAGGCGAGCGTGCTGCAGCATCGGGGCCACGGCTTGAGCCGTCCCAAGGTACTGCATCGAAAACATGTTCTCGACCCGACGGCCGGGTTCGGGAACTCGAGCCCCTCCCTGCCACGCGTAGCAGAGCAGCTCGAACTCGCGGACCGCCCGTTGTCCCATCGATTCGAGCTTGATGGGCCGACCGCCCCGGTGAGCGGTCCGGTACTGTCGATAGACTTTGACCACTGTCCGGCGTCGGCCGTCCCGACAGAGGTAGACGTCCGCTTCCTTGCCGGAACCCAGCCGTTGCCCGACCTCGGTCGCGAGGCCTGCGTCGAGGATGGCCTCCGCTACCTCGTCGTGGGTGGGTTCGGCGAAGGCGACTCGCCCGCTCCGCACCTTCCAGTGCACGCTCTTGTCCAGGTACCCTTCGTTGGGCATCGGTTGACCCGGCCCCGGTCGTTCGACTCAAGTGAAACGGATGCGGCCGAGGTCCCCCGGGGACGGACTACGGAAGATCAGTCGGTCCACGGTCGACGGACGTCCGCATCGAATGCCATCCCACCGTGAACCTCCCGGCCCGTGGCCGGCACTCCGAACGTGAGGAGGTATGTAAACGCTTGTGGAAACTGCTTTCCCGGCGAGGCCGCGGGCCCTCGGGACCCGTTCAAATCGCGTGGAACAGCTCTGTGCTCAGATACCGAAGCCCGGAGTCGACCATCACGGTCACGACGGTAGCGTCCGGCCCTAGCTCTCCGGCCACCTTCAGCGCCGCGACCACGTTGGCCCCGGAGGACGTCCCGACGAAGAGCGCCTCCTCCCGAGCCAACCGTCGGCTCATGGCGTGGGCCGCCTCGGTCGAGACCGGGATTATCGAGTTGACCAAATTCGGATTCCACAGCGGAGGCCGGTAGCCGATCCCGATTCCCTCAATCTTGTGGGAGCCGGTCGGACCGCCCGAGAGTACGGCCGACTCGGCCGGCTCCACCGCGACGATCTGCACCTTCGGGTTGCGCTTCCAGAGCGCCTCGGTCGTCCCGTGGAGGGAGTGCGCGGTGCCGACCGATTGGACGAATGCGGTGACCGAGCCTCGGGTCTGCTGCCAGATTTCCTCTCCCATCGGATGGTAACCGGCCGTCCCATCGTGGTTCGCCAGCTGGTCGCAGAACCAGTGGCCCGGCTGCCGGGCCCAGCGACGCGCGGTCTCCACCATCTCTTTGATCAACGCCTCGGTGATCCCCTTCCCGTCGCTCCGGACATCGGTGATTTCCGCGCCGAAGGCCCGCATCGCCAGTCGCTTCTCCTCGCTGAAGGCGTCCGAGAACACGATGCGAAGCCCGTACCCTTTCGCTGCACAAACGAGGGCCAACGAAATTCCGGTAGTCCCGGAGGTGTACTCGACGACGGTCCCCCCGGCCTTCAGGCGACCGTCCCTCTCGGCCGCCTCGACCATCGCTCGCGCGACTCGGTCCTTCATGCTGCCGGTGGGGTTGGCGAACTCGAGCTTCGCCAGCACCTTCGCCGAACCTCGGGGCACTACGCGGCGGAGCTCGACGAGGGGGGTGTTTCCAATCGCGTCCAGCACCGAGGCGGTCATCCCCGAGGGACCGGGTCAGCAGATACCTGCTTAGAGCGATTGCGACGCCATCCGAAGCTTTAGGCCGGGACCGCTCCGGTTCGAGCGGGTGGACATGGCCGGCGAGCGACCGAAGACCGTGGTCTCGTGGAGCAGCGGGAAGGACGCCGCCTTCGCGTTGTGGGAAGTCCAGCGTCAGGGAGAGCTCGACGTGGTCGCCTTGCTCACGACCGTCACTTCGGAGTTCGACCGGGTGTCGATGCACGGGGTCCGCGTGGCCTTGCTGGAGCGTCAGGCCGCGGCAGTGGGGCTCCCGCTCTGGAAAGTCGAGATTCCCTTTCCCTGTCCGAACGAGGTTTACGAGGCCGCGATGGCCCGGGCGGTCGAACATCTCGCCGCGGCCGGCGTGTCGCGCATCGTGTTCGGGGACCTCTTCCTCGAGGACGTCCGCACGTACCGGGAACGTCGGCTCGAACCGACCGGGATCCGTCCGGCGTTCCCGCTCTGGGGACGGAAGACCGACCGGTTGGCCGAGGAGATGCTCCGTAGCGGGCTGGAGGCTCGAGTGGTCTGCCTCGACCCGCGAAAGCTCCCCAGGGAGTTTGCAGGGCGACCGTTCGACGCCGCGTTCCTCCGAGAGCTACCGAGGTCCGTCGACCCGTGCGGGGAGCGCGGGGAGTTCCACACCTTCGTGACCGCGGGTCCGATGTTTTCGCGGCCGATTGCGGTCCTGCCCGGGGAAACCGTCGAGCGGGACGGCTTCGTCTTTTCGGATCTCGCACCGGGCTGACGGGGCCGCACGTCGCCTCCGGCGGCCCTCCCCGACGGGTTCTGGCTCCTCGCGGCGAGGTCCTACTTGAGCTTCCCGACCACCTTCTCGACCGCGTCCAACAGCTCGCCGCTCTTCAGCACCTTCGTGAGCCGGTTGATGTCGTCGTAGATCGGACGGTCTTCCTCCAGCTTTGGGACGTGGCGGCGAATGACGTCGTAGGCGGCCTGGGACCCCTTCGACGGCTTGGCCGGAAGCCGGAAGTCGAACGCCTGGGCCCCTGCCATCACCTCGATCGCGACGATGCTCCAAGAGTTCTCGAGGATCTGCCGCGACTTGATGGTCGTGGTCATTCCCATCGAGACGAAGTCCTCCTGGTCCGCGGCCGCGGGGATCGAGAGGGTGGCGGCCGGCGCCGCCAGGATACGGTTCTCCGCGACCAGCGCTCCCGCGGTGTACTGGGAGAGCATGAGGCCGGAGAACATCCCCGCCCCCTTCGTGAGGAACGCCGGGAGACCGGCCGACAGGTGAGGGTTCATCAGCCGGTTGGTCCGCCGCTCCGACAGGACCCCGACCGTCGTGACGGCGAGGCCGAGCGACTCGAGGGCGAAGGCCATCGGCGTACCCTGGAAGTTCGCCCCGGTGAGCACCAGTTCATCGTCCGGGAAGAAGGTCGGGTTGTCGGCGGCATGGTTGAGCTCGATCTCGAGCATGTAGCGCGCCCAGACGAGCGCGTCCTTGGCGGCCCCGATCACCTGAGGGCTCGACCGGAGCGAGTAGGCGTCCTGCACCTTCTTTCCCGGTCGGTTCAAGAGTTCGGAGCCCTCGGTGATCCTCCGCAGGTTCTCGGCGCAGGCCTGCGCCCCGGGGTAGCCGCGGACGTCGTGGACCCGGCGGTCGTAGGCCTTCATGTTGGCGTTGAGCGCCTCGAGGGTCATCGCGAGCGCGATCTCCTGGGTCCGGATCCAGCGCTCGGCGTCGTAGAGCTCGAGGCAACCCATCCCCGTGATGGCGTTCGAGCCGTTGATGCACGAAAGGCCGTCCCGTTCCCGGAACTGGACAGTCGGGATGCCCGCCGCCTTCATCGCTTCCTGGGCGGGCAGGCGCTGCCCGTGGTAGAACGCCTCGCCCTCCCCGATGAGGACGAGCGCCATCTGCGCCATCGGGGCCAGGTCGCCGCAGGCCCCGACCGAGCCTTTCTGGCACATCACCGGGTTGACCCCACGGTTCAGCATCTCCACCATTGTCTCCACGAGCTCGCGGCGGATCCCCGAGTGTCCCCAACAATGGGTGTTGAGGCGAGAGAGCATGGCGGCGCGGGCGTCCTCCTCGGCCATCGGCTCCCCGCAGCCGGCGGCATGGGAGTAGACGAGGAACCGCTGGTACTTTTCGACCTGCTCCGGCGTAAGCACGACCTCGGAGAGCTCCCCGATTCCCGTGTTGACGCCGTACATGATCTCTCGGGCCTGGATCTTTCTCTCCAGCAGAGCGCGACATTTGTCGATGCGTGCTGCCGCGTCCCGATGGATCGCGATCGGCTCGCCGTGCCGGGCTACTTTGACGACGTCCTCAACCTTCAGCGAATGTCCATCCAGTACGATCGACATGGTACCTCCCCCGACCGTGCGGGGTAGAGCGCGAATCGAACGGAGCGTATCTCCTTAACGTGGCGTTCGACGGTTCTGACGAACGACACGGGGCTCGGAGACGTGGCCCGGCCGCCGAGAAATGGCCTCCGGACTTCAATGCCGGGCCCGTTCAATCTCCGACCGGATTCGCTCGGCCGCTTCCGAAGGTGTTACGGTGACCCGCTCGTGGCGGCGGCCGTGCTTCCGGACCTCTCGAAGACCGGCGACCGAGGTCGGGGAGCCCTTGAGGCCGAGGTAGTTGGGATCCCCCTGCAACTCGGCGGAGTCGATGACCCGGACGGTGGCGCGCTGGGCGACCGCCCATCGGTCGTAGTCGATGAAGCGGGGCTCGTTCGAACCGACCACGACCGAGACCACGGCCGGGAACGAGAGCTCCACGGTCTCCTTCCCATCTTCGAGAGCCCGGGTGGCCCTCAGCCGTCCATCGGAGACGGGCCCGAGCCGCTCGACGTAGGTCGCCTGGGAGGCGTCTAACCACTCGGCGAGGCTCGGGGGGACCTGGCTCGTCCCGCCGTCGGACGATTCGTCCCCACAGACGACCAGGTCGGCGCCGCCGACCTTGCGGATCCCCATCGCGAGGGTGTAGGAGGTCGCGAGCGTATCCGCCCCTCCGAACGCGCGGTCGCTCAGAAGGACCGCCTCGTCCGCCCCGACGGCGAGGGCGACCCGGAGGTACGGTTCGAACTGCGGCGGGCCCATCGAGAGGACGGTGACGTGGCCGCCGTGGGCATCGCGGAACGCGAGGGCGGTCTCGAGCGCGTTGAGGTCGGAAGGGTTGATTACCGAACGGGCCCCGGCCCGGTCGAGGGTGTTGTTCTCGAGGTTGACCTTTACTTCCTCCGGTCGCGGAACGACCTTCAGGCAGACGACGATCCGCACCGTTACCCCTCCTCGAGCGCGTGGATGAGCGAATCGACCACCGGCCCGAGCTCACCCACGATGCCGAGGTCCGCGTGGTCGAAGATCGGGGCATCGGGGTCCCGGTTCACCGCGATGACGGTGCCCGCGCCCTCGATCCCCACGGTGAACTGCACGGCTCCACTGACTCCGAGCACGATCGCGAGCTTCGGCCGCGTGATGACGCCGGTCTGCCCGATCATCCGGTCGCGGTCGACCCAGCCCGCGTCGGCGGCAACCCGCGTCGCCCCGACCTCGCCCCCCAAGAGGTAGGCGAGTCGCTCGACGCGGCGGAACTCCCCTTGGGTCCCGCGACCGCCGACCACGATGACGTCGGCCTTCGTGAGGTCGACGGTCGAACCCTTCGGCTCAAAGGAGAGGCGACGGGACCCCACGTCCTTCTCGGTCAGGACGGGCTTCACGGTCTCCACGTCCCCCCACGGAGATTCGCTCGGAGGCAGCGGGAAAACTCCGGGCCGCACCGTCACCATCTGGGGCCGCTGGACGGGGCAGGTGATCCCGGCTTCGATGCCGCCGCCGAAGCCCGGGACCCATCCGACCAGGAGATGCTCGCCATTGAGCTCGAGCGAGGTGACGTGCGCCGTCAAGCCGGTCCGCAGCCGGACCGCGAGCCGTCCCGCGAGGTCCTGACCGTTCCGGGTGGCTCCGAGGAGCAGGATCGACGGGCGGGCCTTTTCGAGCTCCGCCGCGATCGCCGTCGTGTAGGCCCGCGCGTCGTGGTTTGCGAGCAGGGGGTGGACCAGCTCGAGGACGAGGTCGGGGCCGTAGCGCCGAAGCTCGGAGGCCGGTCCCCGGTCGGCCCCCGCGGTGACCGCCGTCATCGGCACCCGGAGCCGGTTGGCGAGCTCGCGGGCCTTACCGAGCAGCTCGAGGCTCACCGGGGTGAACGACTTCCCCCGCCGTTCGGCGTAGACCCAGATGCCCCCGTCCCCCGCCTCGGTCATCGTTCACGCTTTGACGCTCTGGACGACCAGTTCGGCGACGTCCGTCACGGGAATCCGCTCGTTGCCACGTTCGGATTCGAACACACTGATGCAGTAGGGGCACGCGGTGGCGAGGAGCTCCGCCCCGGTCCCGGCGGCTTCAAGAACCCGACCGGGGCCCGGCCGCTCGGCCGGAGGCGTCTCCATCCACATCCGGCCGCCGCCGCCCCCGCAGCAGAGCGATTGGCGCCGGTTGTTCTTCATCTCGATGAGCTTGAGGCCAGACAACTCGAGCAGTCGCCGCGGCGCCTCGTAGACGCCGTGGGTCCGGCCGAGGTAACAAGGGTCGTGGTAGGTCACGGTGCGCGGCTCGCCTTTCCCCGAGATCTTCCCCTGGTCGAGGAGCTCCTCGAGCGCCTGCGTGTAATGGACCACCCGGGGCCCTCCGTGTTTCTCCTGGCCGACCTTGAGCGCGTCGAAGGAGTGAGGGGAGATCGTGATGACCCGCTCGATGCCGCGCCTTCGGAACGCCGCGGCGTTCCTCTCCTGGAGGTCGGAGTAGAGGCCCTCATTGCCCACCGATCGGGCCGCCTCGCCACAGCAGACCTCCTCGTTGCCCATCACCTGGTACTCCACGCCCGCTCGGTTGAGGAGGGTCGTGACCGCGCGCGCGATGCGCTGCGCCCGGGGGTCGTAGGAGGCGGCGCAGCCGACGAAGAGGAGCGTCGACCCCTTCCCCGGGACCTTCACGTCCCGCATCCACGCGGCCCGGTCCTTCGGGGCGAGGTGGAAGGTGTTGCCGTCCTCGAACATCCCCCAGAGGAGGGTCGGGAGGCCCTTCGGCACCTGGCGCACGCGCCACTGCTGTTCCCTCAGGTGACGGACGACGCCGACGATGTCAACGCCCCGTGGGCAGGAGACGTTGCACTCCGCGCACGTCATGCACTTCCAGACGAGCGGGTCGGTCTCGCCGAACTGCGCCTTCCGGATGAGCGTGCGCACTTGCATCGGCGTCGGGCCGGCGAGCGGGCAGGTAGAGGTACAGGTCCCGCACTGGAAGCAGAGCCGCGCGTTGGTGGTCGCCGCGAGTCGCTCCCACGCGTCGTCGTCGAATCGGATCGGGACCGGACCTGCGGACGCTTCGGCCATCGCCCCTCCCTCACCCCGCCTTCGCCGCCGCGGCCGGCGCGGGGGTCGAGGCGACAGTCGTCGCGGAGTTGTACCGGTCGAGCACCGCCGCCATCTCGCGGATCTTGCGGGCGAACTCCTTCCCTTCCGCGGCGGAGATCCATTCGAGCTGGAACCGCTCCGGGGCGATGCCCTTGCGCTCGAGCATCTTCCTCCAGATCTGGAACCGCTTCTCCGTCCAGGAGTTGGCGTTGATGTAGTGACAGTCGCCGGGGTGGCAGCCGGTGAGCAGCACCGCCCCGGCGCCCTTCTCGAACGCATGCTTCACGAAGTCCTCCGAGACGCGCCCGGAGCACATCGTCCGGATCGTGCGCGGCACGGCGGGGTACTGGATCTTCTCGATTCCCGCCTGGTCGGCGCCGGCGTAGCTGCACCAGTTGCAGGCGAAGACCAGCACCTTGTGGGCGGGGTCGTCCTCGAGCGCAGCGTCGATCTGGGCGAGGATCTGGTCGTCCGTGAACCCCGGGTTCGTGATCGCGTCGCGGTAGCAGTCCGCCCCGCAGGTCCCGCAGCCCATGCAGGCGGCGCTGACCACCTGGACCTTCTTCTTCCCGTTCACGACGATCGGCTCGATCGCCTGGTACGGGCAGACGGGCACGCATCGGCCGCATCCGTTGCACCGCTCGCCGTCGATCAGGGCCACCAGGGGCTCCTTCTCGATCTTCTCGTGCGAAAGGAGGCCGCTCGCCTTCGAGGCGGCGGCGAGGCCCTGCGCGATCGACTCCTTCACGTCCTTCGGCCCTTGGGCGGTGCCGCAGAGGAAGATGCCGGCGCTCGCCGCCTCGACCGGGCCGAGCTTCGGGTGCCGCTCCAGGAGGAAGCCTGCGGCGTCGTGCGTCACCTTGAGCATCTTCGAGATGCTCTCCTCCGCCGGTTCGATCGCGCTCATCAGCACGAGGAGGTCGGTAGGGAGCGCGACGTCCCGGCCGAGGAACTCGTCCCGGAAGACGACGCTGCCGTCCCGCAGGGAGAGCGCGCTCTCGGGCGTCGCGTCGGGGTAGCGGAAGAAGACGACGCCGGCTTCGGCGGCGTCGCGGTAGAGGTCCTCTGCGCCCCGCGAGAACGTGCGCATGTCGCGGAAAAGGACTCGGACCTTCTTTCCCATCCGTCGCAGGCGGAGCGCTTCGCCGACCATCGCGCCGCAGCAGTAGCGCGAGCACTCGAGCTTCCCGTTCCTCGAGCCGACGCATCCGACCAGCGTGACCCGATCCCCCGGGACCTCCTCACCGTCCCGGATCATCTCCTCGAGCCGCTGGTTTGTGATCGTGAGCGGCGCCCGTGGGCTCGCGAGCGGACCCTCCGTCGCCGCGCGGGTCGAGGTCCGCCCTCCCATCGCGAGGATGACGGCCCCCGCGTCCAGGATCTCCCCCGTCGAAAGCCGGGCCTTGAAGTCCCCGACGTGGCCGTCGATCTGGGCGACCTCGGACGCGAGGTGGACCCGGACACCGGAGTTCTCCACCTCGTGAACCAGTGATTC
Source organism: Thermoplasmata archaeon (assembly GCA_035625165.1). Taxonomy (GTDB): domain Archaea; phylum Thermoplasmatota; class Thermoplasmata; order Lutacidiplasmatales; family UBA184; genus Lutacidiplasma. The sequence goes on along the minus strand of DASPQC010000071.1, from coordinate 52,199 downwards.
GAGGAGGGGGCGCGCTTCGACCCCGGAGGGGTCGATGTGAGAGAGGAACCGCAGCGCGCCTCCGAGCCGGTTCTCCTTCTCGACCAAGTGCACGACGTACCCTTGCCGGGCCAGGCTGGAGGCTGCGACCATTCCGGCCGGCCCCCCGCCGATGACGATCGCGGCCCGAACGACCGACTGCTCGAACGGCTCGAGCGGTCGGAGGCGGACGGCTTTCTCAACTCCCATCCGAACGAAGTCGAGAGCCTTCTGGGTCGCCTTTTCCTTCTCGTTCTTGTGGACCCAGGAGTCGAGGTTCCGGACGTTGGCCATCTCAAGCAGGTAGGGGTTGAGCCCCGCACGCAGGCAGACGCGCTTGAACGTCCCCTCGTGGGTCTTCGGCGAGCAGGCCGCGACCACGACGCGGTTGAGCTTGAGGTCGACGATCTTCTTCGCGATGTCCGCCTGGGTGTTCGCGGCACAGGCGAAGCGAACCTCCTCCGCGTGGACGACGTGGGGGAGCTCGTGGGCGTACTGGGTCGCCTTCGGAACGTCCACGGTCGCGGCGATGTTGCTGCCGCAGTCGCAAAGGAATACGCCGACGCGGGCATCGCCGTCGGCGGGAATCGGGGTCCCCATCTCGGGCTTCGCCCAGTAGCGCTCCTTCACGCGCTCCATCGAGCGCGACGCGGCCGCCCCCGCCTCGACCACGCTGTCGGGGATGTCCTTCGGCCCGGCCGCGCTCCCGGCGACGAAGATCCCCTCGGGGGCGCGTTCGTCCGTAAGAAAGCCGTCCGTACCGAGGGAGAGTCCGAGCACCTTCGCGAGGTCGGCGAGCCCCTGGGGCGGTTTGGCTCCCGTGGCGAGGACCACTAAGTCGGCGCCGAGCTCCTCGACCGCTCCGGTCGCGGTGTCGGCGACCCGCACCTTGAGCTCGGAGCCGTCGAACCGTACCCGGGACGGACGCCCGTGGACGAACCGAACTCCCTGGTCCTTCGCCCGTTGGTAGAATCCGTCGAACCCCTTGCCGTAGCTGCGGATGTCCATGTAGAGCAGGGTGACGTCCTCGACCCCATGGTCGCGTGCCTGCACGGCCTCCTTGATGGAGTACATGCAGCAGAACCGGGAGCACTGCGGGATGTTCCGTATGTCCCGCGAGCCGGCACAGAGCACGAAGATCATCCGCTTCGCGTGCCGGCCGTCGGACGGGCAGACGATTTCCCCCCCGCTCGGCCCGGCGGAGGAGAGCAGGCGCTCGAGCTCCATCGAGGTGAGGATGTCCGGGTGCGTCCCGTAGCCGTACTCGGGGAGCAGTTGGGGCTCCATCGGCTCGAACCCGGCCGAGACGATGATGGAGGAGACCTCGCGCTTCAACTCGGCGTCTAGGGGGCGGTCGTAGTTGATTGCCTTCGGCCCGCAGACGTCGTAGCAGCGGGTGCACTGGAGGAGGATCGGGTAGCTGTTGACGCACTTCGTGACGTCGAGGAAGTACGGTCCCGGGACTGCTTGGGGGAACGGGGTGTAGATCGCCTTTCGCGAGGCGAGTCCCTGGTCGAACTGGTTCGGGAGCACGATCGGGCAGGCCTGGGCGCAGAGGTCGCATCGGGTGCATTCGTTGCTGACAAGGTTCCCCTTCTGCCGGAGGGTCACCTCGAAGCCCTCGCCATTCTTCGCGAGCCCGACCACGTCGGCGTCGGTGAGGATCTCGACGTTGCCGTTCTCGGCGACCTCGCTCAGCTTCGGGGCCTCGATGCAGATGCTGCAGTCGAGCGTCGGGAAGTTCTTGTCGAGGGCCGCCATCACGCCACCCAGCGAGTGGCTCTTCTCGACCAGGACGACGCGGCACCCGGCCTCGGCGAGGTCGAGGGTCGCCTGGACCCCCGCGATGCCGCCTCCGATGACCATCACCGGGGGCGAGCTCATAGTTTCATCCCGGCGTCGAACGCCTTCAAGTTCAGCTCCCGCGTGCGCGGCTTCACCGTCTCGCTGAGGGCGGCCTCCATCGCCTCCCTCGGGACGACCCGTGAGGCGCGCGTAAGCGAGCCTAACATGACCATGTTCGCGACGATCCGCCGCCCGAGCCCGTCCGCGGTCCGCGTGAACGGTAGCGAGAGCGCCCGACCGGCGACGTCCTCGTCCAGCCGGACGAGGTCGACGTCGCTCAGGATGAGGGAGGCCGACCGCGCCGACTCCATGTTCTTCGTCGCCGCCTCCTGCGACATGAACACCAGGATGTCGGGAGCCGTCACCACCGGCGTGTCGATCTCGGTGTCCCCGATCACGACGTCCGCCTCGCACGCGCCGCCGCGGGATTCCGGCCCGTAGCTCTGGGTCATGGTCGCGTGCATCCGCGTATGGACCGAGATCGCGCGCCCGAGGACGAACGCCGCCAGGATCACGCCTTGGCCGCCGAACCCGGCGATACGGATCTCCTTCCTCATGCACCGGCCTCCGCGGCCTTCGCGGCCACCCGGGCGTATCGCTCGCCGAACGTCTCCCGCGTGCGGTCGACGAACTTTCCGACCACGATCGGCTTTCCGAGCTCGATCTCCGAGCCGATCAGGTTCGTGCTCTCGATCCGGGACTTGAGAACCTCCAGGGCCCGATAGTACTCCATCTCCTCGGCGCCGCTTCCGATCTTGTTCGTCTTTCCGAAGCTCACCGGGCAGGGGGCCAGGACCTCCAGGAAGCGGAACCCACGGCGGGTCAGCACCTCCGCGAACGCCATCCTGAGACGACGGACGTCCAGGGTCGTCCAGCGGGCGACGTAGGTCGCGCCCGCCGCCGAGGCGAGGTCGGGGAGGTTGAACGGCAGCTCGGGGTTGCCGTAGGGCGTAGTGGTGGAGAGGGCCCCGGGAGGCGTGGTCGGGCCGCTCTGGCCGCCCGTCATGCCGTAGTTGAAGTTGTTGATGCAGACGACGAGCAGGTCGATGTTGCGGCGGGCGGCGTGGATGAAGTGGTTGCCACCGATGGCGAACAGGTCGCCGTCGCCGGCGAAGACGACCACGCAGAGCGCGGGGTTGCTCAGCTTCAACCCCGTGGCGAACGGGATCGCTCGGCCGTGGGTCGTGTGGTAGGCGTCGGTCTTCGCGTAGTAGACGATGCGGGAAGAGCAGCCGATCCCGCTCACGATGACGCGCTTCTCCTGCGGGATCGACGCGTGCTCGAACCCGTAGACGAGCGCTCCGATCGCGGTGCCGATGCCGCACCCCGGGCACCAGATGTGCGGGAGCGCCTCGGCGCGGAGGAGGTGGTCGTAGGGGTGATGGAGGACCGACGACGAACCGTTCGGGCCCTTGTGGCCCGAGTCCTTGAGGAGCGGCTCGGTGGTCGCCGTCACGCTTTCCCTCCCGCCTTCGAGAGGCAGGCATCGAGGATCGTCTCGGGGAGGGGGACGAGCCCGCCGGGGGTGCCGACATGGATCACGGGGCAACTGCCGCTGACCAGTCGCTCCACTTCGAGCACGACCTGGCCCATGTTGACCTCCGCCACGACGATTCTGCGGATCTGTTTCAGCCCGAGAAGCCTTGCCGCGGGGAACGGCCACACCGACAGCAGCCGCAGCATCCCGATGCGGTGACCCTTCGCCCGGCCCAGGTCGACCGCGCGGCGGGCGGACCGAGCGGTGATCCCGTAGGAGACGATGAGGGTGGTCGCGCCCTCGGTCTTGTAGAGCTCGACCCGCTCGTAGACCTCGCGGTTCTTGAGGACCTTGTCCCTCAACCGCGGGACGAGGACCTTCTGGACCTCGTAGGTCGTGACTGCCTGGCCGAGTTCGTTGTGGGTCAGGCTCGTGAAGCGCACCGCGTAGCCGTCGCCCGCAAGCGCCATCGGTGGGACGAGGTCGGGCCCGGGTTTGTACGGTCGGTACTCCGCGGGGGGGACGGTCGGACGAGTCCGGGATCGAATCGGGATCTGGCCCGGCGGCGGGACGATGACCCGCTCGTGCATATGCCCGACCACCTCGTCCATCATCAGAAGGACGGGGGTGCGGAGCTTCTCCGCGACGTTGAACGCGTGGACCGTGAGGTCGAACGCCTCCTGGGGCGACTGGGGGGAGAGGGCGATGGACGTGAAGTCCCCGTGCGAGCCGAACCGGGCCTGCATCATGTCCTGCTGGCCCACCGACGTGGGAAGGCCCGTGCTGGGTCCCCCCCGCTGGACGTTCACGATCACCGTCGGCACCTCCATCATGATGCCGAGACCCAGGTTTTCCATCATCAACGAGAAGCCGGGCCCGCTGGTCGCGGTCATGCTCTTCGCCCCCGCGACGCTCGCGCCGAGGATCGCAGCGACCGACGCGATTTCGTCCTCCATCTGGATGTACTGCCCGCCCAGGGCGGGCAGACGCTCCGCGAGGTGCTCGGCGATCTCGGTGGCGGGCGTGATGGGGTAGCCGGCGAAGAAGCGACAGCCTGCGTAGATCGCCCCCTCGGCGCAGGCGTGGTCGCCCGACATGAAGTGGGTACCGACCATCGAGTCGTCGGCCTTCGGAGCGAGAAGCAGGTTCGCGGCCGAGCTCACGGCGTCACCTCCTCCACGTAGATCGCGTACTCCGGGCAGACGTCCTCGCAGAACCGGCAGGCGATGCAATCGCCTTCCTTCCCGGCCTTCACGCGGGCGGGCCGGTAGCCGCTCGGCGTGTATCGGTCGGAGATCTCGAGTACCTTCTCCGGGCAGAAGTGGACGCAGAAGTCGCACTCCTTGCACCGCGCCTCGATGATGTGGACCGTGCCGTGATGAAGGACCGGTCGGTCGATGGGCACCCGGGAGCCGGGCCGCTGGACCGTCGCACTCTCAACGGCCATGGTACACCCGTCGGTTCCCCGAGCCCGGGGAGCGCCGATTTCCGCGAGGGAGAGGATGGTCCGGGACGTCCGCGGAGACCGGTCGGTCGTCCGCACCCAATCCGCTGGACGCCGCCGCCCTCGGGGGAGGGTCCGATCCGCTCGTGGTCACCATGCCGCCTCAGTGGGGGCACCCCGGCGCCGCGTCCGTCCCCGCGGATTCCCGGGGCTCTAACTAGAGTTGACCAGAACCCACCGTATGAGCCGGTCGTCAACTTCCGTTAACTGAGCTCGAGTAGGTTCACCTCCTCGGAGGCGAAGGCGGGCTAGACGCCGCCCCCTAACGGAGGACCCTCGCCGGGGGAAACTCCGGATCCTTCGGGAGATTCAGATGTCGGTGAACTGGTCGGACGGTCGCGTACCGGTCCGGGTCGGAACCGGGCTGGGATGGAGGGACCCGCGGGCCCGGGGCGGTGTCCGCGAGAGGTCCTTCACGATGTCGGCCCGGGTGACGATTCCCACCAGCCGCTCCTGCTTGTCGACGACGGGGAGGCGGTTCACTCCGTTCACCTTCATCAGGCGGGCCGACTCGATGAGGGAGGTGTCGGGCCCGACGGTCGCGACCTCCTTCGTCATGACCTCGCGGACCCGCGTGTTCCTCAGGCGGTTCCGGCAGACGGCCAGGATGTTCTCGCCCTTGGCCGGAGAGGACTCGAGCAGGAGGTCGAGGAGTCCCCGCGGGGCCCCCACTCCCGCGGCCTTGTGCAGGTCGCGAACGATGTCCTTCTCGCTAATCACGCCGACCACCCGCCCGTCCTCGTCGATGACCGGGAGACCCGAGACGTGCCACTCGCGGAGCAACCGCGCGGCCTGGTCGACGCGCGCGTCGGGCGAGGTCGTCATCACGAGTCGCGTCATGATGCGGGCCACCGTCGGTGCCGTGCTCATCGCCGCTCCTTCCGGACGTTTGCCGGCAGCCGTGCGACCGTCAAATACCTATCTCAGCCGCCGGCACTACGCTCGGCGGGGGCTCGTCTACAGCGGAGCGAACTTCGCGGTGAAGTGGGGCAGCCGCTCGGGGCGCTCGACCATTTTCATCCCGCGGATGCTGTCCCTGCGCGCGTAGACCCGTGCGACCGTCTCCGCGACGTAGGCAAGGTGGGCCGCCGAGTAGACGCGGCGGGGGATGGCGAGCCGGACCAGCTCGAGCGTCGGGTGCTCCGGAGTCCCCTCCCCGAACATGATCGAACCGATCTCGACCGTCCGCACGCCTCCCTCGCGGTAGAGCTCGACCACGAGCGCCTGACCCGGGAGCGCCGCCATCGGGAGGTGAGGGAGGAAGCGGCGGACGTTGAGGTAGACCCCGTGTCCTCCGACGGGATGAAGGTACGGGACACCCGCGCGGTCGAGGAGCGAGGCGAGGTAACGGACCTGGCCGATGCGGTGCTCGAGGTAATCGAGGTCCGTCGCCTCCTCGAGCCCGACCGCGATGGCGCCGAGGTCCCGACGGGCCAGCCCCCCGTAGGTCGGGAAGCCCTCGAAGAGGATGACGGCCTCCCGGAGCCGCTCGGCGACCCCCGCGTCCCGAGTCGCGACGAACCCTCCGATGTTGACCAGTCCGTCCTTCTTCGCGCTCATGGTCGCGCCGTCCGCGAGGTCAAAGAAGGCGCGCCCGATCGCCGCGATGCTCTTTCCGGCCATCCCGGGCTCGCGGGTCCGTACGAAGTAGGAGTTCTCTGCCCAGCGGCACATGTCGAGGTAGAGGGGCACGCCGTGCTCGCGACAGACTCCTGCGACCTCGCGGAAGTTCGCGAGCGACACGGGTTGCCCGCCCCCCGTGTTGTTCGTGATGGTGACCATGACGAGCGGAACCCGGTCGCGTCCCTCGCGGCGGAGGAACTCGTCCAGGAGACGCACGTCGACGTTCCCCTTGAACGGAAAGTCGCTGTCGGGGTCGTACGCTTCCCTTACTGCGAGGTTGGCCGGGACCCCGCCCTGATGGCGCACGTGGGCCTCGGTCGTGTCGAAGAACATGTTGCTCGGGACCTTCTGGCCGCGGGTGAGCAGGGTCGAGAAGAGGAGATTCTCCGCGCCGCGTCCCTGGTGGGCCGGGATGACGTGGGGAAATCCGGTGAGCGCCTGCACGGTCGCCTCGAACTGCTCGAAGTTGCGGCTCCCGGCGTACGACTCATCGCCCAGCATCATCGCCGCCCACTGCCGGTCACTCATGGCGCTGGTGCCGGAGTCGGTGAGGAGGTCGATACGGACCTCCTCCGAGCGGAGCTTGAACAGGTTGAAGCCGGCCCGCTCGAGAGCTCGCTCGCGGTCCTCGCGGGAGGGGTTCGGAATCCGTTCGACGACCTTCGTCTTGAACGGCTCGATGGGCGCGACGCCGTCGTTTCCCACGGTCAACGACGCCGCCACGGGCGCTGCGGCTTATAACCCGACCCCCACGAGGGAGGTTCGGGTCGCCTCCGGGGTCCGGAACGCCTCGAGGAGCCCCGCCACCTTCCGCCGATAGATATTCATGGGAGAGCCGCACGTTTTTTCGAGCGTACGACCGTGGCTGACGTTCTCCTCCCCCACCTACGGCGCCCGCCCCCTCTCTACCGGCTCGCGCGCGACCTAAGAATCGTCGCGGTGCTCGTGCTTGTCATCGTGCTGTTCGTGGTCGCCCTCGAGGCCGCCTCAGCGGTCGAGGTCCTCCAGAGCGGGCCGAGCACGAGCAGTCTTTCCGCTGCGTTCGCCCCGAACGGGACGCTCGCGGTCACCGGCACGTTCACCCTCCGCAACGCGGGGTTCCTCCCGATCTCCGGGTTCTCCCTCGCGTTCCGGGTGCTCGCCGAGTCCGGCACCTTCCTCGGCCAGTCGTCCGTGGGACCGTTCAACGTGGCCTCCGGGAACATGGTGAACCTGCCGGTCGCATTCTACCTGCCCATCGCGAGCGCCGGTCCGTCGACGTCGCTCCTGACCGTCGACCAGTACCTCTCGGTCCACCTCTGGGCCAACACTACCTACGGCTACCTGTTCCCGGTCTCGATCGGCAGCATCGCGAACAAGTCATGGGGGGCCCCGTTCGCGCACTACTCGCTTCTCGTGGGCATGCCCTCCGTGGTGAACGGCTCGACCACGGTCCCGGTGACCCTGTCGTTCGAGGACCACGCGAGCTTCGGGGAGTCCGGGACGATCGACTTCGCGATCGTCTCGTCGGGGGGGACCGTCTGTGGGAGCGGGAGCGTCCCGGTCTCGGTCAGCCCCCAAGGGAACTTCCTCGCCCAGCGCACCGTTCCGCTCGTGACGGGGTGCAGCCCCCGCGGTGGTTCGGCGACGGCCACCTACGTCGCGAGTTCGCTCGCCCTACCGCTTCCGACGGAGTCGCTCCCATGAGCGCACGAACCTCCACCCCGCCGCCGGTCGAGTACCTCGGACATCGGGTCCCACCCCTCGGCCTTCGGATCATCGTCTCGGGGCTCTACCTCGTCCCGTTGGTCGTGGGCCTCGTAGGGCTCCCGCTGGCGGCGCTCGGGTTCCTGGAGGCCCACAGTGTCGCGCTCCCTGTCTCCGTGCTCACGGTGAGCGTGTTTGGGTTCGCCATCGCGATCCTGAGCGCGGTGCGCTACGTGGTGAAGCCGTCCCGCTGGTACGGGCCGATGTCGATCGTGGTCGCCCTGGTCGTCCTCCTCTACCTCTTCGTCCTCCTCTTCCAGGCGACCTACCAGTTCGCCGTGCCGAACGTCACACTCACGGTCGCGATCACCTACTCGCGGGTGGTCGAGCTCCTGATGGTCGTGCCCGCCTTCCTCATCGCGGCGGGCATCGTGACGACCGTCGAGGATGTCAGCGGTCTCCCGACCCGTCTCGCGTTCGACTTCCCGCCGTAAGGGCTGGGTCCCCTCGACGGACGGGCCGACGGACGACTACGCTCCGGAGACGACCGCTTCGACGATCTTCACGGGCGTTCGGGGCCGGTCGTTCCGGTCGCGGGGCACCGCCGCGATCTTATCGACGACCTCCTGACCCGACCGGACGTGGCCGAACACCGCGTGCTTGCCGTCCAACCAGGAGGTCGCCGCGAGCGTGATGAAGAACTGGCTCCCGCCCGTGTTCGGTCCCGCGTTCGCCATCGAGAGGACGCCGGGGCCGTCATGGCGCAGGGAGGGGGAGAACTCATCCGGAATGGTGTAGCCGGGGCCGCCGGTCCCGTCGCCCTTCGGGCAGCCACCCTGGATCATGAAGCCGGGGATCACCCGGTGGAAGGCGAGCCCCGTGTAGAACCCCTTCTTGGTGAGCGAGAGGAAGTTCTCCGCGGTCTTGGGGGCCCGGTCCCGATAGACCTCGATTCGGATGTCGCCGAGGGTGGTTCGCAGGGTGACGGTGGGGTTCGGCATGCCGCGGGGAGGTCTCCCGAGCTACAAGGCGCTGGCGGCTCCGCCGACCGGTTTATCACCTCGAGGTCGGCTACTCTAACGCCGGGCACTGGCCAGTCGCCGCTGACGAATGAACCGCTCCATCGCCTACGTAGGGATCGGCGTGATCCTTGCCGGCTTCGCGCTGGTCGCCTTCCCGATTGTCATCACCGGCCACGAGACGTTCGACCTCGAGCAGGAGGCCGGCTTCCTGGTCGCGCCGGTCGGCCTCGTGGTCGTGCTGATCGCGGCGGTCTCCCCGAACCCGGAGCGGACCACCGTCGGGGGCACGTTCGGGAATCCCGACGAGGCCCCGCTCTCTCCTCGCGTTCGTCCTTCCGTCCCGGTCCGGGACTTGAGCTACAACCCGAAGGAGCCGGTCGACTGCCGCTACTGCCGCTGCGTGATCACCTACGACCTCGCCAACTGCCCGCGCTGCGCCCGGGCTCGCGACTGCCGCCGCTGCGGCCGACCGCTGGGAATGGTGCTCGACCGCGCGACCTGCCCCACGTGCGCCCACGCGGAGGCGTTTTGTAACTGTGCTCGCCTCGCCCGACTCGCCCCCGCGACCTCGGCCGGCCGGGTCCGCCGCGGGTAGAGGACCGTGGACGACCAGAACTTGCCGCGGGGGGTCGCCGCTCCGACCGGCTCCGTCACGGTCCATTTCGACGGGGCGTGCCAGTCGACCGAAGTGGGCACGGTGGCGACCTTCGGGTTCACGGTCGACGGCGGGGGATTCCACGCCGAGGAGGGCGGCCTCTGCCTTCCGCCGAATCACGCCCGGGCGACCAACAACGTCGCCGAGTACACGGCGGCGATCCGCGCGCTCGAGTGGCTGTCGGGCCAGGGATACGAAGGCGATGTGGTCGTCCAGGGGGACAGCCAGCTCGTGGTCCGGCAGATGACCGGCGAGTACCGGGTGGAGGCGGAGCACCTCGTTCCCTATCACACGTGGCTCAACGAGCTAGGGCGCCGCTTTCGCTCGGTCAAGTACGAGTGGGTGGCGCGAGAGGAGAACGAACGCGCGGACGAGCTCTCGAAGCGAGCCGTCGCGGACGCGGTGCTCGTCGAACGGGAACGGGGAGGGAAGCGGTCGAGGCTCCGTCCGAGTCGACCGTGAGGCCACCCCTCACGTGCGAACGTCAGCGCCAGCGGACGGTATAGACGAGCGTCCGCCCTTCCATCGCGGCGCGGGCGCGGGCCGAGTCGACGTAGGTCGCGAACGCGGCCGCTGCTTCGAGCGTAAGCTTCGGCCGGACGCCGTAGCCCCGCGGCTGGCCCACCCCGAGGGTGAGGCGGGGGATCGGAGCACCTGTCGGCGCGACCGGTTCGGAGTTCTCGGATGGGTTCGCTTTCCGAAGTGCCGCGGTCAAGGCTCCTCGGGGAAGAAGAGGTAGGGATGGATCGGGAGCGGGACCCGCCCGCACGGGAGGACCGCGAGCGGAAGTCGCGCCTCCGGCTCCGACCAGCTTGCGATCGGGGCGGCCGCGAGGAGGGGCACGTCGACCAGAATGTCCGACACTGTCTCCCGAAGGCCGTCAGACGCCCGTCGTACATAAATCATCATCTTCGAGTGGAAATGGGGGTGTCCCCTCCCCGACTCCTGACGGAAGGGGGTGGCGGACAGCGGGCTGACCAAAACGTCGGCCCCACGCGGGTCCTATTTAATGGATGGCGGCGTGGCTCGGCCCGTGCCCGCTACCGCCCCCCCCGCCGATGCCGCGAGCGCGAGTCCGGCCGAGTTCCTCGAACGCGCGGAGGCTGAGCTCCTCGACCTGTCGGTCGAATCCCAACAGGCTGACTGGGTCTACGCGACCTACATCATCCCGGACACCGAGACGATTTCGGCGAAGGCGTACAGCCGCCTCATCGCAGCGACCGTCCGACTCGCGAAGGAATCCTACCGGTTCTCGTCGAGCGATCTAGGCCCGATAGGGGCCCGGAAGGCGAAACTGATCCGGTTGTCGCTACCGCTCGTCGCCCCGACCGACCCCTCCCTCGCCCAAGAGCTGACCCGACGCGTCGCGGCGATGCAGGGGACGTACGCGAAAGGTCGGCACACGCCCCTCGGCTCGACCGAACCGCTCGACCTCCAGGGCCTCTCCCGGATCCTCTCGGAGAGCCGCGACGCACGTCAGCTCGAGGACGTCTGGGCTGGCTGGCACGCGGTCGGCCGCTCGGTGCGCCCCGACTTCGTTCGGTACGTCGACCTCGCGAACCGCGGCGCGAACGAGCTCGGCTTCGGGGACATGGGGGTCATGTGGCGCTCGAAGTACGACATGGAGCCCGGGGCGTTCGCCGCCGAGGTCGAGCGGCTCTGGGGGGACGTGCGCCCACTCTACGACGCCCTCCACACCTACGTCCGACGGCGGCTTCGAGGGGTCTACGGCCCCGAGCTCGTGCCCGAGGGTGGAGCGATCCCGGCGCACCTCCTGGGGAACATGTGGGCCCAGTCGTGGGAAGCGATCTTTCCGCTCCTGAGCCCCCCGGGCGCCGACGCGGGCTTCGACCTCACCCGTCTGCTCGCCGCCCGAGGGACGAAACCCACCGACCTCGTCCGGTACGCCGAGCGGTTCTTCGTCTCCCTCGGGTTCGACCCTCTCCCCGCGACGTTCTGGGAGCGGTCGATGCTCACCCGCCCTCGCGACCGGGAGGTCGTCTGCCACGCGAGCGCGTGGGACGTCGACTTCACCCACGACCTCCGGATCAAGATGTGCATCGAAATCACGGGCGAGGACTTCCACACGATCCACCACGAGCTGGGCCACAACTACTACCAGTGGGCGTACGCCCCCCAGCCGTTCCTCTTTCGGGACAGTGCCCACGATGGCTTTCACGAGGCGGTCGGCGACACGATCGGCCTCTCCGTCACTCCGGAGTACCTGGTCCGGATCGGTCTCCTCGCCTCGGCGCCCGACCCGAGCCGCGACATCGGCCTTCTCCTCCACCGGGCGTTGGAGAAGGTGGCGTTCCTCCCGTTCGGCATGATCGTCGACCGGTGGCGGTGGGAGGTCTTTTCGGGCAACATCCGGCCGGACGAGTACAACGCGACCTGGTGGAGGTTGAGGGAGGAGCTCCAGGGCATCGCGCCGCCGCGGGAGCGGGCGCCGCAGGAATTCGACCCGGGGGCGAAGTACCACGTCGCGGCGAACGTTCCCTACATGCGCTACTTCCTCGCGCACATCCTTCAGTTCCAGTTCCACCGTGCGCTCGTCCGCACCGCCGGGGTGGACGGACCGCTCCACCGGGCCTCCATCTACGGGTCGGTCTCCGCCGGAAAACGTCTCCGCGAGATGCTCGCGATGGGAGGGAGCCGCGAGTGGCCGGACGCCCTCGAGGCCGTCACCGGCGAGCGCCGGATGGAGGCGACCGGGCTTCTCGAGTACTTCGCGCCCCTGAAGCGGTGGCTGGACGAGCAGAACCGGTCGAGCTCCGCCGGCGCGTAGGGACGGGGCTGGTCCCTCGGGGCCCGTCCCCGCCCGTCCGCGACGACCCTAATACCGTCCCACGGCGCTGAGGGTTAGACCGATGTTGCTCAATCACGGCGAGAGTCTCCTGCAGAGCGCCTACGCTGTGCTCGAGAACACCGAGCCGCCGTCCTCGGCCCACGGCCCCGGGGTCCTCTACCTCACGACCCACCGGCTCGTCTTCGAATCCTCGGTCTCTTCGGGCCGGGTGCGGGACTTCGTGAGGGGTCGCGAGCCCCGGATCGTTCTGGAGGCGTCCCTCCTCTCGGTCCGGGACGCGCGCGTGCGAAGAGGTCGCCTGGGGAAACCGCGGTTCGTGGTGGACCTCGGAGGGAGCCGACCGGCGTTTGACGTCCTGGACCCCGACGGATGGTGCTCCGCGCTCGCGCAAGCCAAGCGAGCCCTTCCCTTACCGACCCCCCCGGGAGCGCCGGCGACCTACACCATCGAGCGACAGGTCGTCAAGGTGCGGTGCCGGTTTTGCGGCAGTCTCGGCAACGAGGTCGACGGTCGGTGCCCTTCGTGCGGTGCGCCGCTGTAGCGGCGAAGCCTAGAAGGGAAGCTCGCGGAAGAGCCGGACGAATCCGGACCGAGCCCAGAAGACGGCCAAACCACCGAAGACCAGCGCCACGAGCGCCGCGACCAGCAGAGCGGGTAGGGTGGCCCCTCCTCCCACGAGAGCGAACGCCCCCGGGACCACGACGGAGAAGAGGATCGCCATCCCCGAGCCGGTCGCCGCGAGCATCGCCGAGGGTCGGAGGAACTGCGGGCGCGGCCGGTCCTGAAAATCGGAGAACCGGGCGGCAAAGGCGAGCCCCCAGAGCCCCAAGAGGGCGGCGCAGGCGAGGCTGAGAAGCACCAGGCCGAGGAGAACCTCCACGCCGAGACCGAAGTAGAGCCCGACCGCGACCGCCATGACCGTCGCGGTGAGCGCGGTCGGGATGAGGAGCGCAGCGACCTTAGCGCGGAAGAGCCCCGTCGGGCCGATCGGGGTCGCGAGCAGGAACTGGAGCGCCCGACGCTCCTGTCCTACCGAGATCGCTCCGAGGAAGAGGGAGAAGAATCCGGCGACCCAGCCGAGCCATATCACGAGGGCGAACGAGCCGATCGACCGTCCCTCGACCAGGAGGAGGACGACCAGCACGAACGGAACGACCAGGGCCGGCAGCATCTCTCGGCGCCGCACGAGCCCGCGCAGGTCCTTCGACACGACCGCGGCCTCCGGGGCCTTCAGGCCGAGGGCGGCGAGCCACGGGTGACCCCGCGCGATGTCGCCGCTCGAGATCCGGATCTCTGCGGACGTCGGCACCCAGTACCGGACGCGAAGGCGCGCGGCGATTGCGAGCAGGAGGACCGCGAACCCGGCCTCCGCCAGGGCGAACCCTGCGGCGACGGCCGGTTGGCCCGCTTGCAGCTCGAGGAGGGCCTGCGTCCCCCAGAGGAACGGGACGATGGCGATGACGAGGGCGGCCGACCGCAGCCGTTCGACAAAGCCGTAGAGCAGGACCGGGTTGAACGCGAGTTGGAGGGCGAGGATGACCACCAGGAGGAGGACGGCACGGACCACGACAGTCGCGCGGCCGCCCCGGCCCACCGCGAGGGTCCCGGCCCGTTGACTCACCGACCGAACCATCTCGATGAGAAACCCCCCTTCCACGAGGGCGAGGAGGCTCAGCGCGGCGGCGAGCAGGAATTCGGGGGTCTGGCCGACCGACACCGCGACCGGGAAAAGGGCGCCGAGCGCGAGCGCGACCGCGGGGGAGTAGGTGTACGCGATCGCTGCCGTCGAGGCGGCGACGTACTCGGCCGGGCCGAGCGGGAGCCAGTTCGCGGCGTCGCTCAAGGCGAACCGCGTGGTGGTCGTCAGCTCGAACATCATTCCGGCGACCAGGACGACGCCGACCCCCACCAAAGGGAGGAACGGCAGCACCGAATTGGCCACCGCGGCCAGCAACGTCCCGGAACTGGGCGGGGCGGAGGGAGAACGGACCGCCGACACGGCGGCGAACCCCGCGGCAGCGGCGACCAGGAAGAGGCCGACGTCGACGAGAGCGATGAACACCGGCTGACCGAAGAGGCTCTTGGGGTTCGAGTCGGCCCGACCGGAGCGGAGCTGGGAGGCGATGAGGACCGTCGCGAGACGCCGCACGCGGTGGAGATCCATCGGCACCTATCGCGCGAGCGCTTGGACGACGTCCCGGAGGTCGCCGCTTCCGGTCAAAGTGAGGAACACTTCCTCGAGGCCCGAGCCGGCGAGGCCGGAGCGTGCCTGCAACGCCTCGACCGTCCCGGAGGCGAGCACGGTCCCGTGGTGGAGGATGATGACCCGGTCGCAGATCGCTTGGGCGATCTCGAGGACATGCGTACTGAACAGCACCGCAACCCCCTCGTGGGTTGCGAGGTTGCGAAGGAGGTCCTTCGTCACCCGCGCGGAGCGGGGGTCGAGACCGTTCAGCGGCTCGTCCAGGACGAGGAGCCGGGGGTGGTGCACGAGGGCGGCGATCAGCGCCACCTTCTGTCGCATCCCCTGGGAGTAGCCGCTGATGAGCGCGTCCTCATGGCCCGAGAGCTCGAGTCCGATCAGGAACTGGGCGATTCGCTCCCGTCGGACCGCCCGGTCGAGCCCGTACATGTCGGCCACGAAATCGAGGTACTCCATGCCCGTCAGGAACTCGTAGAGCGACGGGGCTTCCGGGACGTAGCCGATCTGCCGTTTCGCGGATGGCGGGTCGGTGAGAACGTCGATACCGAACAGCCGGATCGTCCCCCCTTCGGGTCGGACGAGGCCGAGCACCGCCTTCATCGCGGTCGATTTCCCGGCCCCGTTCGGTCCCAGGAGTCCGACGATCTGTCCCGGAGGGACGTCGAAACTCACTCCGTGGAGTGCTTGGACCGAGCCGTACGACTTCGACACGCCCTCGACCTGGAGGGTGGGCGTCGTCCCGGTTCCGAGAGGACGAGCGCTCGGCAGAGCGTCCATGACCATGAGTACCGAGCCGAGGCCGGCTCTTTAGCGTGTAGAGGCCGAACGAGGGCCGAGAGCGTGAGGTCAGTTCTCGGTCGGACCGCCGAGGTGGAACTCCGGAGTCGAGCGCAAGAACTGAACGTCGCCGAGCGGCCCGGCCGGCAACCGGAGTGCTGAGACCGCATGGACGAGCAGTTCGTAGGCGGCGTCGTCCCCCTCGGAGACGTCGGCCGACAGCGACGGCTCGGGGAGGTAGACCCGGAGGACCCCTCCGCCGGTGCCGAGCAGGACGGTGCCCGATCCGTCCCGGCGGTCCCACGCGAGGAGCCGCCCTTCGTCCCGCTCAACGACGCCGACCCATCGGAGGTCGCCGAACCACCGGCCCACCAACCGGGCCTCCACCAACTCCGCCGAGCTGCCTGGCCCGAGCTCCACGGACGCGACGGCCCTCAACCCATTTGGTCGACCGGAAGCGGGAACCGCCCCGGGACCCGTCAGGGACCGGTAACCTCCGTCCCCTCGGGCGATCAACCCCTCTCGCTCGAGGCGTCGCAGAGCCCTCGAAAGAGACTCCGGGTGGACCCCGAGGACCCGACGGAGGCCACTGAACGCGATCCGGCCGCCGAGCCCCTGCAGCGTGGTGAGGACCCGGTCGTCCAGCCGGGAGGAGGTGAACCCGGCGTCGCGTTCGTCGACCGTCGCCATCGCTCCCTGTACGAGGCTCGCCGATTTAGGGCCGTGGTTACGAGAGAGTTACCGGCTGGCGCGCGCGGGACCCGCGAAATCTCGCCGGAACGGATGGGCGACGTGACTGGGTCGCCGCGCTCCCGGTCAATATCCTCCGCTGCCCGCTGAGGTCGCTCGGAACCTACGCGTTCCGAGGAAAACGACCATGACCGAGTACGAGAACGAGTGCGCCCCTGGAGGAATGAACTACGGCCCGTGGGTCTGGACGGCCTACCGAGCCTACAACGAGCTGCTGCGCGAGAAGCTGAAGAAGAGGTTCGAGGCGCAGGAAGGCCCGTGGATGGACAAGGTCGCGGACCTCCTCGCCCAGATTGTCAACGCGCGGTGGGAGGGAGGTCGCCAGAAAGAGAGGGAGGCTGACGAGCTCTTCGAGAAGCTCGAGCAGCTGCTCAGCGAGTGAAGGCGATGCCGGCCCCCTTCCCGCTCGGCCCGTTTCCGCTCCCGCCCGCGGGTCCGGAACCGACCCTTCCCCGGCCGCGCCGGTCGGAGTGACCTCGCGGGGAACCCCGCGCGCCGGTTCGGGCCCGTTCCCGCGGGCCCGGCCGGCAAACTCTTTGCCGGAGGGTTTTAAGGGGTATCGCTCCTCCCTCCGGTTCCATGCTGGTGGATGCGTTCGGGCGTGAGCTTACCGACATCCGCGTCAGCGTGACGAAGCGGTGCAATTTCTCCTGCGTCTACTGCCACGACGAGGGACTCGGACCCACCGACCGACCCCGGACTCCCCACGGTGAGGAACTGACCCCCCGCGAGGTCGAGCGGCTGGTCACGGTCGCGCGGGAGTTCGGCGTCCGCTCCGTGAAATTCACGGGAGGGGAGCCGCTCGTGCGGGACGACCTCGAGGAGATCCTCGAGCGAACCGTGCGGCAGATCCCCGACGTCTCCCTGACCACCAATGGTTCGATGCTCGCCGGCCGTGCCGAATCGCTGAGGGACGCCGGTCTCAAACGGGTCAACGTCTCGATCGACTCGATTCGACCGGAGGAGTTCCGGGCGATCCGCCACGGGGCTCTCGCTCCGGTGCTCCGAGGGGTACGGGAGGCAATCCGGGTGGGTCTTACCCCCGTCAAGCTCAACATGGTGGTCTTTCGGGCCACGGTGGACCGAATCCCCGAGATGGTGGAGTTCGTCGGCGCCGGGGACGGCCTCAAGCTCCAGCTGATTCAGTTCATGCCGGAGCTGGTCGGCCACAAGGACCTGCGGGTCGACCTCGGTGACGTCCGTCGATGGTTGGAGTCGCACGCGTCCCACGTGCTGGTCCGCGAGATGCACCACCGGAAGGTCTACGCGATCGGGGGGGCCGAGGTCGAGCTGGTCGATCCCGTGGACAACGAGGAGTTCTGCGCCAACTGCCACCGGATCCGGATTACCCACCGGGGCGAGCTCAAGGGCTGCCTCAACCGGGACGACGACCTGGTGCCGACCCGAGGACTGGATGATGCGGCCCTTCGGGAAGCGTTCCGCCGGGTCGTCCGCGGGCGCGTGCCCTACTACGGGGTCTTCGTGCCGACGGGTCCGCGGCTGACCGTGGTGCCTTCGAGCGATAGCGGGAAGCCCGCCTAATCCGCAGGGTGGGCGGTCCGCCGGCGGTCGAGCGCCGTTCGGCCGTCGCAGGACGAACGGCGTCTCCGGGTCCCAAAACCGAGGGTAGATAGTCCGGTGGAGCATCGGTCCGCGGGGGAGTTCGATGGCGAAGGTACCGGTACCCACCACCACCGAGGATGTGAAGGGCGTTGAACGACTCGGCATCGGCGCCGCGATGGGTGTCGCCGCGGCCGTCGTGACGCTCGTCGTACCGGTGGTCTTCCTGCTCCTCGCGACGTGGGCGCCGGGAGGTTTCTTCACGCTCGCTCCAGCGTTCTTCCAGACGAACGCGGCCCTCATCGTCGCCGGGGCGATCCTGTTCCTGCTCTCGCTGATCCTCTACCGCCGCGCGTTCGCCCACCTCCGCAAGGCGGACCGCCGGTTCGTCGCCGCTTCGGTCCTCTGCCTCATCGGCTCCGTGGGATTCCTCCTCGTCCTGGTGGCGGCGGCGGTCGTTCTCGGGAACGCGAGCTCGCTCGTCTCCTGCCTCCACGGTCAACCGAGCCACGCGCTCACCTGCCTGAAGAGCGGGCAGCCGCTCGGAGCGTACACCGGACTGGCCGGCTTCTGGCTCGCCTGGTTGGGCGGCGTCGGGATCGTCCTTGGCCTCGCCCTCGGGGGTTCGCGTACGAGCCGGTCGCTGCTCTACGGGGGAGCGGGGGTGTACGGGGTCCTGCTCGCCATTCTGGTGGGACCGTTTCTCTCCCTGTTCGTGAGCGTCCCGGGGATCTCCTACCTCCTCTGGACCGTTCCGTTCCTGGCGCTCATCGGTCCCGGGCTGGTGCTCGCCGCCAGCCGCAGAACCCCGTCCCGGAGCCCGCCGAAGCCCGCAACCAGTCCTTCCAGTCGGTGAGAGTCCCCGCCTCGGGGCATCCGCTTATGAACCCGGCTCGCTAGGTTCCGCCACCATGCCGGAATCGGTGTCGGGAGCCGGAGGTTCCACGCCGGGTCTCGAGGTGGCTACCCTGGGCGGAGGCTGCTTCTGGTGCACCGAGGCCGTCTTCTCGGACCTCCGGGGCGTCGTGTCGGTCCTCCCGGGGTACTCCGGCGGCACGCTCCCTAATCCCACGTACGAAGCGGTCTGCACGGGCCGGACCGGGCACGCCGAGGTCGTCCAAGTGACGTTCGACCCCGCCCAGCTGTCCTACCACGACCTCCTCGGCATCTTCTTCACCACGCACGACCCGACGACCCCGAATCGTCAAGGGCACGACGTGGGCCCCCAGTACCGTTCAGTGGTCTTTGCCCACTCCCCGGCCCAGCGGGCGACCGCCGAGGCCGTCGTCCGCGAGCTGGAACAGGCCGGGATCTGGCGGAAGAAGATCGTGACCGAGATCTCGCCCTTTTCAGCCTTCTACCCGGCCGAGGAGTACCATCGGGACTACTTCCGAAGGAATCCCGAGAAGGCCTACTGCCAGGCGGTCATCGCGCCGAAGGTCGCGAAGTTCCGCCAGCAGTACCAGGCCCGGCTCCGCGCGCGCTGACGCGGGTCCTCCGGTCAGGCGACGATCAGGGCCAGGAAGGCGCAGTAGGCCGCGAACGCGAGGACTAGCGCCCCGGAGCCGTACCGGACAGCGCCCTGAGCCCGGGGCGAACCGCGGGTCCCGAGGCGGACGGCCGAGGGGAAAGCGACCACCCACACCGCGATGGCGGCGAACAAGGCGAAGAGCAGGATCGCCCCGCCGAAGTAAGCGAAGGCAAGTCCGGCGGTGAGCCACCAGAGGATCTGGAACGGGTTGGAGATGCCAACCATGAGCGCCGTGGCGTAGGTCGAGGCGGTAGGCACCCCCGCTGGAGGATTCGGGTTCCCGGCCCGGCGGAGAAGGCGAATTCCCATGAACGCAAGAACCGCCGCGCCGAGGAGGTAGACGAACCGCGCCACCGCGTGGAGGTTGACCACGGCCTGCAGGAGGTAGACGACCGTCCCGAGGATCGCGTCCGAGCTCATCGCACCCAACCCCGTCACGAAGCCGGCACGGAACGACTTGGTCGCGTTGGAGGCGATGAGAGCGTTCATCGGGCCCGGTGGGATGGTAAGGGAGAACCCCAACCCGAGTCCGAACAGCGCCAGCGTGACCTCGCTCATGCCTCCCTCGCTCTCGGGAATCCGGAGGGTTCACCTGGCGGGGGGAGACGCTCCATGCCGGCCACCCGGGCGAACCGCCCGGGCCCGCCGCCTTCTCTCATGCCATTCCCCCAACGATGGTCGTCCCTAGGGGAGGGGAGAGACCGCGTGCCGCCGGCGCCCGTCAACCCCAGGGTGGAGCTGGGCCTCCCGGGGAAACTCCCACCCGGACGCCGAGGGCGATCGGCCTCCAAAGGATCGCCATGATGCCCCCGATGATCGCGAGGAGGAACCCGACGAGAAACCCGCCCAGAGCGAACGGGAGGCTCAGGAACGCGAAGACGATCGTGACGATACCGAAGACCGTCTTCGCCGAGGGGATCGCGAGCATGAGACCGCCCAGTACCATCGTGAGGAGCCCCAGGACGGCCCCGACGTAGAACCAGCCACTTTTCAGACCAAACGCGAGGAACAGACCGAACCCGAACGCGGCGATCAGGAGCCCCCCGAGGAGGATGAAGAACCCCCCGACCATCGTGACGATCGCCGCGAGGAAGGGCCGTCGGACGACCACCATCGCCATCGGCGGCGGACCTACCTCAGGGTATTACTAGGCTCCGGTGCGGTGCCTCCTCGACCCGGCGGGGACCCTACGTAGACGTGGGGGCGCCGAAACGCCAGTGCGAGGATCGACGCCCTGGCTCTCCACCGAGCGGTCCGCGATAGAACGGGCTCCCACTGGGGATACGGTTCGAAGACCCGAAACCCCATCCGGTCGTAAACGGGGCGCCCCATCTCCGTAGCGTTCAGCGCTCCCACGTCCGCGCCCGCCGACCGTCCTCGGGCGAGGGCCGCCCAGGTGAGGGCGGCGCCGAACCCCTTCCGACGAGCCTTCGGCACGGTACCGACCATGTAGACGTTCACCACGCCGCGGAGGACCACGAAGGCCGAGGAAGCCACCGGGGTCCCCGTGGTGTCGTATCCGACGAACCCGCCAATCGGCGGTTCGTCCTCGAGGGAGGGGACCACCGGGAATAGATGCCTCAGTACGAACATCGGGATTCCGAACGAACGGGCGATGGCGCGGAGCCAGTCGATCCGCCGCCGGTCGTCGAGCACGGCCTCGACCCGGAGCGAGGGGGGCGACGGAGGCGCCCGGGGGATCGGATGCATGAGCATCCCCGGTGCTTCCCCCGCGTACCTCAGGTGGGATTGGTCCGCGACCGAGCGGACTAGGTCGACGGCGGGGCGACGCACCATCATCCTCCAGGGAGTGCCGGGCCGGAAGAACTCGTGAGCCTCGAACAGGAGACTCTCCCACGACTCCGGCGGCGATTCGACCAGGAGGACATTCGAAAGCTCGGACGGGAGCGGACCCTTGACCGCGAGGGCCGTTGGCCACTCCTTCCGGTGGACCTCGCCCAGGAACCGGCCGCTCTCGTTCAGCCCCTCGACCAGGCTACGGCTGCAACGGTCTTCGAGCTCCATCGGTGGGACCGCGCCGGCACTCTCTCAGGGGGATTTACACTTCCTCGGTCGGCCGACCCCGACGCTCGCTCACGGAGCTGGGTCGACCCCCAATCCTCCGGTGACCGGGTCGTATAGCCTCGTGAATCGGGCTTCACTAGCCATCTTATAGCCGATGTTGGGTCGGAGTCGCAAGCCCCGGGGTGGGCAGAGATGAGTAGCTCGGCAGCGGTGGACCAGAATTGGTGGGCGAGAAACGCGGGTGGGCTGAAGGTGGCGTTCCGAATCATCCTCGGGGTTGTGTGGTTGATCGACGGGGCGTTCAAGTTCACTTCGGGGTACGCGAACGACTTCCTCACCGCGGTCGGGAATACGCAGAGCACCGCCCCGTCGTGGCTGAGCGGGTGGTACTCCTTCTGGGTGACCCAGGCGACCAACAACGGCAACCTCATCGTCTACACGGTCGGCGGCCTCGAGCTAGCCCTCGGTATCGCCCTGGTCCTCGGCTTTCTCAGAAAGATCGCCTACCTCGGAGGCGTGGTCTTGAGCCTCCTCATCTGGGCCGTCCCCGAGGGGTTCGGCGGACCGTACGGAGCCGGCACGGGGGCGACGGACATCGGAACGGGGATCATCTACGCTCTGGTCTTCTTCGGACTGATTGTCATCAACTCGACCTACGGGCCGAGCCGGTTGAGCGTGGACCACTTCATCGAGAAGTTCTTCCCGCGCTGGGCATCGCTCGCGGAGTTTGGCGGGATCCGGTCGCTCCGGACCTCGGCGCCAACGAACCGGGCAAGATAGGTCGACCACCACAGACGGCCAACCCGTGCGACCTCCGGTCGTTCGGGCGAACCCTTTCCTACGGGATTGCGGGCCCAGCGGCCCGTCGGGCTCCTCTTGGTCAGGTCCGGATCACAATGGTATTGGCGACCAGGTCACCGATTCGTTGCTTGCGGCTAGTGAGTTCGGCGACGATGAACCCCAGGAGGTAGAGGAACGGCAACCAGTCGATGATCCGGAGGAGGGTCCGGACCAGGGCCATAGCGAGGTCGGGGGGCTGCCCAGTGGCCACGGAGACGACCCGGAGGTTGAACACCCTCTTCCCCGGAGTCGCGCCGCTCGTACCCTCGAAGTAGCTGAAGTAGAGGATCCAGAGCACCACCGTCATGATCGCGAATTCGACCCACGCGAGCGCCAGCAAGGGACCGAGGGTCCCAGTGGTCCACCGGGTGACTCCGGTGAAGATGCCGAGCGGGACCGCGGCCACGAGCGCGATGACGACCAGCACGAGGAGGTCGATCACGACCGCTCCGAACCGGGCCGCCAGGCCGGAGTAACGGTACTGGTGAGCCGGACTCGGGCCCGAGGGTGGGACGAAGCTCGATGGCGGCGGCGAAGGTAGCGGAGTTCCGGGAGTCGACATGCGCACCCTCGACGAGGATCAAGGGGGGGGCGGCAATAGGTCCGCGTGGATGGGAGTTGACTCGAGGTCTGTCCGACGTGGAGGGGTCGCCCGGTCCCCGTCGACTCTTGGGCCCTCCTGCGCCAACTAATGAGGGGCCGACGACTGGTTCGGTCGGGTTCCCATGGCTCACGCCTGTCCCGACTGCGGTGTCGACGTGGAGTACACGCCCCGGTCCGTTCGTCTACTCAGCGGTACGTGTCCGGGCTGCGGCAAGACCTCTCTCCTGATCGCCGGGGCGGACACGTCGGTGGAGCGGCTCCCGTCGGGTCCGGCCGTGCCGGAGGAGTCGCCTACGGAGGAGCTACCGCCGGAGGCGGCGGCCGCCGACTCGCCGACCTGCGCCCTGTGCGGGGGCCAACTGGCCTTCAACGTGCCGTCCGAGACGGAGGTGGTCGTCGAATGTTCCGGCTGCCACGAACGGTCGACCTACATTCTCCGCCAGGGGTTCGGCGAGCGGCCATCCCCCCCGCGCCCATCCCGAGGGCGTCCGGAGACGGGGCGGGGACGGTTCGCTGACCGTCCGAGCGCTCGTCCTTGCCGGGAATGCGGCGGACCCCTGACCTTCTCCACCAACGACGACGGGCTGGTCACGGGAGAGTGCAGCTCGTGTGGGAACCGCTTCACCCTTCCGCCCCGGCGGGGTCCGCCGGGACGGAACGATAGGTCGTTCGGTCGCGGTCAGGGCGGGTATGCCCCGGGCGGATACCGGCCGAAGCGGTGGTCCGATTCGAGCCGCCCGCGTGGCCGCCCCTCCCGAGGCCGATTCGGCCGAGGGCGTCCCCCCCGGACGGACGAGGACGACGACGCATCGGAGCGTCGCCGACGCCGAGACCGCGACTGAGCGAACGGGCGGCCCGGTCTACCCGTCAGGCCGGCAAGGAGTAACGGACGGCGGGGTGGTCGATGTACTCGAGCACTTTCGGCTCCCCCAGCTCGAGCCCCTTCTGGTGAACCATCCGGAGGAGCTCGTCGCGCCGCCTCGCCTCCAGCGGTGCGACCTCGGTGAGTTTCGAAACGACCGGGCTCGAGAACCGGTCGAAAGTAGCGAGGACCGTGCGGAAGCCGGGGAAGGCGAGCTGGAAGATCTCGAGCTGAAGCTTCACGTCGGGGAGCGCGAGGGTCGCCGGGTAGCTCTTCATCTCGTAGATCCGGTCCCTCCCGTTCCAGTAATCCGGTTGGGCGTAGACCCCCACTACCTCCTGAACGAGGATCAGCCGGCTCTTCGGACGGAGCAGTCCGAACACCTCGCTGCGCCGAAACGACTGAAGGACCCCGGTGACCTGCCCGGCCAGCCGTTGCCGCTCCCCGGTGGTCACCTCCGTGTCGACCTCGGCGAGTCCCTCGTCCAAGAGGGATTCGGCGACCCGGCTCATCGCCGAGACCGTGGGGCGACGCGACTGCCGGAAGTCGTAGCTGAACTGGGCCAGCGCGCTGTCGATCGCCCGGCCGACCGCCATGCCGAGCTTGTCTTGGTCGGTCACCGTGCGGGGAAACAGGGACTGGACGATGTCGTGCGTCGCAACGGTGCGAATGGTCGTCACGTCGCGCCTCCTTCCCTCGGTCGCATCTCAACGAGGTGCGACCACGTCGGGGCTCCGGCGCTTCGACCTAGAAGTTGGACGGTCCGTGGGTCTCGATGTAGGTCGCGAGGTCGTTCCAGTTCCGCCGGCGGGCATACCGGATCAGGTGGCCGGGGTGGAAGCAGAGGCCTGCGAGTTCGGGTTGGTCGGAGGCGGGGACGAGGTCGCTCTGGAACTGGAGTGCCGGGGTGCCTCCCTCGAACGACTGATTGCACCCGAAGCAGAACGAACCCTTCGGGGCGGGCACGGAGCGCTTCGTCAGCACCACGACCGGTGAACGGCGAGCTCGTACAAATCGACTCGCCCTCCGGGCGGGGAGTCCAGCGGTTCGGGGACCGAGGAAGGAGGTCCGCGCGGGATGGAGCCGGCGGCACCACTCCCTGGCAAGGCGCTACGCGTGGCGCATGTAGGCCGATGCCGGGCCCCAGACCATCAGCGCGGGCGAAACGTCGCCCCCCTGGCTCAGGGTGACGGACGACCCGCTGCACCGGAAGCTTCCCCAGGTGGCCGAATAGATGACGGCACCGGTCGTCGCGTTCACGGTCGCGTTGAACGCGACCCCGGTCCCGGACGTGGAGGTCGAGATGGGTGGACAGGTGGTGTAGTTGACCTCCCACTCGGCCCCGATTCCGTGGCCGAGGAACTCGAGCCCTCCGACCAAGCCGTAGAGGGCGCTCGCGTTGGGGTTCGCGCTCAGGAACGTTGCGGCGTAGGGTTGCACCGCTGAGGCCGCCGCGGAGCTGTCCACAACCGTGGCGGGAACCGTCGTGAACAGCCCGAAGAGCGACGTGCACGACTGTCCGCCGGCCACGGTGTACTCGGCGGTGCCCTTGCCATCCATTATCAACACGAAGAGGAGGGCACCCGTCGCGCTCCGGTAGATGAACGCCCAGAGGGTGGCCGCTCCGACGTTGCGGTCCGAGGCTCCCGGGACGCTGATCGATGTGATTGCGCCGGGGAGGGCCGTGTAGTTGCAGTTCTTGGTCGAGGTGATGTTGACCGTCTCGGAAACGCTGACTGCGGAGTCGATGCCGGACGCCACGAGCAGGGCCCAGGTTCCTCCGGGGGCTCCCGCCGCGGTAGCATCGGCGATGGGAAGCGCCTGGTCGTAGGTCAGTGGAGCTGCCGCCTTCGTGCTGCCCGACGAGGAGAAGATCGGGATGGCTCCCACGATGGCGAGAACGAACACGAGCAACAGGGCCACCGCGATCGCACCGACGGCAATCCAGAGTCCCTTCCGGGAAGGCGGCGGCGACGCAGCCGACGGAGCAGAGCCCTGGGGCGGTTGCGGGGAGGCCGCCCCCAGCGCGACCGGTGCAGCCGAAGGGGCCGACGTAGGGGGAACCGGGGAACTCGAGGGGTCAGGAGTGGACGACATGGTCCTCCCGGCGATTTCCTTCACCCGACGGCTTATACTTTTCGAACTGAGCGAAGGGCGCTCCCCGGGTGGCCCCCTCACCGCGCGCTAGGGTTTTTCGAGTCGACCGATCCGACCGAGCGAGATCTGCGGCCGTCCCTTGTAATCCTTGACCCAGCCTTCGACGATCCGGACTCTCTCTCCCTCCGCGACGAGGTCGACCTCATCGCCCCAGAGGGCGAACGCGATCTCGCCCGTGTCGTCCTTCAGCAGCCCGTTGCGCACTCGCTGCCGTCCGCCCATGCGCGAATCGACCTCCCGCACGGCCTCCAGCTTCACCACGGTCGCCTCGACCGTGGCGACGCGTCCCGGCCTAAGGTCGGAGATGAAGGTCTTGGGAGGCGCGCCAGTCGTCGCCATGGTGGCATATCGCCCCACCGTGGGGGCTACTCCCCGTGTCAAGCGAGAGTAGATGAAGTCGTCGAAGGACGGCCGTGTTCGCTCGATGGCGCGGCGGTACCGACAGACCGTCGCCCGGGCGGGTCACTCCGTCGAGGCCCCGCTCAGCAGATCGGAAGGGCGGACCTGTTCCTTCATCTCATGGACCCGGTGCCGGTCGACCGCCAGCCACCGGTAACCGTCATCGACCTCGATGTTCGCGACCAGGATTCCGTTGCCGGCGAGCTGCGAGTGGTACCGGAGCAGTGAGTCGAACAGGGTCAGCGGGTCGTCTCCGGTCAGCTCCGCGAGCTCCCGCGTCGTACCCATCCATCCCCCGTCGTGGACAAGCCCTTGGAAGACGCGCACGTACCGAGGAAGGCTCCCATCCTCGGGTCGGCGCGTGAGCCGTCCACCCGAGACCGAAGGGTCGAAGCTCTCCATCGAGGGGGCCGTGGGTTTCGCGGCCGACCCATCCTCGGACGGAGGAGCCGGGTCCGAGGACGCCGCCAGGGCGTCCGGGCGTGGAGTGGGAAGGTGGAGGTCTCGCAGCAGCGAGTCGAGCTGCCCCTCCAGTTGCGTCGACCGGGCCGAGGGAGGCCCATCGGGGACCGGGGGCGACGGGTGTCCGACCTCGTTCCCGGTCCACCGTTCCACGAGGGGCCCCCTCAGGGTGGGGATGAGTACATCCGGGTCGGAGATTCGAGCTTCGACGATCCGGACGAGCTCATCGATGTCCGCTTCCGGCACGGGTCGGAGATTGCGGCGCATCCGGAACCGGTCGAGCGCGCTCCGAAGTTCGGGGCTGGGCACCGGGAACGCTCGTCGCTGGGCCCCGTCCTGTAAGGTGACCCACGGACGGGCCTTTGCGTCCCGGAACAGCTGGAGGCCAGCGTGGAGCACAAGGTCGCGATAGAGCTCGTGGGCCGGGGGCCCTCCCATGGCCCCGATCGGGGGCGTCCATACGCCGGCGCCCAGCCGGCTGACCTCCCGGATCTTGAGCTCGTCCAGCGCCACGCTGTCCTGTCCCTGCGCCGCGTCGTGGGAATGACCCTCCGACGTCCGGCTCCAACCCTTGCGTCGAGATTCCTGCTATAGTCTTTTTCGCGGCAGTGGAAATCCGCCCGGGGCGCTCTGTCCGCCTCGGCTTGCGAGGCTTCGGGGCGCCTCGGGCTCTTCCCTATTCCTCGGTGGTGGGAAGGGGGTAGTGCAACAACCGGCAGAAGCGACACCAATGCCAGACGGGCCGCAGCTCCGGGTGTCTCCACAACCGGAACGTGGTTGGCTCCAGCACCCGCTCGGGAGCCGGAAGGTACTTCCGGGTCTCCGGATTGGTGGCCGGGATCGGTTGGAAGTTCGCCTCGG
This sequence comes from Thermoplasmata archaeon, assembly GCA_035625165.1. Taxonomy (GTDB): domain Archaea; phylum Thermoplasmatota; class Thermoplasmata; order Lutacidiplasmatales; family UBA184; genus Lutacidiplasma. Next base: position 24,530 of record DASPQC010000071.1, on the reverse strand, counting down.
CGTTGATCGGTCTTCCGAGGACGTCCTCGACCTGAAGCACTCCCCGCTCCATCGGACGACCGCATCGGGGACAGTTGGTGGGGACCCAAGGTTCGTCGGGAATCGGGACATCGGGCGGCGGGTCCTCCCGAATTCGTCTTCCGCAGGCCTGGCAGTGCGTGGACCCTTCGTTGACCTTCATCCCGCAGTAGGGGCAGCGCCCCGGGTCGGGAGGGGGCGGCGGAAGGGTCGCCTCCTTCACCGGTACGGCCGCTTGGTAGTCCGGTAGTGGCGCTTCGTCGGGCATCTCTGGTGCCGCTAGGGAGACGTAGTCACCGGCGGTAATGAACGGCGTCCCCCGCGGACGGTGCCTTCAGTCGATGGCTGGGAACCAGTGCCAGAGCCCCCACGGCCGCAATCCGACTAACTCTTGCGGTTCGAGAGGAGGAACTCGTTCCCGTCCGGGTCAGCGATCACCGCGCGGACGAACTTCCCTGCCGGTGTCTCAAAGACCCTCGGTTCGACCGTCACGGTCCCGCCGCGACGCTTGATCGTCTCACACGCCGCGGCCGGGTCAGCGGCATAGAAGATGATCCCCGAGACGGTCCCGGGGTCCCGCCCTCCCTCTCCCGGTGCCTGGATGTGCATCGAGAGGACCGCGCTGCTCTCGGGGATGGCAAAGACGGCGCGGTTCGCGGTCCCGTCGAATTGGAGCTCCTTTAGCGCCAGCACGTCCCGGTAGAACGCCCGTGCCTTGTGGACATCCCGAACGTGTACCGAGACCGCGTTGAGGCCGCCGATGACGTCGCTCATCGCCTCCCCCCACGCGAACGGAGGTTAAGGGCTCCGTTTCCAGCCCCCGACCCGAGGCCGAGCGAGCCTCCCGTCTCCGTGAGGTGGATATCCCGGGAGGACATCTCCCCGGCCGCGGACGCTTGGCAGGAGCCGGGGGTACCCGCCTTATGCCCGAGTTGGACCCAGAGCGCATCGTACTGAGGTTCGTGAACGAGATCAACCGCCACGACGTGGAAGCCCTCCAGAGCCTGATGGCCCCGGACTTCCGCTTCGTGGACTCCGTCGGTCAAGAGGTTCACGGCCGGGAGCGGATGAGGGAGGCTTGGACGGCGTACTTCGAACGGTTCCCGGATTACCGGATTCTGATCCGGGAGCACCTTACGGTCGGGTCGGTGGTCGCCCTCTTCGGCACCGCCAGCGGGACCTACGCGGTGAACGGCCAGCTGCCGCACCAGAACCACTGGACGGTCCCCGCCGCATGGCGGGCCCTTATCCGGAACGAGCATGTGGCCGAGTGGCAGGTCTATGTCGACAACGAGCCGGTCCGCAAGGTGATTGGGGAGCAACGCTAGCGGCGGGGTTTCCTGCCTCGCGACCGCCCGGGGGAGCCCCCCGGTGAGTTGGTACGCCTGAACGAAAGCTTCTCATTCGATTACTCTACGCCCTCTGAGGAAGGACCGGAGCCGATCGATGCCGCGCACTCAGTCCCCGAAGCCAGCAGAGGCGGAGCCACCCAGCCGGAAGGAGTCACTCACCGTTCGAGACAACCGCACCGGACGGGACTACGACCTCCCGATCCATCGAGAGTCGATTCGGGCGCTCGACCTGCGCCAAATCAAGACCACCGACGCCGACTTTGGCCTGCTGAGCTATGACCCGTCGTACCAGAATACGGCCTCCTGCGAGAGCTCGATCACCTTCGTGGACGGGGACGCGGGGATCCTGCGCTACCGGGGCTACCCGATCGAGGAGCTCGCGGAGAAGCGCAGCTACCTCGAGGTCGCCTACCTGCTCATCAACGGCCACCTCCCGGGAAAGAGCGAGCTCGAGGAGTGGACCCGGCAGATCACCTACCACACCATGGTCCACGAGAACGTCAAGAAGTTCATGGACGGCTTCCGCCACGACGCCCACCCGATGGGCATTCTCATCAGCACGCTCGCCGCCCTCTCCACCTTCTACCCGGAGGCCAAGGAGATCCACGACCCTGCCCTGCGCGAGCGGCAGATCCACCGCCTCGTAGGGAAGATCCCCACGATCTCCGCCTTCGCCTACCGCCACTCCGTCGGGATGGCCTACATCTACCCCGACAACGACCTGTCGTACGCGGCCAACTTCCTCGCGATGATGTATCGGCCGTCCTGGACCTCGAGCTACCAGCCCAACCCGGTGCTCGCGAAGGCGCTCGACGTCATGTTCGTCCTGCATGCCGACCACGAGCAGAACTGTAGCACCAGCACCATGCGCGTGGTCGGGAGTTCGCAACCGGACCCCTACGTCTGCTCGGCGGCGGCCGCCGCCGCCCTCTATGGACCGCTCCACGGTGGGGCGAACGAGAAGGTCGTCGCGATGCTCCAGGAGATCGGCTCGGTGGACAACGTCCCGAAGCTGCTCCGCCAGGTGAAGGCCGGAAAACGCCTCTTGATGGGCTTCGGCCACCGGGTCTACAAGAACTACGACCCCCGCGCGCAGATCATCAAGCAAGTGGCGGACTCGGTGTTCTCCGTCACCGGCCGCAACAAGCTCATCGACATCGCGCTCGCCCTCGAGAAGGCGGCGCTTTCGGACGACTACTTCATCAAGCGACGCCTCTACCCGAATGTCGACTTCTACTCCGGGATCATCCTGCAGTCGATCGGGTTCCCCACCGACACGTTCCCCGTCCTGTTCGCGATCCCGAGGATGTCCGGCTGGCTCGCCCACTGGCTCGAGATGCTCAACGACGCTGAGCAGAAGATCGCGCGCCCGAGGCAGCTCTACACAGGACCCGGTGAGCGGCACATCGGAGCCGAGTCGAAGCCGAAGAAGTGACCGCGTCCTGAGGACCATCGGGGTCCTGTGGGCACGATAGTCATCGGATTCCGACGGTCTGCGGTGACGGGCCTCTAGGTCTGCCCCTCGCGGCGATGACCCGTACTCCCGCCGGGTTCAGCGCAGGCCGGCCGACGGTTCGCGGACAATCCGGCGAATGATCTCCTCCGGGGAGTCGAAGACCACCTTCTGTTGGCAGAATCGGGGAAGGTACTTCGCGGCCTTCCCGGAGCTCGTGGCCGTCACCCGGTGACCCATCTGCTCGATCGGTGCGACGACCATGCAGGTGTCCGCCACGACGTGCCCGCCGGCGGCCTCGACGGTGGCGACGTAGCCGAGCTTCTCGGAGAGGTCCTTGACGGCCCGTGACGTGCACACCCAGAGCGTGACCCCGTCCCGGATCCGCTTTCCCGCGAGGAGCGAAGCGACGTCCTTCACCTCGTTCAGCGAGGCATGCGGGCACCCGAAGGTGACCATGTCGAGTTCCTCCGCCCGGCCGGTGTTGAGGCGCTGTTTCACCTCTTGGAGCGTTTCGCGGGTGATATCGATCGTCTCTTCGATCCGGTCGAGAGCGATGAGGCCACTCGTGGCCTCCGGCGTGACCCCGGCGATGTGGTAGAGGTCGATCGAGCCGATGGCGGCGCCGGCGGCGCTCAGCACCTTGAGCTCCTCGAGCGTGGGCCGGGCGTCGATCCCCGTAAGGTAGGGGATCCGCCCTTTGACCCGCTCGCCGAGCGCGTAGCCGAGGAGGCTGAAGTCGACCATCCCGCGGAGGGGAGCGCGCACGCGCACCTCGACCCGGGGGCTACGGTTCTCTCGGAGATGGAGGCCGTACCTCGGTCCAAAGCCGGCGATGGCGTAGAGCAGCGTGCTCAGCCCCGATTCGCGGTTCGTCCGGACGCCCAGGACCGAGTTGGCGTAGCTCACCACCGACGATTCCGAGAGGAAGGCGTCAGTGAACGGTGGAGGCATGTTGCCGATGAGGTAGGGGGTGCACGTGATGGTCGGGACCGCCCCCATGCGGAGGTAGGCTTCGATGACCTCCTCCTGTTTCTGGGCGAACTCCTCGGGAATGCCGTAGGCCCGCCAGTCCCTCAGGTCCATGCCCGCGGGGTTGATGGTCACGTTCGGGGACCGGAACTTGTACTTGCTCGCGAAGTGGCGTCGCAGTTCGAGGCCGGTCTCGGTGATCGTCTTGTAGGAAACACCGGCGACCTGGACCCAGTCGGCCGGGATGAACTCGTCCGTGCCGAGGAGCTCGCCGGCCCGCACGAGGAAGTCGGCGATCTCCGGCTCGACCCCGAGACGCTCGACCTTGCTCCGGTCGACCGGGCGGGGCGTCGTTCCGCGGATCTCGACGTCGATCTTCCCGAGAATCGCCCCCCACATCGTGATCGGGTCGACCCGGTCGAGCACGATCCGTTTCGGGGCGAAGCCGCGGACCGCGAGGTTCACGATGCGGTCCGAGCCGACGGTGGAACCGGAGGCCGAGGGGAAATGGAGCTCGCAGCCGGCGAGGCTCCTCCCGTGAAGTTCGTGATGAGGGTTGATGACGACACCGTGGGTGTCCACGTCGTCCAGCCACGAGATCTGCTGTTGGGTCTCGAGCACCTCCATCGGGCCGGCCGTCACCCTCCCCGGGCCATCTCGGCCCGTCGCATCTTGAGCTCCTTCTCCGGTGGGAGGACCAACGGCCGGGTCGCGTCGATCGCGAGCTTGCTCCCGATGCCGTCGGAGCTGGCCATCGGGTCGAGGCTCGAGCCCTTCACGCCCTTCATCACGACCTCCTTCCCCGCCTCCCAGTACATCGTGACGGCGTAGTTTACCTGGTGTGGGTCCGTGACGTCCACGTCGGAGTCGACGATCGTGATCTTCTTCAGGCTCCGATGCCCGCGGATCGCTGCCTCAATCGCGAGCTTCGGGTCGGAGTCGTTCCGCTTTCGGATCGCGACCACGGCGTCCAGCCAGCCGCTCCCGCCCTCGGTCAGGAAGACGTTCACGACGTCGATCCCCCCCGCGCGGAGCGCCTGGTGGATAATGGGGGTCCTCGGAGCGCCCATCAGGAGCCGGTGCTCGTTGGCCCCGGGGAGGAGCGCGTGATAGACAGGGTGCTTGCCCATCACGATCCGGTCGATGACAAAGACGGGCTGCACTCGCACGACGTCGTAGGTGTTGGTGAGGTCGACGAACGGCCCTTCGTTGGTCGTCTCGTCGTGGAGGATCTTCCCCTCGAGAACGATCTCGGTGTCCGTCGGGTAGCTGGTGCGGTTCGTCCTCGCCCGCGCGACTTCGATACCGTGCTCTAACGCGGCCGCGATTCCGAGCTCGTACGTGCCACGCTCTACGCTGGTGGCGGCTGCGACCAGCACCCCGGATCGGTTGCCGAGGGCGACCGAGACGTCGAGGTCCTCGCCGTGCTCCTTCGCCTCCACGTACATCGTGTGGAGGTCGCGTTTCTCGACCAGTCGGCCGACGAAGCGGTCCTTGCCGATTCGCGAGAGACGGTGGAATGAGAGGTTCTGGACGTTCCCCCTACGGGCAAATACGACCCCGGAGGTGATGTACGCCCCTTGGTCCTTGGGGTAGTGGGTGAGGATCGGCACGAGGTCGAGATCCGGTTCGAAACCGTCGAAATCGCCCGGTCCCTCCGAGATCGGTCCGGGGGCGCTCACGGCGCCGTTGAGTCGATCGATCCACTCCTCCTTCCGAAACCCGAGACTCTCGCAGAGGAGGTCCATGCTGCTGAGGAGGTTGCCAGCGACCGGAATCGTGCTTCCCTCGACGTTCTCGAACAGTATCGGGTGACCGTCGTACTGCTTGAGAAGGGCCGGGATCTCGTACCGCGGGCTCACGCGCCTCGAGACGTGGGTCAGTTGGCCCTCGGAGTCCAACCGAGCGAGCGAATCCCGGAATCTCATCGCCGCCCCTTCCGCCGGCGAGCCGTGGCCCCGGCTCAACCCCCGTCTCGGAGCATTCGGGGATAATCCTTCCGTATTTGGGAGTTCATCTCGCCGGGGAGGGCGGCCGTGCCGTAGAGGAGGGAGGCGAGCCTTCTTCCTTGACCGCCGGCCGGTTCCAGCTCTACGAGACGATCCCCTTCGCGACGCGGTAGTGAGCGTCGACAAAGGCGATGAAGAACGCGAGGTAGCTGAACGCGAGCAGGGCGTCGAGGAGGGTGATCGGCTGAGCGATCGAGGTGACGGCCGTCGACCGAGCCACGATGGTCCGAACAATCGGATGGAGCTGAGGCGAAAGCACGATGCCGATCAGTGCAGAGATGAGGATCGACCAGGCGAGCCCGACTCCCATCGCGACCTCCCCCACGCGTCCGACCAAGTGGGCCGCGACCAAGGCATAGGTCACGAAGGTGAGTCCAAAGATCAGGGCCGCCGCCGCACCGAACTCGAGCTGAACCCACTCGGGCGGGGTGGGGCCGCCGGTGACGGAGAGATAGGCGATCGGCGCCGCCGCCAGTGCGATCGCGACCACGTTCACTTCGAAGGCGACGCTCGCGTAGCGAACGCGGGTCCGGTGGAGCTCGTTCCATTCGTGGCGACCGACCCAGAGGAAGAGGATTCCGACGGCGGAGAACACGGGGCTCAGGAGGATGAGGTAACCGTGGAGGGGGAGCTGCGAGGAGCTTCCGAAGAGCGCAACGAATCCGCTGGCGCTTTCCACCAGGAATCCGATCTTGAAGACCGTGAGGCTGATCCGTAGGTTGACCGTCACGGGGGGAGCTCCTCGCTTCCAACGGAGCGAATCTCGGGGCTGTTAACCTATCCGAGGAAGGGAAGGGGGATGCCTCCCACCTTCAACCGACGGTCCAACCCGCGGTACGGCGGCGCCCCTCGCCACGGACGTTGTCGCCCGCGCACTCTGCGCCCCAGGACGACCCAAGGTTCATCGGACAGCTTCCGGTGCGGGAGGCTCAATGGCAGCTCTCCGCGTCGCGAGCTCGAGCGCTCCTGTAACCGTCACCGGACATCTCTGGGTCGGCTCCATCGTCATCGACTGCACCGACCTCGCCCGAATGGTCTCCTTCTGGCAAGAGGCCCTGCACTTGGTACCGCGGGACCCTCCGCAGCCGGACGGGGTGATCCTGAAGGACCCACTCGGGGTTGGACCGAACATCTCGCTCAACCTCACGAGCGAGGGGCCGCTCGAGCCTTACCGGCTCCACCTCGACCTCTACAGCACCGACCCCCGGGCCGAGGTCGACCGATTGATTCGCCTAGGGGCCACGCTTCGCCGGCCGGCGGAGAAGGGTCACGATTTCGTGACCCTTGCCGACCCGGACGGCAACCTCTTTGACGTCATCGACAAGGAAGGCTGGTCGTTCGGACAGCGGGCGTGACCCGTACCCGACCGAAGTCCGAAGTAGTCCGCGAGCCTGGGGGAATCCTGAGCATGCCCGAGATCGAGTTCTCCTCCCCGCACTTTACCCTCCGCCCGGTCGCTGACGGGGTGTTTGTAGCCATCGCGACCGACACCGGCTTTGGACTGTGCAACAGCGGCATCGTCGACCTGGGGGACGGAACCGCGGTCTTCGATTCGATGCTCACCCCCCAGGCCGGGGCCGACCTGCGCCGGGCCGCCGAGCGGCTCACCGGACATCCCGTGACCTACCTCATCAACAGTCACTTCCATGGTGACCACGTCCGCGGCAACGCCTCCTTCCCGTCGGTCCGTATCGTGTCGACCCGCAAGGTCCGCCAACTGATGGACGAAGGCGCCCTACAGGCGCTGGAGAGCGACCGACAGAGCGTCCCCGCGGAGCTCGAGAACATTCGGCGCGGGGTCCCCGAGATGCCGCCCCGAGACCGGGTCGTGTTCGAAGGGTGGTTCGAGGGAATCCTCGCGACTCCCAAGGGGACCGCGATTCCCGGCCCGGACCTCTTCGTGGACGACCGCCTGGCCCTGAGGGGACCGAAGCGGGAGCTCTGGGTGATGACCTTCGGCGGTGGCCACTCGCCCAGTGACGTGGTCGCCTTCCTACCGGACGAGAAGGTGGGCTTCCTCGGAGACCTCCTCTCCATCGGCTTTCACCCCGGTGTGACGAACGGGTTCGCCGAGCCGTGGATCGAGATACTGAATGCCGTCCGCAACCTCGGAGTCGAGCGAGTGCTCCCCGGACATGGACCCCTCGGGCAGAGGGCCGACATTCTTGCGATCCAGGAGTATCTCCGCGTCCTCCTCGACCTGGCGAGAACGGCCCACCGGTCCGGCCTCTCTCGGGAGGAGCTCCGCCGGATCCCGATGCCGGAAGCGTTCAACGGGTGGGTCTTCCGGTCGTTCTTCCACGAAAACCTCGCCCACGTCTACGACCTCACCCGCGGGTAGGTAGGCGCCTTACCTCGCGTGCAGCCTCAGGCTAATAATCGGCCTCGTCCGTCCGGACGTCGTCCGTGACCGACACGGTATCCGGGGCGCCCAGCGTCCGGGAGCTTCTCCGCCAATACGTGACCGTTCTCGAGGAGCTGAGGAACCGCGGCGTCCTCCGCGGGTCGGGTTCCCCCGCGGGGGACTACGCGGAGCTCCTGTTCAGCAAGGCGTTCCAATGGCAGATCCAGCGGAGCTCGGTCGCAGGGTTCGACGCGGTGGACGCCGCCGGTATCCGCTATCAGGTCAAGGCCAAGCGACTCACGCGGTCGAACCGGTCCCGGCAGCTGTCGGACTTCAAGGACCTCGATTCCAAGCCGTTCGACCAGCTGGCGGCCGTCCTGTTCGGTGAGGAGTTTGGGGTCCAGCGCGCCGCCCTCATACCAATCGAGGTCGTCGTGCGGGAGGCCACCCTCGTGCCCGAAGCTCATGCGTGGAAGTTTTCGTTGCAAGATTCGGTCTGGGAGATCCCCGAGGTCCACGATGTGAGCGAGGCCCTCCGATCGGCCGAGAAGGAGCTAGGCTAGGGTCCTTCGACCGAGGTGCGAAGGGCCACCGAGATTACGAAGGCTGGCGTAATAACCCCCGAATCGGTTCGGCGCCGAGGAACCCTATGGTCGTGAAGACGATCGTTCACTTCGAGATCCCGGCCACGGACGTCGAGCGGCTCTCGGACTTCTACCGGAAGGTCTTTGGATGGGAGTTCGAGAAGGTGGAGATGCCCGGCATGAGCTACTGGCTCATCCGCACCGGGCCCCAAGGGAAGAGCGTGGGCGGCGGGATGTACCAAAGGTCCGACCCCGCGGAACGCCCCCGGAACTTCGTCGCGGTCGAAAAGATCGACCCCGCGATCGAGACGTTCAAGGCCGCGGGTGGCTCGGAGGTCGTCGGGAAGATGGAGGTTCCCGGGATGGGATGGAGCTTCATCGGAGCGGACCCCGAGGGGAATCTGATCGCCCTCTGGGAACCGACGGGTATGCGCCCGGCCCGACGCAGGACCGCGGTCAAGCCCCGGAAGTAGGTCGCCTCCAGCAGTTTTTCCCAGGCGTCTACCCGCGTCGGCGGGCCAGGGCCGACCCGGGCCGGCCCGGTCGTCGGAATCCTGTCAACCGCCGTTGACAACGGCTACATCTGCTCGCCCGCCCACGGGGGTATCGATGCAAGTAATCGCTCCGCACCGGGGGACGTCCGAGCGGGATTTGCCAGCAGGGACCGTGTGCCCGCTGCCGCAATACCGGGGGATGGAGCTGCTGGAGCAGCCCCTCCTCAACAAGGGTACCGCCTTCACTGAGAACGAGCGGAGCGCCCTAGGGCTCCACGGGCTCCTGCCGCCCCAGGTAGAGACCCTGGACCAGCAAGTGGTCCGGGCATACGAAGCGTTCCGCCGCAAGACGGACGACCTCGAGCGGCACATCTACCTGAGGGCCCTCCAGGACACGAACGAGGTGCTGTTCTACCGTCTCCTTCTGGACCACATGGAGGAGATGATGCCGATCGTCTACACCCCGGTGGTCGGCCAAGGTTGCCAGGAGTTCAGCCACATCTACCGCCGCCCCCGCGGGTTGTTCATCCCGTACCCCCTGCGCGACCAGATCCAGCAACTGCTGCATCACCGCCCCAACCCCGAGGTCGACGTCATCGTGGTCACGGACGGAGAGCGGATCCTCGGCATCGGCGACCAGGGGGCCGGCGGGCTCGGGATTCCGATCGGTAAGTTGTCGCTCTACACGCTCATCGGGGGCATTCGTCCGGAGCGGACCCTCCCCATCGTGCTGGATGTCGGGACGAACAACATCGACCGGCTCCGCGACCCCGAGTATCTCGGCTGGCGACACGAACGGTTGACGGGACCGGACTACTACGAGTTCATCGAGCGGTTCGTGGCCGCCGTCTGTCAGGAGCTCCCGGGAACGCTGCTCCAGTGGGAGGACTTCGGGGCCGACCACGCCCGCCCGATCCTCGAGAAGTACCGAGACCGCCTCCTCACTTTCAACGACGACATCCAGGGCACGGGCGCCGTGGCCCTGGGCGCGATTCTCTCGGCCCTGCAGGTCACTCGCACCCGGATGAAGGACCAGCGGGTGGCGATCTTCGGGGCCGGTTCCGCCGGTGTCGGCGTCGCGGACTGCCTGCGCGCCGCGATGATGGCCGATGGCCTGCCCGACGCGGAGGCCCGGATGCGCTTCTATCTCGTGAACCGCAAGGGGCTCCTCCACACGGAGCGCTCGGAACTCAAGCCCGAACAACGGGTCTACGCGCATCCCTGGAAGGACGTTTCGAGCTGGTCGAAAGGGACCCCCAACTTTGTCGGGCTCAGCGACGTCGTCCGCGAGGTCCACCCGACCATCCTGATCGGCCTGTCCACCGTGCCTCGGGCGTTCGATGAGAAGCTGGTCCGCTCGATGGGGGACGCGGTCGAACGCCCCGTGGTGATGCCCCTCTCGAACCCGACCACCAAGACGGAGGCCCTTCCGGAGGACCTCCTTCGGTGGACGAACGGCCGGGCGGTCATTGCGACGGGGTCGCCGTTCGCCCCGGTCCGGTTCGGCGACCGGACCTTCCCGATCGCTCAGTGCAACAACGTCTACATCTTCCCGGCCCTCGGGCTCGGCGCCGTCGCGAGCCGGTCCCGGTGCGTGACCGACGGGATGATCCTGGCGGCGGCCCGGTCGCTCGCCGACAACTCTCCGACCCACGAGGACCCCAAGGCCCCCCTGCTACCGCCGGTCCATGACCTCCGGCGGGTCGCGGTGGAGATCGCGGTGGCCGCCGGGACCGAGGCCCAGCGCACGGGTCACGCGCCGGCGACCACGCCGAAGGAGCTCCGGGCCCGGGTGGTCGCCACCCAGTGGACCCCGGCCTATCCGGTCTACGCGGCGGTGTGAGGTTCGTTCGGAACCGCTCGGTTCAGTGGTGTTCCACCGTCTTCGCGGACACTCCGACCGTCGCGGGCGCCTCGCCCTGTGCGGTCTCCGCATGCAGCTCGTGGACGTACCGACCGCCTCGCATCAGGGAGACGACCGCCGCGACCCCCGTGAGGACGGCGGAGATGAGGAACGCCTCGTCCATCCCGTTGAGGAACGCCGGGGCCACCGCGTTCGGGAAGAACTGTTTTGAGAGGAGCGTCGCGTTGACTGACGCCGGTATCGAATTCGCGAGGCTCGCGTTGATCAACGCGAGCTCGTGAAGGTACCCGGCCATCGGGCTATACCCGAGGAACGCCCCGAACAGCGCCCCGGTGGGGTCGGAGGAGACCATCTGGGAGAGCGTTGGGCCGGCGGGCCCGGTGACCCCCGCGGAGGTGAGGGCGTGGGAGACCGAACCCGACAGCCCGCTCGAGAGACCGACGATGACGATGGTGAAGAACACCGCGAGGGAGAGCTGCATTCCCGAGTTCTGCAGCGTCGCCCTCATCCCCGAGGCCGCCCCGCGATGCTCGGCCGGGACCGCGTTCATGATCGCAGCGGTGTTCGGCGCGGCGAACATCCCCATGCCGCAGCCCTGCACGAAGAGGAGCGTGCCGACCTCCCAGTAGACGAAATTGTAGGGGACGAAGAGGAACGCGACGAACGTCCCCGCGCCGATGGCCATCCCCGCGCTCGCGAGATAGCGGGCGCCGAACCGGTCGGAGAGCCAGCCGCTCAGCGGCCCCATCGTCACGAAGCCGACCAGCATGGGGAGCATGTAGATCCCCGCCCAGAACGGGGTCTGGGAAAACGCGTAGCCGTGGAGCGGGAGCCAGATCCCTTGGAACCAGATGATCATCATGAACATCACGCCGCCGCGGGCGATCGAGCCGAGCAGCCCCGCGAGGTTCCCGGCAGCGAACGCCCGGATCCGGAACAGCTCGAGGCGGAACATCGGGTCGCGGACCCGCGTCTCGACGAACAGGAACGCGAGCAGGAGCGCGACGCCCACGATGACGCCGGCCCACACCCACGGACTCGACCAGCCCATGCTCTGCCCGCCGTACGGGAGGAGACCGTAGGTGACCGCGACCAGCAGGACTGTGAGGCCGACCCCGAACGTGGTGTTCCCGATGTAGTCGATGTGCTGGCCCTTCCGGATCTGGCCGATGTCATGCAGCTTGAGGTACGCCCACACCGTTCCCGCGAGGGAGAACGGGACGCTCGCGAGGAAGATCACCCGCCAGGACGGAAGGAGGAGGGGCCCCAGGTGGATGTCCGGGATGCCGGCCAACAGTCCTCCCAAGACCAACCCCAGAACCGACCCTCCGATCGCTGCGGCCTGGTTGATGCCGAGCGCCTTTCCCCGTTCCGAGTGCGGAAAGGCGTCGGTGATGAGCGCGGCCGAGTTGGCCAACAGGAACGCGCCGCCGATCCCCTGAACGATTCGGAACCCCACCAGCTCCCAGGCTCCGATGGTCCCGGTGTTGGGTGTCAGAAAGAGGAGGACGGAACCGACCGCGAAGATAGCGAAGCCGAGATTGTACATCCGGGCCCGGCCCCACATGTCGGAGATCCGGCCGAACGTGACGAGCAGTGTCGCGGTGACGATTCCGTAGCCCATCAGGAGCCAGATGAGGAGTGTGAAGTTGCTCGCGAGGAACGGGTCGACGTTCAGGCCGCGGAAGATGACGGGCAGCGAGATCAGGATGATCGTCCCGTTGATCGCGGCCATGAGGGCGCCGAGGGTGGTGTTCGAGAGAACTGTCCACTTGTACTCCATGGCAGACACCTCCGCAGCCCGGGGACGGGACACATGACGCCCCGGGTCGATCACCCTAGGTGAGCCGCCGAGGGCAATATCTCTTGGCGTTCGCTGGGACCCGCGGGGTCCCGAGACTCGCGGTCCCCCCCGACCACGGGCAGGGCCGCCGTGTCCCTTCGTCCGATCAGAGTGAGGCGAGCTTTGGACCACCCGGCCCCGGATCCGTAGGTCACCCCGCGTCGAGGACGGGGGTTCAGGTCCTCACGAAGTGCGGTATCTCTTCGGGCAGCTCGAACGTGATCTCCACGAGTCCGGCGACGCGTCCTTTCCTTCGCCAGTGGCTCTGGTAGATCATCTTCTTCACGCCGTTCCGTTCGATGGTGTAGACGTTGGGCCGCCCGGAGGCCATGACGCTCGCGAGTTTTTTCTGCGCCTCGGGAGGATGGCAGTCCATCATGTTCTTCCCGACGAGGGCCTTCCCCCCGTCCTTCGCGTTCACTTCGGCCGATCGTCCGTTCAAGTAGAGGATCGTGTAGTCGTTGTCGCACACCGTTACCGCACAGGGCAGCTCTTCGAACCACTGGAGGTCTCGTGCACCGACCATCGTATCCCCTCGTGAGAGGCCAGCCCGCCGCGCGGCCTTAAGCGTGATTCCAACTCGACAGCGAAAGAGGGGCTGTCCGCCCCGCTCTCGAACTCAGCCGCCGAGGAACGAAGCGACGACCTCGGGGAGCAGCGGAGAGGAGCAGATGTCGTAGTGGGTCGTACCGGGAAGGATTGCGAGACGAGAGAGGGGCCGTCGTGCACCGTCCCAACCGGCATCGGCCCGGCCTCCGCCCAAGGCATCGAAGAACTGGACGAGGTGGGACGGCCGGATGCTGTCGGCGTCACCGGCGACGACCAAGGTGGCGGTGGAGAGTCGAGCCACATCCGCGGTCCAGTCGTAGGGTCGCGCGAGTAGGTCGGCGAGCTTCGCGAGCAGCACCGGCCAATCCTCGGGACGAGGCGCGACCCGCTGGTAGACCTCGTACATCGGCATCTGTCGCAGCCCTTCCTCGACGTCCGGTCCCCGCCGGATCATCGCCTCCCGAACCTCGGGATACCAGCCTTCGAACCGGCAGGGAGCCGAAGTGATGACGAGTTTCCGAACGATGCCGGGATGCTGAATCGCGGTACGCAGGGCCACGCCCCCCCCGAGCGAATAGCCCATCACGTCGGCCTGCTCGAGGCCCAAATGCTCGATCAATGCGGCGATGTCGGCCGCCATTGTCTCGTAGCGAAGCGGGCGGTCCACGTCGGCGGTGCGGCCGTGCGCCTGGAGGTCGACTGCGATGACCCGACGGTGTCGGGAGAGGGGACCGACGACGTCGGAGAACATCTCGGTCGAGGCGGCGCCCCCGTGAATCAGCACCATCGGGAATCCGTCGCCATGTACCTCGTAGTACATGCTAAGCCCGTTTACCGGCGCGTACAGACGGGTCTCCGGGCGCCTCGGGCGCGACGAGCTCCTCCGCTTTGAGGGCATGCTACCCCCGACGCGGATGGGAGGAATCCTCATGTAGGCATCCCTCGGGCCCTGAGCGACTTTCGTTCGGGAGGGAGGTGCCATTTCACGAGTGAGTGAGAAGTTCGTAAGGAGAGTCGAACAGAGAGTTTATCCACGCGTCGCGAGAAAATCCGTCGCATGGAGCGGGCTCTCGAGAAGTCACTCGGATGCGCTCTGACCGCCATCGGCCTGGCCATTCTTCTGTTCGGGTTCTACCAGGCCTATCACTACACTCAAAGTCCGCCCTCGGGAACCTACAACGTCTTTCAGCTCGGGGGGAGCGGGGGCGGCGGGGGAAACGGCAGCATCAACGGCTCCTTCAACGGACGTTTCCTCGTGACGTTCATGTTCCTCGGGATCGAGTATCTCGTCGGCGCTTCGATCCTCAAGGCCGGATGGAACCTCATCACTCCGAAGGCCGAAACGATCCAGGTCCGTGTGAAACCCAAGTCGCTGCAGGTTGAGCCGGCCGGTTATTCTGTTCCGCCGGGTGCTCCGGTCCCACCCGGCGCGGCCACGACCGGGCCCACTGCGGTTCCCCCGTCTGGCGGAACCGGAGTTGGACCACCGCCGCCGACACCCTGAGCCGAGGTCCACTCCTTTAGAGTCGAACCTGGCACAGCCCAATTGACGCGGCGTGTCCTAACCGGGACCCGACCGGTCGGCTAGAAGGCGATCCTGCGAGGTCGCATGTAAGCCCACGAAGCGAGCGCGAATAATCCGATCAGGGTGAGCAGGATACCGATCCCGACTGCGAACGGCCCAAACCCATCGCACGACTTCACTCCCGGACAGCTCGGGGCTGTCCAGACGTAGAGGGCGAGGAGGGTGGCGCCGATCACTAGGAGCACCAACCCGAGGATCAGGGCCGTCCTCAGCTGGTCGTCTAGGTCGTCCTCTTCATCGAAGCCGTAGATCATCCACGCCGGGCGCTCGTAGGATACCTTGGTCTGCGCCTGCACCGGTGTCGCGCACCAAGGGCAGACCGTGGCGTCCGGGGCCAAGGGCCCACCACACCGGCCGCACACGCGCCCGGCCACGGTGGCGAATCCCGACGTGACGTCTTAGGGTTGTCCTTGGGTGCGAAGGTCCCTGGCCCCTCTCGATTCCTGCCGGCTCCGGTGGACCGCGGTTCGGCCGACCCTTGGTTCCGGCTAACGTGCTAGAGCTCGTCACCGGGCAACCGTAAGTAGCCGGGCCCGCTCGATGTCGCCGAGGCCTCTATGATCGCTCTTTCGGTCGCTCTAGACCTCCTGGAGCGGGGAGACATCGATGCTCTCAGCCGGGGGAGGGTCGAGGTCCCCGACCGCTTCAACTGGGCGCAGGATGTGTTCGAGGGCCGCCACATGGCCCGGAACCCCGACCATGTCGCCCTCATCTGGGCAGATGATCAGGGGCACGAGTTGCACCTGTCGTACCAGGAGTTCGTTCAGCGAGCGAACCGCTTTCTGAACCTGCTTCGGCGGCAGGGGCTCAAGGAAAAGCAGCCGATCTTCGTGATGCTGCCTGTCTTTCCGGAGGTCTGGTTTTCCTACTATGCGGCCATCAAGGGCGGTTTCGTCCTGGTCCCCGGAGCCACCATCCTCACTCCGTCGGACCTCGAGTACCGGTTCCGTCAGCTCCGACCCGGCGCGGTCCTGGCCGACGGCCTGAGTGCGAAGAAGATCGACTGGGCCGAGATGTCGATGGGACAACCGATCCCCATCAAGCTCCTCGCTGGAGGGGAACGGCCGGGCTGGACGTCCGTGGAGGCCAGCCGTACCGAGCCTGCGGAGGCGGCGGCGGCCGCGACTCGTTCGAGCGACCCCTTGTTCGAGTTCTTCACCTCCGGCACGACCGGACTGCCGAAGGTCGTGACGCACACTCACGAGAGCTACCCGATCGGCCACCTGACGACGTCCGCGTGGATCGGGGTGCGTCCGGGGGACGTCCACTCGAACATCAGTCAGGCGGGCTGGGCCAAGTTTGCGTGGAGCTCCTTCTTCGCCCCGTGGAACGTCGGCGCAACCAACCTTTCCTACCACTACTCCGGGCGATTCGATGCCCGACGTCAGCTGGAGGTCCTCCAGGAGCATGCGGTCACCACCTTCTGCGCGCCTCCCACCGTCTGGCGGATGTTCATCTTGGAGGACCTCTCCAAGTATCACTTCCGGTTCCGCGAGTGCGTCAGCGCCGGAGAACCGCTCAATCCCGAGGTCATCGATGCGTGGCGCAAGGGCACGGGAGTCACGCTGCGGGATGGCTATGGCCAGACCGAGTCGACCCTGATGGTGGGCAATCTCCCGGGCCGTGAGATCAAGCCGGGTTCGGTGGGCTGGCCATCGTTCCTCTACGACGTGCGGGTCGTGGACGAACAGGGGGTGGAGGCGAAACCGGGAAAGGAGGGGAACATCGCCGTCCATCTCCGGCCAAGGCCTCCCGGCTTGTTCGCCGGGTACCTGGGTGCCTCCCCCGAGGTGAACGCGAAAGCATTCCGCGGAGAGTGGTATCTCACCGGGGACCGAGCCTACCGGGACCCGGACGGCCGGTTCTGGTTCGTCGGCCGAGCGGACGACGTGATCAAGTCCTCGGACTACCGGATCGGACCCTTCGAGGTCGAGAGCGCGTTGATCGAGCACCCCGCCGTCGCGGAGGCGGCGGTCGTCGGGAGCCCCGACCCGGTCCGCGGAGCGCTCGTCAAAGCGTTCGTGATCCTTCGACCCGGGGAGCAACCGTCGGCCGACTTGGCCCGCGACATCTTCCTCTTTTCCCGAACCAAGCTCGCGCCGTACAAGATCCCGCGGATTCTCGAGTTCTCGACCGAGCTACCGAAGACCCTCAGCGGGAAGACCCGAAGGAACGAGCTGCGAATGATGGAGACGGAGGCCCGGAAGCGGAAGGAACGGCATCCGAACGAGTTCCTCTACTCGGAGGTCGTGACGACGGAGCTGTCGCGTCCACAGTAGACCCCCGGTCACGCACCGGCATCCGAAGGCGTCCCTTTTGCCGGCCCCCGGCACGCGGCGGGCTCCGCGGCCGAGCGCGGGTCCAAATAGTGGCAACCCCTTCTCGGGCGAGTGGCCGCGATAACTCAAGTCTCTGTTTCCCTGACGGGAGTCATCAACGACGGGAGCTTCACCGCTTCCGGTACCCTGACCGTGGATTCGGTCGCGGGGACGAAGCAGGGCGTCATCACGACCGACTTGGCGGACGCGGTGTTCTCGGTGTGCCCCGATGGGTACGCAATCCCCATGCCGCGGTGTTTCGTCGGGGCCAAACCGGTCCACGGCCAGCGGCTCACGAATCCGGTAGAACTTCTCGGCCGACGCTTCATCTCGCGTCGCACCACCAACTTCGGCGACGGAACCCTCACCCACTTCGAGGAGGCCACAGTCGCCGGAGGGGTTCTCACCTCGAAACAGGTCGTGCACGGGCGCGTGCAGCATGCCACCGTCTCGAAGGTGAGTGGCATTCGGGAGCGGATCGAGGTCCGTCCCCCGAACCAGCTCCACTGCGTGGGCCGCTACGTGCTCGAGCTCGACGGCGGGGGCCGGATCCCCGTCGGCTACGAGCAGGACTACTTCTCGCTGAGCCCCAACCGCCGGCTCTTCCAAGCCAACCGGAAGAGGAAGTACCTCCTGACGGCCGAAGTTCGCCCGGTGCATGAGCCCGGGCGGGTGACGATTACCACAGTATCCACGATCACGTAGGCGCCCGGAATTTGCCTGGGGCCGAGCACGCAAGGCTCCCCGCGCGCCTCGTCGGCCGGAAAGCCGGTAACCGACTACTTTAGAAAGCCGAGGCCGGTTTCGGCTTGTGTCGGCCCGTCGAGTGGCCGCGGTGATGTTCACCGACATGGTGGGGTTCACCGCGCTGACCCAGCGGGACGAACCACTGGCGCTGAGTCTCCTCGATGAGCACCGGGCACTCGTGCGACCACTGTTCACGCGGTTCCGCGGGCGCGAGGTCAAGACGATCGGGGACGGTTTCATGGTCGAGTTCTCGGACGCACTGGATGCGGCCGAGTGCGCCGTGGAGGTCCAGCGGACCCTTTCCGAGAGGAACCGGACGTCGCCGGCCGGACCAATCACCCTCCGGATAGGGATCCACCTGGGACCCGTGGTCCCCGAGGGGGGAGACCTGCTCGGCGACACGGTGAACCTCTCCTCCCGAATCCTGCCGATGGCGGAACCCGGGGGGATCTGCCTCTCGAACGCCGTCTTCGAACAGATTGGCACGCGGTTGCCCTACCCGTGTACCAAGCTGGGTCCGGCCGCTCTCAAGGGGGTTCGATTGCCGGTCACGCTGTACCGAGTCGAGATTCCTTGGCCCGTCCCCACCGGACCGACCGGCGCGACCCGGGAGCCCCCGGTTCGACCGTGGGAGTTCGCCGAACGGGAGAGTCCGCTGGTCGATCGTGTCGAGGAGATCCAGCGGCTGCACGCGTTCACCGACACCATTCCCGAAGGGAAGGGTGCGGCGATGTTCCTCTCCGGGGACGCTGGTTCGGGCAAGAGCCGGCTGGCCCGAGAGGCCCAAGCCTATGCCACACTGCACGGGATCCGGAACCTGACCGCCGTCTGCACCGAAGTTCACTCCGGAGTCCCGTACGCGCCGTGGGTACATCTCCTCCGGCGGGTCGTCCGCGAGGAGCCGCGGGAGCATCTTCTGCGTCTGTGCGGTTACTTTGCCGCGGACCTGGCGAAGGTCGTCCCGGAGATTTCCGAGAAGACCGGCCCCCTCGCCCAGCTGGCCCCCGGCGGCCCCGCGGAGGAGCGGCTCCGGTTCTACGATGGAGTCAGCGAGTTCTTCCTCGCGTTCGCCCGGGATCAACCGCTCCTCCTGTTCTTCGAGGACATCGACTGGGCGGACCCGGCTTCGCTCCAGCTGTTGCATCACTTCCTGAGAAGCGCGACGGGCAGTGCCATCGGAGTGTTAGGCACCTATCGTCCGGTCGCCGTTTCCGGTCCCACGCCCCTGGGTCGATTTCTAGGAGAGCTCAACCGGGATCGACGGCTTCAATCGGTTGCGCTATCGGGGATGAGCCCTCCCAGCGTGGGCCAGCTCGGGCGGGGCATGCTGGGGGAAGAGGTCTCCTCGTCGCTGGCCGACCTCATCCATCGCAAGACCGGCGGCAATCCGTTCTTCGTGGAGGAAGTGTTCCAGGAGGTCATTCGCGGCGGGGCGATCGTCCGCACGACGGACGGCTGGAACCTGAAGCCGGAGAGCGAGATTTCGCTCCCGTCCTCCGTCCGCGGCGTGCTTGATGAGCGCCTTCAAGGGCTCGACGCCACCACCCTTGATGTCCTGCAGTGGGCATCGGTGGTCGGCCAGGAGTTCGACGCCGCGGTACTCAATCGAGTGGTCGAAGCCGGCGAGGACCAGCTCTCCGGATGGATGGACGCCGCCCTCCGCGCCGGATTGCTGAAGGAGGAGCGTCGCAAGGGGGGCCGAACGGTCTACGTCTTCCGCGACCGGCCAGTGCACGAAGTGATCTACGACGGACTTACCACCGTCCGCCGCCGGTCCCACCACCTCAAGGTCGCGCGGGCGATCGAGAGCGAGTTCGCCGGCGGGATCGACGACCATCTCGAGGAGCTGGCGAACCACTTCCGTCAGGCGGGTGACCTTCCGAAGGCGGTCGACTACCTCGTACGGGCGGCGGAGCACGCGTCGAAGGTCTACGCTCACGAGGTCGCGGCGGATCGCTACCGGGAAACCCTCGAGCTCCTCCGATCTTCGGGGGATGCGGGCGGACGCGGGAGGATTCTCGAGCGACTGGGGGCCGCCCACTACGCCCTCGGAGAGACCGAGCGGGCGGTCGAGTGCTGGAATGAGGCGGCCCGCGCCTCCGAAGAGGCCCCTGACCTTCTGCGCGCCGCCGACCTCTACCGACGAATCGCGCTCGCGTACTGGGAGTCCGGCAATGACGCGCACTCCTTCTTCCGGTACTGCGACGCCGCCTTCCGGCGGTTCCGCAGCCATCCTCCCGGGCCCGAGCTTTCTCGCTTCTGCGCGGAGGCTGCGTACGGGTTCTTCTGGTTCGGGCGGGCGGAGGAGGGCCGACGGCTGTGCGAGGAGGCGCTCGCTCTCTCCACCCATCTCGGCCGGACCGAAACAGAAGCTCTGGCGCTCCTCAGCCTCGCCGGCACCTCCAGCATCACCGACCTCGCGGCCGCCCGACAGCACTTCGAGCGCTGGAAGGAGCTTCGTGGCGTCGCCGAACCGGAGTCGCGCCCTCCCTTGAGCTTCGATGAGTACCTCCAGGTGGCCGCGCTGCAGGAGGCGCTAACCGGGAACTCGCGGGCGGCCCTCCGGTGGTACGACGCACTGATCCAGTCGAGTCACGAAGCCCGGTTCTTTTCCCAGGAGGCGATGGCCCGGTACATGGCGGCAGGGACCTCCGGGGTCGAGCGGATGCGGGACGAGTGCGACGCGATTCTCACCCTGAGCCAGAAGTTCGGGGTGCCGATCATCGACGTCATCGAGCAGCGGCTCGCTTGGCGCCGATTCTACGACGGGGATTTCGAGGGTGCGTTCGAGGCCTACCGGGTCGCGGCCGAAAAGACCGCACGCAGCGCTCCCGAGTATCTGGGGCAGTGGCTCCACGCCCATGACCTGGGGTCGATGCTGATGGAGCTCGGCCGGGACCGCGAGGCCCGGGACCTGCTGGGACAGGCGAAGGAGGCAGCGCGCCGGAGCAACCTTCCCCTCGTCCTGACGTGGTCGATTCTCGACACGTACCTGCGGTTGTTGCAGGTCGACTTGCGCCTCGGGCGCGAGGACTCCGCCGAGACCGTTTTCCACGAGCTCAAGGGGATCCTCGCCACCCTAGACCATGACTTGGCCAAGGCCGTAGCCGCCCAGGCGGACGGCCTGTGGGCCGGCCACCTCAAGGACTGGCCCGGCGCGGTCGCTCACCTCGAGCGGAGCGTCGCCACTTGGCGCACGCTCGACGACCAACTGAACCTAGCCTACGCGCTCCAGGATCTGGCCCTGGCTTGCCAGCGACGAGGGACGGGCGGGAAGGCGAGAGCCGCATGGCAGGAAGCGCTCAATCTCTTCGAGAGGATGCGCGCCCCTCGCCACGCCGCCATCGTCCGATCCCGGATGAGCTCGTCGTGAGCCGCGTCCGCCGGCCCAGGTTCCGGCAAGAAGGGAGGCTGGACCGGTAGGCCCCGAACTGCATGCGTCGAGGGTAGCTCACCGGTTCACAGGATGAACTTCTCGTCCTCGACGTCCCGGTGTTCCAGCGAGAGCCGGTCGACGCGATAGAGATCCCCCGTGGCGAGACGAGCTTCGCGTTTTCCTTCGCACCGGGCCGCCACGAGCCGACCCAGCGAGTCCGCCTTCATCACCCCGCTCCCGGAGTCCCCGCCGACGAAAATGACCCCGTAGGGCTCCTCGGTGAGCACCGGAAGACCTTCCGGGCTGAAATGGTAGTAGCCGCCCCACGAGCTTTCCAGCCGGACACCGTTCGTCTCAAAGCTCGGAAAGTACGGGGTGACGGCCGGCAGAACGTCGGTCGAAAACGCTTCCCGGTCACCGAGTTCCGCCATGCTGTAGTCCAGCCGCCCGTCCCTCCCTGGGTCCTCGCGAGTGCCGATGGGGTGGGAGACACAATCGACGTACCCGACCCACATCTGCCGTTGCCGGAAGATCGGCTTGAGCACCGCGCCGGTCGGAAGGATCAGGAAGGGGAAGCGGGACCGACCATGGTCAGTGTCGAAGGGCCGCACGGGAGGTTCCCAACCCAGCAACTCCTCGACCACCGGGCCAGAGATGGAGAACAGCATCTGGCGTCGCGGAGCGCAGCCCGTCATGACCCCAAGGGGGTGCAGCAGCTTCTCCGACCAGGCTCCCGCGGCGACCACGACCTTGTCTGCGGCCACGGTCCGGCCGTCGCCGAAGTGGACCCGCGAGATACGCAGGCGCCCCTTCATCTCGCGCTGGAACGCAAAGGGCATCTTCGAGCCGTCGTGGAGCAGGATTTCGTCACGGCCCTCGAAAGAGAGCCGTTGCACGCAGGTATCGAACCGAAATTCGACGCCGCGCCGCGCGGCCTCTGAGTGGTAGAATCTGGCGAGCATTTCGGGGGCGACCGTGCCGCAGTTCCTGCCGAACAACCCTCCCACAATCGGTGACGGAGGCGAGGCGCCGTCCCCCTCAAACCACCTCGAAGGAGCGAGGTCGAGGCCGGGACAGGAAGCAACCGCATCGAGGCCGACCGGCTCGGCGTCGATCGAACCCGCGCTGCGCGAGACGATCGAAACATACTCCTTGAGTCGATCCTCCGGGAGGAGCCAAAGGTACCCGTAAAGGTCGAGGAGCGGAGCGGGGCTCCGAAGCTCTTCGTGTTCCTCCATCATCCTTCGGTAGAACGCGATCGCGTTCTTCGCCAGGGTGTGGTTGTCCGCCGAACTGAACACATCCCGAACCATTCCGTTGCTCGCTCCCATCGACCCCTCCCCGGGTCCGGAGCGAGCCTCGACCACGAGGACCGATGCCTCGGGCCTCTCGTGAATCAAATGGTAGGCCGAGGCGAGCCCCATCGCGCCCGCGCCGACGATGACGATGTCGTACCTCTCTCGGGCCGGCGCACGCGGGGACACTTCACACCCCCCTGGTTCCGTTCAACTGAGCCGACGCACAAGAACTTGGTGCTCTGGGCGAGGAGCCGTCCTGCCCGGCAACGAGGTCGTCGGTCAAAGAAGGAAAGTGTCTCGATCCGAACTCTCGTCGCGCTTCTACGTCATACCCTTCCCGCATAGGTAGATGTGAGGTGAGGCGGTTCGACCGGTGAGGAGGGGCACGGCCAGCCCTTGCGCGGATGCGGGTCCTTCTCATCTCGGTCGTCGCTCTCATACTCGCCCTGAGTTCGATGGTGGGCCCGGGACCGCTGCACCTTCCTTCCGGCCGTTCCTCCCTCCGTGACGGAGGGCCGACTACCGACCCGGGGTCCTCCCCTCCGGCCGTGTACAGCCGGTTACCCCCTGTCACAATCGATTCGGGTCGGACACCGGAGACGTACCTTCCTCGGATTCTGGGAGGACCGTGGCTGCCCGGTAGCGGAGACATCTCTCCGAATCTATCTCCGGGTTCGAGATATTGGGCCGGGGTCGACTACGCTGGGAACGCCACGAACTCCACTCGAATACAAACCACGATCCAGATTCCCGACGACTTCCCAGCCACCGGGAACAACACGTCGGGGTACGTCGTTCTGCTCTCCGTGTTCGACAACAACAACTCGTACGACCAGCTCGGGTTCGGCCCGGACGATGGTGCGTGGGTGGTGGGCTCGTCGACGAGTGTCAACTGTACTAACTACCACGGGGCGAACAAGACCGCGAACCTCACGCGGGGCGCGTGGTACGTCTTCGCGATGTCGATCTCCGGCGGAGTCGTTCAGTTCAATGTTACCTTGAATGGCTCCAACACCCCAACTTTCAACAACTCGGTCACCACGGGCGGAACGGCATTCGTCGTTCAATCGTTGTACGAGTGCAACAGCGTGGACGCGTTCGATTTCACTGATTACGAGGAAGTCTACGAGCCCGTCGGGGGACGGGTTCCCTACGATTTCTTCATCGGCGAGAGCGACGCGAACCCGATCGGGCTCGTGACGACGTGGACTCCGTTCGCCACCGGAGGCCCGGAAGGCATATTCGTCGCCACGCACCCAGGAGGCGGAAGTTGTCCCCCCAACTGTTCCGTCGACATCGAGAACGAGCCGTACTACCCCTACTTTGCCAATGGAACGGACTCGCTGAGCGTGGAACGGACGGGGAGCGGAGCCGCGCTCGTCGGGAACGTCTCGGTCGGAGCTTTCCGGTCCGATGCCCCCGTCCAGACAGCGTTTGAATCCCTCCCCGCCAACTGGAGTGGCAGTTTCGTCGGGAACCAAACGAGTCCACCCTACACGAACGAGTTCACAGTCGCCCTCCCGGCCACCGCTCCGGTCGGGTCGTACGTGATCGAGATCGAGGCGAACGACACCCACGGGACATACAGCCGCGTCGCTCTTGCAGTGAACGTCACGTTCCTCTACGAGGTATCGATCCTTGGCTCCCCGCGATCGGGCCGGGTCGACGTCGGCGAGAGCGTGACCTTCTCCGCCCGGGCGGTCGACGGCTCCGGCGGTTACGCC
>DASPQC010000070.1:0-43780 GCA_035625165.1 Thermoplasmata archaeon | reverse complement strand
CCGAACGGGCAGCGGTAGCAGTAGCAGTCCGGAGCGAAGATGGTGCCCGGCACTCGCTCGATACCCTCGATCGGCCGCCGGCGGAGGTCGCCGGTGACGGAGATCGAGGCAGCGGTCGACCCGTGGTACGACCGGTAGCGGGAAACGACCTTGGAGCGACTCTTGACCGCCCGAGCGATCTTGAGGGCGGCCTCGACCGCCTCCGTCCCGGAGGTGCTGAAGAAGAAGCGGTTCAAGTGCGGAGGCAGGACCTCGAGTAGGGCCGCGCTCGCCTTCGCGCGGGCCTCGGTGGCGAAGCTGGGAGCGGCGTAGGCGAGGTTCCGGGCCTGCTCAGCGATCGCTTCGGCGACCGCGGCGTTCCCGTGTCCCAGGTTGGTCGCGATCAGTTGGGAGGAGAGGTCGAGGTACTCCTTGCCCGAGCTGTCCCAGAAGCTCGAGCCCTCGGCGCGAACGACGACGAGGGGGTCCCATCCGCCCTGCCGCCTCCACGTGACGTAGTTCGTCTCGCGGACGATCCGTTTGACCTCCTCCGCGTCCATGAGAACCCCTCTCGGGGACGGAGCTTCCGTTGGTTTATGACGCCCCGGGGCGGTGGGGAGGCCGTTCGGGAAGGCCGAACAGGCGGCGCGCGTTCTCGCCCAGGATCATCCGACGGTACTCCTCGGGGAGGTCGAGCGACTCGACGACCCCCGTGGCCACCTTGAGCTCCTCGAGCGGCCAGTCGGAGCCGTAGAGGAACTGGTCGGCGCGACCGACCGTGACGACCGCCTGCTCGAGCCGGGCAGCGCACTGCTTCACCATCCGGCGGAAGAGGGGCGCGGAAGGATGCGCGAGGAGGCCGGAGCAGTCGGTGTAGACATTCGAGTTCTTCCAGAGGATCTCGGCCGCCTCGTCGATCCATGGGTTGCCGAGGTGGCAGAGGACGAACTGGACGTCCCGGAACCGGACCGCGACCTCGTCGAGCTCGATCGGGCGGGCATACTTGACGAGCCCGTTCGTCTCGAGAGTGTCGCCCTGGTGGACGAGCACGGGAATCTTCCGGCGGTGGGCGAACTCGAGAATCGGCTCAACCCGCCGGTCGTGGACGTAGAACGCCTGGTACCCGGGGTAGAGCTTGACCCCCCGGATCGACGAGTCCTGCTCCCACAGGTCGATCGCCTCGCGGACCTCCTCCTCGCCGCGGGTCGGGTCGACGGTCGTCACCGGGAGGAGGCGGCCCTTCGCCGCCTTCGCGTTGCGTCGTCCCTCCTCGAGCCCCTTCTTCACCGACGGGGCCTCGTGAAGCTGGATGATCACCCCGTAGTCAATCGAGCTCCGGTCCATCTCCGCGAGGAGCCCGCGCACGGTGTAGTCGACGTCCGGCCGGTAAGCAGTGTGGGGAAAGTCCGGCCACCAGTGGCTCAGGTGAAGATGCGTGTCGACCCGGACGGCGCGGGGCCCGGTGGATTTCGGCACGCCGACCTGCATCCGGCGGGACGATTAGCGTTCGCGGTGCGGCTCACGGGGTCTTCGGACCCCAGTCGGCGGGCGACTTGGGCGGGGGGGGCTTCACCGCGGGACCGATTGTGTAGACGCGGAGCTCCCGTCGACCGCTGCCCCGGATGTACTGCTGAAGGTGAAGGTCCCGACGGACGGCTTCGGCCCGCAAGCGCTCGAACCCCTCCGGGGTAAGGGAGCACGGCGGCACTTTACGGTCCATCCGCCAGAGGAGGAGGTACTCTGCGCCATCGCCCGACTTCAGGGCCCGAGCGTGAACCTCGAGGTCGAGGTGGGGGTCGGACCACTCGGCCGCGCGGACCTCGCTATTGTGGAGGACCAGCTCGAGCCCGTCCTCGAACAGCAACATCTGCTCGGGCCAGTGGGCTCGGCCCCGGAGGTAGAGGAGGTGCTCGACCGCTCCGAGCACCATGAGGAGAAGGCCGAACGCGAGGATCGCGAACGCGAGCGAGGAGTAGTGAGCGAGCACGAGGCCGGCGCCGGATCCTAAGGTCACAGCGCCGAGCCCCGCCAGCACGTAGCGGCCGACGGCGGGGGGGCGCTCGACGCTCCGTCGAAGCCGGTCGACCTCCTCTCCCGAGCGCAGTACGGGAAACCCGACGTCCCCGGCCGCCCCGCCCAAGCTCAGATTCTCCGCGGCCGGCATCCGGGAACCGTTCTTCCGGAGCGAGCGGACGCCTTAACGGTCGCGTATGAAACGGTCGGCCGGACCCCCGTCCGGTCCCCCGTGCCGAGGGTTGATATGGAACGGAACGTTGGTCGCGTCCGGAGATTTCCATGACTCACAAGGGGGACTGGTTGAGTTTCCCGGACGCTCCGCGCATCCTTCACCCTCCTCCGGGGCCCCGCTCCCGTCAGCTCCTCGATGAGCAGGCGCGACTCGAGACCGACGCGATCGGCTACCCCCATTACTTTCCCATCGCCCCGAAGGTCGCTCAGGGGGCGACCATCGAGGACGTGGACGGGAACCGGTTCATCGACTGGGTGTCGGGAATCTCGGTGCTCAACCTCGGCCACCGCCACCCTCGGCTCGTGGCCGCGCTCGAGGAACAGGCCCGTGAGATCTGGCACGCCCTCGAGCTCCCCACCGAAGCCCGGATCCGTTTCCTCCGGGAGCTCGAGGAGTCCCTCCCGCCGGGAATGCGTCACCGCTCCCGCATCTTCTTCACCGTCACGGGAGGGGACGCCATCGAGACGGCGGTGAACCTCGCCGACCACGTGACGAAGAGCCGCGGGACGGTCGCCTTCTCGGGCGCCTACCACGGGGTGCACGGCGGCGTCGTCCATCTCACCGGCGCCCGCCGCTACCACGCGACCACCTCGTTCCCCGGGGGCTCGGTCATCCGGGTCCCGTATCCGGACCCCTACCGCCCGGTACTCGGTGCGGACCGCGGCGCTGCGGGGACGATCTCCTACCTGGAGCACCTGGTGAACGACCCGGCCTCGGGCGTCGATTCGATCTCCTCCGTCCTGGTCGAACCGATCCTTGGCGAAGGTGGCTACGTGGTACCGCCGGACGACTTCCTGCCCTCCCTGCGGGAGTTCTGCGACCGCCACGGGATCCTCCTCATCGCGGACGAGGTCCAGACCGGGCTCGGCCGGACCGGCCGGATGTGGGCGGTCGAGCACTCGAAGGTAACGCCGGACATCCTCTGCATGGCCAAGACGATCGGTGGCGGGATCCCCCTCTCGGTGGTTGCCTACCGCGCCGACCTGGTGCGCGAGCTCCCCCGCGGCTTCCACCTCGGCACCTACCGCGGGAACCCGCTCGCGCTCGCCTTGGGAGCCGAGACCCTGAAGATCCTCCGCGAAGGGGACCTCATCGACCGTACCCGCGTCCGCGGCGAGCAGCTCCTCGACCGGTTCCGGGCCCTCGCCGCGCGCCACCCCTCGATTGGGGACGTGCGGGGCCGCGGCTTCATGATCGGGGTCGAGTTCGTCCACGACCGCTCGAGCCGCCGCCCGTGGGGCGAGCGCGCGAAGGCCATGCGGGCGGCGCTCCTCGCCCGCGGGGTGCTGATGCACACCGCCGGCGCCTGGGACCAGGTGCTCCGCTTCATGGCGCCGCTGGTGATCGAGGACGAGCTCCTCGAGCGCGGGCTCGCGGCGTTCGAGGACGCCCTCGAGAGCCTCGAGACCCACCCCGAGCGGGCCCCGACGCCCTCACGGGCGCCACACCCGACCGGCCCGGGAGCCCACCCGCACCCGCTCCCCGACCACGCGGTACCGACCCCGGGGCTACCGGACCTCCCCGGCCCCCCACTCGGCACCGAGAAGAACGAGTGACCGTCAGGCGCCGGCGAAGTTCACGCTGATGAGCTTCACCTCGGTCATCTCCTGCATCGCGTAGCGGAGCCCCTCGCGGCCGAGGCCGCTCTCCTTGACCCCGCCGAACGGGAGCGCGTCCCACCGGAGGTTGGTCGGGTCGTTCAGGTGGACCCCGCCGGCCCGTATTCGCTTCGCGAGGGCGAACCCGCGGGCGATGTCGCGCGTGTAGACGGAGGCCTGGAGCCCGTAGGGGGTCCCGTTCGCGATCCGGACGGCATGGTCGATGTCCGTGAACCGGATCACGGGAGCGATCGGACCGAAAGGCTCCTCCCGCGCGACCCGAGCCTCCTCGGGAACGGCGTCGAGCACGGTCGGCGCGAAGAAGCTGCCGCCCTCGATCTTGGGTCGGTGCCCGCCCGTCAGGACCTTCGCCGAATGGGCGGTCGCGTCCTGGACGAGACCCTCCATCCGCTCCACGGACGCGGCGTCGATGAGAGGCCCGACCTCGGTCTTCTCGTCCAGCGCCGGCCCCACCCGCAGCGCGGCGGCCCGCTCGGCGAGGCCCTGCGCGAACCGCTCCGCGATCGAATCCTGGACGAGGATCCGCTTGGACGCCGTGCAGACCTGCCCGGAGTAGCCGAACGCCCCGCGGACGGCCGCCGGCAGAGCGACGTTGAGGGGCGCGTCTTCGAGGACGACGAACGGGTCCATCCCGCCCATCTCGAGGATCACCCGGGTCGCGTGCCGTCCGGCCTTCTCGGCGATCCCTTTCCCGACCTCGGTCGAGCCCGTGAACGTCACGAGACGGGTCCGCGGGTCCTCGACCAGCACGTCGCCGACCGAGCGGCCCGGACCGACCACGACGTTGAGGGCTCCCGCGGGGAGTCCCGAGGCGAGCAGGTGCTCGGCGAGTCGGAGCGCCGTGAAGGGGGCCGCGCTGGTCGGCTTGGCGACCACGGGATTCCCGGCCGCGAGGGCCGGGGCGACCTTGTGGGAGAGCAGGTTGAGCGGGAAGTTGAACGGCCCGATGGCCACCACCACCCCGATCGGGTCGCGGACCGAGAACAGGAAGCGGGCCTCGTTGCCGGGAGGTCGCTCGTAGGCGTCGGCCGGGAAGCTCTCTCCTCCCAGCTGGCGAACCTCTTCGGAGGCCATCTGGAAGACCCCGACGGCCCGGTCGACCTCCACGCGGGCGTCGACGATCGGCTTCCCCACCTCCGAGGCGATCAGGCGGGCCATCGTCTCGCGGTCGGACTTGAGGCGTTCCGAGGTGGCGCGGAGGATACGGGCCCGCTCGTGTCCCGGAGTGTTCCCCCAGGCCTCCTCCGCGCGGGCTGCCGCCTCAACCGCGGCACGAGCGTCTTCCGACGAAGCGACCGGCGCGTCCCCGATCGGTTTCCCGGTCGACGGGTCGATGACCGGAACGTACCGTCCGGTCGAGGGTTCCTTCCAAGCGCCTCCGACCAGCAGACGCCCCCGTCCGGAGGGTGGGATGCCTTCGAGCACGGGGGGCCTCCCTACCCGGGGTCCCCGTAGACCGTGTAGTGCCAGCCCTTCCGGGCCTGCCCGGTCAGGTCGAAGTAGATGTTCTTCACGACCGTGTAATCGTTGAGCGAGTCGGTCCCGAGGTCCTTTCCGAACCCGGACTGCTTCATCCCGCCGTGCGGGGTCTCCGAGCCCAGGGGGAGGTGGTCGTTCACCCAGACGTCCCCGAACCGAAGGGCGTTCGCGGCCTTGAACGCAGTCCGGACGTCCGTCGTCCAGACGCTGCCGGCGAGGCCATAGTCGACGCCGTTCGCGATCTCGATCGCCTCGTCGAACGTCGAGAACGAGAGGATGTCGAGGACGGGGCCGAAGATCTCGCGCTGAGCGATCGTCATGTCCGGGGCGACGCCGTCGAACAGCGTTGGGACGACGAACGCGCCTTGGGGGTACTTCGAGGCGGCGTCGGTGCCGCCGATGAGGAGCTTCGCGCCCTCCGACTTCCCCTTCTCGACGAAGCCGAGGACGCTCTTCTGCTGGGTCGGGCTCACGAGGGGTCCCAGGTCGGTCGACCGCGACGTCGGGTCCCCGACCCGAACCTGGCGGACGCGCGAGAGGAGCTGCTCCACGAACTTCGGCCGGACCTTCTCGTGCACGATGAGGCGGGTCGCCGCGGTGCAGTCCTGGCCCCCGTTCACGAACCCACCGACCATCGCCCCCTCGACCGCCGCGGCGATGTCGGCGTCCTCGAAGACGACGAACGGCGCCTTCCCGCCGAGCTCCAGCTGGACGCGTTTCACCGTGCCGCTCGCGGCCTCCATGATCTTCCGACCGGTCACGGTGTCGCCGGTGAGCGAGACCATGTCGACCTTCGGGTGACGGGAGAGCTCGTCCCCCACCTCGCCGCCCGGACCCGTCACGACGTTGAGCGCCCCCGCGGGGAGCCCGGCATCCTGGAAGACCCGCCCGAGCTCGAGCGAGGTGATCGGAGTGTAGCTCGCGGGCTTCAGGACGACCGTGTTCCCGACCACGAGCGCCGGGGCGATCTTCCAGACCGCCATCATGATCGGGTAGTTCCAGGGAGTGACCGAGGCGACCACGCCGACCGGTTCCCGCCGGAAGATGGTGGTGCCGTCCCCGGTGAACTCGCCGGGGCTCTTCGCCTCCAAAGTGCGGCCGGCTCCTGCGTAGAAGTTCAAGTTATCGACGCAGAACGGGAGGTCCCCGTCGGCCGCCTGCTTGATCGTCTTCCCCTGGTTCCGCGTCTCGAGCTCGGCGATCTCCGCGAGCCGCTGGGAGAGCAACTGGGCCGCCTTCAGGAACACCTCGCTCCTCGCCCGCGGGGGAAGGCGAGGCCAGGGCCCCTTGTCGAACGCCTCCCGGGCCGCGTCGACCGCCTTGCGGACGTCCTCGCGGGAGCCCTTCGGGACGGTGCCGAGGGACGAACGGTCGAACGGGCTCACGACCGGCGACGTGGCCCCGCTCTCGGCCGCTACCCACTCCCCGTTGATGAGCATCGTTCGGTCCATAACAGTCCTCGGCCGCCGATTCCCCCAGCCCCTAAGATGTTGCCGAGGGGGAGGGGGCCCTCAGCCGCCACGGTGAAACATATCAAGGGGGAGCCCCTTGCCGCGGGCAGCCTCGGAGCGGTTCTTCATGAACCCGAAGTGGCGCAACGTCATCGTCCTCGTCATCGTTGCGCTGGTCATCACGGCGGGCGTCGCCCTCCACATCACCATCTCGGGCTGCCTGCGGTCGACCAACCCGCTCGTGGTCGACCAGGCCGAGACCCCCGACTCCCTCGACCCGGCCGTCACCTTCTCCACCCCCGGATGGGCGGCCGTCCAGCAGGTCTACCAGGGGCTCGTCAACTACAACGGGTCGAGCTCGACCAACTTCTCGGGGGTCCTCGCGAAGAACTGGACGGAGAGCTCGGACGGCCTTCACTGGCTCTTCAACCTCTGGCCCCACATCGAGTTCTCGAACGGGGACCCCTACAACGCCTACGTCCAGTGGTACAGCCTCTACCGGACCCTCCTCATGGCCCAGTCCCCCTCGTTCATCCTCGAGGAGAACTTCTACTCGACCAACTTCAACGCCTCGAACCCGCTCAACTACTACTCGAACATCACCAACGCCACATCGGCGAACTCGACCCTCCTCAACGACCTCAACACCTGGAATTTCGACACCCCCACCCCGGCCGAGATTGCCCTCATGGAGACGGCCAACCAGTCATTCCAGGTGGTCAACGCCTCCGCCATCCAGCTCAACGTGGGCTACGGCTACCTGGATGGCCCCCCCTGGAGCCCCACGCCGTACGCCTACCTTCTCGCGGCGCTCTCGGCGCCGACCTCCTACGCGGTCGACCCGAACGTCGTGGATGCCAACGGGGGGATCGCCGAGAACCAGTACAACACCTACATGGCGAGCGACATGCTCGGGACCGGCCAGTACGTCCTGTCGTACTACAATGACCTCCCGGGCGGCGGCTACGAGCTCACCCCCAACGGGAATTACTGGGGCCAGGCGCCGTTCGAGTCGGAACCATGGGACCGGTTGATCCAGCCGGCGAACGTCACGGTCGACGTGGTCTTCCAGGACTCGGTCGACATCACGACCAACGACCTCTCCTCCGGGTACGTCGGAACGGCGTCGTTCGCCTACATCGGCCCGGCGACCGTCCACCTCCTCCAGGGGAAGTCGTGTCTCAAGGTGGTCCCCCTCCCGCTCGTCTACGGTGCGACCAGCGGCTCCTGGTGGATCTACATGGACCAGAACCAGTACCCGTTCAGCAACCTGTCCGTTCGCGCCGCAATCGCGCACGCGATCAACTACCCGCAGATCATTCAGCAGGCGTTCGGAGGCTACGCCTCCCAGTGGGTCGGCCCGGTGCCTCCGTCCTACCCGTACTATGATCCCGCGAACCTAACACCCTACCAGTACAACCTCACGCTCGCGCAACAGGAGATCGCTGATTCACCGTGCGCCAACGGGGCCTGCAGCGGCACGACCTACAAGTTCGCCTATTTGGACACGGGGATCGACTGGGCGGAGACGGCCCAGTTCCTCGCGAACGACCTGAAGGCGATCGGCCTCAAGGTCGTCCCGACCCCGATCTCCCTCGACGAACTCTACTCGGAGCAGGCGGTCAACGACGTCGGGGTCTGCACGACCGAGACCAACTCGAACGGCGGACCGTTCTACATCGGCCAGGAGTTCTACACCTCCGACTACATCTCGCCGGACGACTGGACCCAGAACGACGCGCTCTCCTACGGCAGCGCGAACTTCTGCATGTCCCAGTACTACAACTCGACCATGGACGGCCTCGTCTTCAGCGCGGCCGCCGAGCTCAACTCGACCAACCTCACCAACGACTACAGCCAGATGACCCAGATGATGTACGACAACTACACGGACGTCTGGCTGGTCGTCCCGACCGCGTTCGCCGTCTACTCGTCCCACCTCCAGGGCGTGGTCCTGAACCCGATGGCGAGCGCGGAGCCGTTCGACTTCCTGTTCAACACCCTCTGGGTGAGCTCGTCCTAAGAGGCCGTGCCGGGCGGCGCGGCGTGCGGTTCGTCCACGGACGTGAGCAGCGACTCGGGCGCGATGTCCTGGACGTCCTCCGCGCGGTGGCAGGCGACCTGCTGACCGGAGGCGCCGGGCACGACCCTCAGGCGGGGGTCCTCCGCCCGGCAGCGGTCGACCACGAACGGGCACCGCGGGGCGAAGCGGCATCCCGGCGGCGGGCTCACGAGGGAAGGGACGTCCCCTCCGATGCGGAAGCGCATCCGCCGCCGGCGGGCGTCCGCGACCGGCAGGGCGGCGAGGAGCGCCTTCGTGTAGGGGTGGACGGGGTGCTCGAGGACGCCGTGGACCGTGCCGACCTCCACGATCTGGCCCAGGTACATCACCGCGACCCGGTCCGCGACGTACCGGACGGCGGCGACGTTGTGGGTGATGAGCAGGTAGGCGACCCGACGCTCCCGCTGGAGCTCCACGAGGCGGTTCAGGATCTGGGCCTGTACCGCGACGTCCAGCGCGCTGGTCGGCTCATCCAGCACGACCAGCTTCGGGTCGACGATGAAGGCACGGGCGAGGGAGAGCCGCTGGCGGCCGCCGCCCGAGAACTCGTGCGGGTACTGGTCGAGACAGTCGACCGGCAGGCCGACGGTCGGGAGCATCGCCTGCACCCGGTTGCGGAGCTTGAGCTTCGTGAGGCGGGGAGGAGCGGGGAACCGGGCCCGGGCCTGCTTCCTCGAGGGCTTGCGGGGGAGGGGGACCTGCCTACGGACCTCCCGGCGGGTGAGGAGCGGAGGGAGAGGGACCATCGCTTCGACCTCCTGTTTCGTGAGGCGGGCCGGCACCGGGGGCGACGGGGCCGGCGCTTCCGGGATCACCGTGCCCGACCCGCCCGCGGGCGGCGCCGCCCCCGACTGGGGGGGCTTGCCGCGGCCGGCGGCGCGGATGGCCCGGGCGTTCGCCCGACGGCGGTACCAGCGCTCGTACCGGGCCCGGTCGCGCAGGTACCGGTTCCACTGAAGGCGACGGGCGCGCTCCTCCTTCTGGTCCAAGCGGCCGCGGAAGCGCGCGCGCGCCTGCGTCGCGAACCGGCGCTCCATCACGTACTGGGCCCGGACCGGCTCGCCGACGATCTGCCAGACCTTGAGGCGCGGGTCGAGCGACCCGACCGGGTCCTGGAAGACGACCTGGACGTTGCGGCGCCAGTAGCGAAGCTCGTCGCCCTCCAGCTTCGCGATGTCGCGTCCCTCGAACTTGAGCGACCCGCCCGTCGGGTCGTGAAGGCGGGCGACCAGCCAACCGAGGGTCGTCTTGCCGGAGCCCGACTCGCCGATGAGCCCGACCGTTTCCCCCGGGGCGACCGTGACCGTGACGCCGTCCACCGCGTGGATCGCCCGGCGGGCCTGGCCGCGGAAGTACTCGGTGGCCGTCCGGGTGAGCGGGAAGTGCTTCTCGAGGTTCGAGACCTCGACCAGCGGACGGTCGGTCACGGGATCCCGGGCACCTCCTGGGCGTAGTGGCAGGCGCTCGTGTGGCGCTCCGCCACCCCGGCCGGCGCCACGTGGTCCGGTCCCGGCTCCCGCCGGCACTTCGGCTTCGCGATCGGGCAGCGCGGGTGGAACCGGCAGCCGGGCGGAGGCCGCGAGAGGTTGGGGACGTTCCCCGGGATGGAGGAGAGGGGTCCGTCGGTCTTGTACCGCGTCGGCGAGGCCCTCAGGAGCGCCTTCGTGTACGGGTGGCGCGGGTTCTCGAAGAGGTCGGCGACGGGGCCGAACTCGACCATCTTGCCCGCGTACATCACGCCGAGCTCGTCCGCCGTCTCGGCGATGACGCCGAGGTCATGGCTGATGAACAGAATCGAGGTGTTCACCTCCTCGATCAGCTCCTTCATCAGCGTGAGCACCTGCGCCTGGATCGTCACGTCCAGCGCGCTGGTCGGCTCGTCCGCGATGAGGAGGGACGGCTTCTCCGAGAGGACCATCGCGATCATCACGCGCTGGCGCATCCCGCCGGAGAGCTCGTGGGGGTAGAGGCTGAGGATCGTTTCGGGGTCGTTGATGCGGACGAGGCGGAGGTAGTCGAGGACCTCCTCCCTCAGCTCGGGGTGGCGCTCGGCCGCATTCCGGGCGACCCGCGCGACCGCCCCGCCCGGAATGACCGGCCGGGAGAGGGCCTCAGCAGCGTCCGAGGTCGGTCGGCGGGAGTAGTCGAACGGGGGCGTCTCGCGGTGCGAGATGACCGTCTTCCCCTTCTCACGGAGGTGGCGGATGCTGATCGCCTCGGCCACCTGGTCGTAGATGCGGTACGCCGGATTGAGCGAGTTGAGCGGCTCCTGGAAGATCATGTTGATGCCGGTGCCGCGGATCGCCGGCATCTTCCAGAGCGGTACCTTCACGAGGTCCTGTCCCTGGAAGAGGATCCGGCCCCCGCGGATGTACGCGGGCGGCTCGGGGAGCAGACGGGGGATCGCCTGGCCGAGCGTGCTCTTCCCGCACCCCGTCTCGCCGACCACCCCAACCACGTGACCGCGGAAAACGTCCAGCGAGACGTTCGAGACCGCCGAGA
This sequence comes from Thermoplasmata archaeon, assembly GCA_035625165.1. GTDB lineage: Archaea > Thermoplasmatota > Thermoplasmata > Lutacidiplasmatales > UBA184 > Lutacidiplasma. Next base: position 32,440 of record DASPQC010000070.1, on the reverse strand, counting down.
AGCGACCCGCGCCGACCACGTAGTCGATGCTCAGGTCCTGGATCGAGACGACCGGCGCGTCGGTCATGCGGGGGCGTTCACCTCCTGCGCGGAGGGGAGGGGGCCCGGGATCTCGAGGACCTCCCCCCTGACCTCCTCCGCCTCCTCCTCCCGCTCGGCGGGCGAGGTGGACGGCCGGGAGGGCGTTCCCGCGAGGACGCGGCGGCTCCTCGGGTCGAGGACATCCCGCAGTCCGTCGCCGAGGAGGCTGAACGCGAGCACCGTGATGAAGATGGCCGCGCCGGGGCCGAGGACGGTCCACGGGTAGGTACCGATGAGACCGGCGTTCTGGTAGTAGGAGATCATGCTCCCCCATTCGGGCGTGGTCGGGTAGTTGACGCCGAGGCCGACGTAGCCGATGGTCGAGAGCGTCACGAGGACCGTCCCGATGTCGAGGGTGAAGTAGACGATCACCGGCTCCAGGACGTTCCTGAGGACGTGGCGGAGGACGATCCGCCGCTCGTTCACCCCGGCGGCCCGGGCCGCCATGATGTACGGCAGGTGCTTCACGGCGAGCGTCTCGCCGCGCACGAGCCGAACGTAGTACGGCCACCACGTGAGGAGCACCGCGACGATCAGCTGCCAGACCCCACGGCCGAGGGAGACCGCGATGGCGAGCGCGAGGATGAGGCTCGGGAACGAGAGGAAGATGTCGGTGACGCGCATGATGAAGACCGAGACCGCACCGCCGACCGACCCGGGGCGGTCCCAGAACCCGGCGAAGAGTCCGAGCCCTCCCCCGCCGATCAGGGCGACCCCGGTGATCGCGAACGCGATCGCGAGGTCGACCGGGAGGCCGTAGAGCACCATCGCGAAGATGTCGATCCCGTTCCCGTCCGTCCCGAACAGGTGGTGGAGCGAGGGCGCCTGGTTGTAGTCGAGGGTGAGCTGGTCCACCCCGAAGCTCGTGAGCAGGCTCGGGACCGTGACCATGATGGCCGCGGTCGCGGCGATGAGGACGACGAGGACGAAGCCGACCAGAGTGAGGGGGTTGGCCCGCAGGACCCGCCAGAGGATGACCACGGAGCGACCGAAGCTCGTGAGCCCTCGGGCCGCCGCCCGACCCGCCCCGCGCGCCCGATCGGTGAAGCGCCGACGGGGCGGGGACGACGGAGGCTCGCCGGTGCTCGGTGACCCGGCCATCCGACTACCTCCAGTCCACCCGGGGGTCGAGCACGCCGTAGAGGATGTCGGCGATGAGGTTCGCGACCACCACCCCGACCGCGAAGACCGCGACCACGGCGATCGCGCCGTCGAAATTCGGGGCGGCCCCCCCGCCGCCGATCGCCGTGAAGGCGTAGGCGCCCATCCCCGGCCAGCCGAACACCTCTTCGATGACGACCGTACCGGCCAGGAGGCCGCCCGCGGTCACCCCGAGAACGGTCGTGGTGGTGATGAGCGAGTTGCGCAGGGCGTGCTTGTAGAGCACCCAGAAGTCGGAGAGCCCCTTCATCCGGGCCGACTTCACGTAGTCGAGCGGGAGGACCTCCAGCATCGAACTGCGGGTCATCCGGGTCGCGATCCCCATGTTGATGAACGCGAGGGTCGCCGCGGGGAGGATCAGGTGCAGAATCGCGTCCCAGGTCCAGGCCGCGTTCCCGGCGAGGATCGCGTCCAGAACCGACATGTGGGTGTACTGATGGAAGGGAGGAACGGGCGACGAGTACATCCCGTGGGACGGGAGCCCGAAATAGGGGGCGATGAAAATCGCCGCGATCACCGCTCCTAAGTAGGTCGGGGTCGCCCAGCCCGAGAGGTAGAAGATCCGGACCAGGTGGTCCGCCCAGCGACCGGAGGAGTGGGCCGCGATGACCCCGAACGGGATCCCGATGACGATCATCAGGAAGAGAGCGGCGAGGACGAGCTCGAGGGTCGCGGGGACCCCGTCGGCAATCGCGGGGTAGACCTGGACCCCTTTGACCGACGCCCCCCAGTTCCCGTGGAGGAGGTTCGTGAGATAACTCCAGTACTGGGTGGTGAGCGGCTGGGAGAACTGGTGGTTGCAGTTCGCGATCGTGGCCGGGTCGGCGTGTGGGAACCACTCGTTGCACGGGTTGACCACCGAGATGTGGGTGAAGAGGAACGTGAGGATGGTGATGCCGATCAGGACGGGGATGAGCTGGACGAGCCGCTTACCGATGAAGATCGCGAGGTCGCTTGGACTACGCCCCAAGCCCCGATCCCTCCGTCAGGGGGGCGGCGGACCCGCCAACCCAGGCATCGGGGCCCGTACGACCTTCCCCTATTAAGCCCCCATACTCGAACGTAGTCCCCCCGAGACGTCCGGAGGCCTTATGGGAGGTAGTCGCGGGGGAGGGTCCTGAGCTCCTGGAACGTCTCGTGGGCGGTCGCCACGAACTTCTCGACGTCCTTTTCGGTGTGGGCGCTCGAGAAGGTGATCCGCTCGTAGTTGTCGGGGTGGATGTAGATCCCCTTGTCGAGGAGGAGCTGGTGATGCCGCAGGAAGAGGTTCCAGTCGATCTGGAGCGACTCACGGTAGTTCACGATCTTCTTCCTCCGCGTGAAGAAGAACTGGAGCATGCCGTTCACCGACTGGACGAGGACGGAGAGCTTCGCGTCCCGGGCCGCCTCTTCGAGCCCCTTTTCGAGCTTCTCGGTCAGCCGCGCGAACCGGGCGTAGAGCTCCTCTCCGCCCTTCTGGAGGGTCTTTAGGTTGGCGAGCACCCCCGCCATCGTCAGGTTGTTCGCGTTGTAGGTGCCGCCGAAGGAGATCCGCCCCGGTGCGATGAGGTCCATGTACTCCGCCTTCCCCGAGACGGCCGAGACCGGCACCCCTCCGCCCAGGGCCTTCGCCCAGCAGGAGATGTCGGGCTCGACGTTGTAGAGCTGCTGCGCCCCGCCTGGGGCGATGCGGAAGCCGGTGAACACTTCGTCGAAGATCACCACCATGTCGTTCTGGTGGGCGATCTCGACCAGGCGCTTCAGGTAGTCCGGCGCGGGCGGGATCACGCCCGCGTTCGCCATCACGGGCTCCAGGATGACCGCGGCGAGCCGGTCGCGGTAGCGCTTGACCATCCGCTCGAACGCCGGGATGGAGTTGTAGGGGGCGACCATCACGTAGTCGGTCACCCCGGGGGGGATGCCGGCCGAGTTCGGTAGCGGCCGGGGGTATTCGTCCAGCCCCGCGACGATCGGCGGGGCCTCCGCGCTGATGAGCGCGAGGTCGTGCTGGCCGTGGTAGTGGCCCTCGAACTTGAGGATCGCGTCCTTCCCGGTGACCGCGCGGGCGATCCGGATCGCGTTCATGGTCGCGTCCGAGCCGTTCTGGCAGAACGCGACCCGCTGGGTGTTCGGCACGAGCTTGTGGAACAGCTTCGCGACCTCGAGCTCGATCTCGCTCGGCGCCGCGAAGTGGAGCCCGAGCTCGGCCTGCTCCTGGATTGCCTTCACCTGGGCTTCGGGGGCGTGCCCGTTGATGAGGACCCCGTACGCGAGGTTGAAGTCGAGGTACTCGTTGCCGTCCACGTCCCAGATCCGGGCGCCCTTCCCGCGCGCCATGAACGGGGCGCAGGGGTCGTAGGAGGCGACCCGGATGAGCGAGCTCGAGGCGTTGGGGACGTACTTCTTCCCCTCCTCGAACAGCTTCGCGCTCTTCTTGAGCTTCGGAATCAGGCGCGCGATCGAGATCGGGATTGCCTCAGCCTCGGGCGCGGCCTCCTTCGCCGCTTCCTTGGCCACCTCCTTGATGATCTCCTTCGTGACCTCCTTGACCGTCTCCCGCTTCGGCTCCTTCGGCTCCGCCTCGGGAGTGGTCACCGGGGGGGTCGGGGGGTGTACGGCCGTCTCGTCGGCGGTCAGTTTCGGAACGGGCGAGGGACGGCTGAAGTCGCCTTCCTTGCCCTCTCCGAGTGACGGTCCCTGGGCGGCTGTTGGCTCCGCCATATAGAACCCATCTCCGGCGGCCGCACCAGCCCGAGGAGGCTATATATAATTGACTAACAACGAGAATACCGCGTACTGCGAAGAAGCATCGATATTTTCGTTATCGTTTGCTTAGTTTAGTGCATCTAAACTATCAAAATACGTGCCTTACAGCCCACTACATGGCGTCCAATGACGGCAACCGGGAGCGGAACCGTTCAGCCGGTCCGGGGCGGCGGAAGGGCCGCCTCCGGCGGCACGATGGCGGTCTCGATCCGGCGGTGGTGGAGCGCCTCCCGGAACGGGCCGGCCGGCACGCAGAGCTCCGGCGGGACGACCCCGACCGCGGTGACCTTCCCCTGGGCGATCAGCTCGGCCCCGATGGCGCCCGCGACCCCGACCGCGTACTCGGTCGCGGTCAGGTTCCAGTCCGGGCGGGCCGGGTAGCGGCTCACGGCGTGGCGTACGACCGGACTCCCGCCCTTCGTGCCCTTGACCTCGATGTCGCAGACCTCCCAGTCGTGGACGGTGATCCCCTCCGGGGCCCCGAGGAGCTTCTCCCGCCGGAGGAGGGAGAGCGTGAACTCCCGCGGGGTGACCGACTGGCCACGGACGTCCACGGGTTTATCGGAGGCGAGCCCCAGGAGCGCCATCGTGCGGAGGACTTCGATTCCCGGTCCTCCTTCCTTCCACTCACAGTGGCGGATTCCCTTCCCCTTGAGGCTCTCGGGGAGGGTCGCGGGCTCCGAGTGGAGCGTGCGATAGACGCGGGTCCGGCCGACCGGTGGTAGGAAGTCGAACTCCTCCGCCCCGCTCATCGGGGGGTGCTCCTTGTAGGCGCCGTTCTCGAACACCATCGCGGGGAGGACCATCTCGTCGAGGAAGGTGCTCGGGGACCACGTGAAGGAGATCTCCGGGGCACCGACCGTGAGGTCGCGCCAACCGTCCCGGATGATGATTGACTCGACCTTGTCTAGGTCGCGGGCCGCCTCCATTGCGAGGACGTTCGAGATGCCCGGCACCTGGCCGAGCCCGGGGATTGCCACGCGCTTCGCCTTCTTCCAGGCGACGTCCTTCTCGAGCTGCTTCCGCGTCATGTGAAAGAGCCCCCCGAAGTCGAGGTAGGCGACCTTCGCCTCGAGCGCCGCCTCCATCACGGCGAGGTTGAACCCGTACTGGACTGCGTTCACGAGCACGTCCGCGCCCTTGAGAAGTCGGACGACAGCGGCCCGGTCGCGGACGTCGATCGTTTCGGCTGTCGCGCGGGCGCCGGCCGCACGGGCGGCGGAACGGGCGAGCTCCGCATCCAGGTCGGCCGCGACGACCGAGTCGAACGATCCGCTGGTCGCCAGGTCACGCACCGCGCACCGGCCGGTCAGCCCACCTCCACCCAATACCACTACGCGCATAGTGCCCTCCGGACCTCGGTCCCCCCGAGCTTCTCGGGGTATTGACGGCTTCTTCCCTAGGGGCGGGAACGCTTCGACTTGGGGGGTCGGCGAGTCCTCGGTTCGGGGGCCGCTTCCGGGGCCGGGGAAGGGGGGGTTTGGGGCAGGGGTGTCGAGGGCCCCGGGGGAGGGGGGCTCGGTTCCCCTCGGGTCCGCTCCATGAGCTCCTTGAACGTCTCGAAGTGCCGGAGGAACGGGTCCGCCCGGCGCCGGTCCTCGAGCTCCCCCATCGCGATCTCGTAGAGCGCCTTCGCCTTCGGGTCTCCCGAGGCTGAACGGAGGAGGTAGACACAGAGTACCTGGTAGTGGGGGAGCACGAAGGCGTCCGTCCGGGGCGTGCTCATGTCCCCCTTCCGCGGGCGGTAGATGCGCTCCACCGGGACCTCCTGGGCGACCGCCTTCCGGTGGGAGAAGCCGAAGTAGTGCCCCGGGCCCAGGATCCGGGTCACCTCGCGGATGTTCCCGTTGAGGTTGTTCGCCAGGCGGTCGCACTCGTGCCAGCACCAGAGGCCGAAGCCGTAATCGCCCTCTTGGTAGGCCTCCCACGCCTGCTCGTAGAGGCGGCGTTCCCGCTCCTCCTCGGGGAGCTCGGGCGGCAGGGCGGCCTTCCAGTCGGCCACCAGGACGTCGACCCGCATCGAGGGAGAGAACTCCTTCATGGGGGGCACTTCCGGGCCGGGCACGGTCCGCGCAGACCCGTCGAGCGTTAGACGGTTGTCCCCGCGACCGGCGCTGCGCGGGGATGGATTCGGCGACCGCCGACCCATGTCTCGAGGGAAGGCGGACCGGAGGCGGCGAGCGCTCCCGAGAGGTTCGACGCCCGGACCACGAGGAGGTCGGCTCGGGCGCCGTGTTCGAGGCGCCCCAAGTCCGGCTCCCCGACCGCCAATCCCGCGGAGACCGTGTAGAGGCGGAGGGCCTCCTCCGGCGTGAGGGCCTCGTGAGGGGACCGGTTGGCCGAGCGGCCGTCGGGGTCGACCCGCTCGACCGCAGCCCGAAGCCCCCGCCAGGGGTCGAGCGGGTCGAACGGGGCGTCGCTCGACCCGGCCAGAAGAAACCCCCGGTCGAGGAGGGTCCGGAACGCGTAGGCCCATCTCGCGCGTTCTTCGCCGAGCCTCCGCCCGAGCCAGTGGTCGCTCCAGACAAAGCCGGGCTGTACGACCAAGGCGGGATGGACCGCCTCGAGCAGCGGCAGGAGGTCGGGCGGGGTGAGGGCGGCGTGTTCGACGCGCGCCGGAGGGCGGGAGGGGTCCCCCGACCACGGGGCGAGCAACCCCAGCGCCCGGACCAGACCACGGTCCCCGATCGCATGGACGGCGGGCGCGAGGCCGACCTCAGCCGCGGCGGCGAGCCGGTCCGCCAGCCACTCGTCCTCCCCGACCGCCCTCCCGGACCCTTCCGGGGCATCCGAGTAGGGGGCCGACAACCAGGCCGTGCGGGGTCCGAACGCCCCGTCGGCGAACGCCTTCGCACCCACGACTCGGAACCGGTCCAGGGCGGGGAACGGAGGCCGAAGAAGGTCCTCTGCCCCCGGGCGTTCGATCGAGACGTACGCCCGGACGCGTACGGGGAGTCGTCCATTCCGGGCAGCCTCGGCGAGCGCCGAGACCTCCTTCGGGTGGGCGTTCATCGTCACGACCGTGGTGAGGCCGAACGAGGCGACCCACTCGGCCGTCTCTACCAGGACCGACGGCGCCGTGTCGAACGTCGGCGCGACCACCGGGCCTAGCCAGCGGAGCGCCTCCTCGTAGAGGACCCCGTTCGGGGCGCCGTCCGAGAAGCGACCCACGGCCGCGGCGGGGGGTGGGCCCCCCTGATCCGCCGCTTTCCGCATCGCCTCGCTGTTGACGAGGGCGGCGTGTCCGCTCACATGGTAGAGGACGACGGGTCGGTCCTCGACGGCTCGGTCCAGGGTCCGGAGATCGACCGATGCCGGGTCACGGAACCCCTCGGGGTCCCATCCGCGGCCGACCACCGGACCCGTGGGGTGGAGGATGGCCCACTCCGCGACACGAGTGCGGAGGCTCTCAGCCGAGTTCACGTCGTGCAGCGAGAGCCCCGTCCGGTACCGCGCGAGCTCGCCGAGATGCAGATGCGCATCCACGAAGCCGGGGAGCAGTAGCCTTCCCTCGAGGTGCTCGTGCTCAGTGCCCGTCGGGGACTCCCGTCGCACCTCCGTGTCGGTCCCGGCATGGACGACGCGCCCATCGTCCACGAGCAACGCTTCGACCCGGCGTAGGCCCGTGAAGATCGTGCCACCGGTCCAGCGACGGGTGTCGGTCACGGCCCGCGATCCCCGGGAACGCCCACGGGCGGGAAGGGATGAAAGGGTTAGTCCGGGCGCTCTGGTCCCCGTCTATACGTCGAGGTACCGGTAGAACTCGTAGGGGTGGGGCCTCAGGTTGAGCTCGAGCTGTTCCTCGCGCTTGAGCTGGATGTAGGTGTCGAGGAGCGACGAGGCGAACGCGGGCTTGAGGAAGTTCCGGTCCGATTCGAGACAGTCGAGCGCCTCGCCGAGGGAGCCGGGCAGCTCGCGGATCTGGAGCTCCCGGCGCTTCCCCGGGGACAGCTTGTAGATGTTCTCGTCGACCGGGGGGGGTGGCTCGATCTTCCGACGGATGCCGTCCAAGCCGGCGAGCGCGAGCGCCGCCTCGGTCAGGTAGATGTTGGCGGAGGAATCGGGGGTTCGGTACTCGACCCGCTTCGCTGCCGGCCGCCCGCGGTGGTAGAAGGGGATGCGGACGTTGGCCGACCGGTTCGCCTTGCTCCAGGCGATGAAGACCGGTGCCTCATACCCCGGCACGAGGCGGCGATAGGAGTTGGTGATCGGGTTCGTGATCCCGCAGAGCGCGCGGGCATGCTCGAGGAGGCCGCCGACGTAGTACCGGCAGACCTGGCTCACCTCGGCGTAATCGTCCCGGTCGTCGTAGAAGGCGTTCTTCCCCTTCTGCCAGAGCGACTGGTTGGTGTGCATTCCGATCCCGTTGTCGCCGTAGAGCGGCTTCGGCATCAGACAGCCGATCTTCCCGTGCCGCGCCGCGACGTTCCGGATGACGTAGCGGAGGTCCTGGGTGTGGTCCGCCATCAGGACGAGCTCGTCGAACCGGAGGTTGATCTCGGACTGGCTCGCCGTCGCGACCTCGTGGTGGTGGGCATCGACCGTGAGGTGGAACGAATCCTGGAGGATGTTGCACATCTCGGCCCTCAACTCGTGCAGCGAGTCGTGGGGCGGCGTGCGGTGGTAGCCCTCCTTGAACCGGACTGTCGGCTGGATGGGACCTCCCTGCCAGGGGGCCTCGGCGTGGTTGAGGAGGTAACCGGCCCCCGCCCAGGCGTCCCGGACACCCTGGTAGGATGGGACGAGCTCGATCGAATCGAACACGAAGAACTCGACTTCGGGGCCCCAGTACGACTGGTCGTAGCCCGCGTCGGCCAGGACCTGCTCGGTCTTCCGGGCCACGCCCCGGGGGTCGTGGGCGTAGGGCTCCTGGGAGCCCCCGATACGGACGTCACAGATGAACCGGACCGTGCCCCCCGCGTCCGGGTTCCAAGGAATCGTCGCGAGCGTTCGCGGGTCCGGGACGAGCAGCATGTCCGACTCGTAGATCTCGCGGAACCCCCGCACGGACGAGCCGTCCAACTTCGGGACGCCGCCCGAGAACATCTCGGGCTCGAGCATCTCCCGCGGGATGTCGACCTGGTTGAACCCGCCGAACACGTCCGTGTAGAACAGCTGCACCCATCGCACGTTCTCGGCCTTCAGTCGCTGGACGACCGCCGCGCCGTTCTCCGGCACCTTCCCACGCTTCGCCGCCACGTCGCCCACTCCTCGCGCCACGGAGTCGGTGGCGCTACATCAATTCTCCACCGTGAAGAATGGATGTTCGTCCAGTTTTTGGTGACGAAGCTTTAATCTCGCATGATGAATGCGCGGCCCATGCGGCGAACGTCCACGCTGGACGAACTCGACCGGGCGATCCTCGAGGAGCTCAACGTGGACGCTCGCCGGAGCCATCGCGAGATCGCCCACCGCCTCAAAGTCTCGCCGACGACAGTGAGCTCCCGCGTCCAGCGCCTGGAAGACCAAGGGGTCATCCGGGGCTACATCCCGCTCCTGGACGACGAGCAGCTCGGCTACGACCTCTGGGCGCTCATCGGGATCCGCATCTCGAAGGGCCGCCTTCGGGAGGCCGAAGAGCGACTCGCCCGCGACCCGCGCGCCTACGCAATCTACGACGTGACCGGCGAGCACGACGCGGTCCTCATCGGGAGGTTCCGTGACCGGCGCGACCTCGACCGGTTCGTGAAGCACGCGCTCCAGGACCCGCATGTCGAACGGTCGAACACCCAAGTCGTGCTGAACCGCGTCAAAGAGGAACGACGAGTCCCGGTGACGCGCCGGCCGCAGGAACGGGAAGCAGGAGAGGCTCCCGGCGGGGTCCGCGGGGCCTGAAACGGCTAAGAAGCCGTCCTCGTCTCTCGTCGACCGAGGTTCGGACGATGGACTGGGGAATGCAGAACCGGATGCACCGGATGTTCCTCCCGGCGACCGGTAACTCGCTCATGCTGGCGGTCGACCACGGCTACTTCATGGGGCCGACCCGGCGGCTCGAGGACGCACGGGCGACCATCACCCCGCTCATCCCCCACGCCGACGTCCTCGCGCTCACGCGGGGGGTCCTGCGCCGGTGCGTCGACCCGACCGCGACCGTTCCGATCCTGCTTCGGGTGTCGGGCGGGGTGACGATCCTGAAGGACGACCTCTCGGACGAGGCGATCACGACCTCGTTCCAGGATGCCGCGCGCCTCAACGTCTGCGCGGTCGCGCTGAGCGTCTTCGTGGGCGCGCCCCACGAGCACGAGTCGCTCGTGCACCTGGCCGAGCTGGTCGACCAGGGAGAGGAGTACGGTATCCCGGTCGTGGCGATCACCGCCGTCGGGAAGGAGCTCGAGAAGCGGGACGCCCGGTACCTGTCGCTCGCCTGCCGCGTGTCGGCCGAGCTCGGCGCCCACGTCGTGAAGACCTACTACTGCGAGAACTTCTCGAAGGTCGTCGAGGCGTGCCCGGTTCCGATCGTGGTCGCCGGAGGTCCGAAGCTCGACACCGACAAGTCCGCCCTCGAGCTCGCCCACGGGGCGATCGAGCAGGGGGCCCACGGGGTCGACATGGGCCGGAACATCTGGCAGTCCGACCACCCCATCGCGATGCTGAAGGCGCTCCGCGCGATCATCCACGAGAAGGCGACCGTCCGGGAAGCGATGGACGTCCTCGAGGGCGAGAAGGCACGGCGGACCGTTCGCGCGGTCGCTCCCGCGTAGGCCGTACCGTCCGGGAACCATCTTAAGCCCGACCTCGCTCGCCCCCGCCGCGCGGGGATTGCCAAGCTTGGCCAAAGGCGCCAGATTCAGGGTCTGGTCCCGTAGGGGTTCGTGGGTTCAAATCCCTCTCCCCGCACCTGAACCTCTGAACTCTCGCCGCTGGGACGCAACTTCGACCGTACGGCAATGTCCGAAGTGATGACTTAGGTCTGGCCCTGCCCGCGTGCCCCGGTCCCTCCCGGTTGGCAAACTGATTATCCGAACGCACCGTGCCACCGCCAGAGCATGCCGAGCAATGCGGGCACATTGAGGCGTCAGCACAAACCGAAGCCTCCCAGGATTGCCGTCCGTCGGCTGCGGGGACCCGAGTGGAAGGCGTTTCGAGATTTGCGGCTCGATGCCTTGAAATCGGATCCCATGGCATTCGGAAGTTCCTTCGATAGGGAGTCGGCCTACTCCACGCAAAAGTGGGAGGCCTGGTGCCGGGACGGCGCGACTGGAAATCGCAACGCCACGTTCGTCGCGGCGGCCCCGTCAGGAAAGCTCGTCGGAATGGTAGGTGTGTTCCTCGCGGAGGGTTCGCCGCACGTTTGGGGAATGTGGATTCATCCGACGTGGAGAAACCGGGGGGTCGGCCGGAATCTGATGGTACGACTGCTGGCGTGGTTGGACAAGTGCAGCCCAGATCGCCCGGTCATCCTCGATGTCAATCCATCGCAGGCTGCGGCAGCCGGAATCTACACCGCGCTGGGCTTCCGGTTCAACGGCGTCGAGGAGCCGCTCGGTCATGACCCACCGGCAGTCGTCCGGCAGATGGTCCGGCGCCCCCGGTCCATGCGGAAGCCCCGTATCGCGTGAAGTCCGCGCGCCTTCGGTAACGCAACAGTCCGGTCAAGGCCGAGTGGATTCGATTCCCTGCCGGGCGTCGAGATAGGACGGTTCGATTCTTGGATTTCGGCCTCGCCACTCGGTTCAGCCAGGATACTTCCACCCGAATGAGGGCGGACATCGTTCACGGCATGGATTGGGACTTGGGGCAATGCTCTCCCCCCGCAGCCCCTCGGCTAGGGTCGGCCTCGTCGCGTTTCGATCCGGTCCGAGCGGCCGCCCTCGCTTCCTGGTTCGTTGTTGGAGGACGGCCGTCAGGCGGGATTCAGCCAGAACTCGTTACCGTCCGGATCGAGGAACTTGGCCACCCACCCCCAGGGCATCTTTCGGGGAGGCATCGAGAAGCGGACTCCGTGATTCTTGAGCCGCGTGCAGGTCCGTTGGAAAGGCTCGGTTGTGACGAGAAGGATCCCCGTGTTCCCGACCTCAGATTTGGGCGGTTTCTTACCGGCGCGGCCACCGACCTCGCAGAGATGGATCCGGAACTTTCCGGAGCGGTCTCCCACGGTCGTCCAATGCTCGGGGTCGTCGTCGAAAACGCGAAACCCCAGCGTCTTCGAGTACCACTTCGCTGCCTTCTTGCGGTCCGACACCGCGACCGCGACGGACACTCCTCGAATCGTCACGTCTACCTCGACCCCCGGTCTTCGACTCATCCCTTATCGTCGGGGAGTTCTTAGGGATGTCCCGCTCCCGAGCGGGGGTTCTCCGAACGCGAGGGGGGATCCTCTTGCCCAGGGCCACCGAACGGTCCCGAGCTGAGCACTCGCGAGGGTTCCCAAGCTCGACCTACCGGGAGGAATGGACCGGGCCGGCCTCGGGCTGACCCAGCGACACCGGCACTTCCGAAGGCGCGCTTCGGCTCGGAGCCGGGCTCCGCGCAAAACGGGCGAACAGCGCCTGACCGCCCCGGAGCGCCACGTAGATCACGAACGCCGTCGTGACGATGAAGAAACTGGGCGGATAGTTCTCGTACCAAGAGATGAACAGCCCCAGCCAGATTGCGAAGAGCGCGACGGCGACCGAGGCTCCCGCCGCATAGAGCGGACGCGTCGTGAGGCGCACGGCGGTCGCGGCGGGGGTAACGATGAGGGCGAAGATGAGCAGGATTCCGACGACCTGTACCGCGAAGGAGATGGCGACCGCCAAGAGCAGCATGAAGGCGAGGTTGAGCGAGAGCATCGGGAGGCCTTTCGCCTCGGCCACGTCCTCGTCCAACGAGGAGAACAGCAGGGGCCGGTAGAGGATCGCGAGTGCGGCCAGGACGACGGCCGCGGCTTCCGCGGTCAACAGGACGCCCGCGTTGCTGACGCCGAGGATCTCCCCGAAGAGGATGCTGTAGGCGGCCGTGGCGAAGCCCCGGTAGAGACTCAAGAAGATCAGCCCGAGGCCCAGCATGAAGGCGAGGACCGTCCCCACCTCGATGTCCCGGGTGGAGGCCCGGCGGCCCAGCAGGGCCATCCCCGTGCCGCCGCCCATCGTGAACAGGAGCAGACCGTAGACCGGGTTCACGCCGAAGAGGACCGCCGCCGCGGCTCCCGAGAACCCCACGTGGCCGAGGGCATGCGTCGCGAAGGAGCCCCGCCGAAGCACGACGATGTAGCCCATGATGCCGGCCAGGATCGCGATGATCGTCCCGGCCTCGAACGCGTTCCGCATGAACTCCCACTGCCACATCTCGCGGAGGTCGGTCACGATGTTCCAGTCGAACGTCATGCCGGCGCCTCCTCGTGGGGGTTCTCGCCCCCGACGATCACGATGTTCCCCCGAGAGTCGTGCAGGACCTCGACCGGCACCCCGTAGAGCTCCGACAGCGAGCGGGAGGTGAGCACCGCCTCCGGCGGACCGGTCGCGACCCGTCCGTTCGCGATGTAGACCACTTTGTCCAAGCACTCGATGAGCGGGTTGATGTCGTGGGCGACCAGGAGTGTCGTGACGCGCTGCGACCGGACCAGACCGTGGACCACCTCCACGAGCTCGCGGGACCGTCGGAGGTCGAGGTTCGACAGCGGCTCATCGAGGAGGAGCATCTCCGGGTTTCCGACCATCGCTTCGGCGAGGAAGACCCGCTGAAGTTCCCCTCCGGACATGGCGCTGAGCGGCTTCGGCCCGAGCTCGGTCGCGCCGACCATGGCGAGCGCCTTCCTTGCGGCCTCCCGTTCGGCCACCGGGTGAAGCCCGGGACCCCACGTCGACCCCGAGACTCCGAGGCGCACCAGCGCCTCCGCGGCCACGTGGGTGTCGTTGTCGATCGTGTGACGTTGAGGAACGTATCCGATCCGGCCGTTCCCCCGTCGGGGCGCCTCTCCGAAGACCCGGAGCGTCCCTCCCGCCGGGCGTTGCAGCCCCAGCAGCAACCGGAACAGCGTGGTCTTCCCGGAACCGTTCGGCCCGATGACGGCCACGAACTCGCCCCGCTCGACTTCGAAGGTGGCGTCCTGCCACACCATCCTCCGGCGGAATCCCACGTCGAGGCGTTCCGCCCGGATCGCGATTCCGTCGCCAACGGACGGCGCGATTCCGAGCTCCATCGTCCGTCCGACCCCCTAGCTCCCGAGGGCGTTGGCATTCAGCGCGTTCTGCAGTTCCAGGTACTGGGCGTTCATCCAGACCTGATACGTCACCGGCGGGTTGATCGGCTGGATGGTCTCCGTCACCCCGATGACCGTGACGTTGTTGGCCGCCGCGATGGCCTTCATGTTCTCGGCGATTGGCGTGAGCGTCTGCTCGTTGTAGACCATGACGCGCACCTTCCCGCTCTCGAGCTGGCACTCGAACTGCACGACGGACTGAGGCGGCGGGTCGTTCCCCTCCGCGATGGCCTCCATGAACGCCGGTGGGGAAATCAGGTCGAGGCCGGTGTAGTTGGCCAGATAGACGAAGATCGACTCCGTGGAGGCCACGATGGTCCCCGCGAACTGGGCGCGGATCTCGTTGGCCCGAGCGTAGAGCTGTCCCAGGGTCACGTTCATGGCCGCGTAGTTGGCCTGGAAGATGGAGGTGGCCGACGGCCGCAGCGAGACCAGGTCGGAGTACATCGCGGCGACCGTTCGGTTGACGTAGACGGGATTGTACCACATGTGGGGATTCCCGGAAACGATTCCGCCCCCCACGGTCACGCCGTTCAGGTCCCCGACGTTGAGGACGATCTGATTGGAGTTCCCGTCGGCCGCGATGAGGTCGAGGGCCCACTGGTCATACCCGACACCGTTCACGATGACGAAATCTGCACTCGCAATCGCTCGCGCGTCGGAGGTGTTGGCTTCGTACTCGTGCGGGTCGGCGTTCGGGTCGGTCACGATGCTGAGCACCGACGTCTGGTTCCCGCCTAGCTGGCTCACGAGGCTCCCCCAGAAGTTCTCGGCGGCCACGACCGGCAGTGGACTGGCCGAGGCGGGGCGAACCCGGTGCGGCACCAACCTGCCGGTGGGGGCCGAAGCGCCATGGCTGACGAGATGGGTCAGCGAGGCCGCCGAGCTGTTGCCGCTCGGTAGGCCGAGGGCGACGCCCGAGCAGGGGTTCGAAGGAGCGGAGCTGGTCACGTACTCCGCCACCCCCACCCCGGCGACCGCGATGACCGCGACCAGGGCGATGGTGTTCCGGGTCCACCTCTGCATCCGTCGGGCCCCTCTTCCAAGATTCGCAGCTAGTTCCTCGCGCTCGGCGAAGGACCATGGCACGGGGCGATCGGCTCGCCGTGGGGACACTCCTTCGGATGGCCTTCCGCCTCGCACAGCCGATTCACCGTCTGGTGCGAGAGAGCGAGGTCGACCTCGAGGGCGGCCGCGTGCGTGTCTTCAGCCGACAACCCCAGCCGTTGGAACAGGCTCTCGGCCACGCGGTGGTGCCGCTGGTACTCGGCGAGGCACGCCTCGCCCCGCGGCGTAAGGCGGCTCTTCCCGCGGTAGCGCGCGAGCAGGTGGAGCTCCTCGAGCGTGGTCAGGCGGTCCAGGGCGGATGGGGGTCGGATCCCAAGCTCTCGAGCCACGAAATTGAGGGAGGCGCCCTTCTCACCTGATTCCCCCCTCCGCACCGCGGCCAGCGCCTCCACCTGTCGGCGACTGAGTCGCTCCAGTACCTCCATGGCGAAGACACCTCATGCCCCTACATAAGAGACACCCTAATTTTTAGGTTGAACTCTAGTTCGATGAGCGATGACAAGGTGGGAGCCGACGCGACCGTCTCCTCCCGCCCCCGGGAGGGCGCGCGAGCGCCTGGATTTCACCTATTCCAGGGCCAGACAGAAGACCTGGGTACCGGCACCGACGAACAGCCTTCCCGGAGCGGCCGTGGGTGAGATGAAGTGGTCGACCGAGCCGAGCGGGAAGGAGAACACCGGCTGCCCCGACGAAACGTTGAACCCCATGAGGTCGGCAGTGGAGATGTTGACCGACCAGACGATGTTGCCGGTGACGATCGGCGAGCCGGCATCGAAGCCGGACGCCTGCCACGCGACGGTGAAGTTGGTCGCCCCGGCCACCACGTCGGCCAGGCCGTCTTGACACGGAACGAACACCGAGAGGCCGACGTGGGCCGTCCCCCCGTAAGCTCCCCCGCAGACGCTCGCGTTGGCGAGTTGACCGCCGATCCCTCCGAGCTCCGCCGCGGAGAGCAGGTACCCCACTCCCGCCTTTCCGACCTGGAAGACGTCGCCGTTCGGAAGGAGCGTCGGACCCAGCGAGCCCAGGTCGGTGTCGTACTCGTTCAGCTGCGCCCAGTCGGTCGGGGCGAAGTAGCCGAGCTCGGAGAGCGAAGGGGAGAGCTCGATGACGGAGTCCCCGTGGTCGAAGGTCGTGCTCGAGTCGCCGTTGCCCGTGGTGACGAACAGGTCCCCGTTCGCGGCCACCGACGCCCCCGAGGTGGCCCAGATGCCCCCCTCCCGATGCGTGGGCACCTGGTAGGAGATGAGTCCCCCCGAACCCGAGACCGGAGCCCCCACGACCCAGCCATGGTAGTCGCCGCAATCCCCGTAGAGGCCCCCGTAGACGACGTAGACATACCCGTTCGCCAGGGCGAGGGCGCCCCGTTCCTGCTCCACCAACGGGTTGGCCCCCGTCGGGTCGACCACTACCCGGGAGGTGACGGAGCCGTTCGCGACGTTGAGGCCGAAGAGGATGTGCTCTCCCGGCGTCACGAAGGCCACGGCGTAGAGGGTCCCCGTGCTGACGTCGATCACCGGGGTGCCCGTGATGCCGCTCGGGTCAATGTCCCCGCACGGGAGCGACGACCCGGGCATCGGGGTCCCGAGATGGGTGCGCCAAAGGACGGCCCCGTCCGTCGCGTTGATCGCGTAGACCGAATCGTCTTCCGTTGCCACGAACACCGAGCTGCCGCACACCAGCGGCTCCGCGTAGATCTGCCCGTCCAGACCGGTGGGTCCGGCCCACTCGGAACGGATGGACGAAATGGGAGCCATCGGTTCAGTGCCCGAGCGGAGGTTGTTCTGGTGGTAGGTCGTCCAGTTGCCCGAAGTGGCGTTCCCCGTCGAAGGACAGGACGCCGTGCCGGACGGAGCGGTCGGGGCAGAGGATGACGGGACCAGCTCGACGTACGACAGCGCTCCCGCCAACACGACGAGAACGATGACGACCACGAGAACGACCTTGTTTCGGTCCTTCACGTCCTTCGAGGGTAACTTAGGCCGGACTACGGATTAGACTTGGGTCGCGGAAGGGCCGTTGCCGAGTGGCCCGCCACCCGGCATTGGTTCGCCACTGCACCCGGCCTTCCTGCGTTACGTTTCCGAGTCTCGCCTGTGCGGCACCGCTTAGCCCTGCGCGAGCGTCCGCCGGAGCTTCTCGAACTCCGGGAGAAGGTCGGGACGGGCTCGGGGCAGGTCCATCTTCACGAGCTCGCTGAGCTTCTCCCGAGCCCCGTCGCGTTCACCGCGGCCCGAGCAGAGCTGGGCGAGTCGGAGGAGCACGTCGATTTCCTCCAATGTATGGTTTGTACCCCGCAGGAGCCGGTGCGCCTCGAGCAGGTCGGCCTCCGCCTGGTCCAGGTCGGAACGGTCCATCGCGATCTGGCCCCGGACCTTGAGGGAGACGCTCAGGCCGACGTGGTCTCCGATCTGGCCGAGGATGTCGCAGGCCTGACGGACCGCCTCCTCCGCCTCCCCGAGGCGGCCCTCCTCGCGGAGGAGCTCGGCGGTCTTGTAGAACGCCCAGCCGACCCGACGGGGGTCCTTGGCCTGGCGGCCGTACCGTATCGCTTCCGCGTACTGCCCGACCGCGTCCCGGCGGTCGGCCGGCGGGGAGCGGGGGTCGGCCAAGATGTCCCCCAAAAAGAGGTGAGCCTGAGCAGACTCGCGAACCGACCCCAGCCGATCCCGCTCCACGGTCACCTCGCGTGCTTCCTCGATCGCCTTGGCCGTCTCTCCCATCATCTCGAGAGACGCCACACGCCAGACCCGGGCCCGCAGGAGGAGGAGGGGGTTCCCGACCTTGCGCGCGAGCTCGACCTCTTCGGTGTGGTGAGCGAGCGCCTCGGGATACCGCCCGTCATAGTAGAGGACCATCCCGAGCTGGTGGTGGCCGCCCACCTGCACGACGAACTGGTCGTTCAGGTCCGGATTGTCCAGCACCTTCTGGGCGAGCTCCCCGGCTTCCGGTAGATCGCCCTGGTCGGTCAGGACCCGGGCTAGGAAGATCTCGAGCGTGGCGCGGTGGCCGGGCGAGAGGCGCGGATTCCCCTCGGCCCGTTCGAAGAACTCCCGAAGCATCGCCTCCGCCTCTTTGAGGACCCCCAGCTCTTCTGTGATGCGGGCCACCGCGAGCACGAGCTCCGCTTCCTCGTCGAAGTCCTCGGGGTTCAGGGCTCGATGGCTCTCGAGCGCGTGAGAGAGGTAGTCCCACGCCGCCTCGGGTGCGAGCGATCGTTCGGCGATCTCTGCGGCGAGGCGGTTGTAGCGCACTGACTTTTGGCCTTCTCGCCCGAGGTAGAAATGGTGGGCCAGGGTGTAGACCCGGGAGGGGTCGGCGGGACCGAGCGCCTCCAGGGCCGTTCCGGCCCGGAGGTGAAGGTACCGGCGCTGGCGCTCGGGAAGTGCGTTGTACGCCTCTTCGCGCAACCGGTCGTCCGGGAAGCCGAGGATCTCCCCCGGGCGTTCAAAGAGGAGGCCTCGCTCGACCAAGCGGTCCACCTCCTCGGCCAGACGCTCCTCCTCCCTCTCGCTCGCCCGCTGGAGGAGGGTAAACGGGAATTCGGGGCCTAGCACGGCGGCGAAGTCGAGGAGCTCCTGCTCCTCTTCCTGGAGCAGAGAATCCTCGGTGGTCGACCGCTCGCGACCCTCGACCGTGAGGGGGGTGCGAGGATGGAGTTGCTTCAGCAGGAACGGGTTTCCACCGGTTTCGGAGTACTGTCGTGCGACCTCCTCCGGCGTCAGCTCGCGCGTCGGGTCGCTCGTTCGCAGGAAGTCGGCGGTCTCGCTCGAGGTCATCGGCCGGAGGATCACGCGGTGCGCGCCGGTGGAGTTCTCGAACTTCTCCAGCGTCGCCCGGCCGGTCGAGGAGAGCGAAGGATTCGGGCGGGTGGTGGCCAGGACCCAGAGCGGTCGATTCCGCAGTTCCCGGACGAAGAACTCAACCGCGGTGAGCGACGACGGGTCGGCGCGGTAGATGTCCTCGAGCACCAGCACGGTGGGACCGTGGCGCGTGATCTCGAGGAAGCGGTCGGTGATCTCAGACAGGAGCTGGTCGCGGGAGGTCACCGCCCGCGGGTCGGCGCCGGCGAGAACCTCGACCAACCGTCCCTCGATCCCAACCGGGGCGGGGAAGGCCTCTTCCCCGAGACCGGGTACGAAGCCGATCAGCATCGGGCCACCGGCGAGGTGGGGGTCGTCGTCCGAACGGAGGAGCGGGTCGTCGCGGGCGCTCTCGATCGCCGATTGGAGGAGGGAGAACGGAGGGGGGTTGTCGTGGGCCGCCGCACGTCCGACCAGCATGCGGACTCCCCGCCCCCGGATCTCGCGGACCAGGTCGGCCACCAGGGTCGACTTCCCGACTCCTGCATCCCCGACGAGAAGGGTCACCTCGCCGGCTCCGGCCCGAACCTCCTCGAACCGTCGCCGGAGAGTTTCGAGAACCTCCGCGCGACCCGCGAACGAGCGATCCACTTCGGCTCCGCTCGTCATCGCGTTCGATAGAGAATGGTAGGTCCTGCTATTTACCTACGGGACACACCGCGGAAAACCTCGGTAATGAAGGTCGGCCGGTGCCGCGAGGCCCCGCCGCCGCTCTTCCGCCCGCGGCGGTCCTTGTTTTAGCTGCGCTCGAGCTTCCTCGGCGCGCCCATGGACGAGCGAGGCTCGACGCCCACGGCCCGGCTCTTCTTCGACCCGGGGTGTGGCCCGTGCCGACTGTTCGCCCGGGTCAGTGAATGGGCGAGTCGGTCACGCCTGCGCGCCGTTCCGTACGACGGGGACGAGGCCCGGCGCGAGCTCGGAGACCTGAGCGACGACGCCCGCTTCGCCTACGCCCACCTCGTCCACGACCGAGAGCGACGCTCGGGTGACGCGATCATGACCCCGCTGGTGGGGCTGACCGTGGGCCCCACGGGCGAGCGGGTCGTTGCACGGGTCCCCCCGCTGGACCGGGGATTGCGCTGGATGTACGGAGTCTTCTGGAACTACCGGAGGACCCGGGGCTGTGCGGCGCCGGGCCCCGGTGGTGCGGCCTGAAAACGACGCGGACCGGTCGACGGTCCGCCCTACGGTCTAATAGTCGGGGTGGCCTCCGAGCCGCGTGGCCGACACTTCTTCCCCGGTCGTGGTCGTCCGTGCCGGGTTGGACGACCTCGAAGCCATCGTCCCGCTGTTCGACGCGTACCGCCAGTTCTACAAGGAACGGAGCGACCCGAGGGCCGCCCGGGAGTTCCTGGCCGATCGGCTGAGGAAGGGAGAGTCGACCGTCTTTGTTGCACGAAGAGGTCGCGAGACCGTAGGGTTCATGCAGCTGTATCCCACGTTCTCGTCGAACGCGCTCCGCCCGCTCTGGATCCTGAACGACCTCTTCGTGGTACCCTCGGCGCGGCGTCGGGGCGTCGCGGCTCGCCTCCTGGACCGGGCGAAGCAGCTGGCGACCGAGACGGGCGCAGAGAGTGTCGTCCTCGAGACGGCCGTCGACAACCCGGCGCAGCGGCTCTACGAGGCCTGCGGGTGGAAGCTCGACCGGGAGTTCTTGCACTACGAGTGGCGGCCGCGCTGAAGACCGACCTGACCGGGGGCGGGAGCTGATTCAGCGCCGCCGCGGAGGACGGGTTCACCCTCGTGAAACCGGAGTTCGTCGCCGAAGGCGAGGGGCGCGACGGACTTCTTGTGGTGAGGGTACGCTCCTCGGACGGCCGACTTCGGGCGGAGCCAACACCCCCGGGACCCGCTCTCCGACCCATCGGCAGGTCGCGAAGGAGATTCGGGCGTCTTCGGCGGAGAGGACGCCCGCGACCGCCCCCACGGTCTCGGCGTAGAGCCTGAGCGCGCCCCGACAGCTTTCCTCGATGCTCGGCGCACCGAATCCGAAGGCCCGGCGCTGCGCGCGCCACCAGTTCCCGCCGACCTGGCGACCGATCCGCTCCCAGAACTCGTTCTCCGAGTCCCAGAACGTCCTCCGGTGGATCGCCATGACGAAGCCGAGCGCATCCACCAGGAGGTTCCGTTGCACGGCCGCGGTCTCCCGGCGGCCAGTGGCCAGGGCCCGGACGAGCTTCACCGCCTCCTCCCCCCAGCTCGCGGTCTGCCGGCTCACCCATCGGTCGCACTTCCGCGAGATCATTTCCCATCGAAAACGTCGGGCTTCCCGCTTCAGCCGCGCCGCGATTCCGTGCGGGTCGTAGAGCGGCACGGCGACCCGCCAACCCGGTACGCTTCCGCCGACTCGCGGAGGCTCGTAGAGCTTCCGACGTTCCTCGGCCTCGCTGGTCCGATGCACGGAGACCATGTAGGGATCCCTCCAGAGGACCACGGGCCCCAGGTGCCGGCCCAGGACCCAGAGGTCGAGGTCGGACCGACGATGGGCATCCCCCCGGGCCCAACTCCCGGCGAGGAGGACCGCGTCCGCCCCCTCCCGCGCGTACCCGTGGGCGAGTGCCCGCGCCATCGCCCGGGCACGTCGATAGTCGGCAGCCGTCGCGGGGGGATTGAGCGAGTGCCACCGGCCGTTCCCCGAGCCGCGGGTCGAGGACATCGCACGGGCCTACCCGTCGGGACGACCTTACGGCTTCGGAGAGCCGCAGTCGAGTGCAGCGACGGTTAAGCCCGCGGTGGCCAGTTCGGGAGCGGAGCGCAGGAGGCCGCATGGAGACGGAGATGGTGCGAGGCATCGGCGCCAACTACGTCGAGGAGGTCTCCAGCGAGACGCTCTATCGAACCCTCGCCGCCCTCGACAAGAAGGAGGACCGACGGAAGCTGCTCCTCGCGCTGGCCGGGTACGAACGAAAGCACGCTGAGCTGTGGGCCAACATCCTCCGGGAGCAGGGACTGCCACTACCCCCGGGGCGGGTGATCGCGAAGCACCGGCTGTTCCTTACGCTCGCGCGAATCTTCGGAGTCGGCAGCGTCCTCTCCACCATCCACCGGGACGAGGTGGACGGGATCAAGAAATACAACGCGCAGGCGCTCGCCTGGAAGGACCCGGCCGTCCAACGGGCCTTCCAGGAGATCCTGCCGGACGAGATCTCCCACGAGATCGACACGCTCGGTGAGGCGCGGGACGCGGCCCGCGAGGGGGGGACCCTCCGCAGCGCCGTCCTCGGTGCCAACGACGGGATCGGAAGTGTCCTTGCGCTGTCGGCCGGCGTCGCGGCGGCCACGGCCTCCGGCTTCGCGGTCCTGGTCGCGGGCGCTGCGGCCCTGGTCGCCGGGTCGATTTCGATGGCGGCGTCGAACTACGTCTCGGTGAAGGCCGAGGAAGAGATGTACGCCCGCATCCGCGCGCAGGAGCGGGGCGGTATCGCGGTCGACCGGGACGCGAAGGTCCGGCAGCTTCAGGCGACGTACGAACGGCGGGGCTTCACCCCCTCCGAAGCGGAGAGCATCGTCCGTCGGCTTTCGACCGACGACGAGGAGTTCACCCGGGCCCTCCTCTCCGAGCGGCACGGGATCGGCGAGGCGAGCTTCAGCAACCCCCTCCGTCTCGGGCTCATCACCGGCGCCGCGTTCCTCCTCGCGGGGGCGGTACCGCTCCTCCCGTTCCTTTTGATGTCCGAGGTGAACGCCATCCTCGCCGCGGTCGTCGCGAGCGCGATCGTCCTGTTCTGCACCGGGGTTTTCCGTTCGATGTCGACGCTCACCTCGCTCACCCGGGGCGGGCTCGAGATGCTGGGGATCGGTCTCGGCTCGGCGGCCCTGACCTACGGAATCGGCCTGGTCATCGCGGGAGCCGTCCACTAGACCGTGCCCCGGAGCTCACTCTGGGGTTCGTCGCGAGCGTACCCGGTCGGTCCTTCCCGCGAGTCGCTCCGTCCCCCGTCCGAGAGGCTCCCTTCCCCCAGAACTTCGCGAAAACGTCGACCGAATCCCACATCAAGAGTTCCGCGATAGGAGGTGGGGGTGCCGAGCCGATGCCCGTGGTCCGACGACCCACCCCATTCGCTGCCCCTCCGGCATCGCCGGATCGCCCCCGGCGGGCGACGGGGGGGAGTCCCCGGCGGCGAGGCCTACGGTTTCGCCCGGCCCTCGGCCTCGGGGTCCTGGTCGTGGTCGGTCTGATGACGGCGCCGACCGGGCTCACCGTCTCGCATCCGGGTCTCCCCGGGGCAGAGACCTCGACCCACCTCCTTGGCCCGGCGAGCTCACTCCCACCCGTGGCGCCGAGGACCACCTCGATCCTCCCGGCCAAGAACTTCTCCTGGAATCGAAGCTTCGCGTGGAGCCTCCTCTCCGACTCCGCGCCCGGGGGCCGAACCGGCGCCGGCTTCGCGGCCCCGGGCTCGGGCGAGGGGGTCCTCTTCGGGGGCGAGAGCGCGTCGGGCCTCGTCAACAGCACCCTCCTCTACAACGAAAGCGAGAACCAGTGGACTCCGGTGTCGCCTCCGGTCGGACCGACGCCTCGAAGCGACTTTGGCTTCTCGGCGGACACGGCGCAGGGGAACGCCCTCCTGTTCGGGGGGCTCGTGAACTCCTCGACCGGCGCCGTCTCCAACCAGACGTGGGAGTTCTCCCCCTCGACCGACCGATGGACGAACGTCTCCTCGACCTTCGGCCCGACACCGCGGTCGGACCCGGCGTTCGCGGTCGGCGACGGAGTCGCGCTCCTCTACGGAGGGCGGGCGCCGAACGCGAGCGGGGTCGGTGAGCTGGTCTACTACGACACCTGGGTGCTCAACCTCACGTCCCTCACCTGGACGCGAATCAACACGACCGGCCTCCCCACTCCCGGACCCCTCTACGGCGCCTCGCTCGTCTGGGACCCCGCCGGGGGGCGATTCCTGCTCTACGGAGGATGTTACCCCTGTTCCTCCGACGTGTGGGCGTTCTCCCCCGCGAACGGGACCTGGTCGCTGCTCCCCACCGTGGGCCCCGCCCCGCCGGGGCGGGTGGACGCCGTCTTCCGCTGGGACCCGATCCAGAGGGTCGACATCCTCTTCGGAGGAGAGAACAGCACGGGCACGCTCAACACCACCTTCCTCTTCGACCCCGCGACCGCCCTCTGGTCGCCCGTCTTCGCCCCGCAGGCCCCGGTCGGGCGAGCGGACGCCGCCGCTGATTTCCTCTCGACCGTCGGCAACGAGACGCTCCTCGTGACCGGGGGCACGGAGGCCGGCACCCTTCTCTCGGACACCTGGAGGTTCTCCCCCGTCTCGAACCTCACCATCTGGGTCGCCAACGCGTCTTCCCGCGCGAAGGTCTCCGACGCCTTCGTGGGAGTCGGAGCGGGCCCGATCCTTTCCACCAACTCGACCGGTGGCGTGAGCGTGAAAAGCGTCGTGGCGACGGAGACGACGATCAACGCGAGCGCTCCCGGGTTCGCCCCGCTCGTGAAGGACGTCTGGATCCCCTCCGCCTCCAACGTGACCGAATGGCTCAACCTCACTCCGCTCCCTCCGGCCGTGGCCGACGTGATCGTACGGGGGGTCGACGGACTCCCGATGCCGAACGTCTCGGTCAACATCGCCTTCGGGAACCTGAACCTGACGGCGTCCCCGCGGCTCACGAACCGTTCCGGGGTCGCCCTCTTCACGGGGGTCCCGTCCGGGGCGGGCGTCGTCGCCGCCTCGAAGCCCGGGTACCACAACGACCTCCAGAAGGTCGACTTCCCCTCGGGCCAGCTGGTCGAGGTGAACCTGACGATGGTCGCGCTCCTGCAAGTGAACATCCACACGGCGGGCCGTCTTCCGAACGGTACGCTCGCCTCCCTGCGGGGCGTTTCGGTGATGCTGGGGGGATCCAAGGTCGGTACGACCGACATCGAGGGGTGGGACAACTTCTCCACCCTCGAGATCAATCGGGTATCGGTCTGGGCCGGGGTCTATGGCTTCCTCCCGTCCCAGGGCAACATCACGATCAACTTCACCGGCGTCCGAACGGTCTACCTGACGCTGATCGCAGAGCCGTTCCCGATTCTCACGGTGGCGGTGCGGGGGCTGGTCGGCCCACCTGTCGACCTCCTGTTGAAGAACGCCCTCGTCAACATCACGAGCGTTTCGACGCCCCCGACCGGTCCCGTCCGCGAGAGCCTCCTCACGGGGACGGACGGAGAGGTGTCGCTGATCCTCGCCCCGGGGAACTACACGGTCGCCGCGTGGGCGAAGGGGTTCACCGAGAACGACTCGATCCGGGGGCTGTTCGCGGCGGTCTCCGCCACCATCAACCGTACGGTCGACCTGATCCCCCTGCCCCCCTCCTCCCTCCACGTCCTCGTTCGCAGCTCGGCGGGGAACCGGCCGACCATCTCGGGCGCCTCGGTGGTGATCAACTTCACCTCCCTCGACCTCGTGGACGGCGCCACGTTCCCCGCGATCCGGGCAATCAACACGTCGGCCCGCGGCTGGTCGAACTTCACCAACCTACCCGCGTCGCTCGTCCTCATCAACGGGTCGGCGCCGGGGTATTTCTCCAACCTGACCGCCCTCTACCTCGGGTGGGGGGAGAACTTCAGCCCGTTCGTACTCGAGCTGACCCCAGTGCCGCCCGCCTACACCGACCGACTCTCGATCCTCCCGGGGGGCAACGTGCTCCTGCCGCTCCTCGTGCTCCCCGGCGCGAGCCTTGCGGGGGCCCTCGTCTACCTGACGGTGCTGAGGAACCCGCCCCGGCGGGCGGCCCCCCGCGCCGCACCGTCGGCGTTCCCCGAGGGCCCGGTCGACCCCGAACGCCCGTAGGTCACGGGGGCGGGACGGAGGCGTCCGGCGCCGGGGGCGAGGGTCGGTCGGTCGAGGACTCGCCCGCCGCGGGGCCCTCGAAAAGGTCCCGGAACACCTCGGAGGTCGTCGGGGGCCGCGGTCGCGGGCGTCGCGGGAGCGGTAACCATTCGACCGCCCGGGGCCGGTCGGAGGCGAGGATCAAGAGAACGGCGACCGCGAGCGCCACCGCGGAGCCGACGAGGAGCGCCCAGCCGGAGGCCACCGTCGCGATGAGGAGGAAGACGCTCGCCGCGCCCGCGCCGTAGGCGACCGCGAGAAGCCCCGGCGGCCACGTGGTCGGCGAGGGCTCGCTCGGGGAGCGCTCGCGGAACACCGCCCGCTGGGCGGCCGAGAAGCCGTAGGGCCGGCGGAGGTCGCGGCTCACGGCCTTCTCGCGGGAGGGGCGGACGGCGATCGGGAGCGCGCGCTCGAGGCCGGTCTGCGGGCGGACGAGGTCGAGGAGGATCCCGAGGACGGAGAGGCCGATGAGGGAGGCGTAGACCCCGTCAAACAGGTCGTGGATCGGGAGCACGGTGAACCCGCTACCGTTCAGGAGCCCGATGAGGCCGGTGACCTGGCTCGCGTTGACCTGATAGAACGTGCTCGTGAAGGCCGGTCCGTTGATCGCGGAACCGCCGTTCACGAGGTGCTCCCGGGTCGCCAGCAGCACGACCCCCCAGGTGAGGGCGAACCCGAAGGCCGTCAGCCGTACCCCGAGCGACTCCTCCGACCGCCACGCGACCACCGCCGCGATGATCGGAACTCCGAGGAAGAGACCCGAGAGGAGCTCGTCCCCCACGCCGGTCGAGAGCCTGGGGTCGGCCGCCGTGGCGACGACCACGACCACGAGGACGACGAGGACCGCCGTGCGCGCGGCGCGGAGCGGGGCGTACGGGGACGCCGACAGCGCGGCGGCGAACCCGCACACCGCGAAGGCGGCCAGGACCGCGACCTCATCCCCCGGGAAGGCGGGGAGGAGGAGCGCCGCGACGTAGAGGAACGGCGCGAGCAGTAAGAGGAGCGTCCACGGGCGCACGCTCATGTTCCCTCCGGTCGAAGCCGTCGCCGGCCGTAGAGCAGGTTCACGGCATCGACGGCCCCCTCCCGGCCGAATCGCCCGACCGAGGCGCCGGCCCGCTCGAGCGATTCCACCGCCCGGGCCGTTCGCCGCGTCTCCGGTTCAGTGAGGAGGGTGAAGGCGGTCTCCTGGGCCGGCTCCGGGAGCGGGGGGAACATCCCGGCGAGCTCGGGGATCAGGATGTAGAGCCGGTGGCCCTCGTGTCGCAGCGCCCCGCAGGCCGCGGGGAGGCGGGTCAGTTCTCCGCCCAGCGAGGAGAAGACGAGGAGGCTGGTCGGTCGGTGCAACCGGGGGACGAGATAGGCGAGGGCAGACGCGAGGTCCGAGGGGGCGGAGGCGATCTGGGCCCCCGCGAGGGCCCGAGCGACCCGGAACTCGTGGGTCGACCCCCGGCCCGCCGGCTCGAACACGATGACCTCATCAGAGAACAGCACGACGCCGCTCCGGCCGCCCTCGTCGAAGCTCGCGCGGAGGGCGACGGTCGCCGCCTGGATCGACTTCTCGAGCGCGTCCTCGTAGCCGATCCCGATCGCCATCTCCTTCCCCACGTCGATGAGGACGAGGAGGTCCTGCTGGCTCTCCCGCTCATACTCCCGTACGTAGAGCCGCCCCTGGCCCGAACGCGTCCACGCGATGTGGCGGAGCTCGTCGTTCGGTTCGTAGTCGCGGAGGCCGCGGAACTCGGTGCCGGCCCCGCGGGCCGAGAGCCACGTCTGGCCGACGACCGTGCTCGGGAGCCGGTCCGGGTGTCCGATCTCCGGCGCGATCGGCACGGAGATCGCCTCGACCTGCCACGAGGAGTCCAGCGGGACCGTCTTGAACGCGAGTCCCAGGGTGTCGTGGGCGGTCACGATGGTGGGGCCGATGTCGTAGAGGCCGCGCATCTCCGGTGAGACGACGTAGGCGAGGGAGAGGGACTCCCCCGCGGCCCACCAGGTGAGCAGCCGGGGCTCTCCCTCGACCGGGGCGAGACGCGCCGGGTGGGAGTCGAACAGCTCGGCGTAGAAGCTCCCCGGGAGGAGGGAGGTCACCCGGACCGAGACGAGGCCGGCCCGACCGACGGCCACGAACGAACTGCACTCGACCCGCTCGACCGAGAACCCCTCGGGTCCGAACCCGAAGGTGGCGAGGGCGAAGCCCGTGAGCTCGGCAAGGACCAGCCCCAGGAGAAAGACGGCGACCACGAACACGAGGATGTTCGCCGCGTAGAACGCGAACAGAAAGACCGCCAGCACGCCCGCGAGGGCGCCGGCGCCGCGGCCGGTGAGCGACATGCGGGTCGGACCGGGGGCCAAGGGCGCCTCCCTCCTCCTACCTCGGAACGTCCACGGCGTCCAAGTCCTGGCGGAGGATCTGGGAGAGAAGGGCGATGGTGCCGGTCGCTTCGCCGACCCCGAGCGACTGGCTCAACACTTCCGGCCGGACGATCACCCGGTGGTTGAACACGGTGAACGCGAGCTCCCGGACGTCGTCCGGGACGACGAACGTCCGTCCGTCGAGCAGAGCGGCGGCCTTCACGGCCATCAGGAACTGCACACTCGCCCGCGGGGACGCCCCCACGAGGAGCCGGTGGTCCTGCCGCGTTTGGCGCACGACGGCGGCGAGGTACCGGTAGACGTCGTCGTGGACGAAGACCTCCTTGCGGAGCGCCTGCAGGTGGGCGACGTCGGCGGGCGTGAGGACCGGGGCGACCTCCTGGGCGTCCAGGTTCTTCGCACGGGTCCGAAGGATTCGGACCTCTTCTTCGGTGGACGGGTAGCCCATGATGCCCCGGAACATGAACCGGTCGAGTTCGGCCTCGGGGAGCGGGTAGGTCCCTTCGTGCTCGATCGGGTTCTGGGTGGCGATCACCATGAACGGCCGGGCAAGCGGATGGCTCACCCCCTCGATCGTGACCTGGCGCTCCTGCATCGCCTCGAGAAGCGCCGACTGGACCTTCGGGGGCGCGCGGTTGATCTCGTCCGCCAGGATCACGTTCGCGAAGATCGGCCCGGGGCGGAACGTGAACGTCTGGTCCTTCGGTTGGAGGACCGTGCTTCCGAGGATGTCGGACGGGAGCATGTCCGGGGTGAACTGGATCCGTCGGAAGCTGAGCTTCAGGGTCTGGGAGAAGGCCCGAACGAGCTGCGTCTTCGCGAGGCCGGGCACTCCCTCGAGGAGGACGTGGCCCTCGGCGACCAGCGCGATCGTGAGCGCGCGGATGATGTCGACGTACCCGACGATCTCCTGCCCGATCGACTGGGTCAGCTGCCGGAACAGCTCGACCCCTCCGGGGCGGGACGGCGGCTCGGAGGGCGACGGGACCAGCGGACCGGGGACGGCCGACCCCTCGTCGCGGGTCACAACGCCTCCAGGACCGGCAACGCCTCGGCCACGTCGTGGACCGCCCGATCGAAGTCTCGCTCCGCTCGCCGCTTCGCCCGTCGCTGAAGCCACGGCCAGCGGAGCTCGAGCCAGCTCGGGAGCTCCGCGCGGTAGGCCGAGCCGTACGCGCGCGAGAGCGAGCGGACGACCCGTCGCAGCGTGAGCGGCGGGGGGAGCTCGGTCTCCATGCTCGCCCGGTCGAGGTCGTGGCGGGAGTCGATCCCGACGTGGAGGTGCTCGTGGACGACCGTGGCGAGGCGCAGCCAGAGCGCGGAGAGGGCGAGGAAGTAGCGACCCTGTTCGAGCGCGACGTAGGCGACCGTGTCGGGCCGTTTGTTCCACCACTCGTGACCGGGGCGGGCGACCATCGAGGGGAGCGGCGCGGTCCGCGCGCGGACCCACCACCCGACCATGACCGCAAGAACGACCGCGAGCACCAGCGGGAGGTCGAAGGAGGGGTCGGTGAGGAAGGCGAGGAAGGCCGTTACCGCCGTCACGGATTCTTCTCCACGACCGAGAAGGTCGGAGGCGACGGTCCGGCGGCGCCCGGCCCGATCCTCGCCGGGAGGAACCGCCGGAGCGCGGTCTCGTGGTAGAGCGACCGAAGGAGGTCGGTCACGACCGGGAGCGGCACGTCGGACGACCCTCCGTATCGGACCGGTTCGAAGATTGCGTGGAGCTGGGGGAGGAGGACGGCGACGTAGCCCATGTCGGCGCGCAGGTACCTTCGGACGAACTCACGATGCGTCCACTGTTTCGGAAGGGTAAGGGCGAAGGCACGACGGACGTCCTCCTCCGCGGTCCGGTAGGCGACCAGCACCGCCTCGGTCGGCTTTCCGGCTCGGACGAGGGCCTCCACCTGGGCGACGATGGGAGGTACGGGGAGGGCGGCGGCGGACGCCGCCCCCTTGGGGTCCTGCGGCACAGCTTCGCGACCGGGCAACGATGCCTCGCTGGGGCACCCCCCATAGTCCGAGGGGGACAAATACTCGGTTCTGGGAATTTTTGGGGAGGAACCCCGAGGGAAAGCGTCGATCCGGCCGAGAACGAGGGACCGGAACGAGGCCGCCCCAAGGCACCGGGACGGGAGGGCTACGCCGGAACGGGCATCCGGTGAATCACTTCAGCGTCTCGCTGAGGCTCCGCCGGAGGTCCCGCGCGGGGCTGAGGAGAGCCAGCACGTCCGCCTCCATCGCCGGCTTCCCGTGGATCGCGAGGGAGGCGAGATTGAGGGCGACCCCGGGGCCGAGCATGAACCCCTGCCCGCACATCCCGATGCCGAGGAGGAGCCCCTCGACCCCGGGGGCCTTGCCGACGACCGGGTTCCCGTCGGGGGTCATCGGGTAGAGCCCGCGCCAGACCCGTCGTATCGTGAGGTTCTTCAGGCGCGGGATCAGGTTCACGAGGCGCGCGGCGACGATCGGCATGAACTCGAACGTGGACGTCCGGTTCTCTCCGGAGAACGGCACCTTCGGCGTGTAGCAGAAGATGATCTGGCCGTCCGCGTCCTGCCCGAAATAGAAGTTGATCGTCTTGCCTTCGGGCCCGGGGCGGAGGTCGACCACCAACGGGTCGAGGAACTGCTGCACCGGGGCCGAAATGCCCGCTTCGTGGCTGTCCGGAAGGATCGGGATGTCGAGCCCGGCCATCTGGCAGATGCGGCTCGCGTGCGCCCCCGCGGTGTTGATCACGATCGGCGCGTCGTACTCTCCGTGGTCGGTGGTCACTCCGGTGACGGTGTGGTCCTCCATCCGGAGCGCGGTCACCGATTCGCGGTACCGGTACTCCGCATGCCGCCGGACCGACTCGTTCGTGAACGACACGGCCGCCTTGAGCGGGCTCACCTGGCCGTCTTCGGGGGAGTAGGTGCCGCCGCGAAGCCCCTCGGGGTTGATCCCCGGGACCACCCGGCGGATCCCGACGTCGTCCATCCAGTCGATGTTGAGGTGGTAGGCGTGCTGGGTCGGGAGGAGCTTGTGGAGCGTCGACTCGACCTTCTCGTCGTACGCCGGAAAACAGTACCCGCCCTTCTTCCAGCCGATATCGGTCCCGGTCTGTTCCTTCCACTGCGAGAAGATCTCGAGGCTCTGCTGGCCGAGTCGGATCTTCGCGGGGTCGGAGTGGGTCGCCCGCACCCCACCGATCGCCGCCTTGTTCTGCCCCTGGCCGGACGAGGCGAGCTCGTCCAGGACGAGCACCCGGAGCCCCTCGCGGGCGAGGAAGTACGCGGTCGGGTTCCCGACCGACCCCGCGCCGATGACGATGGCGTCAAACTGGGGATGCATCGTCGGCCTCGCGGAGGAACGCCCGGATCGGGACCTCCTGCGTGAACGGACGGTGGACCGGCGGGGTCACGCTGTGGGGGTCGATCCCGAGCTCGCGGAAGACGCGAAGGACGAGCTCGCCGCACGTCTTGCCGCCGCAGGGACCCATCCCGCTGCGCAGGGCCGCCTTGACCGCGTTCACGTCCCGAGTTCCCGTGGCCCGGATGTAGTCGACCACCTGGTGCTTCGTCACCCGCTCGCAGCGGCAGAGGATCGCGGCGTCGTCGTTCGCCGTCGGCAGGAGCCCGACGGGGACCAGCGGCTCGGGTTCGCGGATGCGTACCCCGGCCACCCGGTCCGCGTCGGCGACCGGGACCTCGAGCACCATCAGCCGCCGCCGGTTGAGCGCCTTTCCCGAGAGGATGCGCAGGACCTTCCCGGTCCCGACGGGTTCTCCCTCGGCGCCCGTGGTCGGTACCGTCTGGCCGGCCCGGACGAGTCCCTCGGGCATCTCCCATGGGACCGTCACTTTCACGGTCTCGCCGCGCGGGTCGTAGCGGCGGTCGACCATGGTGATCGCGAGGCCCGGGCAGATCGCGACGCACTTCAAGCACCCGACGCAGTCGCCGGTGAGCTTCGGACGGCCGAGGATGTTGCCCTCCGGAATCTCGATCGAGTCCTTTGGGCAGACCTCCGTACAGGGGTTGCAGGGAATCTCTTGCCCGCACCGGATGACCGGATAGACCGCGACCCCGGTCGGCACCGGGTAGGCTCCCTTCACGGGGCCCGGGTGGGCGGAGAGCTGGGAGGCCATCGTCTTCCAT
>DASPQC010000069.1:0-2882 GCA_035625165.1 Thermoplasmata archaeon | reverse complement strand
CTTCACCTGGTCGAGTCGCTTGACGGCGAGATAGAGGTCCATCGAAGCGATCGACTCGCCGCCGCCGCTCGAGATGTCGAGGAGGACCCCCTTCACCCGACGGCGTCCGCGGAGCCCCTTCAGCAGCCGAAGGTAGGGTTCGACCGACCGCTCGCGGATGGACCCGCGGAAGGGGACCTGGGCCAGGATCTCGCGCATCCGGTATTCGCACGTCGCAGTGGCAGGGCGCGGTTATAGCTTCGCATCCGGGCCTCGACCCGACAGTTCTTGTAGCGGCTCGGAGGAGACGTGGACGTGCGGATCCTCATCCGCCCCCGCTGGCCGGTGCTCGCCCTGCTCCTCTTGGCCCCTACCATCCCCGAGCTGCTCACCGGCTCGACCCCGGTGAGTGAGCTCGTCTACAACCCGGTGGGGTTCGGGATCGGATTCGGCCTCGACATCGCGCTCTACGGCACCGGGGCGCTCCTCATCCGCGAGTTCGCGGTCGCGTTCCACAAGGGATGGGCCTCGATCCTCCTCCTGGGGGCGGCCTACGGAATCGGGGAAGAGGGGTTCGAGGTCCACACCTTCTTCCAACCCTCGGGCTCCCCCGTGAACGCCCTCGCCACCTACGGGCACGCCGTCGGAGTCAACTGGCTATGGGCGCTCGGCCTCGCCTCGTTCCACGCCACCTACTCGATCGCCCTCCCGATTCTGCTCACCCAGCTGTGGTTCCCTCAGGTGAAAGACCAGCGGTGGCTCGACCGCGGAAACGTCGGACTCGTGGCCGGGGTCTACTTTGCCGAAGTTGTAGGGTTCGGGCTCATCGTTCCCCACGGTCCGAGCCCCGGGGCGGCCGGCTTCTTCGCTGTGGTGGCGCTCGCGTTGGTCTATCTCGCCTACCGCATTCCGAGAGGCTTCCTCTCGGTCCCCCCCGGTCCGCCGCGCCTCGGTCGGCTGGGATTGGTCCTCTCGGGCACACTATTCTGGATCTCCTGGCTCCTGGTCCTGCTCTTCGCGGGCAGCGGACGACCACCGGCAGTAGTCGCCGCGGGAATCTTCGTCCTCATCAACCTCGGCGCGGTCGCGTTGGTCGTTCGTCGCGTCGGGGCGGATGGCCTCGACCGTTCGAAGTACTACTTCGCGACCGGCATGCTGCTCGCGTTGGTTCCCTGGGACGTGGTGGTCGAGTTCAGCGTGCCAGGGATCCTGGTCGTGACGGCAATCATGCTCTATCTTCAGTACCGTCTGGGGCAGCGATTGGCCCCGAGCTCCGCCGGAACCGAGGTACCCCGGGGAGTCCTCGGGGGAACCTGAGGGTCGTCCTCGGTTCCATCGCGTCGACTGTCTGCAGGTGGAACCGGCATCCGTGGACGCAGCAGAACCCATTTCGGACCACAATGGGGCGCGCCCGACATGCGGCGAGAGCTGCTGGCCCAGCTATCTGGCCGCCGAGGGTGAGACCGTCTAAGACCCTGGGTTCCGGAGTGTGGGCCGGGAGGCGGCCCTTCCGACCATCTCCGAAGGTGGGGGCCTCAGGTTGTACGATGGCTGTCCGTTCGTTCGGGCGGCAAGGGCATGCTCGACTGTGGGGCGTACCGAAAGCGCGTTCATTGGGTGCCCAATCGAGGTACAAACCATCCCCCGGACGCACGGTCGGGACACACGACCGGTGACCACCAGGGCGGAACCCGGAGGAGTCTTGCGCGGTCGCATGAGTTTTCTCTGGCGTTCGCCGTTCGCAGGACGTGACGATCTCGGGGTCCCCGGTCGACATTCGCCGACCCCCCGAAGGGCTGGACGACCTCATCGACTGGTTCGACCGGGTCTCTCAGCGTTTGGTGCTGCTCGAGCAGTACCCGATTGCGGACGTCCGCCGGGCCGTCGAACGGTTGGACACCGCTGTCCGTCGGCACTTGGAACAGGGGTCCGACTACGACGGTGGGCGATTAGGTCCAGGTCACCAGTGGGCGGATGATATTCTTCGGTCGGACCACCGATGGTTCTTGACCAGCCTGGACCAACTCTGGTGGTTCTTTTCCGTCGTCGAGCAGGACGATCACGGCGGTCACCGACAGGCGCTCGGGCAATACGGACGGATTCTCGCCGAGGCACTCCGGCGACACCGGGCGGAGGAGCAGTCCCCGCCAGATCCCTCGCCGTCTCCGACCAACCCTCGGCCCGGCATCTCCGAGTAACTCTAATGAGCCGGCGGCGGGAACGTGGTCCGGACCATGGCAGGACGGACGGTGGAAGCGGTCTGGGTGGAGAAGTACCGTCCGACGACTCTCAAGGAGATGGTGGGCCAAGAGGCGGTCGTTCCGCTCCTGCGCTCCTACGCGGAGAAGCGCTCGATGCCCCACCTTCTCTTCGCGGGCCCCCCGGGGACCGGGAAGACGACGGCCGCGCTCGCGCTCGCCCGAGACCTCTTTGGGAGCGAATGGCGTCAGAACTTCCTCGAGCTGAACGCCAGCGATGAACGCGGGATCGACACGGTTCGCACGACGATAAAGCAGTACGCGAGGACCGCCCCCATCGGCGCGGTCGGCTTCAAGATCCTGTTCCTCGACGAGGCCGACAACCTGACGGCCGAAGCCCAGGCCTCGTTGCGGCGCCTGATGGAGCGTTACTCGACCTCC
The DNA here is from genome assembly GCA_035625165.1 of Thermoplasmata archaeon. Taxonomy (GTDB): domain Archaea; phylum Thermoplasmatota; class Thermoplasmata; order Lutacidiplasmatales; family UBA184; genus Lutacidiplasma. Next base: position 264 of record DASPQC010000069.1, on the reverse strand, counting down.
TGTCGGTTCATCCTCTCCTGCAACTACTCCTCGCGGCTGATCGAGCCCATCCAGTCGCGGTGTGCGGTGTTTCGTTTCCGGACCTATGCCCCGGCGGCCGTCCGATCCCAGCTCGAGCGGATCGCGAAGGCCGAGGGCAAGAAGCTCGCGCCGGAGGCGCTCGAAACGATCGTCGCGGCGGGCGGTGGCGACCTTCGCCGCGCGACCAACCTCCTCCAGCTGGCCGCGACCCACGCCGATTTCGTCACCGCGGAGACCGTGAAG
>DASPQC010000068.1:0-6195 GCA_035625165.1 Thermoplasmata archaeon | reverse complement strand
TAGCGGGGCATGGATTTGAACCATGGATCTACGGGTTATGAGCCCGTCGGGATTTCAGGACGGTCGACCGCTGGCCGGCCGCTTTCCTGACTACCCTACCCCGCTGCGGGGCCACGGAGGAGGCTGGTCTATTAAGGCCTTCAGGGCGGTCCCCCGGTCGGGAGGGTCCCGCGCCTAGCCGCCGCGCTCGAGGGCTAGGAGCTTCTGCCAATCGGCGCGGACGCGGAGCTGGATCTCCTCGATCTCGGGCGCCTTCAAGTGATTGAAGCGGCCCTGGACCTTGAAGTACTCCGCCACCGGCTTCAGCTCCCCGGACTTCCGCGTGATGCGGTAGACGCCGTGGTCGACCTCGTAGAGCGGAAAGACCCCGGTGTCGGTCGCGAGGCGGCCCATCGCGATCGTCTGCTCGGAGCTGAACCTCCATCCCGGCGGGCAGGGGGCGAGGATGTGGAAGAACCGCGAGCCGACGATCTCCCGCGCCTTCTCGACCTTCTTGTCGAAGTCCTCGGGGAAGCTCGGGTTCAAGGTCGCCGCGTAGACCGGGTGGTGGGCGAGGACGATCCCCATCACGTCCTTCTTCGGTTCGGGCTTGCCCATCGCCCCGTGGCCGGTCGGGGTCGTTGTCGTCCACGCGCCTTCCGGCGTAGCCCCGCTGCGCTGCACGCCGGTGTTCATGTACGCCTCGTTGTCGTACATCACGTAGATCGCGTTCGTGCGGCGCTCGAGCATCCCGCTCAGTGCCTGCAGGCCGATGTCGGCAGTCCCTCCGTCACCCGCGAACCCCACCACGTTCACGTCCTTCTGCCCCATCGCGTCCAGCGCCGCGCGGATTCCCGAGATCGAGGCACCGGTCGCCTCAATCGGGTTGTCGAGCGCCGCGACCCCGAGGGCGGTCGTCGGATACGGGGTACCGATCACCGTCCAGCAGCAGGCCGGGAGGGAGAGGACGGTCCTCGGACCGAGCCCCTTCAAGAGGAGGCGCATGGAGAGCGAGGCACCGCAGCCCGGGCAGGCGGCGTGTCCGGAGTACATCAGCTCCTGGGCTGGGATCGTGAGCTTAGCCATCGGCTCCCACCTCCTCCTCCGCGATGTCCTGCCACCGGGTCTCGGCACCGGCGCCGTTCAGGAGGGCCTCGTACATCCGTCGGATCTCGCCGGGAGTGACATCGCGCCCGCCGACTCCGGCGAGGAAGCTCGTCACGAGCGGATGGCTGGAGCCCCCGTAGAGGGAAGCGCACACCTCCGACGCGGCGGCCCCTCTCGGACCGTAGCAGTAGGAGCGGTCGACGACGCCGATCCGGTCCACGCTCTGCGCGAGTCGGCGCACCGCATCCTCCGGGAACGGCCGGAAGACGCGCAGCTTCGCGAGTCCGACCTTGTGGCCCGCGGTGCGCAGGTCATCGACCACCCCCCGGGCGGTTGTGGTCGCCGTGCCCATCGTGAGCAGGATCGCGTCCGCGTCCTCGGTGCGGTAGGTGGCGATCGGACCGCCGTGGTGGCGCCCGGTGGCGCGTCGATAGTCGTCCTCGACCTCGCGCAGGACCTTGAGGACCCGGTCCATCGCGTGGGAGAGCTCGTACCGGAAATCGACGTACCGGTCGGGCCCGGTGAACGACCCAAGGCGTGACGGCACCCCGGGCACCAGCACCGCGTGCGGCTCGCGCGGCGGGAGGAACTTGTCGACGACGGACTGCTCGGGGACGTCGACGGGTTCGTAGGTGTGGGAGAGGTAGAACGCGTCCTCGGTCACCATGACGGGGAGCCGAATCTCCGGGTGCTCGGCCAGGCGGAACGCGATCAGGACGGTGTCGAGCACCTCCTGGTTACTCTCCGCGTAGAACTGGATCCAGCCCGTGTCGCGCTGGCTCATCGTGTCGGTGTGGTCGGCCCCGATGTTCCACGGGGGCGCTACCGCCCGGTTCACGACCCCCATCACGATCGGCGCCCGCAGCCCGGCCGCCCAGTGGAGGAGCTCGTGCATCAGGAGGAGCCCCTGGCTCGAAGAGGCAGTGTAGGTTCGCGCCCCCATCCCGGCCGCGCTCACTACGACCTGGAGGGCACTATGCTCCGACTCGACCTTGACAAACTCCGCCTTGAGCTCGCCGGTGGCGACGAAGTCCGCGAGTTTCTCGACGATCGACGTCTGGGGGGTGATCGGGTAGGCCGATGCGACCTGAACGCGGGCCAGCTTGGCTGCGTACGCCTGGGCCGAGTTTCCCGAGAGCACCATCTTCGGCATCGTCGACCTCTCACCGCTCCGACGGGACCATCTCGATCGTCTTCGGTGGGCACTCCGTCGCGCAGATCCCGCAGCCCTTGCAGTAGTCGAGAAGGATCACCGGGTAGCCCTTCTCATCGAACGAAATCGCTGCATCCGGACAGAACTTCCAGCAGAAGTTGCACTTCGTGCAGTGCTCGAGGTGGATCTGGGGGGTGAGTGTCCGCCAGGCCGCCGTGTGGATGACTCGGCTCGGAACGCTCGCAATCGGTCCCTCGGGCAGCGGGGGTAGCGGGCCATGGGTCGCCGGGCGGGCGCTCCACGTCTCCGAGCGGCCGTCGATACTCTTCACGGCCGCGTAGCCAGCATGGGCCGCGGCTCGGTTCTGCGCGGGTCGGGCGGGGACATGCTCGTCGATCGCCTTGTCGAGCGATTCCAGCGCCACGATGCCCGAGGCGCCGACCAAAGCCCCTAGGACGGTCGTGTTCACGATCGGAAGGGTCGCCGAGCCGAGGCCGTGGGCCACGGCGATGCGGCTCGCATCGACCGTCGCGCGTCGGGCGTCCGGGGGAGCGCTGATCTCCTCCGGGAGATGGCTCGAGTTCACGAGCAGGAGGCCGCCGGGCTTGAGGCCGTCCGCGACCGGCGTCGTGTGGATGAGCCCGGGGTCGAGGACCACCACGATGTCCGGATGGGTGATGGAAGTACGGACACCGATCGGGTGGTCGTCGATCCGAGCGTAGGAGGTGACCGGAGCGCCTCGGCGCTCGACCCCGAAGAACGGGAAGCTCTGGGGGCTCTTCCCGTCCTGGAAGGCGGCGTGGGCGAGGAGCTCGGCGGCGACGACCGCCCCCTGTCCACCCCTCCCATGGAAGCGAATCTCGATCATCAATGTCTCCATTCGTTCGAAGCCGCCCCGGGGTTATTGAACGAAAGGTGCGACGGAGTTGACGAGGAACTTAATCGCCCGGCGGCTGTGGGTTTCACCATGGTTGGAATCCGTGCGTTGAAGAAGATCTGGCTGGACGGCCGGATGGTGGACTGGGACGCGGCGAAGGTGCACGTCCTGACGCACGGACTCCACTACGGCTACTCAGTCTTCGAGGGGATCCGCTCCCACGACACGCCGAAGGGACCGGCGATCTTCCGGCTCGCGGAGCACATCGAGCGCCTCTCGAACAGCGCGAAGACCTACCGGATGAAGCTCCCCTACTCCGAAGCGGAGATTCGGCAGGCCTGCGTCGACGTCGTTCGCGAGAACGAGGTGCCGGAAGTCTACCTTCGGCCGATCGCTTTCTCCGGATACGGAGAGATGGGCCTCGACCCAACGAAGAGCCCCGTCCAGGTCGCCGTCGCGGAGTGGGTCTGGGGGGCCTACCTCGGAACTTCGGGGGTGGCCCACGGAGTGCGCGCGACTGTCTCGAGCTGGACGAGGATGGATTCCCGGAGCCTCCCCCCCCAGGCAAAGTGTGCCGCCAACTACGCGAACTCCGCGCTCGCGAAGATGGAGGCGACCGTCGGCGGCTACGACGAGGCGATCCTCCTCAACGCCGCCGGAATGGTCGCAGAGGGCCCGGGCGAGAACATCTTCCGAGTGAAGGCCGGCCTGGTCAGCACGCCCCCGGCCAGTTCGGGTATCCTCCGCGGAATCACGCGGGACACCGTCGTCCGCATGCTGGCCGACGAAGGGATCCCGTTCCAGCGGACCGACTTCACGCGCGAGGAGCTGTTCACGGCCGACGAGCTCTTCTACACCGGGACGGCCGCCGGCATCACACCGATTCGAGAGGTGGACGGGCGCCCGATCGGGACGGGTACCTACCCCATCGTAAAGCGCCTCCAGACTCGCTACGAGGACGCGATCCACGGCCGGAACGCGAAGTACGACTCGTGGCTCACGTACGTCAAGTAGCGGCTCCGGGCGCCGCCTCGGTGAGCGGCTGACTCGAACGGGAGTTCGTCCGCGAGACCGGGGACTCCCACCCAGCCGCCGAAAACCGGAGTAGGGCAGTTCTATATCCCCCAATCCGGTGCGTCCCAGGATGCCCATGTTGCACTCCCAGTCTGACGCAGCGGTCGTCCGGATGTTGGAGCAGGTCCCGATGTTCTCCAGCCTGAGCAACAAGCAGATCCGTGGCCTTGCGAACGGCGCGAAGGAGCGGGACTACGCGGAAGGCGCGCTGGTGGTGAAGCAGGGGGAGCCCGGCGTCGGGTTCTACCTGGTGCTGGACGGCAAGGTCGAGGTCCGCCGACGGGGCCGTAGCCTGGCTTCGCTCGGACCCGGCCAGTTCTTCGGCGAAATGTCGCTCTTGGACCAGGAGCCCCGGACCGCGGATGTAGTGGCCACCAAGCCGACCCGTTGCCTGATCCTCTCGAAGTGGGAGTTCTGGGGTTTCGCGATGGGCGAGCCGAAGGTGCTGCGGACGATCCTCGAAGAGATGGCCCGGCGGCTCCGGGACACCAATCGGGCGCTCTCCGAATAGGCACGCGTAGGCTTCGACCGGGACGCAGAATCGTCCCGGGGTCTCCCTAGCTCCGAAGCGGTCGGTGATTGCCGGGCCGAGCCCGCTAGCAGATCCGGGGCAATTGCTCGCCGCTCGGAAGGTCGAGCAGCCGGGTCGTTCCGAGGGCGGTCCGGACCTCCACGAAGGAGGGACGGCCCCCTGGGGCGGCTACGCTGCCGATCATCGTAGCGTCCCCACCCAGGATTGCCCGGGCCATGTCGGCCTGCTTCGCGGGAACGAACGCGACGAACCGGCCCTCGTTCGCCACCGAGAACGGTTCGAGCCCTAGGATCTCGCACGCGCCGCGCACCTCGTCCTGCACCGGTACGGCCTCCTCCTCGATGCGCATCGGGAGCTGAGCGGTCTCGCTGATCTCAACCAGCGCGCTCGTGAGGCCCCCGCGGGTCAGGTCCCTCAGGCAGTGGACCTCCACCCCACCTTCGAGGAGCGCGCGGACAGGGGCGGAGAGCGGGGCGCAGTCGCTCGCGATCTCCGACTCGAACCGGAGGCCCTCCCGCTCGGCCATCACGGCGATACCGTGGCGGCCGACGTCCCCGTTGAGGAGGATCGCGTCCCCGGGCCGGACGCTCATGGGGCCGATCGTGAGTGGCGACTCGATGACGCCGACCCCGGCGGTGTTGATGAAGATCCCGTCGCCGTGGCCCTTGTCGACGACCTTCGTGTCGCCCGTGACGACCCGGACCTGGGCGGTGCGGGCTGCCTCCCCCATCGACCGGACGACCCGCCAGAGGTCCTTGATCGCGAGCCCCTCCTCGAGGATGAACCCGGCGCTCAAGTAGAGCGGGCGGGCGCCGCACATCGCGAGGTCGTTCACCGTACCGTTGACGGCGAGCGAGCCCAGGTCGCCCCCCCGGAAGAACATCGGGCGCACCACGAACGAGTCTGTGGTGAAGGCGAGCCGGCCGGCCAGGGGCGGGAGGATTGCCCCGTCGTGGAGGGGCGCCAGCATCTCGTTGGAGAAGACCGGGAGGAACACCTTCTCCACGAGGTCGCGGGTCATCCGCCCGCCCCCGCCATGACCCATCTGGATGGTCGGGTTGTCGTCGAGTGGGATCGGGCACTGGAGGACGAACTCGTCGATCACGGAGCCGTCCCCCCCGCGGCCGCGGCCGGCGGGGACGGTCCGACCATCTCGTGGCGCCGGTACTTGTAGTATGCCGCGCACGCTCCCTCGGACGAGACCATGGTCGCCCCCAGCGGGTGGAGCGGAGTGCATTTCGTTCCGAACGCGGCGCACTCCTGGGGCTTGCGGATCCCCTGGAGGATGAGGCCGGAGATGCAGTCGGGGTTCTCCTCTGCATGCCGGTCCTCGACCTCGAACTTCCGGGCCGCGTCGAACGCCGCATAGGCCGGGGCGAGCCCGAGCCCGCTCGCCGGTATCTCGCCGATGCCTCGCCACTTCCGTGGAACGACCGTGAACACCCGCTCGATGAGCTCTCGTGCCGGCAGGTT
>DASPQC010000067.1:0-19625 GCA_035625165.1 Thermoplasmata archaeon | reverse complement strand
CGGTTCCTGGACGCGGACTGGGACCGCTGGCTCGAGGAGAACCCCGAGGTCGCGACCATCGCTGGCGTGACGCTCTTCGACGATCGCTGGACGGATGATTCACCGGCCGGCATCGACCGCCGTCGGCGACACCTCGAGGAGAGTCGCCAGCGGTTCGACGCCTTTCGCCGAACGGACCTTCCCCCGGCCGAACGGCTGAGCTACGACCTCTACCGGGAACTTCTCGACACGGCCGAGGTGGCCGTCCGGTTCGGCTTCGACCCAATGCCCTACCGGTTCGGCATGCCCCACCACTTTGGAATGCCGCTCAACCAGATGGATGGCGTCCACCTCACGGCACCGGACGTCCTCGACGCCCAGCCGAGGGAACGGGTCTCGGACTACGAGGCGATCCTCACCCGTCTCAAGCGACTTCCTGCCGCGGTCGAGCAGAACCATGAGCTCTTGGGGAAGGGTCTCGCCGGGGGTCTCTCGCCGCCCCGCATCGCCCTTCGCGGCGTCCCCCGCCAGCTGGTGCAGCTGGTCCCGGATGAGCCGATGGCGAGCGCGCTCCTGGCACCGTTCACTAAGTTTCCCCCCCGCATCCCCGAGGCGGAGCGGTCCCGACTGACCGCGGCGGCCCGGCGCGAGTACACCGAGCGGGTCGCTCCCGCCTTCCGCCGCCTGCGAGAGTATCTCGAGAGCACGTACCTCCCGGCGTGCCGGGAATCGGTCGGCGTGAGCGCCCTCCGCGACGGGGAGGCGATCTACCGCTTCCTGGTTCAATGGCAGACGACCACGAGTCGGACCCCGAAGGAGATCCACGACATCGGGCTCGCGGAAGTGAAGCGGATCCGTTCGGAGATGGAGACGGTGATGCGGTCGACCGGCTACAACGGAGGGTTCCGAGAGTTCACCGAGTTCCTGCGCACCGACCCCCGTTTTTACTACGCGACGTCGGAAGAGCTTCTGGAGGGCTACCGCGCCCTCCTGAAACGGGTCGACCCGGCACTCGCCCGGCTCTTCGGCCGCCTCCCCCGACTCCCCTACGGCGTCGTTGCGGTGCCGGACTATCGGGCTCCATCTTCCCCGAGCGCGTACTACATCTCCGGGGCCCCGGCCACCGGGCGGGCCGGTTACTTCTTCGCGAACACCTATGAGGTGGGGGTCCGCCCGAAGTGGGAGATGGAGGCGCTCGCCCTCCACGAAGCGGTTCCGGGCCATCATTTGCAGATCTCGCTGGCTCAGGAGCGGGACGGGATCCCCGAGTTCCGGCGCAACTCGGGCTACACCGCGTTCATCGAGGGCTGGGGGCTGTACGCCGAAAGCCTGGGGGAGGAGGTCGGGTGCTACACCGACCCCTACTCCAAGTTCGGCCAGCTCACCTTCGACATGTGGCGGTCGATCCGCCTCGTGGTCGATACCGGGATCCACGCGCTCGGCTGGACGCGGGACCAGGCGATCCGCTTCTTCCGCGAGAACACCGGCAAGAGCGACCTCGACATCGAGGTCGAGGTCGACCGGTACATCGTCTGGCCGGGCCAGGCGCTCGCCTACAAGATGGGCCAGCTCAAGCACCGGGAGCTCCGTACGTACGCGGAGCGCGAGCTCGGCGAGCGCTTCAACGTCCGTCGATTCCACGACGTGCTGCTCGAGGAAGGGGCCCTGCCCCTCGGACTCCTGGAGCAGCGGGTCCGCGAGTGGGTGTCCGCCGAACGTTCTGCGGTGTCGGCGGCGCCGGCGGGTGCGCTCCGCTGACCCGGATCGGACGCGACGGGACCCACGCGAAGCGTATTGGCCCCCCCGCGACCTCGGTCGGGGCGTGACGGCCTCGGTGCGCCCGGTGCTGGATGCGCCGGCGCTCGTCCTCCGTAGCGACGACCCGGAGGTGCCCGCCGCGCTGGTGGTCGCCGACCTCCACTTGGGGCTCGGAGCCACCCCCGAGCGGCCGCTAGGCCCCCCGGAAGCGGCGGCCGACTCCCTCGCCGACGACGTCGTGAGGATCGCCCGTCGCGAGCGGACCGTTCGCGTGGTCATCGCCGGGGACGTGAAACACCCGATCGTCGGGACCCCTCCGTACCTCCGTCCGGTCGTGTTCGACTACTTCGGACGACTGCTCGAGTCCGGCCTCGGGGCCGAGGTCGTCCTCGGGAACCACGACGTGGGATTGGTCCGGTACCTGCCGAAGGAGGTCGAGGTACATCCGGCGAGTGGAGTGGTCGTCGACGGCGTCGGGATCTTCCACGGACACCGGTGGCCATCCAACTCGGTCTTGAGGGCGTCCCGCTTGGTCGCGGGCCACCTCCACCCCGGTTACCGGCTCGCTCCCACGGCAGAGGACCCGAAGGGAAAACGTCGATGCTGGGTCCGGGTCCAACTGCCCGTGCCCCCGGCGGTCTCGCGTCGTCGGCGACGCCATGCCACCCTCCGGGCCCGGGAGGTCGTGGTGCTTCCGGCGTTCAACCCGCTCGCGGGAGTCGAGTCGCTCAATCGAGAAGCGCCCCGGCGGGGGCGCTCGTTTCTCTACGCGCGCTTCCTTGCCCGTGGGGTCGCGCGGGCGTTCCTCCTGGACGGCACCGACCTCGGACCGCTGCCTACGCTGCCGGCGCCCGGCCCCCCGAAAGAAGGAGCGGCGCGACCGCGCTCGCGTCGGTGACGGGCGGGGCACACGCGTTTCCGAAGCAGACCAGGGCTCGGGGCTCGCGGGCCGGTGGGAGGCCCATCTCCGCCGGGAGGGAGAACGGAGGGGGTGGACGGCCTTCGAAGACCCACACGTTGGGGTGCCAGGCTCGGCGCGCTGCGGTGATGAGTCGCTCCGCGCCGCTCCCCGCTCCCTCCACGACGACGGTCGCGGCCGGGGTCCGGAGGAGCCCGGCGGCCCACGCCGAACCGGCGGCGAAGAGCCCGGCCGAAGAGATGCGAGCCGCGATCGGCTCGAGGAGGCGCTGGGCCTTCTCGGCCCACGTCTCGTCGTGCGTCAACGAGGCGAGGCGGAGAAAGGCAAGGGCGGCCGCGGCGTTCGCACTCAGATGCGGGCTGTCCTCGAGCGGGTACGACGGCTCGCCGACCCCGCCGATGGACGGACCGTCGTAGAGCGAGGGGGCTACGTCCCTCAACAGACCGTCCTCCCCGCGGAACTCGGCGTCCACCAGGTGAAGAAGCTCCTCGACGGTGCGTAGGTACTCCGGCAGGACGAGCGCCCCGGAGAGCTCGAGGAGGCCGCTGGCGAACGACACCTGATCCTCGAGCATCCCAAAGCCACTCGGCCCCTTCGGGTCCAAGCGGTGGGCGATTCCCCGTCCGGCGACGTACGCTTCGGAGAGCCATCGGTCCGCGGCCCTCCGGGCGTCGGCGACCACCGTGTGGTCGCCGAGGACCGACCCCGCGCGTGCGAGCGCCCCGATGAACCGCCCGTTGATGTCCGCGTAGAGGGCACGGTCCACGGTCGGCGTCGGGCGCTTCGCCCGCTCCTGGGCCAGCGCGGAGAGGATCCGGGAGAGGGACATCGTGGGACCGCCCTCGAGCGAGAGGCCCTCGGCGGCCTCCTCCATCGGGAGGAGGCGGAAGAGCACGTTCCGCTCGGGGTCGTGGGGCATCCGCCCGTCGGTGCCCACCCCGAACAGACGGACCGCGAATCGGAAGTCATCGGGGTCCAACGCCTCCTTGAGTTCGGCGCGGGTCCACGTGAAGTAGCTCCCGTCGTCCCCGGGAGCGTTGTCGGCGTCCTGGCTCGCGCCCCAGCCGCCCGACGGGTCCATGAGGACGTGGCGGACCCAGCCGAGGGTGCCGCGCAGGACCTCCTCGAGCCGAGCATCCCCGAACCGCTGGAGCCCCTCGGCGTAGACGGAGAGGAGCGCGGCGTTGTCGACCCCCATCTTCTCGAAGTGCGGGATGTGCCAGCCCTCGTCCACCGAGTATCGGTGGAACCCCCCTCCGACCTGGTCGTAGAGGCCGCCGTCGGCCATCCGCAGCAAAGTCTCCCGAGCTCGCTCGGCGCTCGCGGGGCTCGCCGAAGCGAACGCGTCCCAGAACAGGAAAGAGATGGCCGTCGGATGGGGAAATTTGGGGGAGGTACCGAAACCTCCGTTGCCGGGGTCGTAGCTCGCGAGGATGTCCGATCGGACCTCCGCGATGAACCGGTCGAAGCTCTCTGGGTGCCCGGCGCGCACCGCGCGCATCCGTTCGATCGCCTCGCGGACCGCTCCGGCGTTGTTCTCGATCTGCCCCGGCTCCTCCTTCCAGAGGCGGGCGACCTCCTTCAAGACCCGACGGAAGCCGGGCCGGCCGTGGCCATCGGTCGGAGGGAAGTAGGTGCCGCCGAGGAACGTCGCCCCGTCCGGGGTCAGGAACGCCGTGAGCGGCCATCCCCCTTCCCCCGTCAATGCGCCGACCTGCCGCTGGTAGCGACGGTCCACCTCGGGGTGCTCGTCCCGGTCGACCTTGACCGTGACGAACTGCTCCCGGAGGAGCCGGGCCACCTCGGGATCCGAGTAGGTCCCCTCGTCCATCACATGGCACCAGTGGCACCAGGATGCGCCGATGTCGAGGAGCACCGGTCGTCCGGTCCGTCGGGCGAGCTCGAACGGCTCCGGCCCCCACGGGTACCACGCGATCGCCTGCTCCGCCGCGCTGCGGAGGTAGGTCGAACGGCTGCCGGCGAGGCGCCATCCTTCGGCCCGCGGCTCGCTCCCCGACGGGGGGTCCATGGCCTACCCCGCCGTGCCCCGCTCTTACCGTTGTCGGGCGATGGCCCGCGACCGCGCGGCATGGGCGACGCGTAACCGCCTGACCGAGGCGTTACTCCCTTCGCGCCCGTTATAAGGGGGGCCTTGGTGCGCCCGTCGAGGAGTCCCCGATGGAGATGCAACCCGGCCAGATGGCCTACGACCGTGCGATCACGGTCTTTTCGCCCGATGGGCGTCTGTTCCAGGTCGAGTACGCGCGCGAGGCGGTCCGGCGCGGTGCGACCACCGCCGGGGTCGTCTACGAGAACGGGGTCGTCCTCATCGCCGACCGGCGCATCCCCAACCCGAAGCTCGCCGAGCCGGCGAGCCTCGAGAAGATCCATCAGATCGACGAGAACATCGCCTGCGCGACCGCCGGTCTGGTCGCGGATGCCCGCGTGCTGGTCGACTACGCCCGACTGTCGGCCCAGGTCAACCGCGTCACCTACGCCGAGCCGATGTCCGTCGAGCTCCTCGTTCGCCGCATCTGCGACTACAAGCAACAGTACACGCAGTACGGCGGCGTCCGTCCCTTCGGCACCGCGCTCCTGGTCGGTGGCTACGACGAGTCGGGCATCCACCTGTTCGAGACCGAACCCTCGGGATCGCTCACGAGCTTCCGCGCGGCGAGCACCGGCGGGAACAAGGGCCCCGTGATGGAGCTCTTCGAACAGAAGTACCGACCCGGCATGGACCGCGAGCAGGCGATCCTCCTCGCCCTCGAGGGGCTCCGGGCCGGCCTCGACGAAGGGGGCAGCCTGGCCCAGGTCGAGGTCTGCACGGTCCAGCGGGAGGTCGGGATGACCCGACTGGCCGCGGACGAGATACAGAAGTATGTCCAGCGCCTTCCCCCGGCGGGCGGCCCGGGACGGGGCCGTTCGTAACCCCCACCGAGAACGGACCTTCGTATGGTGAAGGTCGAGGACGCCGTCATCGCTCGTCTCGAGACGCAAGGCTCGCGGTTCGAGGTGTTGGTCGACCCTCAGGCGGTGCAGGACCTCAAGGACGGGAAGGCCGTCGACCTCTCCGACAAGCTCGCGCTCGAGCAGGTGTTCAAGGACGCGAAGAAGGGCGACAAGATCTCGGAGGAGCACCTCGAGAAGACGTTCCACACGAGGGACCTTGCCGAGATCGCGAAGCAGATCATCCTCAAGGGCGAGGTCCAGGTCACGACGGAGCAGCGGCACAAACTCCAAGTCGCGAAGCAGAGGCAGATCGTCGCGACCATCGCACGGAACGCGATGAACCCCCAGACCGGCGCGCCGCATCCTCCGGCCCGGATCGAGGCCGCGATGGCCGAGGCGAAGTTCCACGTCGACCCGTTCCGGCCCGTGGATGCCCAGGTCCAGGAAGTGCTGGCGAAGCTGCGGCCGCTCATCCCGATCCGACTCGACGTCGTCAAGGTGCGGGTGAAGCTTCCCGCGCAGCACTATCCGCGGGTGATCGGTGAGATCAAGGGCCTCGGCCGCCTGCTCGAGGAGCAGTGGCTCGGGAACGGGTCGTGGAGCGGTGTGGTCGAAATCCCCGCCGGGGTCCAGACGGAGCTCTACGAGAAGCTCAACGCGCGCACGAAGGGCGCCGCCGAGACCGCGTTAGTTAAATAGGCCCCCTCGGTCGTGCGAGCCGGTGCTGCACGAAAGATGTCCAGAGGTCATCGTCCCGGCCACCGTCGGCGTGGCCACGGGGAGTCTCCCCCTTCGCCGGCCGGTGAGCGGGTACTAGTTCTTCCCGGCGAGGAGCTCCCGAGCCAGGGCCTGAAACCCGGCACCGGGACCTACCGCGTCGGAGGCAAGGTCTATTCGAGCGTGATCGGGCTCCTCCAGACCCGACCCCCGTTCGTCCAGGTCATCCCCCTCTCGGGGCGGTACATCCCGAAGCCCGGGGACCGCGTGGTGGGGACCGTCACGGACGTGCAGACGACGTTCTGGCTCTTGGACATCGGGGCGCCTCGCTGGGCCCCGCTCCACATGACCGGAACCCCGTGGGAGGTCGACGTCGGAGATACCGAGCGATTCCTCCGGGTCGGGGACGCGGTCCTCGTCCAAGTCGAAAGTCTCGAGGCGACCGGCCGCATCGGTGTGACGATGCAGGGCGAGGGCCTCGGCAAGCTCGAGGGGGGGACGATCGTGCGGGTCTCCCCCGCCCGCATCCCCCGGATCGTCGGTCGGGGGGGCTCGATGATTGAAACCATCGTCCGTCACACGGGCGCGCAGATCGCGGTGGGACAGAACGGTCGGGTCTGGGTGGACGGCGACCCCGACGCAATCCGCCGGGTCGCCGAGGTGCTCCGGATGATCGACGAGCACGGCCAGCGAAGCGGGCTCACCGACCGGGTCGAGAGCTTCCTCCTCGCGACCCAGCCGACCAGCGACCATGGCCCGGAGGAGCCGCCGGTCGAGACGGCGCACCGCAACGCGCCGGCGTCCGAGCTGCTGAGTGATGAGTCCGACGCGGGAACTTCCGAGGAAGAAGAGGAAGAAGGTTCCGAGACGGAGACGATCCGTCCGGACGAACCCTGACAGTCCAGGAGAAAGAACATGGGAAGTGTGGGAGCGAATGACGTCCCCGTCCTCCTGAGCCCGGAGGGGCTGAGGATCGACGGACGACGGCTCGACGAGCTGCGACCGATCAAGATCCAGGCCGGCGCCCTGCGCCAGGCCGACGGCTCGGCGTTCGTCGAGTGGGGAGCGAACAAGGTGATGGCGGCCGTCTACGGCCCGCGCGAGGTGCACCCTCGCCACCTCCAACAGAACAACAAGGCGGTCATCCAGTGCCGCTACAACATGGCGGCGTTCTCGGTGGACGAACGGAAGCGACCGGGCGTCGACCGCCGGTCCCAGGAAATCTCGAAGGTCATCGGCGAGGCGTTCGAGTCGGTCGTTTTCGCCGAGGAGTTCCCGCGGACGAGCATCGACATCTACATCGAGGTTCTCCAAGCGAACGCGGGGACCCGATGCGCCGGCCTGGTCGCCGCGTCGGTCGCCCTCGCGGACGCGGGCATCCCGATGGTCGACCTCCTGCCCGCGGTCGCCGTCGGCAAGGTGGCGGGTGCGATCGCGCTCGACCTCAAGAAAGAGGAGGACAACTTCGGAGAAGCGGACCTCCCGATGGCACTCGTTCCGCAGTCCGGCCGCCTCGTGCTCCTCCAGATGGAGGGCCACATGACGGAGGCCGAGCTCGCCCAGGCGCTCGACCTCGGTGTGCGGGGCTGCCGCGACATCTACGAGAAGATGAAGGCGGCGCTCCGCGAGCGCTACGCCCTCGGTCCGGTGGGGGGTGGCGCATGAGCGAGGAGGTCACCGCCGAGATCCTGACGACCCACATCCTCGAGCTCGCCCAATCCGGAAAGCGCTTGGACGGCCGGGGCCCGGACGAGTACCGGGCGGTCTCCGTCGAGCCCGGATTCGTCGTCACCGCCGACGGGAGCGCCCTGGCACGCATCGGCGACACGACCGTCCTCTCCGGCATCAAGCTCGAGGTCGGCAAGCCGTTCCCGGATACGCCGAACGCCGGAGTCCTTACCACCAACGCCGAGCTCGTGCCGCTCTCGAGCCCCACGTTCGAGCCCGGCCCCCCGACCGCCCGCGCGGTCGAGGTCTCGCGCGTCGTCGACCGGTCGATCCGCGCGGCCGAGACGATCGACCTCACCAAGCTCTGCGTCACCCCGTCGGAGAAGAGCTGGGTCTGCTACGTCGACATCCACGTGCTCGAACACGGGGGGAACCTCATCGACGCCGCGCAGCTCGCCGCGGTCACGGCGTTGAAGCACGCGACCGTGCCGGCGAAGCGGTTCGGGGTCGGCGAGGCCGACTACCCGCTCGAGGTCCAGCACGTGCCGATCGAGTGCACCTTCGTTCGGCTGGGCGACACGATCGTGGTCGACCCGACGTTCGACGAAGAGCTCGCCGCCCAAGGTCGCCTCACCGTGGCGACCGACGAGGTCGGCCGGGTCGTGGCGATGCAGAAGGGGCTGGTCGGCGCGTTCTCGCCGGATGACGTGAAGGAGGTCGTCCGCCGCGCGTTCCGCCACGGCGACCGGCTGCGGGCGCTGGCCACCGGAGGGCCGGCATGAGCAAGCGGACCAAGAAGGTCGGCGCGACGGGCTGGATGGGCCCCCGCTACGGAATCCGCATCCGGCGCCGGGTCCTCGAGATCGACCGCGCCCGCGAGAAGTACGCCGCCTGCCCGCGTTGCTCGACCGTCACCCTGCAGCGGGTCGCCAGCGGCATCTTCGAGTGCCGCCGGTGCGGCACCCGCTTCGCCTCCAACGCCTACGTCTTCCAGCCGCCCCCGCCGATCACGCGGACCGAGAAGGAGTCGGGGCTCGGCAACGCTTAAGCGGCTGGGGCCCCTAGAAATTCTCCGATGTTCCGCTGCATCCGTTGCGGGGAAGCGCTCCCCTCCGACGCGAACCTCTTCGGCGTCCGCTGCGACAACTGCGGCGGGAAGATCTTCACGAAGGAGCACCCGAACGTCAAGAAGGTGCTGAAGGCCCGGTAGCGCCCGGGAGCGGGCTCTGGACCTCGACCCAGTTGCCGTCCGGGTCCTCCACGAACCCGATTACGTACCGTCCCTCTTCCACCCAGGGGGCGACCGCGACCTTCCCGCCGAACGCGCAGAGGCGCTCGATGGTCGCGCGGGCGTCCTTCACGTCGACCCCCAGGTGGTCGAGGCCCTCCCCCGGCGTGAACGGGGTCGCGTACGGAGAGTCGGCAGGGTACCAGTTGAGCTCGAGGTTGAACCCGGTTTCCGGGTCTTTCATCGATACCCAGGTCCCCCCGTGGCTCATCCGGCCCCGTTTCGACTCGACCAGGCCGAGCCCTTCCGTGTAGAAGCGGATCGAACGGGCGAGGTCGGTCACCCGGATCCCGACGTAGCTGATTCCCATCAACCCGCCTCACACTGGCTCAGCGGAAAAGCCCTAAGGTCGACGCTCGCTAGCGCGAGCCGTGAGCCGACCGCGGGTGACCTTCCTGGGTGGGGTCCGCGAGATCGGCGGCAACAAGGTCCTCATCGAGGACGGTCCGGACCGGATCCTCTTCGACTTCGGCCCGTCGTTCTCGCCCCGCTACGAGCAGTACTACGTCGACTACCTTCAGCCCCGGTCGACCTGCCCGGTGAAGGACCTCCTCGAGTTCGGCCTCATCCCGCGGATGGAGGGGCTCTACCGCTCCGAGGCGCTCGGGGACGCGGACCTTCCCTGGCGACCCCCGGAGGTCCACGGCGTCTTCGTGAGCCACGCCCACGCCGACCACGCCGGCTACCTCTCCTACATCGACCCCACGATCCCCGTCCACGTGGGAGAGGGGACGCGGGTCCTTCTGGACGCGATCGAGGGCTCGACCCCGATGAAGTACGGCGACCACGACTGGAGGACGTTCCGCGACCGTGTACCGGTGAAGGTCGGAAACCTCGAGGTCGTCCCGTTCCCGGTCGACCACTCCGTCCCCTTCGCGTACGGGTTCCTCGTCCGAACCTCGGAGGGGACCCTCGTCTACACCGGCGACTTCCGCCACCACGGTCCCCGCGCGGCCGATACCCACGCCTTCTTCGAGGCGGCGGCCCACGAGAGCCCGGCCGCCCTCCTCATCGAGGGCACTCGCGCGGGCCCCGATGCTCGGCGCAACCTTTCCGAGGAGGGGGTTCGCTCGGGCATCGACCGCCTGCTCGAGAAACGCTCGACCCTCGCGCTCGCATGCACCTACCCCCGCGACGTCGACCGGCTGCGGACCCTCCATCGGGCGGCCGTCGCTGCCGAGCGGACTTTGGTGGTCTCGCTCCGGACCGCCCATCTTCTGACCGCGATCGCGCCGCGGTTCCCGCCGGGCGACCTACCGCTGCCGGGCCAGGCCGCCTCCCTGGCCGTCTACGGGAGGCGCAAGAAACGGTACTTCACGTGGGAGACCCCCTTCCTGGAGGGTGCGCTGGAGGCGGGCGAGCTGAGGGACCACGGCGCACGGTACCTCCTCGCGCTCGACCTGATGCACTTCCCCGAGCTGATCGACCTGCGGCCGCCGAAGGGAACTCCGTTCATCCACTCGATGAGTGAGCCGTTCAGCGAGGACGACGTGGACGACCGGGTGATGCACAACTGGCTCGACCATTTCGGGCTGGACTTCCACCAGATGCACGCGAGCGGCCACGCGTCGGAGCGGGAGCTCCTCGACATCGTGCGTTCGGTTGGGGCGCGCACCGTCTACCCGATCCACACTGAGCACCCCGAATCGTTCCTCCCGGCCGGCGGTTCCGTGCGACTGCCCGAGCTCGAGCACCCTTACCCGATCGGCTCGTGACGCGCCGGCGGCCGGCCCTCGGTCGGCTCGGTCCGAACGGTTAAGCCTCATCCTCCCCTCGCGCGCCCGATGGTGCCGGAGCGGCTCCCCACCGGTGTCGCATCGGTCGACCGCCTGCTCGGCGGCGGACTCGAGACCGACTCGGTGACCGAGCTCTACGGCGAGGGCGGGAGCGGGAAGACCCTCTTCTGCCTCGAGGTTGCGCTCCGGGTCGCTCGGGAGGGTCGCTGGGTGCTCTACGTTGACACCGAGGGCGTGAGTGTGGACCGCCTCCGGGCGATGGCCGGACCCGACCTCGAACGCCTCCTCAAACGGTTCCTCCTCTCGACCCCGAAGAACCTCGAGGAGGAAGCGGCGGCGGTCGCGGCCGCGGGCACGCTCGCCCGCGAGGGCAAGCGACCGGTCGGCCTGGTCGTGGTCGACTCGGCGACCTTCTACTACCGACTCTCTCTCGCGGGCTCGGACGAGGACGACGCCCGCCAGACGCTTTCCCTCGCCCTCGCCGACCTGGTCGCGACGGGGATCGAGGCCGAGGTCCCCGTGCTCATCACGAACCAGGTGTGGCGGAACGTCCGGGCCGGCACGCTGGAACCGCTCGGGGGGTCGTTCCTCAACCACGCGGCGAAGACGATCCTCAAGTTCGAACGGCTCCCGGGCGCCCGGCGCCGGGTCGTCCTCGTCAAGCACCGGTCGCTTCCGGAGGGGTCCGCCGACTTCCGCATCACGGCGACCGGACTGGAGTCGGTCGGCCCCGGTTGAAACCGAGATAAGCCCGGCGCCTTTTCCTCCCCCGTGCCCGAGCCGCTCGAGGTCGCAGACGTTTCCACCCCGATTGGCATCTTCCGTATCGCCTACCAGGGTTCGACCGTTCGCGTGGTCGACCTCCTCGAGAAGGGGGTGAACCAGACGGGAACGCCGCCGGGCGCCATCCGCCGCAAGCCGCCGTTCCCGCCGAACAGTCCCCCCCGCCAGCTCCAGGAGTACTTCCGGGGCCAGCGCAACGAC
The DNA here is from genome assembly GCA_035625165.1 of Thermoplasmata archaeon. Lineage (GTDB taxonomy): Archaea > Thermoplasmatota > Thermoplasmata > Lutacidiplasmatales > UBA184 > Lutacidiplasma. The sequence continues at coordinate 7,624 of DASPQC010000067.1, read as the reverse complement.
TTCGACCTCGACGTCGAGCCCGACTCGATCTCGACGTTCGACCGCAAGGTCTGGACGGTGCTCCGCACCGTGCGCGCGGGACACACCACGACCTACGGGGAACTCGCACGGAAGGCCGGCTTCCGGGGGGCCGCCCGCGCGGTCGGCGGAGCGATGGCCCGCAACCCGATCCCGATCGTGGTCCCCTGTCACCGAGTGGTCGGGCACGGTGGGTCGATCACCGGCTTCGGCCTCGGGCTCTGGAGAAAACGGTGGCTCCTGGAGCACGAGGGCGCTTGGCCGCTGCGCTCCCGTTCCGCCGAAGGGCCCCGGCCCGGCGGCCAGAGGACACTGGACGAGCTCGAGCCCGAGGCGCGACGGCCTTCGAAGGCCCCGAAGGTTGCGCCCCCGGCCGGTCCGTAGGCGACCCGTCGTACGGCCAAAGATACTACATCCCGTAGTAGGTTCTACCTTTCGCTCGGAAAGGCACCTCCTACAACTCGTAGTAGCTTCACCGGCTTCGAGGCCAGAGATCCCTTCCGTAGGGACGGGAAAGAGCGAGATCAGCCCGCGTAGTAGCTCGCGTCGTAGGGCTCGGGCTTGAGGCCGCGCCGCTGGCGGATGTCGGCGACCACGCCCGGCTGGAGCTCGGGTGGGACCGGCTCGAAGCCCATCGACTCGGTCGCCCAGAGCACCTTGCCCGCGGTCGCGCTGCGGATGTCGGAGGCGAACCCGAACATCTCGGCGACCGGGACCTTCGCGACGATCGTCTGCAGGTCGCCGACGCTGGTCATGTCGAGGATCTCCCCGCGCCGGCGCTGGAGCTCGCGGGTCGCGCCGGCGAGCACCTCCTGCGGGACGTTGACCGTGACCTTCTGGAACGGCTCCAGGAGCAGGCGGTCCCCGAGGCACATCGCCCCATAGATTCCCGACCGGGCCGCCGGAATCGTCTGCGCCGGCCCACGGTGGATCGAATCCTCGTGGAGCTTTGCGTCCACGAGCCGGACCTTGAGCCCGTAGACCTTCTCGTTGGCAAGGGGACCGCGGTTGATCGCCTCCTTGAAGGCGTCCACGATGAGGTCCATCGTCTCGTTGAGATACTGGATTCCCTTCGTGACGTCGAAGAGGATGTTGGTCCCCTCGACGGCGATGATGCCGCGACCCTCGTCCCGCTCGATGCCGAGGGTCTCGAGCTTCGAGACGAGCACCTTCGTGTCCTTGAATGACTTTCCCTGGGGGACCTCACCGTCCTTGATCGCCTGGACGACCGCGAGCGGGAGTGGTTCGACCTCGAAGTAGAAGCGGTTGTGCTTGTTCGGTGACTTCCCTTCGAACGGACCCCCCGGGTGCTTCACGACCTCGCGGTAGACGACGATCGGCTTGCTCGCCTCGATCTCGACCTTGTAGTCGTTGACGATGCGGTACTGCGTGATCTCGAGGTGGAGCTCTCCCATCCCTGAGAGGAGGTGCTCCCCGGTCTCGGGGTTGATCTCGACCCGGAGGCTCGCGTCCTCCTTCGCGACCTTTCGCATCGTCTCGATGAGCTTCGGGAGGTCGGCCATCCGCTTCGGTTCGATCGCGACCGTGACGACCGGCTCGGAGACGTGCCGGATCTCCTCGAACGGAACCATGTCCGTGGCGGTCGAGGTGGTCGTTCCCGCGAAGGCGTCCGAGAGACCGATGACGGCCGCGATGTTCCCGGCGGGCACGTCATCGACCATCAGCCGCTCGGGGCCCATGAACAGCGAAACGTGCTGGATGCGGTTCTTGAGCTTCGTTCCGATGATCGCGAGCTCCATCCCCTTCTGGAGCCGGCCCGAGAAGACGCGCCCGGTGGCGATCTCGCCCGCGCTCGGGTCCATCGTGATGTCGGTGACCATGAACGAGGTGGGGCCGGCGGGGTCGGTCGACATCATCGCCTGGCCGACCGAGGAGCCGATCTCCCCCTTCCAGATGTTGGGGATCCGGTAGCGCTGCGCGACCCGCGGGCTCGGAAGGTGCCGGACGACCATGTCGAAGACGACGTCGTTGATCTTCGCCTTCTGCGCGATTTCCCGCGAACGGCCCGTCGAGACGTACTGGATGATGTCGGGGAACTTCACGCCCGTCCGCTGCATGTAGGGCACGCTGATCGCCCAGTTCTCGTAGCCCGAGCCGAAAGCGACCGAGCCGTCCCGCGGGTCGACCGACCATTCGTCCACGAACTCCTCGGGGGCCATCTTCCGGATGAGCTCGTTGACCTCGGTGATGATGTTCGTGAACCGCTTCTGGAGCGACTCGGGGGTGAGCTGGAGCTCCTTGATTGCGCGGTCGACCTTGTTGATGAACAGGGTCGGCTTCACCTTCTCGCGGAGCGCCTGGCGCAGCACGGTCTCGGTCTGCGCCATCACCCCTTCGACCGCGCAGACGACCACGATCGCGCCGTCCACGGCGCGCATCGCCCGCGTGACGTCCCCGCCGAAGTCGACGTGGCCCGGGGTGTCGATGAGGTTGATCAGGTACTGCTCGCCTTCGAACTCGTGGACGATCGTCACGTCCGCGTTGTTGATCGTGAGGAGCCGAGCCTGCTCCTGCTCGTCGAAGTTGAGGTAGAGTTGCTTTCCCGCGAGCTCGGTCGAGATCATCCCGGCGGCGGCGAGCAGGTTGTCGGAGAGGGTCGTCTTCCCGTGGTGGATGTGGGCGACAATCCCGATGTTGCGGATCTTGTCGACGTTCCGCATCATCTCGGGAATGGCCTTCGCCAGCTCGCTCCGGATGTGTGTCATGGCTCCCTCCCGTGTCCGTCAGCGCGCCGACTGCGCGACCCGTTCGACCTCTTCCTTCCGTCCGACCGAGAACGAGGTGAGGTCGCCCTTCGCGGCCAGCCGAATCTCGTCCGCGAGACACGAATGGATTGGCTTCGTGGACTTGTGGGAGGCCTGGATCGCGCCCAGGGCGATGTTGCGGATCGCGACGTTGAGGCGGCGCGCCGGAGAGGCGTCCACGGCCCGGGGCACGGAGATCCCGCCGAACTGCAGGCGGGTCACCTCCTCTCTCGGGGCGGCGTTCTCCACCGCGTCCACGAGGAGCTGGAGCGGATTCTTCTGTTCCTTGGCGGCCATCTCATCGAACGCCTTGCGGACCGTCGACAGGGCCTTCGACTTCTTGCCCGTAAACTTCCCGCCCTTCATGAGGTGGTTCGCGAGACGCTCCACGAGGTGCATCCGGGTCTTGAGGAACGGCCGGCCGGCGAGCCGACCCTCCGTGTGGGGAGCATAGACCGGATGGAGGTAGAGGTAGGGGAGCAGCCCCGGGTCGTGGACCTCGACGCCCTCGAAGGGGTACTTCCCGAACAAGGGGGGCAGCGGGAACGGGGGAGGCGGAGGCGGGGCAGGTCGCTGGACGACCGGACCGGGCTCCTCGGTGGATGGCTCCGGGGGTCGGAGCGACTCCGGGTTCCCGCTCATCGGGCCGGCTTCTCCTTGCGTCCGCGGACGAGCTCGTCCAGCGAGACACCGTTCACTTGGATCACCTTGTATCGTACTCCCGGAATATCCCCGTAGGAGCGTCCCATGCGCCCGCCGATTCCCTCGACCAGCACCTCATCGTGCTCGTCGATAAAGTTGATGGCCCCGTCTCCGACGGCGAACGCCGTCACCTGACGGCCGTTCTTGATCAACTGGACCTTGATGCACTTGCGAATCGCCGAGTTCGGCTGCTTCGCCTCGACGCCGACCTTTTCGATGACGATTCCGCGGGCCTGCGGGGCTCCTTCGAGGGGGTCGGAGCGCTCCTTGAGATGCAGGGTGCGGCGCTTGTAGTACCGGTCGGACCAGCGTCTCCGCTGACGAAGGCTGGTCAGCTTTCCGGCAGTATGGAGACCTGAGGGCGGCGACATCTCTGACGGTGGGGGCCGAGCCACAGGGTTCCTCTATTTAAGGTCCGTGCCGCCGAAGAGGACGCGGCACGCCGAGCGGCCGAGCGAGCGAGGATTTCGCACGGTGGGTGCGCCCGGCGTCGCCCCCAAGGAGGATTGTAGCCGGTGGGCTTGCCGCCCGTCGATGGCACCTTCCCGCGACCGCACCGGCAGCGGACGCATCGGAGGCCGGGGCCGTCGGCCCCTCGCCCGTTCGGAGACCGCCCGGGCCTTCCGGGCGCTCACCCGAGAGATCCAGTCTTGCCGACGGTGCCCGCTGGGGTCGACCCGCACCCAAGCGGTGGTCTATCGGGGGAGCCTCCGCCCCCGAGTCGTGTTCGTGGGAGAGGCGCCGGGAGCGCGCGAGGACGCGACGGGAGTCCCGTTCTCCGGACGGGCCGGGGCGAGGTTGGATGCGGCGATCGGACGGCTGCCGCTGAAGGCCGGGGACTTCGGGGTCCTCAACCTCCTCAAGTGCCGGCCGCCCGAGAACCGGTTCGACCGGGCGGCCGCCGACACCTGTCGGCCGTACCTCGACCGTCAGCTGGAACTCCTTCGCCCCCGTATCCTGGTGCCGCTCGGGGCCCACGCCCTCCGGGCGCTCGACCCCTCGGCGCCGGCGGTCCTCCGAGCCGCGGGAGCTCCGCGCGGGGGTCCGGGCCGGCGGGTGTTTCCTCTCATCCACCCGGCGGCGGCCCTCCGCTCCCGACGCCTCTCGGCCCGCTGGGAACGGGACGTCGACGTGTTGGCGGGGTGGCTTGCGTCCCTGCGCGAGTAAACCGCTTTAACTTGGGCCGGGCTTCTTGCCGCGTGCGTACGGTTGAGCTGTTTCTTCTCGAGGGTTCCTACGAACCCGAGGGCGACGGCGTCGTCGTCGAACTGTTCGGCCGCACGCGGGCTGGCGATGCGGTCGTCGCCCGGTACTACGGCTTCCGTCCGTACTTCGAAATCACCGACCCTCCTCCCGAAGCCCTCGAGAAGCTCTCGAAGGACCCCGAGGTCGTGCGGGTCGACCCGGTGACTCGGTGGGTCGCGGGCGCCGAACGGCCGGCCGTCCAGGTGACGCTCCACCACCCGTGGGTCGTCCCCCAGTACCGCGACGCCTACCGGCGCCGGGGCGATGAGGCCAGCGTCCTCGCCTGCGACATCCCGTTCGTCCACCGCTTCCTCTACGACAAACAGGTCGGGCTCACGGTCGCGTTCGAGGCGGAGGACGAGCCGCCGGAAGTCCGTTCCCATTACACCGTCCCCACGGTGGTGCGGGTGTGCACCGACGCGGGTCACGAAATCCGCCCGGCCGACGACTTCCGGCCGGCCCTTCGCGTGCTCTCCTTCGACATCGAGAACGCGATCCGCGAGCGGACGATCTTCACCATCTGCGGGGTGTCGGAAGGGGGCGGCCGCCCCCCGGCGACGTTCCGGCTCCACGGTCCGGACGAGCGGAAGATCCTCGAACAGTTCGTCGCGACCGTCCTCGAGGACGACCCGGACGTGATCACCGGTTACAACATCGGTGGCTACGACTTTCCGCTCCTGATCGAGCGCGCTACCGCGACCGGTCTCAAGTCGCTCGACATCGGCCGCGAACGCTCGGCCCCGCGCGAGATGGGCGAGCGTCTCTGGAAGGTCACGGGTCGGGCGGTCGCCGACGCCTGGTGGTCCGTCCGCCGGGACCTCAAGCCGAAGCAGGAGACCCTCCAGTTCGTCGCGCGGACGCTACTCGGCGATTCCAAGCTCGACGTCGACCGGCGGGTGATCGAAAAGGAGTGGGCCGACGACCCCGATCGCGTGATGGAATATTGCGAGCATGACGCCGAGCTGGCATTGCGCATCCTTCAACGGTTGCGAACGGTCGAGAAAGCCGCCGACCTGGCGACCGTCGCCCGGCTCCCCCTCGAGGAGGGCATGAACGGTCGCACGTCCCTCTACATCGATTCGCTGCTGATCCCGCGCGCGGACACCCAGCACGTGGGGGTCCCGATGAGCCATTTCTCGGGCCGGGAGAGCTCGATCGAAGGCGGGTACGTCCACCCGATCCGACCCGGGATCTACCGCTGGGTCGTCGTTCTCGATTTCAAGTCGATGTACCCATCGATCATCATCTCCCGGAACCTCTGTTTCACGACCCTCTCGCCGGACGGCACGACGGTCGCCCCGTCCGGGGCCCGGTTCCTCGCGCCGGCGGTGCGCCGAGGCATCATTCCGGAGATACTCTCCGACCTCCTCGCGGAACGAAACCGTTTCCGGCGGGCCGGCCAGACGGCGCCGAACCCGGAGCTCAAGGACTACTACGACGGCCTCCAGAACGCCGTCAAGGTGCTGATGAACTCGTTCTACGGCGTCCTCGCCTCGAGCTTCTATCGCTTCACGAACAAGGAGATCGGGGCTGCGATCACCGCGTTCGGACGCGGGGCGATCACGAACATCATCCGCGAGCTCGAGGCCGACGGGTTCGAGGTGGTCTATTCGGACACCGACTCGGTGTTCGTCCGTTCCCCCGTAGCGTCGCTCGAAGGGGCGCGGGAGGTCGGCGAGCGGCTCGCGAAACGGTTCACCCACGAAGGGGTCACCTTCGAGTTCCAGTCGGTGTTCGAGTCGTTCTTCTCCCACGGCGTGAAGAAGCGGTACGTCGGCCGGACGGTGTGGCCCGAGGAGAACCTCATCGTGCGAGGCTACGAGACCCGTCGGACGGACGCCTTCGACTTTCAGTCGTCGGCGCTCCTCGAGGTGTTCGACCTGGTCTTGAAGGGCGACACCGACGCCGCCCTCCGTCGCGCCCGCGAGCTCGTGCAGTCCGTCCGCAGCCACGAGGTCCCGGTCGAGCGGCTCGTGATCGCGCGCACGGTGCGGGCCGAGAGCGAGTACAACGAATCGACGCGCGAGTCGCTCCCGTTCCTCCGGGTCTACAAGCAGCTCCGCAGCGAGGGCTACGATGTAATCCCAGGGATGCGCGTCGCCTGGATCGTCACCGACTCTCGGAAGTCCCCGCAGGAGGTCGAGCCCTGGGTCGAGGGTCGACCGTTCACGAAGCAGCCGGACTGGGAATACTACGCGGACCGAGTGGCCCAGACCCTCGCTCGAGTGACCGAAGTGTTCGATTGGGACGCCTCCGCGCTCCTTCGGGGCAGTCACCAGCGCCGCCTCGCGCCGCCGCCCGAGGAACCCCGCCCGTCGTCGGACTCGGCCGCTACCCCCGCGACGCTCGATACACCGATCTCGGACGTCGGTAAGCCGGCGAAGCGCCGCGCCTCCACCCGAAGCCTCACCGATTGGCAGTGAGTCCGGGCGACGCCGTCAGCGGGCCGGACCGGACGGGTCCTCGCGCGGTTCCGATTGACCGGCGGATTCGGCGCGCAGCGCGATGATGCCCCCGACCACGGCGACCGGGATACCGAGGACCCCGATGAACGGGAGCGCGATGCCGAGGACGCTGGCCGAGAGGAGCAGCGTGAAGACGGGTATGGCGGTCATCAGCATCGGTGGCACCACGAGGCCCACCTCGCTGATCGCGAGGAAATAGAGGGCGGGCGCGACGAAGAAGCTCGTGATGCCGCAGGCGGCGAGCAGGACCGCCGGCCCCGGAGCGACCGCGATGAGGCCAGGCCAGCCGCCCGGGAAAAGGGGCGCCGCCACGAGGAAGACACCTCCGGCGGCGAGCATCGATTGGGCGACCACGGCGGACGGCGCGGTCGTGCGGTTGGCGCGCGCCGTGAGAAGAAAGTACGATGCGACAAAGAGCGGCACGCCCGG
>DASPQC010000066.1:0-33874 GCA_035625165.1 Thermoplasmata archaeon | reverse complement strand
CAGAGAATTCCCTCCGGGTTTCGAGGCCGGGAAATGACCGCCGCGGCCGCCGAGCCGGGGGCCACGGTGGTGGAAAACCCAGCCCATCGGAAGATGTCGACCAGCGGGGGGTATTCGGGGAAGCAAACGCGGACCCGTCGACCCGCCCCGAGCGGGCTCCGCCCGAGGTAGAGCGCCACCCAGGCATTCGCCTCGGTGGCTCCGTGGGTTAGGAACACCCGATCTGGAGCCACATGCAGCGAGTTCGCAAGCTCCCGCTGGAGCAGTTCCGGCTCTGCGTCCCGCACCTCCGCGGGGGTCGGCAGGGGGTGCCGGACGGCGCCGAGCATCCCGCTCCGTCCCAAGTTGTGGTGGCACTCCGCGTGCGAGTCGATCCACTCGGCCAGCGGGAAGCTCATGGCCCGCGGAGCGACTTCCGGGCTATCTCATCATCGGCGCGGCTCTGACGTGTCCACGACTCGTGGTGGGCCGTCGCCAGTGGAGCCGAACGCTCTTGAGCCGAGGAAACCCGGCGGGGTTGTGGGCGCGAGACCCCGGTCCGTGGAGGTCGGTCCGAACGGCCGGATCCTCGCGCTCTCCGCAGCCTGGTTCGGAGACGGCGAGCGGCGCCGCCGCGAGGCGCGACGGGCGGGTCGATGCGTGGAGTGCGGGGGGGCGCTCGCCTCCCACCGGAGCCCCTACTGTTCCCGACGTTGCCGGTGGAAGTTCCATGGGCACTACTTCTGGGACTCGGCCCGCTCGTACGTGATGCTCCGCGACCGCTACACCTGCCGGCTCTGCGGCGTCCGACGTCGGGCGCGCGAGCTCGACGTCGACCATATCGTGGAGATCTCGGCCGGTGGGGCCGCGCTCGAGTACTCGAACCTGCAGACGGTCTGTCGGAGCTGCCACCGAGAAAAGACGCGGAGATTCCGCGCTCAGCGGAGCGCGTCCACCGGAAGGGGCCGTTCCCTGGCCACGACCGACACGAGCTGAACGTCCTACCGCCATCGCGGGGTTTCGGGGGTTTTGCGCGGAGAAAGGGAAGGAAGAGGTTGGTCAACGGACCCGCCCGCGAGGGTGGGTCCTGTCGTCGCTGACCCGGCCTAGCTCGAGTCGCCTCCACCCGGGGACTGACCGGTGCCTTCCGAGGTCTGTCCGCCCGAGCCGCCTCTCGACCGACTCATGTAGATGACCGTGGTGATGAGGAAGATCACCACGAGGAGCGCGAGCACCGCGATCAGGATCCAGCCGGTGTTGCTGACACCGCCGTACCCCGAGGACGTGGTGGTCGTGCTCACCACGTTGAGCGAGATCGGGACGCTCGTCGTGGTCGAGCTCTTCACGGTCACGTTGTTGTAGTAGGCGTAGTAGCCGGAGGCCGTCACCTCGATCGAGTGGACCCCGGGCGTCATCGAGGCCGAGTAGGTGCCGCTGGAGAGGGTCACCGCGGTGCCGTCCACGTAGACGGTGGCGGAGGACGGTGTCACGGTGAGGCTCAGGGTCCCGTCCGGCCCGACCGGTGGCGTCACCGGGTTGAGGGCGATCGCGACCATCGACGCGGTCGAGCTCACGACGGTGATGTTGTTGTAGTAGCTGTAGTACCCCGACGCCGTCGCTACGACCGAGTAGACTCCGGGCGCCTCAGCGTGGGAGTAGGCCCCAGCCGTCAGCGTCACGGCCACTCCGTTCACCAAGACGGTCGCGGTGGTCGGAGTCACCGTGAGGTTGAGGCTTCCGTCCGGCCCGGGCGGCAGGGTGATCGGGTTGAGGACGATCGTAACGGTCGAGGTGCCTCCGCTCGCCACCGTGACGTTGTTGTAGTAGGTGTAGTAGCCCGTCGCCGTCGCCTCGACGGAGTGGGTCCCCACCGAAACGGTCGCGCTGAAGGCTCCCGCGGTCACCGTGGTCGCCGTGCCGTCGATCTGCACCGTCGCGGTGGTCGGAGTCACCGTTCCCATCAGCGTTCCCGTCGTGGGAGCGGTCGAGGAGAAGGTGATCGACACCGTCGTCACCCCGCCCAGCCACGTAACGTTCGCCGAGCCCGAGGCGACCGAGGGCGCGTAGCCCGTCACCGTCCCGACCGTGTAGTCATACATGCCCGTCGGTACGGTCGTCTGGAGCGAGGCTGTGGTACCGCTCAGCGTCATCGTGCCAGCCTTCACCGACCAGGATGTCCCGGTCGGAAGGCCGCTCTCCACGAACAGGAGGGTCCCGAGCGAGCCGGCGGGACAGTAGTCTCCACCGGTCGTGATCCAAACGAACCCGTACGCCAGTTCATCGTACGGGAGGGAGGTCACGCCCGGGGTGTAGTCGTACCACCAGTTTCCGCAGGCGTACGGGAAGCCGCCCACGGCGCCCGTGATCGAGATGCCGTTGATCACGGTGGTCGTGCCCGCCGGAATCGGCGCCGTCAGGTTCCAGTTGTTCGTGTAGCTGAAGAGCCCCGCCGGATAGAAGTCATCGTAGGGGTTCACGTTCGGTTCGACCGCCGTGAACGGCGTATCGAAGTAGTTGTTCCAGATCGAATCGGCCACGTCGCTCACGATCAGGCCGGTTGCCGGTAGCTCCACTCCGTACGGGAAGCTTGTCGTGTACACGACCGGGCCCCCGATGACGTAGCCGGTCTGGGGCGCGTAGAGGAACGTGTTCCCCACGATCGAGTCCCCCGTGCTGCCGTAGGACTGGACTCCGTCCACGCTCACCTCGAACGTCACGCCGGTGACCAGGTCGCCGGTGGAGTTCCAGATGAGCACGAGCGCGAACGGGAACCCGGTCTGGTACGGGCCAAACCACCCGGAGATCGTGCCGCCCACGACGGAAACGTGGGTGGTCTCGAACATCCAGATGTTGAGGTCGTTCGACCCCGGCATGAAGAAGTGGTTGGCGACGTTGAGCGAAGTTCCCCAAAAGTCGACGAGGAACGGCGCCGCGTCCGAGATTTCCACGTAGTCCGTAGTGCCGACGAGCGAGATTCCCGGGTACGCCGGGAATCCGTAATCGTTCATCGACGCGAACTCGCCGGAAAGGTTGCTGACCTCGTTATTCAGGATCATGTACGGGTCGGCCACCGTCCCGGTTCCCCCGGAAGAAATCGCCGCCAGCTGACTATTCGACATCGCGTAGAGCGGCGTGTAGACTCCCATCGTCGTATTGGCCACCATCGCGACCGAATAGGGGGTCGTGGTTCCGGCGGTCAAGGCCAGGGGCCCGCTCATGGAGACGTTGTAGTCGCTCTCCATGATCTTGACGGTATAGGTCCCCTGAGTGAGGTTCCACGAATAGGCGCCGCTGACCGGCACCGCCCCCCACGCCGAGTTCGAAATGTTGTAGCTGGCACCGTTCGTCACGAACGCCCACGAGTTCGACGGGGTGATCGTACCGGAGAGCGTCGCGGCTCCCGGAGTTGCGGTCGCGCTCGAGTTCCAGAACGGCTGGATAAACTCGGGACCCGCTCCGAGGTGGACCACGTCATCGGAGGTGTAGTATTCAGCGACTCCGACGCAGGTCTCACCAGTCTCCGAGCCCGAGCTCCAGGTTGCCGGCTCGTTGACGTAAACCCCTGTCGAGTTCGTGTGCTGGAGGGTCATGCTCCCGTTGATTCCCTGGAACGTGGCCGTGCTGCCGCCGCCCGGGCCGCCGAGCATGATCTCAGCGTCATAGGGGATGTACCCCGTCGGGGTGATGTTCGTCCCGTCGATGTGGAAGTGAGCCTGGGGGATAGCTCCCGAGCCTCCGGTGTTGTTGAACAGCGCGCGGTCGAACTGGTCGTTGACGAGCGTGGCTCCCGTGCCGTTGAGCACATCGATCGCGAAGTTGGCCTCGGTGTAGTTCGTCCCGTTGTACTCGAGGGTGGTGGCGTTCAAGTTGAGTTCCACCGTGAATGGAGGCCGGATCCCGTTGAACGGTCCGAGCTCCGTGTAGTAGTAATTCTCCCCGGGGATCACCACCGGAGTCCCGTTCGTGTAGCCGGGAATCTTGAGGAACGTGTTCGCTGGCTGAAGGAAGGTCGTCGAGGAGAAGTTCCAGATGTTGTCCAGCAGGAGGAGCTGGTCGGAGTACGCGTCGTAGAAGAAGACGTCCTGAGTCCAGAAGTTGTAGCTCGAGTTACCGAACACCGTGACGTTCTGGAGCACGACGTTCAGCTGGGAGGTGAAGGCCTCGGGATTGTAGTTCGCGAGATAGTAGGGATTGACCGAGTTGAGGGTCACGGTCGCGCGGTAACCCGTCGTGTCAATCGTGTAGGAAGTGGGCGTACCGGTGGAGTTGTTGACACCGTAATCCGCCAGTCCGGCCGGTTCCGGTGCCTCCGGATAGCTCGGTTTAACAATCAGGCCCTTCTGCATCGTTGGCGCGTAGAGCATGTTCGGGGGGTAGAACGTCCGGGGATCCAAGTGGGCGGCTCGCATCTCCGCCTCGAGCTTGGCCGCGGCCGCCGGCCCGGGCGCCGTAAGGGTCCGGGCATTCGTGGAGGGCGCTATCGCGGCGGCGGAGTGGGTCGACTTCGCCGTCGGGAAGCTGGCGGAAGTCGAAGTCGATCCGGCGTGGACGCCCGCAGAAAGCAGGGCTCCACTCAGAGCAGCGGCAGATAGGGCAATCGTGGCGACGACCAAGGCGACCAATACTCGCGAGCGAGCGGTCATTAGAGCAGGGAATGTGGCCCGCTATTTGAACCTTGTAAAAGCGAGACCCTCGCCCATCCATTCGGAAGGTGTATAATGGGAACCCTCGTGGGTCGTCCCATCCACCATGCGCGTAGGAATCTTGGGCAGCGGAGACGTTGCAAGAACTCTGGGGAACGGATTCGGCACTCTGGGACACGAGCTCAAGATCGGTACTCGCCACCCGGAACAGCCGAAGGTCCAGGAGTGGCTCAAGGGCTCGCCCGGGAAGCGAATGGTAGGGTCGTTCGCGGACGCGGCCGAGTTCGGGGAAGTCGTCGTCGTCGCCACCCTTGGCGTGGCGACGGCCGAGGCGGTCCGGGCCGCCGGCCCGGCTCGCTTCCGCGGCAAGGTCGTGATCGACACCACCAACCCGCTCGTCTTTCACGAGAACGCGCCGCCGTCGCTCGCAATCGGCACGACGACCAGCGCGGGCGAGGAACTTCAGAAGCTGCTACCGGAGGCGCGGGTCGTGAAAGCGTTCAACATCATCGGTAACGCCCATTTCTTCCGCCCGAACTTCCCGGGAGGGCCGCCCGACATGTACATTTGCGGAAACGACGCGGCGGCCAAGACGACGGTCACCGAGATTCTCCACTCGTTTGGCTGGCCGTCCGTCATCGACCTCGGGGGCATCGAGGGCTCACGCGAGCTCGAGTCGCTCTGCGTCCTTTGGGTGAAGACCGCCCTGCGCTTCGGAAGCTGGGACCTCGCCTTCAAAGTACTGAGGAAGTGACGAACAGGACCGGCGAACGCCCCCGGTGCCCCTTGGGACGCCCACCGACCCTCCCACGTATCAGGAGCTCGTCGGGTCTCCTTCGCCTCGATGCCTGGGTCCGGCGGGCCTAGTCCCCCTCCCTCCCTCGGTTCCGAGCCCGGCGGAAGGAGGACCAACGGATCCGCTTCCCCCGCGATGATTCCGCGAGCGGGCGTTGAAGGACCCACGCCGCATGCTCCCGTGGGAACTCCAGCGTGAGGAACTCCCGCAGCGGGTGGCCGTGCGGGGGTATCGGTCCCCGGATCCCGCCCGTGTTCTTTCTCGGCAGTCGCGACCCTTCCCACTCGATCTCGTTCATGGTGAGATATTTAGACAACGCCATAAATAAATAGTACACGCCAGAATGCTATAGAATCTCACGCGCGGGACGAAACCCGTCGGGGCCCTGGGCCACTCGGCCGGGACAGGAGTGCGGGTGAGAAATCTCTGGGCCGCTCGAAGTGATCGCGGACGAACTACTGTATCCGCCCTTCCCCCGAATCCGCGTGGTGGTCCCGGGTGGGTCGCACCACCAGTACGGGGCACGGGGCTTCCGCGACCAGACCCGACGAAACACTGCCCAGAAGGAGTCGCCGTCCGCGGGAGAGGCCCCGCGAGCCCACCACTACCAGGTCCTGCGGGTTCGTACGCAGCCAATCGAGCAGCGCCTCGGGTACCTCGCCCTGCAGGAAGACCGACTCGACCCGCTGGGCTCCATGCGCTACGGCCCGGCCGCGAACCTCATCGATGAGGGCCGAGAGGGGGATTCCCGAGTCGCCCAGCGGGACCAGACTTTCCAGGTAGTGGTCGGCTCCGGTGTGGCTTACCGGTCGCACCACGATGACGGTGAGGACGGAGTGGAACCGGGCGGCGATCTCGGATGCGACCTGGCAGGCGCGGCGGGCGGGCGCGGACCCGTCGTACCCCACGAGCACTCGGTCGAACATTCGCGCCGCTCTCCCTAGTCCGACCGGGGCTTTAATCCCCTCCGAACGAGGAAGGATCGGACTCCCCGTTCCACGGCCCGGGGTTCAGGGGGATGGCCGCACCGGCACGTCCTGCGTCGTCGCCTCCTCCGGTTCCTCGGTCTCCGGGGAGCGCGGGCGAGGCGACGGCCGCAGCCACCGTTGGCCGCGGACGAGGACGATCACGCCCCCGACGACCAGGGTTGACGCCACGGCGAGGAGGACGAGTTTCCCGGTGGGTGAGTCGACGCGAGCACCGCCGGGGCTGAGACCTGGGTTCTCAACGGAACTGGGGTCGTACCGAATCGTAAGGGTGGCGTTGACCGAGCGGGTGACACCGGCGTAGGTCCCGAGCAGGCGCAGCACGCCACCCATCGGGGCCAGGCAGGCCGTGTAGACCACGGACGCGCCGGTGGTGGCGTTGAGACTGCCCAGGTCATCGGCGGAGAGCCCCCAGCTGAAGTGAGCGAGATTCGTGAGGATCGTTCCGCATGTGCTCTGGGCCTCTGCGCTGAAGGACTGAGTGCCCAATCCCTCCACCGAGACATTCTCCGGGGTCACCGAAACTGAGGCGAGTACAGGCGTCGCACAGTCCAACGCCATCGGTCCTCGAGGCTCTTCATGGGCGGTGGCTGCCCCTGTTCTCAACGACGCCACGCCGGCCGCTGAAGTTGCCGACCCACTCGAGCAGGCCCAAGCCGCCAGGAGGACCCCGAGAAGGATGGCGAAGGCCCCAACGTCCAAAGCACCGGGGCGGGACCGCTGTGCGGGGACCCGCGGAATCTTCGGAGCGGTCACGGTGGGTTGGAGGCGAGTCGAGAGTCCCCCTCATAATGCTCGGGTGGAGGCGAGTTGACCCCGAGCCACGTCGAGCCTTCTCTGCCCCGGAGATGGGGGGGTAGTACCAATTGCCGCTTTCTTTCACTACCCTTTTTAACCTCATGCGGTAGTTCTCGAAACTCGTAATCTGCACGTGACTCCGTCTTGAGAGGGAAGCAGAAATGGGCAAGAAGGGAGAAGTTCCCCAGCACCCCCCCCAGAGAGCGCACCGCGCATGGCTGTGGGTACTGGTTGCGGTGGCGGCCGTTGTGGGAGTGTATGCGATCGGTTACTATTTGGCGGAAACTAGCACAGTCACACAAACGCATAATCCGCGGGCAAGTGAATTCGTTAACTTGACTACCCCAAGCTGTCCCAGCGAAGCTGGCCCGGTTTCTAACGTTTCATTGGCAGATGTGACGTTCCACATTCAGCTCATACAGTGGTGCACCGCGAACCCAAAAGTACACGGAAACGGAACTGAGTACGGGGGTCCGACTTACCAATTCGAGATGGGGACGCCGGCCACACCTGTCGGCGGATGGCTGAATTGGACGTCCCCGGACGGGGACTTTGAGGTACAGTACAACGATATGGCGATGGTTCACTTGACGGTCTTTGGCGGATAATAGATCGGCCCTTCCCCGGTTGCTTGTATGGCCCATCGTCTTGCTGGGCCGCTCAAAAGAGAATCGACAGCAACAAGAGGACAAGCTTCCACAGAGGGTCCTCGTAGAAGAAAGCATCACAGACGGAGAACGCGAGTCGGCCTCCATGACCTGAGACTTGCAAAGCAAGACAGGGGTAGTGAAGGAAGGCGGCAATTGGTACTACCCCGCCCCGGAGATGGGCTCGGCCGGATTCGAACCGGCGGTCTTCGCTGTGTGAGAGCGACGTCGTAACCGCTGGACCACGAGCCCAACGGGCCGGCGGAGCGTCGCGCGGCCATAAAACCCTAGGGCGCGAACGCGAGGAGGGCCGGCAGAAGAAGGCCGGCCGCTACCGTGAGGACGAACCCATTCGCGATCGCTAGGCTGCCGGCGTCCGCGTCCCCGTACCGGGTGACGAAGTAGAGGGTCGTGTCCATCGAAGTCGCCCCACCGAGGGCGGTGAGCCCCTCTCCTCCCACCGACTTGCCCAGCACCGGCGAGCTCAGCATCGTGAAGTTCTCCCGCAGGAAGTTCGCGAGGAACGCGACCAGGCCGATGGCCGCCCCGGCCCGGGCGGCTACGAGGGGGCCCGCGAGAGTGTACCACCCGAAAGCGAGGGAGGAGGAGAGGGCGAGGAGCGGAGCCATTCCGGTGACCGCGGCGTAGGCCCCCGCGGCCACGAGCGCTCCGGCGACCGCGGCCACGAGCGGAATCCATACCCGACGCAGGATCCGGAGTTCGAGCCTGAGGCCGAAGGCAACCAGGGCGAGGAGTGCGTAGAGCGCGTAGGGGATCAGGGCCACCGCCGGGAAGCTCACCAGCCTTCCGAGGGCGTAGCCCACTAGAAGGGAGGCGAGCAGCACGAGGCTCAGCGGGAGGCGTTCACGTCGGGCGAGCCCCGGCCGAGGAGCCTCGCGAGGGGGAACGGCTCGACGGAGGAGAAGGACCGCGACGGTGGTCGCCCCGAGAATCAGCAGCGCAAACAGGAGACCCAGGGGGATCGCGGTGAGGAGGGTTTGGGCCGGGATTCCGGCGAGGGAGGCGCCCAGCAGGCCGACGAGCACGACGATCGTTACGAGGGTCGCGCGAGGGATCCAGGGCCCGGGAACGCGAACCAGCCGGCCCGCGACCAAGCCGATGGCAAAGGCGACGTAGAGGAACAGGTCGATGGACACGGGCGGCTAGCCGGCCCACGCGGTGATCCCTGTGCGGCGCCGGTGGGCCACGATCGGTCCGGTCCAGACCGTCTCGTCGCGCTGAGGACCGAAGCCGACCCACTCGACCGGCACTCCCGTCTCCTCCGTGATGAAGTCGAGATACCGGCGGAGCGTCGAGGGAAGCGCCCTCGCCCCTTCCCGAAGGATCCGGTCCTTCATTCGCCCGTGGAACTCGGGCCACCCGGGGAAGCGTTCGAAGACCGGTTGCGCTTTCGCGAGGTCTTCGGTCTGAGCCGGAAGCACGTCGCGAGTGGTCGAGCCATCCGGGAGATTATACCGAACGCACACCGGGACCTCATCGAGCCCACCCAGGATATCGACCTTCGTGATCGCGAAGGACGTGAATCCGTTCAGGCGGGCGGTGTACCGCAGCTGGACCAAGTCGAGCCAGCCGCACCGGCGGGCGCGTCCGGTGGTGGCGCCTCGCTCGCCTCCCACACGACGCAGGAACTCCCCGGCGGTCCCGGTGTCTTCGGTCGGGAAGGGACCCGCACCGACCCTCGTTGTGTAGGCCTTGGAGACGCCGATCACCGCGTCGACCTCGGTCGGAGGGATTCCGCTCCCGACCAGGGCGCCCGCACTGGTCGGGTGCGAGCTGGTGACGTAAGGGTAGGTTCCGAAGTCCACGTCGAGGAGAGCGCTCTGGGCTCCTTCGAGGAGGATGTTGTCACCACGGTCGGCCGCGTCCCACAGCATGGCCTCGGTGGGTCGAACGTACGGCGCCAGGCGGCCCCCCACCTCCGCCAGGCGGGTCTCCAGGTCGGCGCGCGGCGGGAGGTTCGGGATCGACGCTTTGGTGGCGTACAGCAACTCGAGCCGCTCCTTGAGAACGGCGGGTCGCGTCAGGTCGGCCACCCGAAGTCCCCAACGTCCGGCCCGGTCGGCGTACGCCGGGCCGATCCCACGGCGGGTCGTTCCCAACCCCGCGGTCGGGTTCTGTTTCGCCCGGAGTTCGTCCTCCCAAGCGTCCTCGGCCTCGTGAAGGGGGAGGATGAGGTGGGCGCGGTCGGAGAGGACGATCTGGCCCCGAAGGAGTTCGCGTCGCTCGAGCTCGCGGACCTCCTCCTCGAACGTGAGGGGGTTGACGACCATGCCGGGGCCGCTCACCCCGACCACTCCCTTGCGGAGGACTCCGCAGGAGAGCTGGTGGAGGACCACCACGCCCTCGGGCAGGTGGATCGAGTGGCCCGCGTTCGGCCCCCCTCCCGTGCGGACGACGAAGCGTGCATGGGCCGCGAGGAAGTCCGTGATCTTCCCTTTCGCCTCGTCCCCGAACTGAGCCCCGACCACGACGCGGACCGCCATCGGATCCCTCGCACTCCCCGGGAGCGGATTAGATAAATGGCGCTTGTGCCCGATGCGTCGAGCGGCCTCCGGCCGAGAGAGAGGCTCGCACGCGACAACCCTAAAGGGGACCCCCGTCGTCCGCGCGCGAATGGTCGCCCACCGAACACGGGAGGTCGAGATTTCGGGCATCCGCAAGATGTTCGAGGCGGCCCCCCCGAACTCCATCAACCTCGGCCTCGGAGAGCCCGACTTTGACCCTCCGAAGGCGGTGGTCGAGGCGCTCTGCGCCGCCGTGCGGAACGGGATGAACCACTACGGTCCGTCGGCCGGGCTCGCGCCACTCCGCGAAAAGATCGCGGAGCGGTACCGCGGGCTCAACCCGAAGACGACCCGGGACAACGTGATTGTCACGGGGAGCGGCTCCGAGGGACTCATGGCCGCCGCGCTCGCGCTCTACGACCCCGGGGACGAGGTGCTCGTTCCGAACCCCGGGTTCGTCCTCTACGGACCGCACGCCCGACTCCTCGGCGCCGTTCCGGTCCCCTACGCGCTCCCCGAGTCCCGTCGTTTCCTCCCGGACCTCGATGAGCTCGAGCGGCTCGTGACGCATCGGACCAAGGCGATCGTCGTGAACAGCCCGTCCAACCCCACGGGAGCGGTCTACCCGGCGGCGCTGGTCGATAGGATCGTCTCGTTCGCGGACCGCCACAACCTCACAATCGTCTCGGACGAGGTCTACGAGGAGATCATCTACGACGGGCCCGCGACCTCGTTCTGGGGGCGGACCGACCGGGTGGTCATCGCGAACTCCTTCTCGAAGACGCTCGCGATGACCGGCTGGCGGCTCGGCTTCCTGGTGGCACCGAAGCCCCTCGCCGTCGAGCTCAACAAGATGCACTACCACATCATGGCCTGCCCCTCCACGCCGGCGCAGGCCGCCGCGCTGGTCGGCCTCGGGTCGGACGCGCCGACCCGAGCGATGGTGAAGGAGTTCCGCGCGCGGCGGGCCCTCGTGGTCCGCTTGGTCAAGAAGATCCCGGGGCTCTCCCTTGTCCCGCCGATGGGGGCGTTCTACGCGTTCCCGAGGTTCAGCTGGCGACGGTCGGCGACCGACGTCGCCCACGCGCTCCTCCGCCGCGGGCTGATCACGACGCCCGGTGATGCGTTCGGTTCGCTCGGGGCGAGCCATCTTCGGCTCTCCTTCGCGGCATCTCGGGAGAACATCCGCAAGGGGATTGGCATCCTCGCCGACTACGCGGCCACCGACGCGGTCGCCGGGGCCGGATGATCGCCGGCCTCTTCGGGCGACTGTTCGTGGCGGTCGCTCGCTTCGTCCCGGGAGTCCCTGGCCGGGACCTCGACCACGTCGGCCGCGAGCTCGTCCGTCTCGAGGCCCGATGGCGTCAGGCCAGGACCTCGCGGTAGAGGCTCCGGTACCGGTCCGCCGACACGGACCAGTCCGATGCGCCAGCCTTCGCCCGCCCGGCCTCGACCTGCGCGCGCGTCGCGTCGCCCTCGCGTACGACGGCGTTGAGTGCGTCGGCGAGCGCACGCGAGTCCCCGTACGGGACGAGACGACCGGCGCGTCCGGAATCCAACACCTCAGGTAGTGCTCCGACGGTCGATGCGACGACGGGAGTGCCGGCCGCCATCGCTTCCAAGAGGACGAGCCCGTACGCCTCCCACTCGGAAGGGAGGACGAGCGCCGTGGCCCGACGAATCACGGAGCGGTAGGCACGGTCGCTCTCCACGTGCCCCAGCCAGACGACCGCCTCCGAGATCCCGAGCGACCGGGCCCGGGCCTCGAGGTTCGCCCGCTCCCCCCAATCCCGCCCCATAACGACCAGCGGACGGCGGGCGGGAGGGCGGAGAGCCGCGACGGCGTCCACAAGGTGGCCGAGCCCCTTGTTCGGGGCGACCCGCCCGACGAACAGGAAGTACTCCGAGGGAAGGGACGGCTGGGCCGCGAGGTCTCCGGCCGGGTCGCCCCACGCGGCGAGGTCGATCCCCGGAGGGACCACGCGGATGCGGTCGCGCGGCGCGAACTCCCGGACGAGCGCGGCCTCGAGCTCGCTCTCGACCACGAGGCGGGCCGCGATCCGGTAGGCGGTCATGCCAAATCCGAAGTCCTGGAGTCTCAGGAGACCCTTCTTCACGGGGGGCTCCTCGCTCCGCGCCGGATGGTAATGCGTCGAAACGACCAGCGGAATCCCGCACCGCTCGGCGGTGATGGCGGCCTCGAGCACATGACCGTAGCGGTGGGAGTGCGCGTGGATCAGGTCGGCGCCGCTCTCGGCGAGAGCATCGATGAGGCCCACCATGAGCGGCATCGTGAGGCCGGGGATGAGCCGCTTCCGCACCGGAAAGCGCCGGACCGGTACACCGTCCACGACCGGAGCGTAGTGGTCCCGTCGCTCCCATCCCGCCTCATCGTAGAGGTCGCTCGCGTAGACCTCCACGTCGTCCCCTCGGGCTCGCAGACGCCGGGTGATCTCGCGGACGTTCGTCTCCACGCCGCCGGGAGCGTCGAACCGGAGCGTCACGTGGATGACCCTCACGGCCCGGCCACCTCCCGGTAGACCGCGTCCAGCCGGTTGACCAGGGAGTCCCAGGTGTACTTCGGTACGACTTCATCGCGGCCGTACGCGCCGATGCGGCGGGCCAGGGACCGGTCGGTCCAGAGCCGCTCGATCGCCGCCGCGAGGTCGGCGGGGGCTCGCGGCGGGACGAGGAGTCCCGCCCGGCCGTCCTCGATGAAGTCGGGAACCCCGCCGACTCGGGTCGCCACGACCGCGGTCCCCGCGGCCAGCGCCTCGAGGAGGACCAGCCCGAACGCCTCGTACTCGCTCGGGAGTACCACCATCTGGGCCTCCCGATAGGCGAGCGAGAGGATGCGGTCGTCATCGACGTGGCCCAGACGGTAGGCCCGGCCCGCGAGACCGAGCGCCCGGACCCGTTCGTCCACGGCGGGTCCCATCCCCCCGTCCTCGCCCACCAGCACGAGCCGCGCCTCGGCGTGGGACCTCGCGAAGGCCGCGAAGGCGGTCACGAAGTCGAGGAGCCCCTTGTTCGAGGCGAGCCGGCCGACGAACAGCACGAACGGCCCGTCAATGCGGTACCGCTCCGAGAACTTGGGAGCGTCCGGGGGTGGGCTCGGAAGGGGCGAGTACCCCGGGGGAACGATCACGGTCGGGGGTAGCGGGATCTCGAGCGACCGGAGCAGCTTCTCTTCCTCGTGCGTCTGGACGATCAATCGCGCCGCGTCCCGGACGACCGGGCCGGCGAGCCGGCGGTCGTAGAATCCGCGGATCCGATGGCGAAGCCAACCGCCCTCGATCGACCAGATCGGGTGGAAATGCGCGGTGAGGACGAACGGAGCGCCGTGCCGCCGGCGGTGCCGCCGGGCGACCGCGACCTGGTTCGTCCCGTAGGTGTGCGCGTGCACGATCTCGGGGGAGGACCGCTCGAGCGCCCGGTCGAGGCCACGGAAGAACGGATAGTGAAGCTCGCCCGGCATCGACCAGACCGGCAGCCGGTGGACCGTTCCCCAGTTCGTCCGCTCTTCGCGCGGGACCGTGGGGGGCAGTCGCTGCCATGGGAACTCCCGGTAGAGGTCGGAGGTGAACACCTCCACCGAGTGCCCGCGCGCCGCGAGACGTGGGGAGATCTCCGCTACGTGGCGCTCGACACCGCCCGGCCCCGGGGGGAAACGGGTCGAGAGCTGAGCGACCTTCACACGCCGGGGGTAGGCCACGGGTTACTTGATGGACGCGATGCGCGGCGCTACCCCGCCGACCGCAGCGTCGCGAGGCGCTGGGCGTACTTCTTGTAGACCTCGGTCGCCCGAGCCACCGACTCGATCTTCACGTACTCGTTCGCCTGGTGGGAGAGCTCCTCTTCGCCCGAGCCGAAGATGACGACCCGGGAGTTCACCTGCGTGTAGTGGACCGCCTCCGAGGCGTGGACGAGCACGGTCGACTCGGCCTGCGCGACGTCCCGAAGGAGCTTCACGTGCTCCAAGTTGGGGTCGATTTGCACCGCCGGCATCGTCAGGATGCGGCGGAGCGTGAACGGCGTCTTGATCCGGCGCAGGTGCTCCTCGATCTCGTGGTAGAGCTGGTCGGGCGTGTACGGGGGAGGGAAGCGGATGTCGACCTCACTCGTGCAACGGTTCGGCACGACGTTGAGCCGGGTCCCGCCGTTGAAGGTGCCGATGTTCATCGTGACCGAACCGAGCTCGGGGTGGGCGATGCGGCCCTTGAACGACTCCAGGCCGCGCAGGATCCGCATCATCTTCGAGATCGCGTTCTCCCCGAGATGCGGCATCGCCCCGTGGGCGGCCTTCCCCCGCGTCTCGATGCCCAGGTCGAGGACCCCCTTCTCGGCGTACGCGACCCGAAGGCCCGTCGGCTCTCCGACCACGACCGCCTTCGCGCGGCGGAGCGGCAGTGTCTTCGCGAGCGCCGTCGCCCCCTGCATCGAGGTCTCCTCGTCGGTCGTGAAGGCGAGGACCACCGGGATCTTGCGGGCGACCAAGTCCTGGGCCGCCTCGAGCATCGCCACCACCGTTCCCTTCATGTCGGCCGCGCCGCGACCGTACATCCGCCCCGAGGCGAGCTGGCTCTGCGAGAAGCTCCAGTAGTCGCCGACGGGCGGGGTGTCGAGATGGCCGGAGAGGACGACACCGCCCTGGCCGAACTCCGCGAGAAGGGCGGGCGCCTGCGGGTCCCCGAAGAGCGTGTTCCGCATGTGGATGTGGTCGGTGAACGACTGGACGTAGTCGAGCACCTCCTGCTTGTCGGAGAATGGGTCGCTGGGGATCTTGATCAGTTCCGCCAGCATGTCGACCATCTGGCGCTTCATCTCTACTCTTCCTCTCCTCCGTCGGCGCCAGAATAGGCAGCTGAACCGACCGTTCGGAATGGCCCGGCGCGCTTTAATCGTTCGGTCTTGGCAGGATGACGTAGGACGGTTCGCCCGGGTCGTTTCTCCGCTATCCACCGAGCGCCGAATGCTCGGCCCGCCGCCGAGTGCACTCGAGCGCCCGCGCGAACCCCTCGGGGGAGCCGACCGACCGCCATTCGCGCTCGGGGTCGAGGACGAGGGCCGAGACCCGGCCGCCCTGCTCGAGAAGGGTACGTATCCCGTCCGTGAGCTCGAGCTCCCGGGGGTGGTGTTCGCGCCGGTGGCGGAGGAGCGCCGAGAAAATCGTGGGCGCGAAGACGTAGGCGGCGGTCGCGGCCCATCGACTCCGGGGGTGTTCGGGCTTCTCGTCCATCCGGGTGACCGAAAGACGCCGCCACCGCTCGACCCGGGGTCCCTGCTTCCCCTCGACCACCCCGTAGCGGCGGGCGTCCGGAACGCGCCGGACGAGGAGGACCGCGTCGAGCTCCTCGCGGTCGCGGAGGTCGGCCATCGTCCGGAGGATGCTCGTCCCCGGGGGCTCGATCACGACGGCGTCCCCGGCGTGGAGGAGGAACGCCCGGTCGCGAAGGAACGGTCGGGCCCGCAGGACCGCGTCCCCGAACCCTTTCGGCGCCCGCTGGAGCGCGAAGGAGAGGCGGAGCGACCGGAGCGTCTCGTAGAACCGCCGCGTCTCCGCGAGTCGGTCCGCGACGTTTCGATGGCGGCGGACGAACTCGGGGTCGACCGTGAAGTAGTGGCGGACGAACGGTAGGTCCTTCGGTTGGACCACCAGCGTGAGCCGGTCGGCGCCGGCGCGTACGAGGGTCTCGACCACGAGGTGCGCGACCGACTTCAGGACCAGGTCGCCGTTCTCTCCGCGGTCGTAGAGCGGCAGGAACTCCTTGCGGAGCCCGCGGCTCCACGGGAGCATCCGTGTACCCTCGCCCGCGAGGGTGATGACCGCTTCCATGAGATCGCTACGACGAGGGGGCTTGGGGGGTGGTCGGCTCGGACGGGGCCGAGGGGGGAGGAGCCGGACCGGGGTGGTGGGCCGCCTCCCGGGCCTCGAGCAGTGGACGGCTGTCGGTGACCCGCCACTGGACGGTCGGCATCACGACGTGCCGTTTCGCTTCCAGGCGGCGGTGGAACCTCAGTAGGTCGCGGAAGATCTGGCGGATTCCCTCCTCGAGGGTGCGGATCGGGCGGTAGCCGAGGCGCGGCAGGTGCTCGTGGATCGGCGAGTAGTAGTGTTGCTCCGCCTCCACCCGGGGGTCGGGGGGGTGCTCGATGGTCGGATGGAGGTCGAACTCGGCGGCGATCCGCTGGGTCGTCTCGGCCAGCTCGTTCACCGAATAGGCCTTGTCGAACTGGTTGAAGACGCGGTACTGGCCCGCGTCCGCCGGGTTCTCGACCGCGAGACGCAGCGACTGCATCGAGTCCTCGAGGGCAAGGAACCCGCGCCGCTGGTCGCCCTTCCCGTAGGGGGTGATGGGGAGGTGGAGGATCGATTGGACGATGAACCGGTTGAGCGCGGTCCCCCACGTCTCGTCAAAGTCGAACCGCGTGAGGAGCCGGTCGTGGCTGATCTCGGGGGTCCGGGTCCCGTAGATGACCCCCTGCATCACGTCGGTCGTCCGGAGGCCCCAGATCCGGCTCGCGAAGTAGACGTCCCCGGAGTCGAACACCTTGCTCCAGTGGTACCAGGAGCCGGCCGAGCGCGGGAACGGCAGCGTGTCCTTCCGGCCGTGGTACTCGACCTCGAAGAATCCTTCCGGGATGTCGACGTTCGGCGTCCCGTACTCGCCCATCGTCCCCATCTTCACGAGGTGCGCGTCCGGCGCCACCTCCTTCATCGCGAACAACAGGTGGAGGGTGCCGGTGAGATTGTCGACCTGAGTCGATACGGCGTGGTGGACGTCGATCATCGAGTAGGGGGCGCTCCGCTGTTCGGCCAGGTGGACGATCGCCTCCGGCCGCTCCTTCTCGAGGACGCTCCGTACGAGCTCCCAGTCCGCGAGGTCGCCGCGGTAGAACCGGATCTCCTTCCCGAGGAGCTCCCGGACCGCCGCCTGCCGGCGCGGGAACGACGGGATGGGGGTCGCCGACCAGCTGCCGACCTCCTTCACCCGACGCCGGGTCACGAAGCTGTCGATGCCGACCACGTCGTGGCCGCGTCCGAGGAGGTGGAGCGCGAGCGGCCAACCCGAATACCCGTCGATGCCGGTGATGAGCACCTTCATGCGAACGACCGCCGCTTGGATGCCGGCGACCGACCAAAAACCTGACGCCCGTGCTTCCGGGGGCCCCCGAACCCCTACCGAAGTACCTTAAGGCCGAAAAGGGTGCACCGCTCAGGGACGCCTACGTGACGGCCGCGGGCGATGTCCGCATCGTCGACACACGGGAGGAATCGCTCAAGGGAGCGATGATGGTCGTGGGTTTCCCGACCCACGGCCTCGTGGGCTCGGTCGCCGCCTCCTACCTCGTCCACTCGCTCGACATGACCCTGGTCGCCTACATGATCAGCGAGGAGTTCCCGCCGACCGTCATCATGGAGGAGGGGGTGGTGAGCGCCCCCGTCCGCCTCTACGCGAGCAAGCTCGTCTGCGGCGTCGACCGCTCGAGCGACCAGCTGGTGGTCGCGATCGCCGACATCCAGCCCCCGGTCGGGATGCTGAACCTGCTGAGCCGCGTCCTCCTCGACTGGGCGGAGCAGCGCGGGATCCAGCTGGTGGTCGCGATCGAGGGTCAGCCGATTGAGAGCGAAGTGCGGGGCGACGCCCGGGTGGTGGCGATGGCGAACCGAGCGGCCGCGCCGCTCCTCGAGAAGTACGGCTTCTCCGCGGCGAACGGGGTCGTCACCGGGCTCGCGGGAGGCCTCCTGCTGGGGGCGATCGGCCGAGCCACGCCGGTGCTCTGCCTGGTCGCCCAAGCGCACAAGGACTACCCGGACGCCCGGGCCGCTGCGAAGGTGATCGAGACGGTGAATCCCCTCGTCCCGCTCCTCGTGCTGGACACGAAGCCGCTGCGGGACAAGGCGCGGCAGATCGAGGCCGAGGTGCGCAAGACCCTCCAGCAGACCCGCGAGTCGATGTCCAGCATGCGGGCGAACGAGACCGAAGGGCCGGGTGAGATGTATCGCTGACACGGCGCCCGGGCCGACCGAGGCCCCGTTCCCGATCTCCCGGCCCCCGGTCGCGCTCCGGGGGTTCCGCCCGAGCGACGTGCCGTTCGTCGCGGCGATCGTCGCGGACGCCCTCCACGAGCACTACGACCCGTCGCTCTACGCCTCCCTCTCGGCCGAGTGGCCGGAGGGGTTCCTCATCGCCGCCGACTCGCACGACGTGCCGGTCGGCTTCCTCCTCGGGGTCTGCCAGGTCGAGCGCGAGGCCCGGGTACTGATGTTCGCGGTCGACCGGCGGTTCCGGGCCCAAGGGATGGGAAGCTACCTCATGGACACCTTCCTCGACCGGTGCCGGGACCGGGCGTTCCGCCGTACCACCCTCGAAGTGCGGGTCTCGAACGCGACCGCCATCCGGTTCTATGCGCGCTACGAATTCTCGGTGATCGACCTGTTGCGGGGCTACTACACCGACGGGGAGAACGGCTACCAGATGGCCCGCAACCTGCCTTGACCTGTGCCCCGCAGTCGCTAAAACCTCCCGCTTAGCTCCCGCGGCGATGCCCGCCGCATGGCCCACCGCTGCCGACCTCATGACCTCCCGCCCGGTAACGCTCCCCCACGACGCGCCGATCTCCCGAGCGCTCGGGCTGATGCGGGACCGCGGGTTCCACGAGATTCCGGTCCTCCGTAACTCCCGACTGGCGGGCATGATCACCTTCGAGTCGATCGCGCGCCGGGTCAGCCGGGCCCTGTCGACCAAGGTGGAGCACCTCCTCATCCTGCCCCCGCTCATCGTACCCTCCGCGAGCATGCCGGAGGTGGCGGAGCAGCTCCTCGCGACCGGTCTCCGCGGGGCCCCGGTGGTCGGACGCCGGGGGGAACTCCTCGGCATTGTGAGCCGCAGTGACCTCATCCGTGCGATCCCGGGCCTTCCGCAGCTCTCGACCCTCCGCATCCCGTTGGTGGAGGAGGTGGCGAGCCCCGCGACCCACGTGATCCGCGAGGACGAGCTCTGCCGGCACTTGGTCGCTCAGATCCGCCTGCTCGAGGAGCACCCGCTCCCGGTGGTGGACCGGAAGGGCCGCCTGGTAGGGGCGGTCGGGGTGAAGGACCTGGGGAAGGTCCTCTGGCGTCCGATAAGGGCCGGCAAGCGGGACCCCGGGACGGCCCGGTCCGCGCTCGAGGTCGAGGTGGGTTCGATCATGCACTCCCCTCCGGTCACGGTGGAGGCCGGCTCCGACATCGTCGAGGCGGCCCGCCGGATGGTGCGGGAGGACGTCTCGAGCCTCTTCGTGATCGAAGACCATCGGCCGACCCGCGTGCTCGGCCAGGCGGACCTCCTGGGCCTCGTGATCGGTCGCTCGCGACCGGCCGGGCAACCGACGCGGGTCGAGGACGTCTACGTCGAGATCTCGGGATTGAGAGGCTCGGGCGACCCGGCGCTGTTCGCGGAGATCGACCACCTGGTCGCCCGCGGCCTCCGTCGCGTGGCCCGCCATGTCCGCCCGACGCTCCTCTCGCTCCACTTCGCTCCCCACGCGACCCATCGCACCAACGAGCTCACGGTAGAGGCACGGCTGCACACGGACGACGGTATCTACTACGCCTCCCACACCGGCTGGAACCTGCTCGCGGGGATCTCCGGGTTGATGGAAGAACTGGCGGCCCAGGCCCGACGGACCCGAGAGGAGAACCGGCGCCGGGGCCGCCCGGCCCGCCGGACCGCGACGGCGGACTCCGAAGAGACCGGGGACGCCGAGCTCGAGGAGAAGATCCGGACCGCGGCCGGGGACGACGAGTGAGGGTCGACGGCCATGATCCCGGGCGGCCGCAACCAGCGCCAGATGGAGCAGATGATGCGCCGCCTCGGGATGGCGACCGAGGAGGTCCCCGGGGTCGAAGAGGTCGTCGTGCGCACCAAGACGAAGGAGCACGTCTTCCGTTCCCCCGAGGTCACGATCCTCACGGTCCAGGGTGTGCGCACCTACCAGGTGGTCGGGACCCCCGAAGTCCGCCCGCGAACGTCGGCACCCGTCCCCGGGCCTGCGCCGAGCGTTGCCGCGTCTCCGCCCCCAGCGGGTCCGCCCGAGGAGGACGTCCGACTCGTGATGGACCAGGCGAACGTCTCCCGCGAGGAGGCGGTCGAGGCGCTCCTCCAGGCGAAAGGTGAGCCGGCGGAGGCGATACTTCGCATCCTGAGCCGGGGCACGCGGTGACCGTTCCCTCCGGGCCCATCGCGCGGGAGTGCGTCGAGGGCTATCTCTACGCGAACCCCCCGCTCGAGCTCCTCCTGTTCCGGCGACCTCCCGCCCGGGGACGGATCTGGGTCCCCGTGAGCGGGAAGGTGGAGGCGGAGGACCGGGACCTCGAGGCGGCCGTCCGAAGGGAGATCCGGGAGGAGACCGGCCTCACGGTCGACCATCTGCTCCCGCTCGACTGGCACGTGCCGTTCCGGGCCGACAACGGGGAGGTCTGGCGGCTGCATGCGTTCGCGGCCGAAGTGCCGCGGGACTTTTCTCCCGCGCTCAGCGACGAGCATGAGGCGTTCGAGTGGGTCTCCGCGGCCGAGGCACTTCGTCGGCTCCATTTCGACGACAATCGGGAAGCGGTCCGCCGACTCTCCGCGCGACTGGGCCTCGCGGCCCCAAACGTTTAGCGAGACGACCCCTGGCCGGTTTGCTCCGATGCCCGAAGATACCGCCCGGCCCGCATCCTCGCCGTCCCGCGTGTTCCGCGAGGTGGGACCGGAGCTGTTCCGTGCCCTTCGGGAGACTCATCCGAAGCGTATCGTCCTCCAGGTCCCGGCGGGGCTCGTCCGGAACGCCCACGAGCTCGCGGCCCAACTTCGCGGAGAAGTGGGCGCGCCCGTGATCCTCGCGAACCGACCCTGCTTCGGTGCGTGCGACTTCCCGTCGCAGGACGAGGCCCCCCGCGCGGACGTGGCCGTCGTCTTGGGGCACGCCCCGATTCCCAACGTCCCCCTGGTCCGTCCGACCTACTTCGTGGAGATGCGCTCGCCGGCGGGGAACCCGGAGGCACTCGCGGCGACCGTCGCTTCGGGGGGATGCCCGCACCGGCTCGGCCTGGTCGTGTCAGTCCAGCACATGGACCTCCTGGGGCCGCTCCGTGATGCGCTCCGCCAGCGCGGGTTCGAGGTCGAGGTCGGGGAGGGAGACCGGCGGATCGCCTACCCGGGTCAGGCGCTCGGCTGCAACTACACCGCGGCGGAGGCGGTGGCGGGGAAGGTGGACGCGTTCCTGTTCGTCGGCACCGGGCGGTTCCACCCGGTCGGCCTCGCGGTCGCGGTCGAGCGGCCGGTCTGGTCGCTCGACCCTGTCCAGAACCTCCTCGAACCTCCGATCGACCGGGCCGCGCTCGTCCGTCGTCGATTGCTCATGGTCGCGCAGGCGAGGGATGCGCTGCGATGGGGAGTCCTCGTGTCGACCTTCGCGGGTCAGCACCGGATGCCGACCGCGCTCTCGCTGCAGGAGCGCGCGCGGGCCCACGGAAGGGAGGCCGAGATCCTGGTGTTCGACCGGTTGGACCCCCGCGACCTCGAAGGGAGGGCGTTCGATGCCTACGTGAACACCGCCTGTCCAAGGATCGCCCTCGACGATGCCTCGAGCTACCCGAAGCCCATCCTTACTCCCCCCGAGTTCCTGATGGCGCTCGGCGAGCTCCCGCTCTCCTCCTACCGCTTCGACACCTACCACTGACGCCGACGCAAGGAGGATGTGGGGGAGGCCCCGTACCACCGGCGATGCGGCTCCTGCCTCTCCTCTCGGCGGCGTCGATCGCCGTCGGGGTGGCGCTCCTCGCCGACGCGGTCGCGCGCGGAGCCGCGCATCTCACCCTGGTGGTGATCATCCCCGTGTTCTCAGGGAGCTCGGCGGAGTTTCTCGCGGGGTCGCTGCTGCTCGTCCTCGGAATTTTCACCCTCCCGTTCTCGCTGGCGATCGGAGGCTCCGAGGAGGAGCCGCCCTTGCCGGCGACCTCCGAGCCCCCGGAGGAACCTAGCCTCGGGCCCACCGCGGCGGGGGGCGGGGTCATCCTGGTCGGGCCGTTCCCGATCTTCTTCGGTGGATGGAAGGGAGTCCCGCGGCGCGTCCGCTGGGCGGCCGCCCTCGTGGGGGTGGGGCTTACCTTGGTCGCGCTCGCGATCGTCCTTTGGGTCTGGTGAGCCGGCGCTGCGCGTCAGAAAGGAAGAGGCGGTGGAGCCGCCGGTCGGGCGAAAGCTCGGGATGGAAGGTGAGCCCCCAGACGGACCCCTGACGCACCCCCACCACCTCGTCGTTCCACCAGGCGACGGGGGTCGCCGCTCGGCCGACGGCGAGAATGCGGGGGGCCCGGATGAACACCCCAGGGAAGTTCGGGCCCTTGAGACCGGTGACTCGGACGTCTCCCTCGAACGATTCCCGCTGGGCCCCGTAGTCGTTCCGTCGGACGGTAACGTCCAGCACCTCGAACGAGGGAGGGTTGACCCCGGTCGGGCAGGGGGCGAGCTCCCGGGCGAGGAGGATCAGTCCCGCGCACGTGGCGAGCACCGGCATTCCGTGCGCGATCCGCTCCCCGAGGGGGCGCCAGAGGTCCGCCTTCCACAGGAGGCGGGCGATGGTGGTCGACTCGCCTCCCGGTAGGAAGAGTGCGTCGACCGCGGCCAGGTCCGCCGGCCGTCGGACCGTCGCGAGCCGGTGGTCCGGTACGATGGTCGCGAGCGCCCGAA
Source organism: Thermoplasmata archaeon (assembly GCA_035625165.1). Taxonomy (GTDB): domain Archaea; phylum Thermoplasmatota; class Thermoplasmata; order Lutacidiplasmatales; family UBA184; genus Lutacidiplasma. Next base: position 10,787 of record DASPQC010000066.1, on the reverse strand, counting down.
GGTGTTCGGGGACGTCACCCTGGAGCGCGAGGACTCCGACCTTCATCCCTTTGCGCGCCGGAGCTCCTCGAGGATCTCCTTGGCCCGGTCGAAGCGGATCTGTCGCTCCTTCACCAGCCGCTCGACCACGCGGTCGACCTCGTCCGGTTTCGCACCGGCGCTCGCGGCGAGGTTGCGGGCGTGGAGCTCCATGTGGCCGCGCTGGATCCCCTCGGTCGCGAGCGCGCGCAGCGCCGCGAAGTTCTGGGCGAGCCCGACCGACGCCAGGACCTCTCCGAGCTCCCGGGCGCTCTTCACGCCCAGCAGCTTCACGTTGGCCTTCGCGGTCGGATGCACGGCGGTCGCGCCCCCGATGAGGCCGACCGCGACCGGAAGTTCGATCGTCCCGACGAGGTTGCCGTCCCGGTCCTTCTCGTAGGTAGTGAGCGGCTGGACGACGCCCCCGGACTCGGCGGCCTGCCACGCCGCGTAGGTGTGCGCTCCGCTCTCGATCGCACGGAAGTCGTTGCCGGTCGCGATGACCACGCTCGAGATCCCGTTCATGATCCCCTTGTTGTGCGTGGCGCATCGGAAGGGGTCGGCAGCGGCGAAGGCGTACGCGTCCAAGATCGCGTCCACCACATCAGCCCCGGTCGCGTTCTCGGTCTTGAGCGCGTCGGCCGGGAAGGTCGCTCGGGCGCGGGCTAAGCGATGGACCGCGAGGTTCGAGATGATCCGGAGGACGACCCGGCCCCCGGTCAGCCTCGCGAACTCCGGGCCGAGGGCCTCACACATCGTGTTGACCGCGTTCATCCCCCCGGCGTCCCGCGCATCGACCAGGAGGTGGACGATCACCATCGGGCCCCGGGCCGAGCGGACGGTGCGGACCTCGAGGTCCTTGGCTCCGCCGCCGAACTTGACCAGCACCGGATCCTTCGCGTTCGCGGCCGCGAGGAGCTCGTCCTTCCGGTCGAGGATCCGGAGGCGCGCGGCCGCGGGGTCCGGAACGTCCAAGATCTGGACCTGACCGATCATCACCGGCGCCGTCGTCTGGGCCGTGAATCCCCCCGCCCCGCGGGCGACCTTCGCCGCGTTGGAGGCTGCCGCGACCACGCTCGGCTCCTCGATGGCCATGGGAATGAGGTAGTCCCGGCCGTTCACGAGGAAGTTGGTCGCGACCCCGAGCGGGAGCGGCATCACACCGATCACGTTCTCGATCATCCGCTCGAGCGTGCTCGGGTCGACGCCGGGCGGGAACTCGTACGCCCGGGCCTCTTCCTCCGTGAGGCCGGCCCATTCGCGAATGAACGCCCGGCGCTCGGCGACAGAACGACGGTAGAAGCCGGGAACCTCGGACGAGCGGGTCATGGGGCGGTCTCCGGGTCCCTAGCGGCCGCCGCCGACTCCGGTTCGGGCGGGTTCGGTGCCGCCGGTCGAGCGATCAGTACCTTCGCCGGTCGAAGAAGCCCCCCGAAGTATCGATACCCCTGCTGGACGATCTCGGCGACGGTCCCCGGGGGAGATTGGTCGGTTGACGGGACCTCACCGACCGCCTCGCACTCCTCGGTACGGAACGGGTGTCCGACCTCGGCCACCGGCGCAACCCCCTCGTGCTTCATGAGCTTCCCCCACTCCCGGCTCAGCAGGGTCATCCCCTGACGCACCGGGTGGTCGCGCGGCAGATGAGCGATCGCCTCCTCGGCCGAGTGGAACGCCTCGAGGATCGGAAGCAATTCGCGGAGGAGCGCCCCCCGCGCCTGGCGCGTCACCGCCTCGCGGTCCCGGTCCGTGCGCCGACGGAAGTTCTCGAAATCGGCAAAGAGGTACTTGTATCGCGTCTCCCAATCCTCGCTCGGCTCCGGGGGAGCGGGAGGGGCAGCCGCCACGGGGGCCGCCGCCGGCGCCGCCTCGGCCTCAGTCACTCGTTCCTCGGGCATGCGGTCGACCGCGCTCGGAGGGAGAGGCCGAGTATTAGGGTTTGGCGAGGCTGCCGTCTCCACCTCGAAAGTAGGCTTAAGCCAGGTCCATCGGGCGTCCGGAGAACCCTTCCGCGAGTGCCCCGGGGGGCCACGTTCCGGGACCGTCGGAGGGGGTCCGGCAGGGGTCGTTTTTCTCCCGCAACCCAAGCGTTATAACGCGAGCCCGGCTCGGTTACTATCGCCGATAAACACCGGCGATTTCCGATGGCCCAGCAGAGCGTAGACGCCCCCGCGTACGACGCCAGTTCCATCCAGGTACTGGAGGGCCTCTCCGCCGTCCGGAGACGGCCCGGAATGTACATCGGGTCGACCGACGCGCGGGGTCTTCACCACCTGGTGTACGAGGTGGTCGACAACGCCATCGACGAGGTGCTCGCCGGGGCGTGCACCCGGATCGATGTCACGCTCTACGCGGACGGTTCGTGTGGGGTTCGGGACGACGGGCGCGGGATCCCGGTCGAGAACCATCCGAAGTACAACCGACCCGCCCTCGAGATCGTGATGACCATCCTCCACGCGGGCTCGAAATTCGACCGGAACACCTACAAGGTGTCGGGTGGGCTCCACGGCGTCGGCGTCCACGTCGTGAACGCCCTTTCCGAGTGGTTCGAGGTTCGCGTGCGACGCGACTCCCATGAGTACTTCCAACGGTACGAGCGAGGGGCCCCGGTGGCCCCGCTCAAGGTCGTGGGGCCGGCGACCGACACCGGCACCGAGGCCCGGTTCAAGCCGGACGCGAGTGTCCTCGAGACGGTCGTCTTCGACAAGGAGACGATCGGGCGCCGCCTCAAGGAGCTCTCCTTCCTCAATCCGGGAGTGACGATCGTTTTCAAGGACGAGCGGGACGGCTCGTCCGAGACGTTCCACCACGCGGGCGGGCTGACCGAGTTCGTCGAGGACCTCAACGCGACGGCGAACACCCTGTTCCGGCCCCCGATCTACCTCCACACGAAACGCGACACGACCGACATCGAGCTCGCCTTGGAGTACAACGACGGCTACAACGAGACGACCCTCGCCTTCGTCAACAACATCAACACGGTCGATGGGGGGACCCACGTGGTCGGCCTCCGGGCCGCGCTCACCCGCACGCTCAACGACTACGCCCGCGAACGCGGCTTCGTGAAGGGCGACAAGGAGGGCCTCACGGGAGAGGACGTCCGCGAGGGGCTCACGGCCGTCCTTTCCGTGAAGGTCCTCGAGCCTCAGTTCGAGGGCCAGACGAAGGCGAAGCTCGGGAACTCCGAGGTGAAAGGTCAGGTCGAGAGCGCGGTCAACGAGAAGCTCGCCGAGTTCCTCGAAGAGCATCCCGGAGTCGGACAGGCGCTCATCTCGAAGGCGGTCCAGGCGGCCCAGGCCCGAGAGGCGGCTCGCAAGGCGCGCGAGCTCACGCGCCGGAAGGGACTCCTGGAAGGCGGTGGCCTCCCCGGGAAGCTCGCCGATTGCCACTCGCGCGACCCGGCCGAGTGCGAGCTCTTCCTGGTCGAAGGCGACAGCGCGGGAGGGACGGCGAAGCAGGGCCGGGACCGGGAGTTCCAGGCGATCCTTCCGCTCCGCGGCAAGATCCTGAACGTCGAGAAGGCTCGGCTCGACAAGATGCTCCAGAACGAGGCGATCCGGGCGCTGATCACCGCGATCGGGATCGGGATCGGGGACGAGCAGGACATGTCCCGGCTCCGCTACCACAAGATCATCCTGATGACCGACGCGGACGTGGACGGTTCCCACATCCGCACCCTCCTGCTGACCCTCTTCTACCGCAAGATGCCCGCGCTCATCACGGAGGGACGGGTCTACATCGCCCAGGCCCCGCTCTACCGTCTCCAGAAGGGAAACCGGGTCATCTATGCCTACTCGGACGAGGAGCGCGACCGGGCGCTTGCGGAGCTGGGCGGCATGAAGGGCGTCTCGATCCAGCGGTACAAGGGGCTCGGGGAGATGAACGCGGAGCAGCTCGCCGAGACGACCATGCGCCCCGGCTCGAGGACCCTCCTTCGGGTCACGATCGAGGACGCGCGACGGGCGAACGAACTCTGCCAGATCCTGATGGGGGAAGAAGTGGAACCCCGTCGGCTCTACATCCAGGAACACGCAGTCGAGGTCACCAACCTCGACGTCTAGGGTCGAGGATCCGCAGCGGCCTTCCCCCGCCGTCCAACGGTCGTGCTCGGGCGGACCTGTACGCCCCGCGGGTCTTCCCCTGGGAGATCCCCTCGCCCGCGGCGGCCGAACGGCTTATCCGCGAGGGCCGATAGGACGGCTGTGGCGCCGACCGGGCCCGCGCCGCCGCTCTTGGTGACGGACGGCCTCCTGGTGACTCAGGATGCCCAGCGTCGGGTCCTTCGCGGGGACATCCGGGTTGACGGAGGATGCATCACACAGGTGGGAGGGCACGCCTCCCGCGAAGGGGCGGAGGTCATCGACGGCCGTCGCCTCGCGGTCGTTCCCGGCTTCGTCAACACGCATACTCACATCGCGATGAACCTTCTCCGCGGGATCGCGGACGACCGCGAGCTGGCCGGCTTTCTGGAGAAGCTGTTCCGAGTGGACGCGCGACGTACGGAGGCCGACGTCGAGGCCGGAGCCCGCGCCGGTATCGCCGAGCTGCTCCTCGGTGGGACCACCTCCTTCCTCGACCTCTACTACTTCGAGGACGCCGTCGCCCGGGCGACCGAGGCGCTCGGCGTGCGGGGGTTCCTCGGCTGGGCGGTACTGGACCCCGACAAGACGACCCAGTCGGGGACCCCGCTCGAGAACGCCCGCGGCTTCATCGGCCGGTGGAAGAGCCACGCGCGCGTGACCCCGCTGGTCGCCCCGCAGGGAGTCTACGTCTGTGACCGCTCCACCTGGCTCGGAGCCCGCGCCTTGGCCGAATCGGAGCGGACCCTCTGTCATTTTCACCTCGCGGAGACGCGCCGGGAGGTCCACGAGCACGAGGCCAAGACGGGACGACGTCCGACCGAGTGGTTGGAGGAGATCGGCTTCTTCGGGCCCCGGATGGTGGCGGCCCACGCCGTGTGGCTCACCGGGCGCGAGATCGAGATCCTGGGGCGTCGAAAGGTCGGGATCGCTCACTGCCCCAGCTCGAACCTGAAGCTCGCTTCCGGGGGCGTCGCACCCGTGGTGGAGCTGCGGGCGGCCGGTGCCCCGGTCGGCCTCGGCACCGATTCGGTCGCGAGCAACAACTCGCTCTCGATGCTCCGTGAGGTCCATCTCGCGGGCCTGGTTCAGAAGAACCAGCGCTGGGACGCCACCGTCCTCACCGCCCAGGAGTTGCTCGACCTCGCGACCATCGAAGGCGCCCGGATCGTGGGGAAGGGGGACGAGCTCGGCTCGCTCGAGGTGGGAAAGCAGGCCGACTTTTCCCTCGTGCGCTTGGACCACCCCACCCTGCTGCCGGCACGGCCCGAGGCGATCATCTCCCATCTCGCGTACTCCGCGAGCGACGAGGCGATCGATTCGGTCTACGTCGCCGGCGAGCCGCTCGTTCGCAGCCGGCGTCTCGTGCGCGCCGATTGGGAAGAGATTCGGGCGGCGGCGGAGGCCGCGGCCGCACCGCTGTGGGACGCCTCCTCGGGGTAGTCACCCTTCCGGCCGCGGACTCTCGAGAGACTCCGAGATCCGACGTGCGAGCGAAGTGGCCAGCCGTTCGGGCGGACCTTCCACCCCGAAATCGGAGAGGCCCGAGAGCCGCGACCGGACGACCTCGACCGGAATTTCAAACACGCGACCTATCTCGTCCGTTTCGACAGTCCAAGCGAGCACGCCGTGGTGCAGTAGAGCCGACGCCGTCAGATGCTGGGCCGCACCGCCCACGACCTTTGGTCCAACCGCCACGACCTGACCGCGGGAGCTCAGAAGGCAGTAGTCTTCGGAGATCCCGGGGGGATCGACCCATCCGGCCGCGATCCCGAGTTCCTCCAGGAACCGAAGGATCCCCGCGCCCAGTCGACCGTAGGCCCGGGTGAAGTCAACCCCGACCCGGGCGTGGGAACGCGGAAGGACGATGGACCAGGCGAGGTCCCCGGGCTCGTGGAAGACGGTAGTGCCACCAGTACTGCGTCGCACTACCGCGAACCCGCGGTCCCTCGCCCGCTCAAGCCGCGGGCTCTCGGAGGGCATTCCAACACCGAACGACGCGGCCCGGTCGGAGAGGACCACGACTCGAACCAACGGATGCCCTTCGCGGAGCAGACGATCGTCCGAGGCGATGTGGTCGACGCAGCTCAGTTCCCCGTCGACCCGGAAGGGAACCACTTCGGAGCTCGAAGCAGGGCGGGTGGTGTGGGAAGGGCCGTGCGTCACCTTCTCCCGTCCCAGCGGCGACCTCCTCAAAACGTAAAGAGTGCGACCACTCTTCGCGCGACATGGCGGAGCTGAACGATTTTCGACTACACACGGGCGATCCGGCTCCCGACTTCGCTCTGCCTGGGGTCGATGGGAAGACGATCCACCTGTCGGACCTCGCCGACCGTCCGCTCCTGGCCGTGGTCTTCTGGTGCAATCATTGCCCGTACGTCCAGGCCTGGGAGGGCCGGATGGTCGACATCGGGCGCCGCTACGGCCCGCGAGGCGTCGGGATCGTTCTCATCAATTCGAACGACGCGCGGGCCTACCCCGACGACCGGATGGAGATGATGGTGCAGCGGGCCCGCTCGAAGCAGTACCCGTTCCCCTACCTCCACGACGAGTCTCAGGAGGTGGCGCGGGCGTACGGGGCCCTCGTGACCCCCCACGTCTTCCTGTTCGATTCCCACCGGCGGCTGATCTTCCAAGGTCGCATCGACGACAATCACCAGCGACCCGACAAGGTCGGTCGGCGGTACCTCGAGGAGGCCCTCGAACAGGCGATCGGAGGCCGACCGGTCGACCCGGCCGAGCTACCGGTGCTCGGTTGCACGGTGAAGTGGCGCGAGTGACCCTCTCCGGCCCCGTGGACGGCGCGGGGCCCCTCGACGGGCCTTGAGGTCGGCCCGACGCGCCTCGAAGGCCGCGGCCAGGGACGGGTCGACCGGGGCCCCGTTCTGGTCGAGGCGGGCGGCGATGGCGACCTTTCCCGCCAGCGCGCGGGCCAGCTTTCCCCGTTCCGTCCGGGGGGCGGACTGGAGGGCGGGGTGCAGGAAGAGGAGGCCGTGTCGTGGCGGGGGCGCGTGCCCGCGCAGGTGCTCGAAGAAGGCGCGTTCCGCACCCAGCACTTGGACCGTGCTCGACGGAAGGCGGGCCAGACGGTCGAGGCCCCCGGCCTGAGCCAAGAGGCGGGCCGTGAGCTCTGGCCCGAGCAAGGCGGTCAGGTTCGGGGCTCGCTGAGGGGTCGCCACGGTCACCGCCTCGGTGAGCTCCGCCTGAGCCTTCTCGATCGACCCGTACAGCTCGGCGAGACGTCGACGAGCCGCGCGCAGCGCCTCGTCGGCCGGGCCCAAGGGAGATTTCACCGCGGGTTCTTCGGTGGCGATCGCCGCTGCTCGGGCATGGTCCCCGGGGTCGATGTCGGGAGAATCCCGAGCCACCCAGCTACCGAGGCGCTCGCCGAGAAGGTTCTTCACCCGGTCGAGATCGGCCGCCGCGCGCACCGCCTCTTCGACATGGATCGAAGGGTCCCATGAGGCATCGAGGGCGCTGCCGGATTCCGAAAGGATGTACTGACGGCGCACGGCCGAATCGGACGGCGAGACGGGAGGGGTCCGGGGCGCATCCGGGTCATACGCAGGACCGTGTTCTGCGAGCCGACGGTCGGACGTGACCCAGGTCCGGGCTTGAGGGTCCGCCAGCATCGCCCGCTCCTCCGGTGTGAGTTCGCCCTTTCGTCGGAGTCCCGCTCGCACCGCGAGCTCGTTCACATCCGACGGGGCCAAGACGGAGCGGAGGACTCGGCCTTCCTCGACCAGGTACGTTCCCTCCCAGCTGCTGACGAGAGCCTGAACCATGCGCCACCTCACTCCGGCCTCAATCCGCCGTTCACGTGCAGCGTCGCCCCAGTGATGTAAGAAGCCCTCGGCGAGGCGAGGAAGGCGATGGCTTCCGCGACCTCTTCCGGACGGCCGACACGACCGAGCGGGATGGCCCGTTCGCGGTCCCCCCTCAGGCTGGGGGTGTCCCCTGCCAGAATGTCCGTGTCGATCGAGCCCGGCGCCACCACGTTCACCGTCACCGCGGGCGCGAGCTCCCGAGCGAGCGACCGAGCCAGACCAACCACCGCGGCCTTCGCGGCGGAGTAGTGGGCACCGTGACGGGAGCCGTTGAACCCCAGGATGCTCGAGACGAACACGACGTGCCCCGGTCGCGCCGCTTCGAGCTGCGGCAGAAGCCGACGCGTGAGCTGCGCCGGGGCGAAGACATGCACCTGGAAGGTGGTCTCGAAATCGTTGCGGTGGAGGTCACGGAAGGGGACTCTCGGATACTCGCCCGCGTTGTGGACGAGGGCGTCCAGCCGATCCCAGCGACCTTCCACCTCGTCCGCGAGACGGGTGACCTGTTCCGGGTCCGCGAGGTCGGCGCGGACCACGTAAGCCGAGCCCCCGGCCCGGGCCACCTCGTTCGCCACTGCTTGGGCCCTGGTCTCGCTCGACCGGTAGTGAACGGCCACCTCGGCGCCTTCGGCGCCAAATCGAAGGGCGGTCGCCCGACCGATGCCCTTCGCCGCTCCGGTCACGAGGACGCGCACGCGGGCGGGAAGGCGCCTCAGATAAATAGCGCGACCCGGCTTCGCCGGCGATGGCCGCTAATCCCCCACGTGACCTGGTGTTGAGCGAGGCGAAAGGTTCGGTTCGCCTCCTGACCCTCAACAACCCTCCCGTGAACGTCCTCTCCGGTCCCGTGCTGGAGTCGCTGGTCGACCGACTCGCGGCCCTCGAGCAGGACGAGACCGTTCGGGCCGTGGTGCTCGCGAGTGCTGCCCCCAAGGCGTTCGCCGCCGGCGCCGACCTCCGGGAGATGGCCCCGTTGTCGACCGACGAGGCGCGCGTGCATGGAGGCCGAGGCCAAGCGGCCACTCGAGCGATCGAACGTCTCCCCCTGCCGGTCATCGCGGCCGTCCACGGCGCATGCCTCGGGGGCGGGTGTGAGATTGCGCTCGCGTGCGACCTCATCGTTGCGAGTGAGGACGCCCAGTTTGGCCAGCCGGAGATCAACTTAGGAGTGATGCCGGGCTGGGGGGGGACACGGCGGCTCCCCCGGCGCATCGGCGCGTCCCGTGCCCGGCGGTGGATCCTGACCGGTGAGGCCGTTTCGGCGTCCCAGGCCCACACCGAAGGGTTGGTCGACCGTGTGGTCCCGCGGTCCGATCTCCTGGCGACGGCTCTGTTGCTTGCCGAGCAGCTTGCCTCCAAACCGCCGGTTGCGCTCGCAGCCGCCAAGTTCGCGCTCCTCCACGCGACCGACCCCGGGATTGATGAAGGCCTTGCGTACGAGCTCGACCTGTGGGCCCGCCTCTTCGGAACCCGGGGCCAGCAGGAAGGAATGCGGGCGTTCCTCGAGAAGCGGCCCCCTCCCATCCTCTCTCGACAAGGTTGGTCCGGGGAGTCGAAGGGGTTCCCTTGGTCCGAGGCCCCGCTCGCGGGGGGGCCAAAACGGAATAAGGGGAAAAGCTCGGGGGACGGCTGACGCGCCGCGGTGGCTCAGCTGGTAGAGCGGCTCCTTGGTAAGGAGCAGGCCGAGGGTTCAAATCCCTCCCGCGGCTGATTTCCCCCGAGAACAGCGCTGGGAACCCACGGGAGGGATTTGAACGAAGGTTCAATTCCCTACTGCATCCGTCCTCCCCGGTAGCGCGAACTTCAAGGAGAGTGCGCGGGCGATAACGCGACCGCGAGGAGCGCGGGAGGAGAGGCTGCCTCTCCCGCGACGCTCAGGCACACCCTATCGCGTCGTGGCCAGAGCTTCTGGATGTGGAAGGTTGTGTCTGTCTACGACCGGAAGACTCGCGGTTCGGGTCCCACGCCGAACCTCCCTTACGGTGACGACCGCCAGCATTGACATCCAGGCATAGAAGCCGTAGATGTTGATGCGTTCAACGAGGCCCAGCCAGGGGTGGGGCTGTCCTGCGGCCATCAGGGCGCCCTGCCACCCAGCGAGACCGCCGCCGAACACCAGGACCACTCCAATCGTTCCGATCGAATAGAATCGAAGCCATCCCTTGTAGGAGGCGGTCGCGACGCCGAGTATTGCGAGCCAGGTTGTGACAACCACGCCCGTGATCACGATGTGCATCGTGTTGGTGAAGGCGTCGACAGACTGGCTCATGTTCTCGGGGTAGAACTGTGGCCAAACCAGATTGGCCGCCGCGTACGCGATCAAGGCGATGGAGATTACGCGCAGCCCGCGGCTTCTCCCGCGAGATCGCCAGAAGAGTCCGACGGCGAATGCGACAACGAGCGCGGTGTAAATTGGACACATGTCGAGGATGACCCACCTCGAGGGGGCACCGACCGCGCTGAGACGGCTGAACTCTTCGGAGATCCAGCTGTAGTGGGCCCATTGCAGACCTCCGATTGCATCCATCCCCGCATAGAAGATTCCCGAAAGGACGCCGCACGCGAGCAGGACCTTCAGCATCAGGTTCGTCTGCACGTCGTTCCGGTGTGAGTGATTGTCTCGGGCAGTCCGTGAGTTGCCTGCTTGCGAGTCTGTCGGCGTCGAGAGCGCCGCCGGCCAATGTCGTCCGTGCAGTCCGCTTCCTACGAACATCAACCATGCTTCGAAGAGGTAGATTGCTACGACCATCGAAAGGAACACCAAGGCAGCGAGACCTCCGGGGTCGGACGCTGGCGACGCGACGAGCACGAGGGCCGAAAATGCGCCCACACACGCAATGCTCCCCAGGGCGACTAGGAGCTC
>DASPQC010000065.1:0-47791 GCA_035625165.1 Thermoplasmata archaeon | reverse complement strand
GTCCCGGTGGGCAGGCCCGTCTCGGTGAACGTTACGATGTATTTCCCGGGGGGAATTGTGGAGAAGACAATCGATATGGTCTGCGCAGCCCCGGCGACCATTACGGGGCCCGAAGCCGGTGCCGGGGTGTATCCCGAGACGGCCCCCACCGAGAAAGTGTAGGAGCCGTTCAACACCGAGTACGCGATCGAGCTGGTCGTGGACGAGCTCAGGGTAGCGTTGAACGTGACGTCCCACGTGGTCCCGGTGGGCAGGCCCGTCTCGCTAAACGTCACGGTGTAGTGAGGGGCGCCTGAGACGCCCTGCGGAGCGATCACCGCGACCGTCCCGTCGACGGAATCGCCAGCGTACAGATCGCCCGTCACGGGGTCGAACGCCAAGGACGAGGGGGCGGTCCCGACGGGAAAGATCGATCCTACGGTGGTGTCCGTCACGTCGGAGATCACCGTGATGTTCTCGAAATCGCCGTTGAAGTTCCCCACGAAGATCTCATCGGCCGCCGGATCGTAGGCACTTCCCCACGCGAAGGTACCCGTGTAGATCGACGCCACCACCGTATTCGTCGCGTCCGAGATTACGCTGACGTTGTCGCTGCCGTAGTTCGGGACGAAGACCTCACCCTTGCCGCTGTCGTAGACAATCTCCCCGCTGGGCGACTGACCTATGTTGATCCGGGCCACGATAGAGTCGGTGGTGTCGTTGATCACGGTGACGTTGGAGTTGAGGACCGCACCGAACAGGTTCGCCACGAAGATCTCTCCCTTCCCGCTATCGTAGGCGAGACTCCACGGGTCGTCGCCGACGTGGGAAATCGTCCCAACGATCGTGTCCGTGGTGTCGTTAACGATCGTGACGTTGGAGCCGGATTCGGTGCCGACGAAGATTTCCCCCTTGGCCGGGTCGTACGCCATCCCCGTGGGCGCGACGCCGGGGAGTGGGATAGTTTTCACCACGGTGAACGACGTGTCGTTGATTACACTGAGGCCGACCCCGCCCGCGGAGTCGGAGGTAAATACCTCTCCCTTGCCGCGGTCGTAGACGACTCGGTACGGCTCGACACCCGCCCCGCCGGATTTCGGGAGGTGGATCAAGGCGACCACGTGGTTGGACGTGTCGGAAACGACGGCGACTTCGCTGGCGGATTGGTCGGCCAGGAACTCCTCTTGATGGGCACTGTCGTACGCCCAATATCGGGAAGTGAAGGTCAGTGTGACGTTCACCACCACGGCATTCGTGGCGGTCGAGATTGCGCTCGCGTATGCCGGGTCGCCATTGAGGACCCATACCTCGTTGTTGTCTGAATCGTACGCTGCGCCGTCCGCGGCGACGTCCAGCAGGATGGTGGCGACCACAGTGTTCGAAGCATCGGAAACGACAGTGGCGTTCGATGTCAATGCCCCACCGGGGGAGATGAAAAAGACCTTGTTCTGGGCGGGGTCGTAGGCACCCGAATTGGCCGAGCCGGCGGACAACCCGATCGTCGTCACCACCGCGTCGGTGGAGTCGTCGATCACACTCACATTCGCTGAGCCGCCGTTGGCCACATATACGTAGCCCTTTCCTCCATCGTAGACGATCGCGTCGGGGTCGACTCCGACGTTGATCGAATGGACGACGGCGTCCGTGGCGTCCGAGATCACGCTGACGTTGGCCAAAGTGCCCAAAGCGTTGGCAACGAAAATCTGGTGGGTCCCGGGGTCGTAAGCGACCGCTCGGGGGTCTTGGTCAGGCAGGTTGATTGTATCAACGACCTTGTCCGTGGCGGTACTGATTACACTGACATTGGACGAGAGATCGTTCGAAGCAAAGATTTCGCCGGTTCCACTGTCGTACGCCAGTCCTTTGAGATCGTACTCGCTCACGTCTCCTACGGAGATTGTCGTGACGAGCGTGTTCGTCGCGGCCGACGTTACCGCAACGGTACCGGGAGAGCCCGTGTACTGAGTGAAGATCTCGTTGTCCTTGAAATCGTAAACCATGGACGTGAGATACTGGACCGTGTCATAGGGCTCGAATAGGGCCACGACCTCGTTGGTGGTCTCCGAAATCTCCTCGAGCGAGTCCGCCACGCCGGGGACATAGATGTCGCCCGAGTGATTGTCGTATGCCATCGGATCGAAGCCAACCCCGGCGCCATTGAGGAGAACCGGGAAGTTCCCCGGGATGAGCGAGTTGTTGAACGTGACGAGCGTATCCGCAACGGACCATTGTGTCGCCAACGGCAAAGCGCTCTCAGGGACCTCGGAACCGGATGCTTCCTTGTTCAGGGGCGACGACGGACGCGTTGCTCCGTAGTAGGACCCTTGGCTCAGAGCCCCGGAATCGGAGGGCGATCCGTGGGGGACCGTGGCTGGCCCGGACGCGGAATTGTAGACCACCGACACAACCGAGCCAAGTCCTGCCGTCGCACTGAGGACCGCGACGACCAAGAGAATCGTGGTACGAACCAGCTCGCCCGTCAATCCCTTCACCGGGCCAAGAAGCCGAACATCCAGAAGCGATTTCCGAGATGTCTGGAAGATGAGGTAGTATATGGATGCGGTAGGTGGCCTCGTTCGGGGAGAGATTGAAATTGAGATTGCCAACCGTACTCGGTCGGAGCCGGTTTCCCTGACTCATCCGACCCCGGGGGAGTATCCTAACGGATTGGATCTTCCACCTGGGATCCTTGTGCATCCCGACCCAGATTGGAACTTGAGTCTGCTCGCGTCAGTCTCCCGTGAGAGGGTGCTTCTGGGGCTGGCTGCGGGTCACGGATGACCGAGGCCCTGCCAAAATCGCCAGCAGGGGCCAAACCGCAGGGTGATACTCACCGAGCGAAAACCGCCGTGTTCTCTCAGAGGCGCGGCCCCTCGCTTCGAGAGCCCGCAGGCAGCCGATCGACCGGTTCGTTTTCCCGGCGCCAGATTGACGGGAAATGTCGGAGGGGGTGTTCGAACCCCCGGGGGGTTCAAATCCCCGCCGTAACGGCGGTCGCATTCCGCGCACGACGGGCAGGATGACGTGCAACCCCTCTTTCACATAGGGCGCAGAGCGCTGGGCGCTATCCTGTTGCACTCAGCCCAACACGAGAGCATGCTCGGGCCACACGGCTGGAGCTTGGCTCAAGGTCTACGGGGTGCTTCCGCCTATCCGTTCGATATCTTCGCTGGAGATTAGGCGGAGGCGATTCGCCCAGGAGTTACGCGGGCTCGATCTTACTGCGGACCTAGGCGCTGCGTAGGGAACGGGGGTAACCAGCTCGCGCACGAGCCGCTCGGGGCCACTCGGGCGTTCATTTCAGGCGAAAGTCCGAGTCTCCTATCTCCCTCTCTTTCGTGCAACGATCGTCGCGTATCTAGATTCGCGACACCATATTCAACTAGGTGCCCTGCGTAGGTCGCCCGTTCCCTGATGGGATGAAGGAGAGGAGAGATGCGGAGCTCGAGATCGGGGCGCTCGGTCGTCGTGGTGGTGGTCGTGTTGGGGGCGCTGATCCTCGTCGGCTGGCTCCCTAGTGCTTCGTCCGCGCAGCCCGCGCTCAAGGCTGCGACCGGCGTCACGGCATGCGGGGTGGGAAAGGGACCGGGGTTTCCCGGGTACGACCCGGTTAACCACGACGTCTACGTCCCGAACGCCAAATCGGGCAACATTACGGTTCTGAGCGGTACCTGCAAGCACGTGGGCTCGATCAAGCTCCCGTCGGGAGCCTACCCGGTCTATGCGGCGTTCGACCCTCAGAACGACCGCATGTACGTCTCGGACTACGCCCTCAACCAGGTCTACGAGATCAGGGGAACGTCTGTAGTCTACACGTTCAATCAAAACTTCAACGGTCCGATGGGAGAGGTGTGGGACCCCGGAAACAGCGCCATGCTCGTCGCCAGTTACAATTCGAACCAAGTGATCGCCATCCAAGGAATCAATTACACCTCGATAAATACCGGCACCGGTCCTAGCTACCTCGCCTACGACCCATACTTCGCGACGGTGCTGGTCACCAACTTTTTCACCGACAACGTCACGATTATCAACGCGCTCTCTTTCAGGCACGTTGGCGACACGCCCGCGGGAAGCGGCCCGATGGACATCGCTTTCGACCCGGTCAACGATTATGATTACGTGACGAACGAGTACAGCGGGAATGTCACTGTGATGTGGGGGGACGGGACCGGTGTCGGGTCGATTGGCGGGTTCAAGACGCCAGCGGGGGTCGCGTTCAACCAGGCCAACCTGCGGATGTACGTGGCCGAATACTCGTCGAAGTTGGGCAAGGTCGCCCAGGTCACCGCGCTCAAGCAGGTCGGTTCCAACAACACCGTTAGCGGGGCCCAACCGCTCGGACTGGCCTTCGATGAGTACAACAATTACATGTACGTCACCAACTTCGGGGGAAGCACCGTTTACATCCTGACGTAGGCTGGCAGCCGACTTGTTGCGCCCGCGGGACCAGTGTTCTTCGGGCGGCCAACCGGGCTCCCTGCACGCTCCCTAATGACTCGAGGGAGTCACGGTTGCCACCAGATCCGGGGGCGAGCCTTAGGTGGGTAGCCCCTGGCTGCCGCTCTTTGCTCCCGTTCGATGAAGAGCAGTAGCTTGTCCGGGTAGAAGCCCCTTAGAGATCTACGACTTGACGGGTGTGCTGGACTCGCCGCTTGTCGTCACTCAGTCGCGTCGAGCTATCCTGTCCCAGTGTCGGAGGGGGGATTTGAACCCCCGGCCCCAGGATTTCTCCCGGGACGCGGACGCGCGTCCCGCTATGAGTCCCGTGCTCTACCAGGCTGAGCCACTCCGACAGGGAACGGACGCGCCATGCCGCGCCCTCGGGACCTACGCCGCCGGCGCCGCGTCGCCGTTCGCGACCGCCGCCGGGGGAGTGGGAGCTTCGGGGACCGCCGGCGCCTCCGGCGGGATGACCTCGTCGGGGATGACGCCGAGGACCTCCGAGCGCCGGATTTCGATCTTCTTGAGCGGGTAGAGCGACTTCACGCCGTGGGCGAGGACCTTCGCGAGATCTCCCTGGAGCATCTCGCGGACGAACTCGGGGGACGTGCGAAGCTTCGCCTCCTCGTTCAGGACGTCGACGATGCGGTGCCGGAGCTCGGCCCGGAGCCGGGTCTGGAGCCGCTGTTCACCCACCGCGACCGGCTTGAGGACGACCTGGACGCCGTCCTTCGTCGTGACGAGGAGCGAGAGGTCGATCTTCGAGCGCTTCCGGCGGGCGAGCCGGCGGACGTAGTCGGACGTCAGGTCGTGGCCGACAAACCGGGCCTCGGCCACGCCGTCGCCCGAAATCCGCTCGACCTGGAACCGGAGCTTCACATGGGTCTTTCCGGGGTCCGCGGAACCGGCGAGCTCGGGCAGGGTGACCTCGAGGGTGCGTCCGATGACCTGCTCGGCCTCGTTCGCGGCCGTCTCTCCCAGCTCGACGTGCTGAAAGAGGCCGGGCGCCCGCACCTTGAACCAGACCTTGGCGCGCCACTTGTCCTTGACCGTACGGGCCAGGGTGGTCTTCTTCGCGGTCTCCTTCTCGGGCATCGCTCGCGGGCCGCGGACCGATGGACCCTACTTAAACATGGCGACAGGGCCGATCCGGCTCCCCACGGCGAGCGGGCCCTGAAGTCGGCCCCCTAGCCGCCCTCTTGGCAAACTACATATCCCGAACCCAATTCCGCGGCCCGTGGCCGATGCACTGAAGGGAATTCCGTCGCCCGGTGCCCGCGCCACGGCCGCCGAGCTCAAGTCCGCTCGGCTGCCGGTGGAGAGTCCCGGGGAGCGGTTCCGGCACGAAATCCTGCGCATGCTCGACGGACTCCGGGCCAAGGGACTGGACCGGTCGGAGGCGTTGCGGGCCCTGTTCCCGAGAACGATCCTCCCCGACGCGACCTACGAGGACCTCATCGCGGCGGTCGTCTCGGGAGCCCACCTGCTGTTCTTCGGCCCCTCCGGGGCCGGGAAGACCAGTCTCGCGAAGGACCTCTGGACGCTCTTTCCGAAGGGGGTCTGGGTGGTGGAGGACTGTCCGGTCCTCGACCCTCCGTTGAGCCTGGTCGACCGAGCGGTCGCGGACCGATTTCCCCCGTGCCCCATCTGCCGCCGACGGTTCGCCCCGGACGGTGACCTCTCCCGTTTCGACCCCGCGTCGATCGATCCGTCGCGGGTCCCCGCACGGTTCGTCCAGCTGCGGGAGGGGTACGGCTTTGCGCGGGTCCAGGGAAGCTCGGAGGTGTTTCCCGACCACCTGACCGGCAACATCAACCTCCGCAAGCTCGAGGAGATTGGGGACCCGATGAGCCCGCTCGTCCTGGAGCCCGGAAAGCTCCTCCAGGCGAACCGCGGCTTCCTCCTCGTGGACGAAATCGGGAAACTTCCCCTCGGGACCCAGAACGTGCTGCTCCAGGCGCTCCAGGAAGGGACGGTCACCCCGTCGAAGTCCCGCGAAAGCTTCCCGGGCGCGTTCGTCGCCGTCGGGACCTCGAACCTCTCCGACCTCGACAACATCAACGACCCGCTCTCCGACCGTCTCACCAGCCTCCACGTCGGGTTCAACGACCGTCACGCCGACAACCGCCGCATCGTGAGCATCGCCCGGTCGGACGGAGGGTCGGACTGGGTCCCCGAGATCCTCGTGGACGCCGGGGTCCGCGTGGTCGAGTCCTGGCGCCTTCGGATGAGCGAGGACAATCCGGACGTCGGCGAGGTCGGGTCGAACCGTACGCTCATCGATGTCGGGGAGCGCACGAACTCGATCGCGCTGCTCGCGGGGCGACAGATTCCGACCAGCGGTGACCTGAAGGCCGGCCTGCTCCATGCGATGCGGGGTCGGATCCGCGCCCGCAGCGGGGACTCCTTCCGGCAGAACGAGCGCCGTGTCTCCGAGTTTGTCGACCAGTACCTCTCCTCGGCGTTGAAGCGCAGCGCCGGGGTCTACTGGTGCCGGTACTACCGCGGCGTGCTCAAGGAGAACTCGGGCGAGGCCGAGGCGCTGATCGGCGAAGGTCGTCGCCTCAAGGACGACGCCGCGCTTACCGCCGAGCTCGCCCAAGAGGGTTCGACGTTCCCGAAGTTCCGCGCCTTTGCCCGATTCGTCGGGGATCGGGAGCGACCGGGGCCGTCCCTCTCCCCCACCGACGCGGCCGTGACGGTCTTCCGCCTCCTCGAGGAGTTCTCCCTCTTCTCCTGCCGGGAGGAGGACGCCGACGACGCCCCCCTCTAGCGACGCCATCGCCCTGCCCGATTGCACGACGTTCACCGACGACGTCACTTCGGACGACCTCCTGGATGCTCTCGACCGGGCGGCTCTCGTGCGCGCCCTCGCGGAGGAGGGCGTCGAGGGGGCCCGGGCGCTGCTGAGGGAGCGGTCGAAGGATGACCCGGAGCTGCGCGCTCGGATCGACCGCCTCCGTGACCAGCTTCGGCGCCAGGCCCGTCGTCGGGTCGATCGGGTGGTCGGGGACTACGACCGGAGAGTGGCCGAGTTCGACGCGGTCCAGCGGAGGAGCGACGAGGAGGTCGCCCGTCGGATCGCCGAACTCGAGGCTCGCTTGCAGAAGGCCCGGGCGGTCGACTGGTCCCACCTACCCTCGGTCGACCTCCTCGGCGAGGTCCAGAGTGCGCTCCTCCTTCCCGATGCCTCGTGGAACCAGCCGCCTCCTCCGCCCGGCATACTCGAGCGAATCCGTGCGTTCTTTCGCCGCCTCATCGCCTGGTTCCGGCGCCTCTTCGGCCGCCGCGCTCCTCCCGAGCCCGCGCGACCGGCGGGTCGTCGGGTGACCTTCGCGGTCGCCACCTCCGACGGCCGGGCCCTCGGTCCCTCCGAGGTCGGCGAGGTGCTGGCCCGGATGAACGAGTCCGAGCGGCACGAACTCTCCGGTCGCGTGGAGGAAGGGATCCGCGCCCGCGAGCGGTCGGTCGAGCGGGAGGCCGAGGAGAAGCGGCGGGCGGCCGAAGCCCAGCGGCGGCAGCTCGAGGAAGAGCGGGCGGAGGCGAAGCGTCGCGCCGAGGCGAAGACGGAGGACCAGGTCCGAGAGGCCGAACAGCACCGGTTGGAACGGGAACTCAAGGAACGGGGGTTCGTCGCCGAGCGCGCGGGCGAGCTGGTCGTCACCTATGGGCTGGTCGAGCGGTTCGCCCGTCTGCTGCTGGAGGAGGAGACTCGCCGTCTCCCGGGAGAGGTCCGTCTCTCCCTGAGGGGCGGGGGTTCGACCGGGATCTACGAGAAAGCCCGCCTGCGGCGCCCGGAAGAGGTCGCGCATCTCGACGTGCCCGGTTCCGTGGTCGAGGCCCGGCTCACCGGGTCGCGTCACATCGACGAATCGACCAGCTTCGTGTACCGCGAGATCACTTCCGAGCGGGTCCACATCGTCCTCGCCTTCGACCGCTCGGGCAGCATGTCCGAAGAGGGGAAGCTCGAGGCGGCGAAGAAGGCGCTCCTCGCGCTCTACGTCGCGATCCGTCGACGGTACCCGGATGCGACCATCGACCTCCTCGCGTTCGATAACCAGGTCCAGGCGCTCGACCTGGTCGAGCTCTGGGAATGCAAAGCCGGCGCGTTCACCAACACGGCCGAAGCCCTGCGGACGGCCCACCTCCTGCTCCGGGCCTCCCGCTCGAGCCGTCGGGAGCTCTACCTCATCACGGACGGTCTTCCGGAGGCGTACACGGACCCCGACGGGCAGGTGCGGAGCGGAGCCCTCGACCTCGCGATGGAGCAGGCGCTCGTCCGCGCGCGCGAGCTCGCCACCGTCACCCCGCTCCACGCGACCGTCCTCCTCTTGAAATCCGAGCACCCGGAGTACGAGGTCGCCGCGCGAACGATCGCACGCACCCTCGGAGGAGAGATGGTGGTGACCGAGCCGGCCCACCTGGGCGTGGAGCTCCTCGTCCGCTGGGCGCACGGGACCGAGACGGAGCGCCGGCTGGTCGAGGCGCCGGCGGCCCCGCCTCCACCGGCGGCGGGCGCCCGCGGACGGGGGCGGCGCCGTCGGGCGGACCGGCGCATGGGTGGCTGACGCCGGTTGCCGGTCCCCGTCAATCTTTATCTCCCTCGACGGGGGGTACGGCCGCCGAGGCCGACCATGCCCGAGAGCCGGGAGCAGGCCCAGTTCCGCCAGCACCTCTCCGAGATGAGGGGCGCCGCGGCGGGGCTAGGTCGGGACTTTAAGCACGAATTCGAGGACCTCGACAACAAGATCGAACGCCTGGGCAACTCGACCGCCAAGGAAGCGAAGTACCTCGCCCTCGACATCCAGGACGAGTTCTCCCACCTCGGTCGGTCGATCGCCACGGAGGTCAAGAAGACCCCGCAGCGGATCCATGACGCCGGGGTCGCGATCGGCTCCGGGACGGCTCGCGCCGCGGGCGCGATGGTCGACTCGGTGGTCACCGCCGGCAAGAAGGCGAAGCAGGGGACGAAGAACGCCCTCGCGACCGCGGCGGGTGTGAAGCGCACTCCGATGAAGGAGTGGACCCCTCCGTCGACCGAAGAGGAAGCCGAGAAGTAACCCCCGCTACCGGGTGGGGGCCTGGGTCGTTCGTCCGACCGAACGAGGGCAGCCGAGTTCCGCGCGTACCCGCTGGGCGGCCACTTCCAGATACCCCGGGTCGAGGTCAAAGCCGACGAACGGACGTCGGAGGCGCGCCGCCGCCACGGCGCTCGAGCCGATGCCGACGAACGGGTCGACCACGAGACGTGTGCGGTCGACTCCGTGGAGCCGGACGCACCACTCGGGCAGCTCCGCCGGGAACGTCGCCGGGTGCGGGCGGTCGCGGGTCCGGACGCGGATGGTGGGGTAGGGCAGGAACCAGGTGTTCCCGCGACAGCGGACCCCCGTCGGGCTCCGCCGCCAGCGGTGGACGTTCGAGGCGTCCGAGTAGGTGACCCCGATCGCGAGCCGGTCGATCGGGACCGCGCCGGTCCGCGTGAAGTGGAAGACGTACTCGTGGGCGCCGTGGAGGTACCGTCGCGAGACGAGCGGCTTGTAGTGGCCGACCGCGAGGTCGGCGGTCAGGCCCGACGCCCGGCCGGCGGAGGCCCGGTCGATCGCGATCGACTTCACCCAGTGGATGACGTTCTGAAGGACGAACCGCTCAGCGACCGTCCGGGCCACGTCCCACGGGAGCCACGGGTCGCGGGGGGGACCTCCGACGTTGAGAAAGAACGAGCCGTCGGGCGCGAGAGCATGGTCGACCGCGTCCCGGGCCTTACCCATCCAGCGCAGGTAGTCGGGACGGGGACGGTCGTCGCGGTACCTCCCGTAGGCGACCCCGAGGTTGTAGGGCGGGCTCGTCACCACGACATCGGCAGCTCCCGCGGGAACGTACCGCCGGAGTCCGCGGAGCGCGTCCCCGCGGTAGAGGTCGATGGCGCCTCCGCCCCGGCCCAGCGGGACCGAAACGAACGGCCGGGGACCCACGACCATCCCGCCCGTCACGCGGGCGGCGGAAATCAACCTACCGGGCGGCGGGCCGGTCGGCGGGGCGGGGCCGCTGGAGGCTCTCGCGGGCCTCCTGTAGCGCCCTTTGCGGCTCCTTGTAGTAGAAGGCGACCAGCTGGCCCACGTCGCGGTGCGTGAACGGGCGCTGTCGGGTAGCGTGCGCGTCCTTCTGCACCATCGAGTCGAGCATCTCGACCCGGTTGCGGACCTCGCGCTCCATCTCCTTCATCGACCAGTTCTTCATCAGCGCGACCCGCTCGTAGATGTAGGAGTGCCCCGAGTAGAGGAACGTGTCGTCCGAGGGGTTCCACGAGTAGACCGAGTTCGTGATGAGCTCGTTCGTCTCGGGGTCGAGCCCGACGATCTCGGTCAACGACTGGACGCGGCGCGTCATCTTCGTGCCGACCTTCACCTGGCGCTGGAGCAGGACCAAGTTGAGCGCCGAGACGAGCGAGCGGGGGAGGGTGATCGGCGGGTTCTCCATCCGGTGGACCATCGCGCTCACGCTCTCCGCGTGGAAGGTCGTGTAGCAGGTCTTCCCGGTCGCCATCGCCTGGAAGACGATGAACGCCTCCGCGCCCCGGACCTCGCCGACCATCAGGTACTGCGGGCGCTGGCGGAGCGCGGCCGCCAGGAGGTCGAACATGTCGATCTCGCCCGGCGCCTTCCCGCTGACGAGGTTCTTCGCCCCGAATCCGGCGCGGGTCAGGGACGGCACCCAGTTCTCGTGCGGAAGGTTGAGCTCCCGCGTGTCCTCGATCGAGACGATCTTCATCTGGGGCGGGATGAACAGGAGCACCGCGTTGAGCGTGGTCGTCTTCCCGCTCGCCGTACCCCCGCAGACCATCATCGACTGGCCCGTCTCGATGGCGATCCAGAGGTAGGCCATCATCTCCGGGCTCATCGTCCTGAACTTGAGCAGGTCGACCGGCGTGAACGGGTTGTCGCGGAACCGACGGACCGTGAACGAGGAGCCGCGCTTCGTGACGTGCGTCCCCAGGGTCGCCTGCAGCCGCGAGCCGTCCGGCACGGTCGCGTCCAGGATCGGGCTCGCGACCGAGATGTGCTTCCCCGAGCGCTGGGCGATCCAGATGACGAAGTCGTCCAGCTCCTTCGCGCTCCCGAACTTCAAGTTCGAGCGGATCGACCCGTACTTGCGGTGGTAGATGTAGAGCGGGATGCCGACCCCGTCGCACGAGATGTCCTCCACCTCCGAGTCGGTCATCGGCACCTCGACCAGTCCGTAGCCGATGAAGTCCCGGTCGAGGTAGTAGAGGATCCGGCCCTTCGTGGTCGGGTTCGGGGCGAGCTCCCACAGCTGGAGCCGATCGTCCACCATCCGGCGGAGCTCCCGCCGCTTCGACTCGGGGTCGTTCTCGACCAGCGACTCGAAGCCGTCCACGAGGTCGACCCGCAGCCGCTCCTGGAGGTCCCGCTCGAGCGGCGAGAGGGGGGGTTCGATCACCTCGTAGAGGTACTCGTTGCGCGTGTTGTGGAAGGTGACGCGGACGAAGGAGAGCCCCGGCCGGATCGGCGCGAGGTCGAGCTCTTTGAGTGCGGGGTCGGAGAGCGGCGGGACCGGGGTCACCTCCCCTTCGGTCCCTTGACCGGAAACGCCGAGCCGGGCGAGCTTCACCGGCCGGGACTCGGTGGACCCGTGCCGGAGCGCGGCGCCCATGCGGAGCCACGGCGAGAAGAACCCCCGCTTCGGGGGCGGGGGGGTGGCCGTCTCCGTCGGTTCGTTCCAGGCCTCGGTCGCTTCCCCGGCCATACTATCCACTCCCGGACGGCACGTTCAGAATCGGGACGACGAACCGCATCATGAGCCAGCCCACCGAGAGCATGATGGTCGCGTGCTGGAGACCTTCCGAGATCCGCCCGTTGTAGAGGACCCCCGCCATCACGCCGTCGCCGACCGCGTGGACGATGACGGCGACCATGAACGCGATGAACAGCACCGGGACGAACTGGAAGGCGAGCGACACTCCGCCCGAGAGGCTGGAGGACGACACGCCCTCGCCCGCCGTGATCATCTGCGGCAGAAAGACCGCCGCCATGATGTAGATCGTGACGAGGAAGACGAAGAACGCGATGTAGATGACCGTCACGTAGGTCAGCATCGAGATCTGGCGCGCCTGCGCGGCCAGCTGGCTCTCCCGCGTGTCGTGCGCGACCATCGTGAGCACGTCCGCGACGTTCCCGCCCGCCTCGTTCGCCCGGGTCACGATCGAAACGACCCGCTGGACGAGCGGTGTCGGCACCCGCTCCTCGAACAACCGAAGGGCGGTGGCGACCGGGACGCCCCACTCGAGCTGGCTCGCCATCTTCTTGATCTCGTCCGTGAGGAGCCCGTAGCGCCCCGTGCTCGCGACGATGATCGCGTCCGGGAGGGTCATCCCGAACCGGCCGGCCTCCGCGACGTCCCGCAGGAAGTCCGGAAGCCGCTCCTCGATCTTCGCGATGCGGCGGAGCTTCGCCGTCATCACGAATCCGTACGGGGCGATGAAGCAGAGGATGCCGAGCACCATGAAGTCGATCGCCGGGTTCGTTCCCGTGCCCTCCCCCGGTCGGAACTGGATGTTCATGATCCCGAGGTAGACGACCGCCCCGAAGGCCCAGAGGACCGCCGCGGCGACGCCCCCGGCGATGAGGGCCCACATCTCCCGCGGAAGGCCCGCGGAGCGCCCCGTCACCGAGGTGGCGAGGCTCTTGACCTTGCGAACCGATGCGGGGGCGCTCGTGGTCGCCATCGATCACATCTCCTGCGCGAGCGTGTACATGAAAAAGATGAACCCGAACTGCGCGAGCGGGATCATCGCCCCGACGATGCCCCAGAGGACATCGATCATGAACTGACCGCCGCCCCCGATGATTGCGAAGATCGCGATGATGATCACCAGGAACAACGGGAACGCGACCACGACCGTGACGAACGTCTCCGCGAGGAGACCCATCGTCTCGACCCGCTGGAGCATCTCGAGCTTGTTCTCGCGCTCGTACTGCTCGGCCTTGAGGAGGAAGTACGGCTTGAGCTGCCCGCCGCTGGTCGAGGTCGTCACGACGCCCTGGAGAAAGTCCTGGAACCGCTTCGACGGGCTCCGCTGGGCGCCGTTTCGGAGCGCGGTCAGGATGTCGACCCCGAGGAGCTCGGTGTCGCGCGTGATCCACGCGGCCTCTTCGGCGACCTCCCCGTAGATCTTCTGCCGGCCGAGCTCCTTGAAGATCTGGTCGACGTTCACGTCGGCCGAGCTCATCGCCGAAACGAAGCTCATCGCCGGGCTGATCTTCCGGTCGATCTTCCGACCCCGTTCCTTTGCCCTCGAGCCCGGCGTGCTCTGGAGCACGAAGAAGGTGCCGACCGTCCCGAGCACCGGGAGGAGAATGAGGATCACGATTCCGAGGAGGGCGCTCCCGTGGGAGAGGAACAGGTAACCGACGATCGCGCCCGCAACGACCGTGGCGATCCCGACCACGAGGGTGGTGGCGTAGACCTGGGCCATGTACTCGTCCGCGCGCACCCGCATGTGCGCCTTCACGAGGTTCTCCTCGAGGGTCGGGTCCGGGGGCTTGCGCAGCACCCGGTTGCGGAACATCCGCCAGGCCCACCGCTGGAAGCCGTTCAGGGTCGAGTGAGTGGGCTGCTCTCCGCGTTTGAGCCGTACCGCCCGGGGCCCGGGCGGGCTGCGGAGGGCCGCCGGCGAACCCGGGGACCGCACGACCTTGGCCGCCGGTACGGTGGGGGTCGCGGGCACCGGCCTCCTCACCCCGCCTTCGGCGTGCGAGACGCCGCGACTCGGCTCATGACCTCGTTCGGGTCCTTGTAGTACTGCGCGACCGTGCGCCAGAGCTGCCGGTAGTCGTTGATCTTGTTCTCGACCAGGTAGTGGATCACCTGGGCCCGCCGCTGGAACTCGGCGTCCATCTCCTCGGTCGTGTAGTTCTTGAGTTCCATGATCTTGTCGAAGAGGAACGAGTGGCCCTTGAACACGAACGTGTCGGTCCCGGGGTCCCATTCGTAGACCGTGTTGGTGATGAGCTCGTTCGTCTCGGGCTCGAAGCCGACGATCTCGAGCACCTGCTTCAGCCGCCGGACGACGCCCTTCTCCGTCCGGGCCTGGATCTCGATCACGACGTTGTTGAGCGCCGAGAGCAGAATCCGCGGGGTGTTGATCGGTGGGTTCTCGAGCCGGTTCACCATCGACTTCACGCTGTCGGCGTGCATGGTCGAATAGGTGGTGTGGCCCGTCGCCATCGCCTGGAACATCGTGTAGGTCTCCTTCCCGCGGACCTCTCCCACGATGATGTAGTTCGGGCGCTGCCGAAGCGCTGCGCGCACGAGGTCGAACATGTCGACCTCCCCGGCCGCCTTCCCGTCCGACCCGCGGTCGCCGGAGCCGCTGCGGGTCGCGCCGGGGATCCAATTCTCGTGCGGGAGGTTGACCTCCCGCGTGTCCTCGATCGAGACGATCTTCGAGGTCGGGGGGATGAACAGGGCAATCGCGTTGAGCGTGCTCGTCTTTCCCGCGGCGGGGCCGCCGCAGATGATGACCGACTCTCCCTGCTCGGCCGCGAGCCAGAAGTAGGCGACCATCTCCTCGTTGGCGCTCCCCATGATGATGAGGTCGACCGGGGTGAACGGCCGCTCCTTGAACCGTCGGATGGTGAAGCTCGCGCCGCGGGTCGTGACCTCGCGGGCGTACGTCGCTTGGACGCGGTGCCCCTCGGGGGTGGTGCCGTCCAGGATCGGGGCCGAGACGCTGACGGACTTCGCGCAGCGCTGGCCGAGCATGACGATGAACGAGTTGAGCGATTCCTCGTCCGGGAACATGACGTTCGTCTTCACCGACTCGTACTTGCCGTGGAAGATGAACAGGGGAACGTCCACCCCGTCGCAGGAGATGTCCTCGACCTGGGGGTCAAAGATGAGCGAGTCGACCGGTCCGTAGCCGACGAAGTCGCGGAGCACGTAGTAGATGATCCGCTCGGTGGACAGGGGGCTCAGCGAGATCCCCCGCGACCGGAAGTATTCCTCGGTCTCCCCGCGGATGTACGCCCGCTTCTCCGCGGTCGAGAGGTTGACGACCTCCCCTCCCAGGATCTTCGTGAGGGTCGACTTGACGTGCTCGACCAGCTGCTTTTCGTGGGCCGACAGCTGGGGCTCGATGACCTCGTAGAGGTACTCCTTGTTCCGGTCATTGTAGGTGACCCGGGAGTACGAGTAGGGGGGGTTCACCGCGTTCACCTCGAGCTCCTTCATCGTGGTCTCGAGGAGCGGGGGCATCGCCGTGATGAACGTCCCGGGCACGTCCGTCGGCGCTTCGAGGGGTCGCGGAGCCTCGGGCGTGAGGACCGGTGCTCCGGGGGGCGGGGTCCTGGGGATCTTGACGCGGAACGTACCGGACGCCATCGCTTACGTCACCCCCGCGCCGATCGACAACTGGACCCCCGCGAAGAAGAAGGTCGCGTAGTTGACGTTCGAGACGGTGAGCTTGAGCACCGTCGTGAGCCCGGTCAAGATCGTGCAGGAGGTGGGCGGGGTGACCGGCGAGAGCGAAATGCTGGAGGATGGGACGCCGCTCACCTGAGTGACGTTGTAGAGGTATCCCCACCAGGCACAGGGGTACTGCGTCCCGATCTCGAACGTGAAGTTGAACGGGAGATAGGAGGAGTTGCTGGCCACGTACTTGCCGTTCGAGTGGATCGTCTGGGTGAACCGGTAGTGAGAGTAGACCTCCTGGGTACCCTGGCCCACGATGGTCGACGCGTTCCCATACAGCTGGAGGAGAGCGGTCGACACCGTCGTGTTGCCCGCCACGTCCGTCACGTTGAGCGGTGGAGAGTAGGTCATCACCTGGTGGCCGCCGCTCTGCAGTTGGATGACCCCGTCGTCCTCAAAGACGAACTGTTGGGCGCTGTAGTACCGGTTGGGGAGCGCCATCGTGAGGACCCCCGTCGCGATGCGCTGCGAGTACATCCCGGAGCCTCCCGGGCCGACCGAGTAGGTGACGTTGGAGAAGACGCAGAAGCTCGAGTTCACGGGCTGACCGTAGTTCAGGGTCGTAGCCCCCTTCATTCCCTTCGCGTAGAAGCCGCCCGGGCAGGTCGTGGGGAGGAAGGCGAGCGTCCCCTGAGTGGGCTGAGCGAGCAGCGGGATGCCCTGCGAGCTGAGCGCGAACGGAGTTCCGACCACGATCGGAGCCCCGAGGGCGTACTGCTGGTCGATCTCCGATTTCAGGAGGGCGAACGACCCTTCGGTCTGGGCTACGAACTGGGCCTCGTTATCGGTCATCCAGAGCGGGACGTACTGGGTGAGGAAGATCCCGAAGAGCGCGAAGAACACGAGCAAGGCGAGGAGCGTGCCGATGACCGAAACGACCCCGCGGCGCTGGCGGCGAAACCGCCGGGCCCGGCGGGAGCGACGGCTCAGCCTCGAGACCGGTGCTTCCCCCATTCACGACCGTGCCCCGGTGTGACGCTCCGGAGCAGTCGAAATTAGGCCCGATTGGTGTATAAATACATGCGCGAACGGACGCCGTGCAAACGTCCCCCGTCGGCGTCGAACCTTTACCCCTGCCGTGGTATGCGGCTATCCATGGTGCTGCGCGAGATTTCGCTGACCCTGCCCAACCGACCCGGGGCCCTCGCCGGGGTGGCGCGGACCCTGGCGAAGGAACGGATCAACGTCGCGGCCATCAGTGTCGACTCGGCCGGGGGGCGAGGCCTCGTCCGCCTGATCGTGAGCGACCCGGACCGATCGACCGCGCTCCTGACCGCCGCCGGCTACGAGACCGAGGTCCGCGAGATGCTCGCGGTCCGCCTGGAGGACCGGGCGGGGAGCTTCCTCCGGGTCCTCGAGGCCCTCGAGCGTGAGAAGATCAACATCCAGAGTGTCGCGATCCTCGTCGCACGGGAGGGGAACATGCCCCTCGTCGTGATTTCGACCAACGACCTTCCGCGCGCCCGTCGGTTGCTCCAGCAGGCCGGCTTCGCGAGCCGCGCCGCCGAGCGCCTGGTGACGAACGACGACCTCATCGCGAGCGCCCCGACCATCCCCTCGGAGTCCGTGGGTCTCCTCCTCTGAGCTGCGACGCACAAACGGTAAGAGGCCCCTCCTCTCGTGGGGGCACCGCGCGGTTGTGGTCTAGTGGTTAGGACGGTAGCTTCCCAAGCTACCTACTCGGGTTCGAATCCCGACAACCGCATCCCGCGTCCATCTCCGTACCTCCTCGCGCCCGAGCCATTGGGCCGGCCCGCCGCCTATCTGCGCCCGACGGCCGCTACCCGGCTCTTGAGGGCGTCCAGCTGGGCGCCGATGTCCCGGCGCACCGGCTTCCCGTGCCCCGGCAGGACGACCTCCACCGGAAGTTCGCGGAGTCGGTCGATCGAGGCCACGGCCTGGGAAAAATCCCAGGCGTACTGGGCTCGTGCGAGCGAGAGCCGCCCGTCGTGCTCGAGGACCGCGTCACCGGTGAAGAGGATCTTCCGTTCCGGAAGGTAGAAGGCGAGGCTGCCGGGGGTGTGCCCCGGGACGTGGACCACCTGGAACGGTCCGACCCGGTCCCCGTCCTTCACCATCTGCTGGACCGGGACGGGGTGGGAGCGGGCGAAGAGCCGCATCCAGAGGGGGCCGGGCGGGGGCACCTTTCCTTCGACCACGGGCGCATCCGACGGGTGGCAGCAGACCCGTGCCCGGCTCAGAGTCTCCATCCGGAACGCCCCGCGGATGTGGTCGACGTGCCGGTGGGTGAGGAGGATCGCGGTCAGCTGAGAGAACGGAATGTCGGCCCGCTCAAACGCCCGCCGGATCGGCGCCGCCCGCGACGAGAAACCGGTGTCGATGAGGAAGAGACCTGAGGGGTCACGCACCACATAGCAGTTGACGAAGCCGGTGATGCGGCCCACCGCTTCGTCGACAGACTCCCCGACGAGAACGTCCGGTCGAACCGCGTTCACCGATGGCGGCACACTCCGACGCGATGAAATCGGTTCCCTACCCTCGACCCGACGAAACGGATCGTCCGCCAGGAGGGGCTCCGACCGATCTGGGGACTCTCCCCCTACCACCCGGTGGGAGCCCCTCGACTGCAGTCGGGGGTCAGACGATCGTCATCGTCCCGGTCATGTAGCCGGCAACCCCCATGGGGGGCGTCGAGTAGGGGTTGCTGCCGGCACCGCACGGGGCGAAGCAGAACCAGAGGAACTGGCCCGGGTTGATCAGGTCGACCGTGAAACGGGTCGAATCGTTCCCGGGAGAGAAGACCGCGATGCCCAGGTCCGGGACGCTGAAGGTGTGGGCCACGTTCGAGGTCGGCACCGTATGGACGGCGGTGCCGTTGATGTACTCTACCCCTCCCTCGGTCCCGCTGACCACACAATCGCACTGCGGCCAGCTGGTCGGAGAATCGTAGTCGTGGATGGTGAAGACGACCCGCCCGGTGTGGACGGTGAAATTCGCGGGCGAGTACTGCGGCCACCCGTTGGTCGCGTTGAGCGTGACGGTGAGGTTCTCGTAGGTGGTCGGCCCGCCCGGGATCCCCGAGGAGCCGCCGGAGGCTGGCAGGGAGACCATGAGCCCAAGGGTCACTCCGAAGGTGACTAGAACGCCCACGACGAAGTAGACGAGGAAGAACCGGTAGTCCAGCGTGAGCGCTCCAATCGGCCGGGGCGCCGGAGCGGGACGGGCGGAGATGCGCTCGCGACGGCGAGCGAACACCTCGGCGAGCCAGTGGTCGACCGAGTACGCCTGGCCGGCGCCGCCGACCACGAGCGCCACGTAGATCAGCATGTAGAGCGGGTGCTCGCCGACGTCCGTCCCACCGGGGAAGATGAACGTGCTCCCGACTTGGGTCGCGAGGAGAACGGCCGAGAAGATCCCACCGACCAGACACGCCCACCGGGTCGTGAGGCCGAGCAGGAAGCCGACCGTCAGGTACCCCGTGATGAGCGCGACGACCCACGAAAAGAACAGCGCGTGGGCGGCGACGAAATCCGGGAGCCCGGGGCCTCCGACGGTCGTCGGTGCGAAGGAAAGGGCGAGCCCGCGAAAGCCTCCGAAGTAGTCGTTCTGCGGCGCGAGCACGAACACGAAATTGAGCGCCCAGACGGCGCCGGTCCCGATCCGCAGGAGCTCCACGGCCAGCGCCTGCTTCGAGGGCCAACCGTTCCGTGCCGGGCGTTGGGAGGGTTCGGCCGCCGGTCCTGCCATGGGAATTGGGGGTCGAGGGCGGGGAACGGGCCATAATCCGTTCGTCAAGCCGCCTTCACGCGCCCGGCAGGGCCCTCCATGGAGCCGTGAGGGAACGAACTTTCCGGGCAGATGGCACGTCCCCGTTCACTTCCTCAGGTCCCGGCTGCCTGACTCGAACAGGCGACCTGAGGATCTCCACGGGGGCCGCCGGTGGCTCCGGCAGTCTCGCCTACAGTCCCCCGCTCTACCACTGAGCTAAGCCGGGACGAGAGCGAGGAGCGGCGTGCGACCTATAAACTCTCCGACGGCTCGGGGAGGCGACCGGGTCCGTGCGGGTCCTCGAGCACCGTCGTCACAGTCTCCGGGCGCCGGGGGACCCCCACCTCAGCGCAGAGGGGGTCAGGCTCGCGCACTCGGTCGCACCCCGGCTCGGCTCGTTCCGGCGGGTCATCACGTCGACCGCGGTTCGCGCTGTCGAGACCGCGACCGAGCTCGGGCGGCCCGCGGAGCTCCAGCTAGACGAGCTGCGCCAGATGCCGGCCGACGTGGGCCGACAGGTCGAATCGGTCGTTTCTCCCGCGTCGTTCCAGAAGTACTGGAAACTGGTGCAGCGCGAACGGGCCGTCCGCGAGTTTGCCGAGGGCCAGGCATCGCTCTGGCGGCGACTTCTTTCCGACCTTCCCGACGGGAGCCGCCTCTTGATGATCTCCCACGGCGGGATCATCGAGCTCGGCTCGCTCGCGGCACGGCCCCAGGAGGCGCCGACCTGGGGGCTCGCCGTCGCGCCCCTCGAGGGCGTTCGACTCAGCCTACAGGGTCTACGGTGGGTGGAAGGCGCCGTCCTCCGGCTACCGGAACTCAACGGAGAGAAGACCGACCATCCACGGTAGTCCCCTCGTCCGACGGGACCGCCCAACACGGAGAAGAGAGGCTGTTGGGTCGAGGCCGCCCCGAAGTCGAAGGGAGGGGCGGGCGAAGTTCAGCCCGAGGCGGCCGCGGCCCGGACCCGGGCGCCCACCTCGTCGGGCCGGCCGGAGGCGTCCACCGGCCGGAGGAGTCCGCGTCCCCGGTAGAATTCGAGGAGAGGGGCGGTCTGGTTAGTATACACCTTCAGCCGGGTCTCGACCGCTTCCCGTCGGTCGTCCGGGCGCTGGATGAGCTCGTGTCCGTCCCGGTCGCAGCGCCCCGCGACCTTCGGAGGGTTGTTCCGGACGTGGTAGACGCTCTGGCAGGTCGGGCAGACCCAGCGTCCCGTGATGCGCTCGACCAGCACGTCGCTCGGCAGGTCGAGCGCCAGGACGACGTCCACGGGCGTGATTCCCGACAGGGCTTCGGCCTGGGCCCGGTTCCGCGGGAACCCGTCCAGGATGAAACCCTCCCGGGTGTCGGGGGACGCCAGCCGTTCCCGGAGGATACGGAGGACGAGGTCGTCCGGCACCAGGCGGCCGGCGCTCATGTGCCCCTCGGCCTCCAGGCCGAGAGGGGTCCGGGCCGCGACCGCGGCGCGCAGGATGTCCCCGGTAGAAAGGTGGGGGACCCGGAGTTCTTGGGCCAGGCGAGCGGCTTGCGTCCCCTTACCGACGCCGGGCGGCCCCAAGAACACGATGCGGTGCATGGCCGGCCATCCGGGTCCAGAGGATAACTCCCGCCCCTTCCGGGCGGGCTTACGGTTCGACCCACGTGCCCGGGAACGATTCGCCCCGCAGGGCGGCCCCCAGGTTGGGGAGCGTCCGACCGTGGACGACGGCCAGAGGAATCCGGGCCCGAGCGAGGAGGTCGGCGCCGAGCCGGTCGAACGGGAGGCTCTGGCCCGCCTCCCCCGAGCTCGCGCGGTGGATCATCGAGCGGAGGTCGGCCCAGGAGAGTCGGTCGAGTCTCCGGGCCCCGGGGGACGCCCGGGGGTCCCGGTCGTAGATGCCGTCCACGTCGGTGGCATTGACGACGCGAGCGGCCCGCAGACGGACCGCGAGGAGGGCGGCGACCCCATCGGTCGTGTGTCCGGGTTCGGTGCCGCCGAGCACGACCGGCGAGGCGCCCGCGAGCGCCGCGATGGCCTCGCGGACGCTGGTCGGGGGATGCGCCGGAGTGGGCGGCCCGATCCGGCCGGCGAGGAGGCGGGCGTGCAATCGCGTCACGTCGATTCCGACCTCGTCCAGCTCGACCTCGGTGAGGCCGAGGGCCCGTCCGAGGCGGATGTAGTCGCGGGCGGTACGGCCGCCGCCCACAGTGACCGCCAGCGGTCGTTCGGCGCCCACGGACCGGAGGAGCGCCGCGAGCTCGCCCAGGTACTCCGCGTCCTTCTCTCCCGTAAGTAGGACCGATCCGCCGACCGAGAGTACGACCGCGGCGGCGGTCGGCTCGGTCGCGGCCATCGAGGGCGGGAAGTCCCGGGCGGCTTAGCGGTGTCGCGGGGGACGGCGGTCGTCTTTTCTAGGCCTCGCGTATCGTCCGGTCGTGCCCTCCGAGACCGACCCCGCCAAGGCCGCGGCGGCCCGCACCGCGGTGGAGCGTCTCGTGCGCCCCGGTCTCCGCCTCGCGCTCGGAACTGGCAGTACGGCCGCCTTCGCCCTGCGAGCCATGGCCGAGCTGTTTCCCAAGGCCCATTTCGACTGCGTCGCGAGCTCGCGCGCGACCGAGGAGCTGGCGCGATCGCTGGGGCTCCCGGTTCGGCCGCTGGTCGCCGAGGACCGGTTCGACCTCATGATCGACGGGGCGGACGAGGTGACGCCGGCCTTCGCCCTCACGAAGGGTGGCGGAGGGGCCCTCCTCCGGGAGAAGCTCCTCGCCCACCTGTCCATCCAGGTCGCGATCGTGGTCGACCGAACGAAGCTCGTCCACGCCCTCGGCGAGCGCTCGCCGATCCCGGTCGAGGTGGTGCCATTTGCCCGTCCCACCCTCGAACGGGAGTTCCTCGACGAGGGCTACCGGGTCCGGTGGCGGACCGGTGCGGACGGTAAACCGTTCCGGACCGACAACGGCAACGAGCTCATCGACCTGTCCCCGCGCTCCCCCATCCAGGACCCCGCGGAAACCGCCCAGCGCCTCCGCGCCCACGTCGGGGTCGTCGAGACGGGGATCTTTGTGGGGCTCGCTCACCGGCTCTTTGTCGGGGCTTTGGACGGCACGGTCGAGGAACGTCAGGCCCCCACGCCACCGGTTTCCTAGTTTGGTTCGAGCGCCGGTGTTAAAGACTCCGAGCGGTGGCCTTCCCTACCATCGCGACCCACCGGGAGAAGAGCATGCAGGGCAAGTACGTTCGAACGCGAATCGACGACCACGTCGGCCACATCGAGATCGGCAAGCCGAAAGCGAACACCTACGACATCGACATGATGCGCGAGGTCGACCAGGCGGTCGAGGAGTTCCGGTTCGACGACACGGTGCGGGTGATCGTTCTCGAGAGCTCCGTGCCCGGGTTCTTCAGCGCCGGGGCCGACATCGAGATGCTGAAGCAGAGCCAGCCGGACTTCAAGGCGATGTTCTGCCTTCACTGCCAGGAGACGCTCGACAAGTTCGCGAAGACCCCGAAGCTGGTCCTCGCGGCCATCAACGGGCACTGTGTCGGGGGCGGACTCGAGATCGCCCTCGCGACGGACCTTCGGCTGATGGCGAAGGACTCCGGCAAGATCGGCCTTCCGGAGGTGACGCTCGGCGTGCTCCCGGGCACCGGCGGCACCCAACGCCTTCCCCGCCTCATCGGAACGGCCCGGGCGCTCGACATGATGGTCACGGGGAAGCTCTTGAGCCCGGACGAGGCGCTCCAGATCGGCCTCGTGAACTACGTCTACCCGAAAGAGACGTTCGCCCGGGACGTCCAGGCGTTTGCGGCCCAGCTCGCGCACGGCCCGTCCCGCGCGATCAGCCTCATCAAGCGCTCGGTGGTCGAGGGGGTCGAGATGCCCTTGAGCGCCGGCCTCGCCCTCGAGCGGGAGCTGCAGAACCGGCTCTTCGTCACCGAGGACGCGAAGGAGGGCCTCGCCGCCTTCGTCGAGAAGCGAAAGCCCACCTTTAAGGGACGATAGACTGTCAAGAGGGCACAGGTCGGTCGATGGAAGGTCGAGAGCGCCCTCCGGGACCACCGGTCGCGAAGTCGCTCAAGGACGGAGGGACGATCGAGCCGGTCCGCGAGATCCTCTGGGGCAGCTCCGCCGGGATGCGCAAGTACGAGACGGCCGAAGAGGTGCCCGCGGAGATGCGCAAGCTCCTCGTGAAGCTCATGGTCGTCCAGGCCGACACCGAATTCGCGTCGATCCAGCAGCACCGCCCGTGGCTCGACCGGGCGCCCACCCTCGAGGACCGCTGGATCGAGTCTCGGATCGTGGCCGACGAGTCGCGCCACGGGCTCCAGGCGTGCCGCATCCTCCGCGACTTCGGGGAGGAGGGCCAGAGGTACATCGACGAGCTCCTCTCGAAGCGGGAGGGGGAGCACAAGCTGGACGCCTTCAACATGAAGTTCGACACCTGGGGCGACGTTGGGGCCTTCACGTGCTTCGTCGACCGGGTCGGGGTCTACCAGCTCCGCGCGTTCCAGGAATGTTCCTACGGCCCCCTCGCCCGCGCGATGCCGTTGATGCTGAGCGAGGAGCAGCTCCACCTCAATTTCGGCGCGAGCGTCCTGCGACGGATGGTGCAGGACGGACCGCGGTACTACGGGTCGAAGGCGGAGGCGGATGCGGCCGTCGCGAAGTGGTACCCGCGGGCCCTCGACATGTTCGGCCACTCCAACTCGGAAACCAGCCGCCGGGCGATCGAGTTCGGTCTCAAGCGGTGGACGAACGAGGAGGCGCGGGCGCGTTACGTCCAAGAGGTCACGACCCTCGCCCGGTCCCTGGGCATCACCCTCCCGCCGCCCGAGTTCGACCGGCGGGTCCTGTAGCGAGGGATGGGCCGCCTCCTCGGGGCGGCCGCGAGCGCGTCAGGTCGTGATCTTGAGGCCCGGCCCGGCCCGCAGGACCATCGTTCGCTCGACCCCGGGGAGCCCGGCCAGTCGTCGGCGCACCCGGGCCGCGTGGCGCGCGAGGGTGAAGACGTGGACGTGGGCGCCGGCGTCGTGGGTGTAGCCCGCGACGGGCCGGCCCGCCTCGCGGTTCAACCCGCGCACCTCGGCGAGGATCGCGCGGGAGGTGGAAGTAAGGTAATCGAGCGTCGGCCGCGTCGTCTCGCAGACATTACGGAAGTCGTCGCACTCCTCCATCACGAGGGGGAACAAGCGGGCCGGGTCCCTTCCCCCGATGGCTCGGATGATCCCGCGGGTGCGCCGCGGGAGCTCCCGGATCCGCCGCGGATACTCCGAGCTCGTCCGCACGGTCGCCTGCATCGCTTCGGCCGACCGGATCTCCTTCACGGGAGCCCCCCGGACGAGCACGACCACGTCCTTCAGCGCCGGCCAGTGGTCGGCCGGATAGAGCGATCGCGCGTAGCAGTCCGCGCCGTCGGGCCGCTGGCCCGCCCGCCACTCGACGAACCCCCCGAAGACGGACCGGGCGGCGCTCCCCGAGCCCAGTCGGGCGAGGCGGGAGAGTTCCCGCGGCGAGAGGGAGAGGCCGGCGGCCGCGGTCGCCGCCCCCGCGAGGGCCGCGAAACCGCTCGCGCTCGAGGCGAGCCCCGTGGCCGTAGGGAAGTTGTTCTCGGAGGTCACGGTGGCGCACGAACGAATCGAGGCCCGGTCCCGCACGCGGTCGAGGAACCGGACGACCGCGGCCCGAGGCTCACCGGCGGCGGAGGCACCGTTCAGTTCGACTGAGTCATTCCCCAGCTCCGGATCGAACGTGACCGCCGTGCGCGAGCGTAACCGCTCGAGCGTGACCGAGACCGAGGAATTGTAGGGGAGCACGAGCCGCGCGTCCCGAACCCCCCAGTACTTCACGAGCGCGATGTTGGGCGGCGCATCGCACATCGCCCGCCGGACCGTGGGAAGCACCTTCGGCACGGCCCGGGACGATTCCTCGCAGTACTTATCCGCCACGATGGGTCGGCCCGTCCGTGCCCCGCAGGGCCGCCCCTCCCGAACCGCGTCCGTCCCGGCCGCTTCCCGACCTCATCGAGGCGGCCCGTCGCGGGGGTTTCCACTTGGAGGCCGGGTTCGGGATCGACTCGGCGCGCAGTGGCCGCGGCTTTGCCACCGTCACGGGCGAGGTCGAGCGGCGGCACCTGAACATCAATGGGGTCGTCCACGGAGGGGTCTACGCAACGATCCTCGACACGGCGATGGGGGCCGCGGTCGTCTCCCTCCTCACCGAAGGCGAGACGACGGCGACCACCAGCCTCTACGTCGAGTTCCTCCGTGCGGCGCGGGAAGGCGACACGCTGACCGCCCGCGGAGAGGTCCTCCGCCGCGGACGACACATCGCCTTCGCGGAGGGGAACCTGCTCGGCGGCGACGGGCATCGCTTGAGCCAGGCCCGGGGGACGTGGTACATCTGGTCCTCGAGCGAGGGACGCCCCGGGCAGCCCCCGCTCCGCGAGCGGTAAGGGCCGTCGCCCGTTCTCCGCGGTCGGGCTAAGGGTACGCTACTCGGTCGGCAGTCGCTCTCCGAGCATCTCGAGAATCGCGAGGCGTTCGAGACCCTTCACGACCCCCCGCGTCCCCTCGGAAGGCGTCGGGCCCTGGAAGAACTGGGCGACCTCCGCCCGGCGGCCCAACCCGACGAGCGGGATGACGCTCTCGAGCGTCTGCGAGAGGAAACCGGCGCCGCGGAACAACTCGTCCAGGCGGTTGAGGTGGCGGGTGAGCCAGTTCCAGGTGACGTCCCGGCCGTACGGGTTGGTCGCCGCCTGGATGATCACGAGGGGCGCGTGCCCTCGGTTGACCGTGCCGTTCAGGGTGAACCCCAGCGTCTCCTCGACCAGCGTGGGGTCGGAGCT
The DNA here is from genome assembly GCA_035625165.1 of Thermoplasmata archaeon. Classification (GTDB taxonomy): domain Archaea; phylum Thermoplasmatota; class Thermoplasmata; order Lutacidiplasmatales; family UBA184; genus Lutacidiplasma. The sequence goes on along the minus strand of DASPQC010000065.1, from coordinate 21,325 downwards.
CCAGGCGAGCGCCCGCTCGAGGCGCAGCGTGTCGATCTCGGACACGGCCTGCTTCAACGCCCGCTGGACCTCGCGGTAGCCGCTCGCCCCTTCGGTACGGGTACGGGCGAGCGCGGCCGCGCCGCGAACCTCCGCGTCGAGCCGTTCCCACTCGACGAACGTCTCGGAGAGGTCGCGCGCGAAGCCTTGGTCGATGCGCACCCGCGCCCCGGTGACACTCTCGCGTACCGGTGCGTCCTGCGCCGGCTCCGAGGGGTGACGATGCAGGCCGACCCGGTCGAACTGCCGGGCGAGGAAGGTGCGGGCGAGCTCGAGGACGGGCCGGTGGTCGGGGAAGCAGATCGCCCCGGTCCCGAGGGAGTAGACCAGCGCCTCCACCACGAGCCGCTCGTGGGCTCCGGAGAGGGCGCGGGCGAACCGCTCGAACGAGGGCCACCCGACGCGGCCCGTCGGAAGGAACGCCGAGAGGTCGTCCAGCACGATCCATCGGTCGGCGGCCGACCGGCCCGGAAGGACGCGGTAGAGGCGGTCGAGGAGCTCCGCGTCGTAGAGCACGCGGTAGAACCCGGACGCCCCGGGGTTGAGATGCACGACGGCTCCGTCCGGGACCGGGACCCGCATCTCGGGGCCGTCGAACCGGACGGAGGAGCTCCGCCCGTTCACCTCCATCGTGACCGGGATGGGCCACGGGACCGGCTCCCCGACACCGGCCAGCAAGAATCGTTCCTGGGCGAGATGGAGGGTCCCCGGCTCCAGGGTCGCGCGTACGAGCGGGAGGCCCGGCCGGTCGACCCACGGCCCGAGCATCTCCGCGACCGGCTCCCCCGTCGTTTCCGCGAGGGCCCCCCAGAGGTCGGACGTCTTCGCGTTCCGACCGCGGAACCGGTCGAGGTAGCGGGTCACGCCGGCGCGGAACTTCTCCGGGCCCAGATACGCCTCGAACATCGCGAGGAGGGCGGAGCCCTTCCCGTAGCTGATCTCGTCGAAGATCTGACTAATCTCCTCCGGGCGGTGGACCTCGGCCCGGACCGGGTGGGTCGCGCGTAAGGAATCGCCTTGGAAGGCGGCCGCGGCGCCGGTCACGTTCAGGATCGCGGCGCTCCGGGCGTCGAACGCGGGGTCGACCCGCTCCGCGATCTTGCTCGAAAGGAAGGAGGCAAAGCTCTCGTTGAGCCAGATGTCCGACCAGCTCACCATCGTCACGAGGTTGCCGAACCATTGGTGGGCGATCTCGTGAGAGATCGTGTCGAGGATCTCGTCCTTCCCGCGCGAGCTGGTCGTCTCATCCACGAGGAGTCGCATGTCACGGAAGCTCAGCGCGCCCCAGTTCTCCATCGCGCCGAACGCGTGTTCGGCGACCGCGACCAGGTCGAGCTTCGGCAGCGGGTACGGAATGCCGTAGTAGGCCTCGTACGCCTCCAGCACCCGGCGGGCGGTGTCGAGCGCGTACCGGCCGGAGGCGGCGCGCCCCGGGGGCGTGAGCACTCGAAGGGCGATGCGGGCGGAGCGGTCCTCGAGGATGTCGAACTCCCCGATGCCGAGGAAGAAGAGGTAGGTGGCCATCGACGGAGTTGGTTCGAACGTCCACTCCTTCCGGCCCGCCAGGTCGGCCGTCTTGAGGACGGAGGAGTTGGAGACCACCTCGAGCCCGGGGTCGGTGACGACGGTGAGCCGGATCGGGGCCTTGCAGTCGGGCCGGTCGATGCACGGGAAGACCTTTCGGGCCCCGATCGGCTCGCACTGCGTCACGAGGGCGTAACCCGGACCGTGGCGCGTGCGGTAGAACCCGATCAGGTTCCCCTCCACCACGCGTCCCGAGAAATCGACCCGGAGCTGCGTCGAGTCCGATGGGACGAGAGCGACCGCGATCGCGTGGGCGACCGGGTCGAGCTTCCAGGGGACCGGACGCCCGTGGACCGTCACGGACCGGACCGAGAGCCCTTCGGCGTCCAGCACGACCTCCTTGGGGTGGGGGCCCAGGTCGACGTCGACCGACCCGTCCCACGTGAGCCCGCGGAAGTCCACCTCGAGCCGAAGCCGGTACTCTCGGACGGAGGGTGCAGGATCCATGCTGGAACTGCCTCCCCGCACCGTCGGTCCGACGGGAGGGGTCCGGCACCGTTGAAGGGCGCTTCCGCTTGAGCATTGCTGGCGAGGTCACGGGCGGAGGGACGGACGGAGCCCGGCCGAGCCAAGCTTAAGTAGCAGCCCGAAGTCGTACGCTCGGCTGACGGCCAAAGCGGCGGGGAAACACCCGGTCCCATTCCGAACCCGGCAGTTAAGCCCGCTGGCGTTCCGCGTGGTACTGAAGTGCGCGAGCCTACGGGAAGCGCGGAAAGCTGTCAGCCTCCTTCGGGGGTTTCGGACCCCCTAGGTTAATTCGGTCGACGGGTGCCCGTCATCGTGTACCTCGGGGCCCACATCGGGATCGCGAATGGGCTCGCCGAGGCCGTCCTCGACGGGCACCGCATCGGGTGCGAAGCGATCCAGATCTTCTCGAAGAGTCCCCAGATGTGGAGCGGGCCGCCCACCTCCGCGGAGGCCGCCGAACGCTTTCGCGCGGCGGTCCGGACGGAGGGGATCCGCGCGACCGCGGTCCATCACGGATACCTCGCCAACCTCGCGAGCCCGAAGCACGACCTACTGCTCCGGGCCCGCCAGGCCTTCCGCGACGAGCTGGGGCGGGCCGAACTTCTGGGGGTGGACGGGTTGATCTTCCACCCGGGGGCGCACCTGGGCTCCGGGCCCGAGGCCGGGATCCGGACGCTCATCGAAAGCCTCCAGGAGGCCCTCGAGGCCTACCCGGAAGGGAAGGTCCGCATCCTCCTGGAGAACTCCGCCGGTCAGGGGACGACCATCGGCCGCACGTTCGAGGAACTGGCCGCCGTCCTCTCCGGGGTCGAACGCCGGGACCGGTTGGGGGTCACCCTCGACACCTGCCATCTCTTCGCCGGCGGCGTCGACTTCCGCACCCCCGAAGGGTACGGGCGGCTCGTGGACGAGATCGACTCGGTCCTCGGCCGGACCACCGTGCGGGCGTTCCACCTGAACGACGCGAAAGCCGAGCTGGGCTCGCACCTCGACCGTCACGAGAACATCGGTAAGGGCGAGATCGGGCGGGCCGGGTTCCGTCAAATCCTCAACGACCCCCGGTGGGCCGAGACGCCGGGGTATCTCGAGACCCCGCTCGACGAGCGGGACTACGAACGCTACGCCGAGGACCTGCGCACGCTGCGAGCGTTGGTGGCGTCCCCGTCGAAGGCGAAGGCAAAGCCCCGCCCGTCTCGGCGGAAGGCGCGTCCTTCCTCAACCGTCAAATAGACCCCCTCGGTTCGGCGCGCCGTTCATGGGGCCGGAGCCGTCGTCCGACCGGGTTGCCGAGCTCGAAACGGTGGCCCGGGAAGTGCGGCGCGAGGTCATCCGGATGACCTACGTCGCGGGAAGCGGGCACCCCGGGGGAAGCCTTTCGGTCACCGACCTCGTGACGGCGCTCCTCTTCGAGGAGATGCACCTTGACCCGGCCCACCCTGAGTCGCCGGATCGCGACCGTCTCGTCCTTTCCAAGGGGCACGCCGCGCCCGCCCTCTACGCCGCCCTCGCCCTCCGGGGGTACCTCCCGCGCGAGGAGCTGCTTTCCCTGCGCAAGCTGGGGAGTCGCCTCCAGGGGCACGCCGACCGAAACAAGCTCCCGTTCGTCGAGGCGTCCACCGGCTGTCTCGGGCAGGGGATCGGGATGGCCGTCGGGATGGCGCTGGACGCCCGGCTCGCCGGCCGGTCGAACCGGATCTATGCCGTGCTGGGCGACGGCGAGTGCCAGGCCGGCCCGACCTGGGAGGCGTTGATGGCCGGGGGTCACTACCGCCTCGCCAACCTGGTCGTCCTCCTCGACCGCAACGGCCTCGAGACCGACGGGTCGACCGAGTCGATCATGGGCATCGAGCCGATTGCCGACAAGTTCCGCGCTTTCCGCTATCGCACGGTCGAGGTCGACGGGCATGACTTCCGCCAGATCCTCGGGGCGCTCGCCGACGCCCGGCGATGGACCGAGGGGCCGACCGCGATCGTCGCGCGCACGGTGAAGGGGAAGGGAGTGTCGTTCATGGAGGGCCAGCACTCCTGGCACGGGAGGCCTCCGAACGAGGCCGAAGCGAAGCGGGCCCTCTCCGAGCTGGGCGCTCCGGCGGAGGTGCCGCCGCGATGAGCCTCCCCGGAAGGCCGGAGAGCCTCCGCGACGCCTACGGGAAAGCGCTCCTCGAGCTGGGAGAGCGCGACCCAAAGCTGGTCGTCTTGGACGCCGACCTGTCGGGCTCGACCCGGACCGTCCTCTTCGGTCAGAAGTTCCCGGACCGCTTCTTCAACGTCGGGGTGATGGAACCGACGATGATGTCGATCGCCTCGGGCCTGGCCCTGGGCGGCCGCACGGTGTTCGCGAGCACGTTCGCCGTGTTCGCCGCGGGCCAGGCGTACAACTTCGTCCGCCAGTCGATCTGCTACAACCACGCGAACGTCAAGATCGTCGCAACGCACGGGGGCCTCCTGGTCGGCGGAGACGGCGCGACCCACCAGATGGTCGAGGACATCGGGCTCATGCGGGGTCTCCCCGGGATGACCGTCATCGTGCCCGCGGACGCGCCGACCACCCGCGCCGCCGTGTTCGCGGTCGCCGAGCGGGAGGGTCCGGCCTACGTCCGACTGACGCGCGAGAACCTCCCGGTCGTGACGGACGGGTCGTTCGCGATCGGCCGGGCCTCGGAGCTCCGGGCCGGCTCGGACCTCACGATCGTCGCGGTCGGTGCGCTCGTGGCGCGGGCGCTCGAGGTGGCCGAAGAGCTCGCCCGCGTCGGCGTCTCCGTCCGCGTCCTCGACCTCGCGTCCGTGAAGCCGTTCGATGAAGCCGCCGTCCTGCGCGCGGCGCGCGAGACCGGGGCGATCCTCGTCCTCGAGGAGCACTCGGTGCTCACCGGTGTCGGCGCGCTCGTGGCCGCGGCGACCTCCGAGAACCATCCGGTCCCGGTCCGTCGCGTCGGGGTGCCGGACGTCTTCGGCGAATCCGGCGAGCCGTGGGCACTCCTGGACCGGTACGGGATGTCGAAGGAGCGGATCCGCGACGAGGCCTGGGAGCTCCTCAAGGCGCGCGGCAAGGTTCAGTAGGGGGAACGCCCTCGGGACGGCGACCACGATGCAGCTCTTCCTGGACACGGCGAGCGTGACCGAGATCCGAACGATGTGGGAGATGGGCATCCTGGACGGGGTGACCACGAACCCGACCCTGGTCGCGAAGGAGGGGCGGAAGTTCGAGGAGGTCCTCCGCGAGATCTGCGCCCTCGGCGTGCCGTCGGTCTCGGCGGAGGTCGTGGCGACCGACACCGAGGGGATGCTCTCCGAGGGGCGGCACCTGCGGGCCCTCCACCCGTCCATCTACGTCAAGGTCCCGATGACGCCGGCGGGCCTCCGAGCGACCAAGGTCCTCGCCCGGGAGGGAACGCGGGTCAACCTGACGCTCGTCTTCAGCGCCAACCAGGCGCTGCTCGCCGCGAAGGTCGGGGCCGCCTACGTGAGCCCGTTCATCGGTCGTCTGGACGACCAGGGGGAGGTCGGGATGGACCTGATCCGGGACATCGTCACGATCTACCGGAACTACCACTTCCCGACGAAGGTGCTGGTGGCGAGCATCCGCCACCCGGTCCACGTCCTCGAGGCCGCGAAGATCGGTGCCGACATCGCGACCATGCCCTACTCCGTCATGGAGAAGCTCGTGCAGCACCAGCTCACGGACGTCGGTCTGGCCCGGTTCCTGAAGGACTGGGAGCGCGTGCCGAAGGGCTGAGGGTGCGTCGGCCCTGTCGGACCCAGGGGAGACGGAGACGGAGATGGGGATCGAAGCGCTGAGTTTCCTCATCGGTGCGTGGCGCGACGAGTCGAGGTCCGGGGAGCCCGGGACGGCCACGGCGGGCGGGGAGACGTGGCGGCTGGCCCTCGACGGCCAGATCCTGGTTCGGGAAGGGTGGTGCGAGTTTCCGGCCGCGGGAGACCGTCCGGCGTTCCGACACGAGGACCTGCTGATCGTGTTCGTCGACGCCGATTCCGAGGTCCGCGGAATCTTCTGGGACAGCGACGGGCACCTGATCCGCTACCAGGAGGTCCACCCCGACCCGGACGGCCTCGGGGTGGGGCTCGTGAGCGACCGGTCGTCCCCGGGTCCGCGTCAATGGCTCCAGTACCGCTTCGAGGAGCCCGACCATCTGACGGGGGTGTTCAGCATCCACGCTCCCGGGGCCCCCGGTTTTGCCCCGTATCTTACGTGGCGAAGCGTGCGCGCCCCGCCCCCCGGGCGGTAGGGGTCCTCGCCGGACCCCCTCGGGGGGGATTATATCGCGGTCGCGGATACGCGCCCCGCCCCGTGACCGAGGAACCGCTCTTCGAGAAGTACCTGCGGTTGACGCGGGAGGCGCTCTCCCGCGTGACCGCCGCTCCCCCGGCCCGGTCGTTCCTTCGAGGAGCGTCCGACGACTTCCTTGCGATGGCCCGGTCGTACCTCGCGGACGCGGAGCACTTCTACTCCACCGGTGACCGTGACCGGGCGCTGGCGGCCGTGAGCTATGCCCACGGCTGGCTGGACGCCGGCGTGCGGCTCGGGATCCTGGACGGAGGCGATGATGACCAACGGTTCACCCTCTTCCGGTAGCGTCGCACCATCGACCGGCGTCCCCGAGCAGGTTCTCGCGACCATCGAAGCCCACCTCCGCCAGCGGGAGCTGAAGCGCGAGGACCTCTACCAGCGGGCCCGCCGTCTTCGCCGCCTGGCCCAAGCTACGATGACCCGCCTTCACTCCGGGGGGGCCGAATCGGTCGACCCGGGCGAGGTCCGCCGCGCGCTCTCCGAGCTCGCCGAGTGGGTGAGCCACGAAGGTCGAGGGGATGAGACGATCGCCCTCGATGCCCTCCAAGAGGGGGTCGAGGCGGCGCTGCTCGGAGCGATCCTCCAAGGGGAGGAGCTCCCCGGTCCGACGGAGCTCGGCGTCGAGCCCGAGCCGTACCTGCTGGGGCTCGGAGATGTCGTGGGCGAGGTGCGTCGGCTCGCGCTGGACCGGCTCGGCCGAGACGACCTCCCGGGGGCGGAGGCCGCGCTCGCCCTCATGGAACGCTTGACCCACTCCCTCCTCCGGTTCGACACGACGCGGGCGATCGTCCAGTTGAAGCCGAAGCAGGACACGGCCCGGGCCCTCCTCGAGCGGACGCGGGGGGAGGTGGTGATGGCACGTTTCCTCGCCCGAGCGCGCCCCGAGGCCCACCGTACCGGGGCCGGGGGTCCATGACGCCGGCCCCGCCGACGCGGACGGTCGGCGTGATCGGCGGGTCCGGGGTCACCGGGGTGTTCGAGGGTGGGGCGACCACGACCCACCGAGTCGCGACCCCTTGGGGCCCTCCGTCCGGGCCGATCGAGGAGGGAACGGTCGGCGGCGTCCGGGTCCTCTTCCTTCCGCGGCATGGGCCGGGCCACACGATTCCCCCGCACCGGGTCAACTACCGCGCGAACATCGACGCGCTCCACTCGTTGGGCGCGACCCGCATCGTGACGGTGAGCTCGGTGGGGTCGCTCAAAGAGGAGCTGCCGCCCGGCACGTTCGTCCTCCCCCACCAGTTCGTCGACTTCACGAAGCAGCGGCCGACCACCTTCTACGATGGCGGTCGGGTCTACCACGTGTCGCTCGCCGACCCGTTCTGCCCCGAGCTCTCGCGGATCGCCGCCCAGGTCGGCCGCGAGACGGGGGTTCCGTTCGCCGAGAAGAAGACCTACGTCTGCGTCGAGGGGCCTCGCTTCAGCACGCGAGCGGAGTCGGCGTTCTTCCGGTCCTTCGCGGACATCATCGGAATGACGCTCGTCCCCGAGGTGACGCTGGCGCGCGAACGGGCGCTCTGCTACGTCGCGCTCGCGATGGTGACAGACTTCGACGTCTGGGCCGACCGGCCGGTCGAAGCCCGCGAGATCGTCACGACGATGCAGCGGAACGTCGACCGTATGCGGAAGGTTCTCGCGGTGCTCCTGCCGAAGGCCGGCGCCGCGCCCACCTGCTCCTGCGCGAACGCGCTCGACCAGGCGGGGGTCTAGGGCGCGCGGACTACTCTGTCTTCCCTCGCCGAACGGTAATCGGGATCCGCGAGGCGGCGAACTCCCGCTCCGCGATCTCGACCGGGTCGACCAGGGTCGGGGGCACGTCGATCAATATCGGCGCGCCGAGGGAGACCTGGAGGGCGCGGGCGCCGAGGATGCGGGCCCGCTCGAAGCGGGTGTACTGCTCGGGCCCGAGGGTTCGGGACGACGGACGCTCGGTCACGTTCCCACTCCCACGGGCCGCCGGGATCGCCGCGGCCATCGGGAGCCCGACCACTTTAGGCATGCTATTTACCATTTGCTCCGCTCGAGCCGCGGGCGAGGGGGTCGCGAGGCCTCGGTCCCGCCGGTGACTCCGCGGAAGGGCTCGAACCCGTGCTATCGCCCAGCGAACAGCTGATGAAAGCGCACCCACTCGACGCCCCATGCCCGAGCTCGAGAATCCCGAAGAGAGCCCCTGTTTCGGCTGCGGTCCCATGCATGCGCGCGGGCTACGACTCCGCTTCGAGCGGGGAGAAGGAGAGGACGGGGTCCCGGAAGTCCGCTCGACGTTCACGCCCAAGCCGGACGAAGTGGGGTGGCCGACCCTCTTCCATCACGGATTGCACTTCATGGTGTTGAACGAAGTGTCGTACTGGGCCGCCTTGACGCTCTCCGGCAAGGTCTGGGTCCTGGTCGGTCCGGCCACGTACCGGACCGAACGGCTGCCCCGCGTCGGGCTCCCGCATGTTGCCCGGGCCCGAATCGTTGACCGGAAACCGGATCGCCTCGCCATCCACGCCACGACGGCGACCCTCGAGGGGAAGCCGTGCGGGTTTCTCGACTCGTCGTGGCAACCGGCAAGTCGGGCCGTGGTCGAACGCGCCAAGATTCCGCTCCCGGAATATCTCCTCGCCGACATCGGTCCGTAAGGGATCTCTCGGAACCGACCTGAGGGACGTCCGATCGGTGCTTCGCAACTGAACGGCGGACTCACGCCCAAAGGTATCCTACGGATCGTACCGGACGGGGGCCAGCGCTCCGCTCATTACCTCACGAAGGTCATTCGGAGCGTTATGCCCCCAGAGGGCACTCCGCTGGTTCGGCTGGAGGCGCGGGATGCGGAGGCGTTGTTCGAGGGGGCCGGCGCTCCGGTGTACCCTCACACCGGCCGCCAGCTGAACCCGAGGGTCGCGAGCTACCTCGAAGGGTCGACACGCGCCGAGCGGAGGTCCGGGTCGGTGGAGCTCCTCGTCACGCTCCGCAGCCCGCCGATGACTCCGGCCGACGAAGACCGGGTCCGCGGCGAGCTCCACACTTACTTCTCGGAGGAGGAGCAACTGGCGAACCTCGACCTCCGCATCAACCGGACCGAGGGATTGGGGTCGTTCCGCTATGGGATTCCGTGGATCTTGGTCGCCCTCCTGGTCGCGGGAACGTTCTACTGGTGGCTGCCCACCCTCGAATCTCAGGTGGGCGCCGCTTTCGCTTCGGCGCTGGTCTACCTCTTCTTCATCACCGTGGTCTGGGTGATGCTCTGGGATCCGATCGAGAAGCTCCTCTTCGACGGGTACATCCTTCGCATGCGCCTCCGGGCGGTGTCGAAACTGGCCGGCGCCGTCATCCGATTCTCGTATCCGGCTTCGCCGTCGAGCGCACCCATCCATTAGCGGTCGGCCTTCCGGGCGACGACCTGCCATCACCCGCTCGTCGTTCGAGATCGTCCTTCGTGCGTCGGCCCACGGTTCGGCCCGAGGGCTCTCGACCAGCGCAAGACTAACGATGGGGTGCGGTTAGGTGAGCCCCGTGCCCGGGCTAAGCTCTCGCTACTTCGCGGAGATCGCGCGTCGTATCTGGCCGTTCCTCGTCCTCTTCGGGGCCGTCTACGTCGCCGCGTCCGTGCTGTTCTTTCTGTTCGACGCTCCCACCTACACTCTGTTCGCCTCGTTCTACTGGGGGATCACGACCCTCTCCACGGTCGGCTACGGCGACGTGATCCCCGGGAACACGAACGGCCGGCTGGTCGCGATGGCCGCCATGTTCATCCAGATCTTCCTGTTGGGGTACCTGATCAGCGTGATCACGAGCGCGGTGACCTCCGAGCAGCAGAAGCGGTCCTTGGGCCTTCTGGGGACCGAGATGAAGGGCCACGTCGTGGTCCTCGGGTACTCCGCCGTGGGCCGGGCCGCCGTCCGTGAGCTGCTCTCTCAGGAGCAGACGGTCGCGGTCGTCTGCGAGACACCGGACGAGGTCGCGAACGTTCGGGCCCTCGGCCCCGAGTCGACCCTCTACGTCACCTACGGGCCCCCGGCCGAGCGGGACATCCTCCTCCGGGCGAACGTGCCGACCGCGCACAGCGTCATCGCGTGCACCTCCGACGACTCGACCAACATGATCGCCTGCCTCAATGTGCGGGCGCTGGCCCCGCATGTCCGCGTGGTCGCCTCCATGACCCGGCCCGAGCTCCGGGACACCCTCCGCACGGCCGGCGTCACGTTCGTCGCGAGCCCGGCCGACATGGGCGGTCGGATCTGTGCGGCCGCGGCGTTCGAACCGGACGTCGCGGACGCGCTGGACGACCTAACCCAGGGCGAGATCCGGGCGGACATGCAGGAGTACCAGGTGACGGACCGGACCCCCATCTCGCGCCAGACGTTCGGCGAGGCGGAACGGATCATCCGCGATGCCTCCGGGTGCATCCTCATCGGCTACGCCCGCCCGAACGGGGTCGGTGAGTTCGTCGCGAACGTGAACCCGGACCCCGGCGTGCGCCTCCAGCCCGGCGACGCCATTCTGCTCATCGGCACGGTCGCGAACGCCCACCGGTTCCACCGCTGGTACGGTATCGACCAGGGCCGCTGAGCGCCCCGTCGAGCCCGGCCCTTAAGAGAGGGGTCTCGATGGGGACGGCGTGACCTCGCTCCTCCCGCTCGCGGCCTACTACGCCCTGGTCGAGGTGTTCGTCTTCCTCGCGTTCGCCGAGCTGTTCCACTCGTTCTCCGAGAAGGCCGGCCTCCCCGACATCGTGACCGACCTCCTCCTGGGGGTGGCACTCAGCAGCGTGGCGCTGGGCGGCGTCCTCAACACGCTGCTCGGCGCGCCGATCTTCAAGACGACCTCCTACGTCCTCATCTTCGCCGACTTCTCGGTCATCCTGCTCCTCTTCGCCGCGGGCCTCGCGGGCGGCTTCCAGGGCCTCCGGCGGGCCGGCTGGCCCGCGGTCGGTGCCGCGGTGGCGGGCGACGTCCTCCCGTTCTCGGTCGCCTTCCTCCTCTTCTCCCGTGTCTACTCGCTCGATGTCGCGCTCCTCATGGGGGTCGCGGCCGCCGCGACCAGCACCGCGGTCGCCGCCTCCATCGTCCGGTCCGAGAAGGTCGAGCGGACGCCCGGCGGCCAGTTCCTGATGAACGCCGCCGCGATGGACGACGTGGTCGCGCTCCTCCTCCTCTCGGCCGTGCTGACGGTGGTCGGGGGCCGGTTCGACGTCATCGCCGTGACCGGCGGCATCGTGGAGTCCGTCATCGCTTGGGTGGTGCTGCTCCTCGCCTCGGTCGTCATCATCCCTCGGGTCCTCAAGGTCCCGCGGCTCCGCGACACCCGCGGGATGCCGTTCCTCATCCTGTTCGTCTTGGTGGCGGTGGTCGTCTCCCTCGGGTTCTCCGCGGTCATCGGGGCGTTCATCGCCGGCCTCGCGGTCGCGGAGAGCCTGGTCGCGACCCGCACCCGCGAGATGACCGAGATGCTCCTCCTCATCTTCGGGGCGCTTTTCTTCGTCGTGACGGGTGCGCAGTTCGACTTCCGCACGCTCGCGAACCTCGACATGGTCGGGCTCGCCCTCCTCCTGGCGGCGGTCGCGGCGGCGGGGAAGGTCCTCGGGGTCTACCCGTTCGCGCGCGTTCGGTTGGGACCGACGCCGGCGGCGGCGACGGTCGCGCTCGGCATGGTCCCGCGGGGGGAGATCGGGATCATCGTGGGCGCCATCGGCCTCTCGCTCGGCCTCTTCGACCAGGTGCTGTTCGGCGAGGTGCTCCTGATGTCGCTCGCCACCACGCTGGTCGGAGCCTACCTGTTCCGCAGGCTCGCGTCGACGCTCGGCCCTCCCCCCGATGCCCAGGGCCAGGCCGCCCGGATGATGGACGAGCTCGCCCGCTCGACTCCCGAGTGAGTCGGGCCCGGCGCCCCGGACGGCGGGCCGCCGCGTCCGACCCTACTCGGAATACCGGACGGCCTCCGCCGGCGGAAGGCTCGCGGCCTTCCACGACGGGCCCAGGATGGCGAGGATCGTGAGCCCGTAGGCGACCATCGTGATCTCGAGGACGGTGATGGTAGGGAAGACGAAGATCCCGAGCGTCCCGAGGCCCCCGCTCACGGTCGCGTTGTAGTAGAGGAGGGTCGCGAGCCCCGTCCCGATCAGGATCCCGAGCAGCGCGACGTAGGTGTACTCGACCAGGAACGATCCGAGGATCATCCGCCGCGTGAATCCCTCGGCCCGGAGCATCCCGATCTGGGTCCGTCGCTCGGTCACCGCGCGGAGGGCCACGATGCCCATCCCGGCGATCCCTACCGCGAGCCCGAGGGCGACGAACACCTCGAGGAGGCCGATCTCGCTCTCCGCGTTCTGGATCGCCTTCTGGATCAGCTGGGCGAAGTCGAAGAGGACGAGGCCGTCGCCCCAGAACGCGCGCTTGAGGTCCTGGGAGGCGGTCGTGGTGGAGACGCCGGGGGCGACCCGGAAGAGGAAGCCGGAGTAGTTCGCGGTCGCGTAGCCGATCTGCGCGGCGGCGGCGGGGCTCGTCCAGGCGCCGGGGAGGAAGATCTGGGAGGTGAAGGCGATGACCCGGAGGTCGGCCGACTGGAGCGTCTGGGGGTTGACGAGCCGGACGGACGAGCCGAGGGCCACGGTCGGATGGGCGGCCCCGCCGAGCGACAGCTGCCCCGGCTGGTAGTTGTGGTCGAGCACGACGACCGAGGAGTTCGTGGCGAGCTCGGTCCAGACGGCGGACGTGGAGAGGCCGTTCCACGTCGCGGAGAAGTTGTACTGGTTGGTCGAGTAGAAGTTCTCGGACGACGGGGCGTTGACCGGCGCCGAGAACAGATTGTCCGTATACGGCCCCGACCATCCGGGGGCGACCAGCGCGACCGAGCCGACGGCGAGCGGGACGACGTTCGAAAACTCCCCGTGGAGGGTCGAGTTGTTCGCGACCGCCCCCGGGAGGTCCGCGACCGGCTGGGTGGTGTAGCCGAAGAAGCTGTACCCTCCGGACTGGGCGGTGACCTGGGCGTTCAGCTCGCCGTTCACCGACGAGCCGTACGCCGCGACCAGGACGACCGTGAAGACCACCATCGCGAAGATCGCGAAGTTGACGGCACTGCGGAACGGCCGGCGGCGCGGGTAGGAGAGACCGACGCGGACGATGGAGATCCGACGGGGCGACCGCCCGGCGAGGCGGGCGATCGCCCCCGTGACGAGGTCGGAGTTGAAGACGAACAGGAGGACCGCGCCGAGGACGATCTCGATCCCTTCGACGAAGATCGCGAAGATCGACCCCGAGTGACTCGTGCCGAGGACGGCGTGGTGGAGGTCGACCTCGCCGCCCCAGAGGACCAGCGCGAGTCCGATTCCGGTAAAGGCGAACCGGTTCCGCACGAAACGGGTCGCGATGAGCCCGACCCCCACGATCACGAGGCCGAGGCCCGCGAGAGGGGGCGTGATGTCGCCCGACCCCGTGCGGGTCGGGAAGAAGATGAGGAGACCGAGCACGGTCAAGAGCGCGCCGAGGTACGCGAGGTAGGTGTAGGCGCGGAGGCTCGGGGGAGGCTCGGGGGTCGACCGGATCGCCCGTACGATGTTGAGGCGGCTCACGCGGCCGCTCGACGCGGCGATCGTGACGATCGTCAGCAGGAACCCCGCGACGTAGGCGATGACGAGGCTCTGCGGCGTGACGGTGAACGAGCTGTAGAACGCCGCGACGACCTGGGCGCTCAACTGCGCCGTTCGGATGAACACCGAGAGGAGGATGTAGCCGACCACCACGCCGAGGAAGGTGCCGGCGAGCGCGCTCGCGGCCGAGTAGACGATCCCCTCGAAGTAGTAGACCAGGACGAGCGAGCGTCGACGGAGCCCGACGGCCCGGAGCATCCCCATCTCGCCCTTCCGCTCCTCCGCGAGGTTGACGAAGATCCCGGTGATGAGGAGGGCGCCCGCGACGATCGAGAACAACCCGAAGACGAGGAACGTCGTGCCGGTGTTCGCTCCCGCCTGTTCCGCCGATGCGAGCCCCGACTGGAGGACGGGGTAGGCCGCGAGACCGTAGGGCGAGCCCATCCCGAGGAGGGTCGTGTTCAGGAACGACGCCACCGCGTTCGAGTGGGCGACCCCCCCGGTGAGCGACCCGACGTTGGTGACCGCGATGAAGTTGATCCTGCCGGAGACGTTTCCGACCGCTTGGGCCGTCGCGAGCGTGACGAACGCCGTGTTGCCGCCGAGGAACCCGCCCCGGGTGTCGTCCTTGACGACTCCCTGGACGATGAGCGGCGCCGCCGCGACCCCGTGGAGGACGACGTGGTCGCCCGCGGAGGCGCCGAGGTTCGAGGCGAGCTCGTCATCCAGGAGGACCTCCCCCGCGGCAGGGCCGGCGACCGTCGAGCCGTTGTCGTAGGTGAAGTCGCCCAGGTTCGCGCTCTGGTTCGCATTCGCGCCGACGAACGTGACGGCCGTCTCGGGGATACCGGACGACTGATCGAGGACGCTGCCGGAAAGGATGAGCATCGGCGTCGTGTTCGCGATGAGCGGGTTCGTCCGCGCGGCGGAAGAGAGGTTGTCGTAGATTCCGATCGGGAAGAACCGGTAGGGCGCGCTGTTCTGGGCGACAGACGAGTTGTAGACCGCCTCGTCCGTGTACCCCCAGGCCTGGTAGGTGAAGTGGACGTTGATGGCCGCGACCGTGTCGTTGATGACGAGGCTCCCCGAGATGATGGTCGTCCCGACCAGCAGGCCGAGCACGATCAGGACGGTCCGCCACTTCCCCCGGCGCACGTTGCGGAGCGCGATGCGGAACGGAAGGCGGTAGCGGGCCGCGAGCGCCGCCGTCACGAGCGCGACGACGGCGAGTAGGACGAGGAGGTCACCGGCCAGGGACGCCATCGGCGGGTCCCCCTACCCCGGGTGGACGAACTGCCCGTCGTGCATCTGGAGCGTCCGGTCGCAGACCTTCGCGACCAGCGGGTCGTGGGTCACGATGACGATCGTCTGGTGGTAGCGCTGGTTGAGGTCGCGCAGCAGGGCCGTCACCTGGTGCGACCCCTCCTCGTCCAGGTTTCCGGTCGGTTCGTCCGCCCAGACGATCGCCGGGTGCGCCACCAGGGCGCGGGCGAGGGAGACGCGCTGCTGCTGGCCGCCGGAGAGTTCGGCCGGAACGTGGTCGATCCGGTCGCCGAGCCCGAGCTCGGTGAGGATCTGGGTCGCCCGCTGACGCGCCTCCTTCGGCGGAACCCCGGTGATGAGGAGCGGCATCTCGGTGTTCTCTACGGCGGTGAAGACGGGGAGGAGGTTGTACGACTGGAAGACGAACCCCATCCGACGGGCGCGGTAGTCGCTCTTCTTCTGGTCCGCGAGCTCGTGGACGGCCACGCCGTCAATCGTCACTCGGCCGCGGGTGATCTCGTCCAGGCCGGAGAAGCAGTTGAGGAAGGTGGTCTTGCCGCACCCGGACGGTCCCATCACGGCGAGCATTTCGCCCCGCCGGATCTCGATGTTGAGGCCCCGTAGCGCATGCACTTCCGTTTCGCCTTTCCCGTAGACCTTCCAGACGTCCTCGCCCGACACGACTACGTCGCCCATCGACCATTCCCCCGGCAGCGCCGGCCACCCGTGCGCGGCGAGGCGCCGGTCCGGAGCCGGTCGCTCTAGTTATCCTCGTCGGGTTCGAGGGGGCACTGCCACAACTACGGAGAACCGTAGGTCGGATTGGGAAACTTCGGTTCAGGCGTACCCGAACTGCCGTTTCGCGAAATCGCTCATCCGCTCCGGGCCCCAGGGAGGCTCCCAGACGACCTCCACGTGGACCCGGCTCGCCCCCGCGGCCGGAAGAGCGACCCGCTCGACCTCGTGCACCAGCTCGTCCACGACCGGGCAGCCGGGGCTCGTCATCGTCATGCGGATCTCGAGTTCCCCCGGGTCCTTCCAGTCCATCCCGTAGATGAGCCCGAGGTCGACGATGTTCATCGGGATCTCGGGGTCGTAGATCGACTTCAAGGCGTCACGGACCCGACCTTCCAGTTCGGGAGGCATGGCACCTGCTCCGCCGGAAGGGGTCGAGGGGGTCGGACCAGAGGGGGCCCCGGGAGCGGGAGCCGTGGACGGGAGCTTCGGCCCGACCACCTCGAACCCCGGTGGCGAGCGGTCGCTCAGGTAGCGGATCTCCGCGTCCTCGAGGAAGCTCACACTCGCCTCGTCGACGAGCAGGAGGATTCCCTCGACTTCCACCGGGAGGTCGCGCGGCGAGGGCCGGTCGAGCATCATCTGGGGGTGAGGGTGCATCCCTCGCTCCACCCAGATCCGCACGCCGGAGCCGCTCGGGCGTCCCTGAAGGGCCCCCCGGAGGGCATCGCGGGCCGCGGCAGTGAGGCGAAGGCGCACCTTGGGCGGGCCTTTCGACCGCCCGGGGGACGATGTGCGCCCGCCTTTCTCCTCCGCCATCGACCGATCCGCGCACCCGTGACGAGCCCTGCGATGGGTTTACCGCTATCGTCGCACCGGTCGCGACGAAGGGCGCCTCATCCTCCTGTAACGTCCGACAGGAACTCCCGGATGGTGCCGAGGAATTCCCGGGGCTGCTCGAGGATCGGGAAGTGGCTCGACCGCGGAAGGACTCGGAGGTGGGCAGGCTCGATCCGGTCGTTCATCTCCATGGAGGGCTCCAAGAAGAAGTCGTATCGACCGACCACGACCAGCGTGGGCACTTCGATCTTCGAGTAGTACTTCCGACCGTCCCAATGGGAGACCGTCCCGTCGACCGTGAACTCGTCACCGGTGCGGGTGACCATCGCCTGATAGACCTCGTTCGAGAGCTTGGTCGACTTCCAATCGGGTGGGGTGCCCCGCAGGAATCGGGTCTGGAAGGGCCGGAAAATTCGTTCGGCGAGGGACTGGTACTCCTGCGAAGCGAACAGCTCCGCCCGCGCGAGCGCGCGGAGGCGCACGCGCTGGGACGGAGAGGCCGTCCCCAGAGCCATGCGGCTCGCCACCCGGATCTCCTCGGCGCTCCCCGAGCTCGCGCACAGGAGCAGGGACGTCAGGTGCTTCTGGTACCGGTGGACGTACTCGAGGGCAACGAATCCCCCGAACGAGTAGCCGAGCAGGTGGAGCTCACTGATGCGCAGGGCCCTGCGGATCGCT
The DNA here is from genome assembly GCA_035625165.1 of Thermoplasmata archaeon. Lineage (GTDB taxonomy): Archaea > Thermoplasmatota > Thermoplasmata > Lutacidiplasmatales > UBA184 > Lutacidiplasma. The sequence continues at coordinate 3,836 of DASPQC010000065.1, read as the reverse complement.
TCCACATCCTCGGCCATGTTCTGGACGGTGTACTCGGCCGGACGCTTCGGCTTCCAGCTGTGGCCGACGCCTCTCGGATTGAACAGTACGACCTGCAGGTTGGCGCTCGCGAGCTTGAGCAGACCGCGAAGGTAGTGGTAGCTGAGACCGGGACCCCCGGGGTGGACGAGGAGGGTAGCCGGCCCCTTCCCCTGCGCGACATATTCGAACGAACGGCCCCCGGCGACCGTCACCCGGCGAAGACGCGCCATGAGTGCCGGTAGCGTTCGCCGGGACAAAAGCCGTGCGCCGCCGGGTCGACGGGCGCGCGTGGGTCTTCGCGGGAGGTTGGCCGCCCAGTCTCGTGAGCCGGGGTGAGCCGTCTTCTGCCCGCGTGCCGGCCGGCGGTTAAGTACGGCTGGGCCGTCCTCCGGCCGTGACTGCGCGATCGCTCGCGACCGCTCCCGCCCCGGTCGAGATTCGACGCCTCCACCTTCCCGAGGAGTTCCGCCAAGTCGAGGAGGTCCAGCAGGTTGCGTGGGGGCTCGGCACGGAGCCCGCGGTGCCGGCGGCCCTCCAGCGCGCTTTCCAGGACAATGGAGGCCTCGTCCTGGGGGCCTTCGAAGGACCCTCGTTGATCGGGTTCACGCTCGGATTCCTCGGACGGGAAGGGTCGGCGCTGTTTCACTATTCGCACATGACGGCCGTGCGGCCGGAGCGTCAGGACCACCACGTCGGCTTTTCGCTCAAGCTGGCGCAGCGGGCCGAGGTGCTGAAGACCGACCTCTCCGAGATTCGCTGGACCTTCGACCCCCTGCAGAGCCGGAACGCATGGTTCAACGTCCGGAGACTGGGAGGCACTCCGGACCGCTACCACCCGCGGTACTACGGCGAGATGCGCGACGCCATCAACGCAGGGCTCGAAACGGACCGGATCCGTCTCGTCTGGTCGCTCGATTCTCCGCGAGTGCGCGAGCGGGTGCGGGGGATCTATCCATCACCGGCGGAAGACGAGTCCCGCTGCGAGCGGTCCCCGGCCTGGGTGACCACAAAACGAGGGAACGACGGCCTCCGTCGACCGAAGGGCGTGAACGTTGCGGAGGCCCCCGAGGTCCGAATCGAGGTGCCGTATGACCTCGGTCGGCTTCGGGAGCGGGACCCCTCTCTTCTTCGCGACTGGCGGGCGTCTACCCGTTCTGCCCTCGAGACCGCCTTCGCCCAGGGGTACCGAGTGGACGACTTCGTCGTGACCCAGAGCGCTGGTGAACGTCGAAGCTTCTACCTCCTCAAGCGCTCGGCGGGAATGCCGGAGAGGACCGATGCGCGTTAGGTCGGCGACCCTGGAGGAACTCGAGCTCCCCCTCGTGGAACCGTTCGAGACGAGCTTCGGCGTCGAGACGACGCGGAGGTTCCTCCTGCTGCGGCTCGAATCGGCGGACGGGTTGGTCGGCTACGGGGAGTGCGCGGCCGCGACGGAGCCCCTCTATTCGGGCGAGTCGATCGACACGGCACGAGAGGTGCTCCTGCGCCACCTCCTCCCTCCCGTCGTGCACGCCCCGTCGGTAACGGCCGATGGGTTCCGCTCGGACGTCGCCCGCTTCCGCGCCAACCGGATGGCGAAGGCGACGGTGGAGACCGCGTTGATGGACCTCGAGGGAAAGCAGCAGCGGCGCTCCGTGGCCGACCTTCTCGGGGGTGGGCGCGCCCGGATCGAGGTGGGAGTGAGCGTCGGCATCCAGCCGACGGTGGCCGCGCTCGTGCGCCGGGTCGGTGCCTACCTCGATTCCGGTTACCGCCGCGTGAAGCTCAAGGTGCGCCCGGGGTGGGATGCCCGTCCTCTCCGGGCGGTCCGGCAGGCGTATCCGGACATCGAGCTCTGGGTCGACGCGAACCAGGCGTATCCGACCCGCGCGGTGGAGCGGATCCGGGAGTGGGCCGAGCGGTACCACGTCGCCCAGGTGGAGCAGCCCTTCCCCGAGCGCGCGATCCGGGCGCATGCCCGACTCGCCCGCGATGCGCAGTTCCGGGTCTGTCTTGACGAATCGATCGTGGATGAGGCGTCCCTCGAGGATGCGCTCGAGGCGAGGGCCCTCTCCAGCCTCAACGTGAAGACCGCCCGGGTCGGAGGGGTCGTCCCCGGGCGAGCCCTGGCCCAGCGGGCGGCTCGCGACCGGGTGCCCGCGTGGGTGGGGGGGATGCTCGAGAGCGGGGTCGGGCGGGCCCACAACGTCCAGCTCGCGTCGTTGCCGGTCTTCACCCTGCCCGGCGACCTCTCGGCCTCCGACCGGTACTACGCGCGGGAGATCGTCGAGCCGCCGTTCGTGCTCGGCCCGGGCAGCACCCTCGCGGTGCCGAACCGTCCGGGGATCGGTGTCGAGGTCGACCCGGTCGCGGTCCGCCGTGCCCGGCGTCGGGCCGTAACCCTGCGGCGCTAAATCCGAGCCCCTGCCGGGGTTACGGTTCGGCATCGACGGTCGGCAGATGGCCGTCGAGCAGTTCCTCAGATGCGTCCGGAGCGGCGAAGTACGCAGAGCGCCTCGGCGGTGATCCACCGGCTCGGACGCCCGACCAACTCGAGTCCCACGGGATAGTACGGGGTGCGCTGGTGGTCGAAGTAGTCGTCGCTCGGATCGAGGTCAGGTTGGAGCGCCTCGAGCGGCCACGTGCCGTCCGGTGACCGCTTCGCCTCGAGCCACGCGAGGGCCGGGAGGATTCGCGGGTCCCTCCCCCGACCGAGCGCTGTCAAGATGTCGAGACCGACCAGGACGTCGTAGTAGTAGTGGCGGGGGTAGTGGATCCGCAGCCACGGAGGATACGTCCCCTCATCGTCCCGCATCAACCCCCGTTCGAGGTAGAATTCGACTCCCCGATCGAGGGCGCGCCGGATTTCCGGGCTCCTCCGCGGCTCTGGCACCGCGGCCAGGGCCGCGAGCGCCTCCCACGCGGCGAGCGTCCCGGACTCGGACGGCCAGCAGTGCCAGCCACCGTCCGCCTTCTGAGCGGCGACCAGCCATTCGGTCGCACGGACGACCCTCGGGTCGTCGCCGTACCCGAGCCGATGCATCATCCGGACGCAGTTGCCGGTGAAGCAGACCTCGCTTTGCTCGCCTCCGAGATTATCGTCCGCGGGGTCGCCGAACCGGTCCAACATGAGCTCCGCGGCCCGCGCTACCCGCGGGTCCGACCGGTCGGCGCCCAGTTCGGCGAGGATGATCAGGCTCCAGTTGGTCGCGGAGTACTTCGGTCGGTAGAGCTCCTGAGCGCTCGTTCCGGGAGTGACCCACTGACCGCCCGGAAGCTGGCGAGAGAGGATTTCGGCCGCCCAACCCCGGACCCCGATCTCGCGCCGGGCCGCCGCGACCGCCGGGTCGCTTTCCGTCCGGTCCAAGAGTTCCCGAAGTACCCGATAGCGCACGCTCGGGTCGCTCTCGTTCAGCAACCACGCCTGGACCTCTTCCGGGATCGGCACCGTCTTCGGACAACCGGATCTCGGGATAACTTTCGCGTGGGCCGAACGGAGTACTCTGGCCGCGGCCCGGATCGAACGACGAATCGCAGCGATCCCTCACGGTGGAAACAATCTCGACTCGGAGCGCGGCACTCTCGAGAACCGGGGGACGGAGGATGCGGGCACCGGGATTTGAACCCGGGTTATAGGCTTGGCAAGCCTATGTGATAACCAGACTACACTATGCCCGCGGCCCGGGCCCGCGACGGGGCCGGGATATTTGATAATACCTCGGACCCGAGAGAGAGCGGGAGGGTTCCGTATCGACGAGTGGAAAGCGGGCCGAGGATGGCCGAGGTCGATGTCGGCCCCTCGCTGACCTCGGGACCCGCGGGTCGTCCTTCCGACC
>DASPQC010000064.1:0-11063 GCA_035625165.1 Thermoplasmata archaeon | reverse complement strand
CATGAGTAAAACCGAGAAACTCGCCAGAAAGGCGCCGACAAATTGGGAGGTCCAGTACGGAGGGACCTCCTTCCACGCGATTCGCCCGCTGCTTGCGAGCGCCAATGTCACTGCAGGATTGAGATGCGCGCCCGAAACTTGAACGAACAGGACAATCGGAACCAAAACGGCCAGGAACCACGCCGAGGCCATCATCCACTGCGGGATTCCGCCCGCGTCACCGGTCGCTACGATCGTGCCTGTCCCGATACCGACGAGAAGGGCCGTACCAGCGACCTCCGCGAGGCACCGGTGAATGAGACGACGCGACACGCAGACTCAGCGACTCTCGGCCAGCGCTGCTCGTCGCTTGTCAGCAAGCGCGAGTTCTCGCCGAAGTCCCTCGACCCGGGACTGTAAGTCCTGACGGACCCGGCGGAACCCCGCGTCATCCAGCTTCGCGGGATCGGGAAGCGCCCAATCCCGGACCTCAATGACCTTCAGCTTCGCGGGACAGCTCGTGCTGTCGAGGCAGCCCATCGTGACAATCACCTTCGACGTGGTCATCATTTCATCCGTCAGCATTTGAGGCGGATGCGACGGCAACTCAAGCCCAATCTCGCGCAGCATGCCCTCGGTCCTCGGATTGGGGGCTCCTGCTGGCTGGGTCCCGGCGGAGGTCGCACGCCAGCCGCGGGCTGGATTCCAGTTGAACATTGCCTCCGCCATGAGAGAGCGACACGCGTTCTCGACGCAGATGAACAAGACAGTCTTCTCGGCCATCGAATCTCAGCCCTGAGACTTCGTGGCCGTGATGTCGGTCGAAACCACTCCAAGGGACGCCTGGCCCTTGAGCGACTCCGGAACCTCGTCGGGCACCTTCACATCGACGCGGACGTCCTTGAAGCCCGCCCGGCGGAGCAGGGACTTGAGTTCCTTGACCTCGAGCGCCCCCGACGAACACGACGACCAGAGGGCCGGGTTCGCTCGGTCTCTTGCTGAGATGGGCCGAGTGGCTACGACGTCTGAGATGGCAAGGCGACCGTCACGACGGAGAACCCGGAACGCCTCGCGATAGACCTGACCCTTGTCAGGGACCAAGTTGATGACACAGTTTGAGATCACAACGTCGACCGAGCCGTCCGCGACGGGAAGGTGCTCGATCTCCCCCAGACGAAACTCCACGTTCGCGTAGTGCCCCTTCTGGGCGTTCGCACGCGCCTTTGCGACCATCTCTGGGGTCATGTCCACGCCAATCACGTGCCCCTTTGCGCCCACCTTCTTCGCGGCGAGGAAGCAGTCGATTCCTCCCCCGCTTCCAAGGTCGAGCACGACCTGCCGTGGTTTGAGAGCGAGGATGGCTGTCGGGTTGCCGCAGCCTAGACCAAGGTTTGCCCCCTCGGGAAGGGCAACCAGGTCGTCGGTGGCATAGCCGAGCTGTGTCGCGATGGTCGATTGTCCGCAACAAGAGGACCCGGCTTCTTCTCCGCAACAGCTCGACGATTGGTCTTCCGATGCGGAGCTCCCGCTGCCGACAGCGAATCCCTTGTACCGCGCTCGAACCTGCTGTCGCAACGTGTCGTCGGAAACCGTTCTCACCTTCGATGCGCTCATGGAACGCTGACCTCCGGTCGCTCGCTCAAGCGATAGTACATCCACTTCCCTTGGCGCCGTGACTCGACGAGCCCCGCGTCCACCAGGATCGCCATGTGGTGGCTGACGGTCGCGTGGGTGAGGCCGGTGGCTGCCTGGATCTCGCAGGCGCAGAGCTCCTTCCTACGTTTGAGGAGCGCGACGGCGAGAAGCCGGTTCTCGTCGGCAAGGGCCTGAGCGCGCTTCAGGGCCATCGGAAACTTGGCGGATCCTGCGACCTCCTTGGCGAGGCCCTGGTACTCGGGGACGCAGCATTCGGCGTCTTGCCCCGTCAGCCTCTCGAGACGATCCGCGAGGGCTACATTCGGCTTAGCCGCGGACATCATGTTCACCAATGTCAACACAATATATGTAGATTTATGTCAACATGATGGTCCGAGGAACTGTTGAACCTCGCCGATCCGTTCGGAGGCAGGATTTGAACCCCCGGGGGGTTCAAAAGCCCCCTCCAGACTTGACGGCCTGCTTACAGGGCCGATGACGAGACCGCGACAAGCCCGCTTGGGGACCCAATGGGCCCCATCTGGGAACGGTCAATCCGACTACTGTAATCCGTTCTGCGCCCGGCGGGGCGGCCAGCCCGGCGCAAGAATGCCCGCGATCTGGAGGGCGATGAACACGACACCGAGCACTACCCGCGCAATTAGCGGGCAATTGAAGTAGGCCAGAGTTGAGGAGCCGGCGGCCCGGTTCGATCGAAGCACGGTCCCGGCGTAGATTAGGGCGAGCGTGAACGGGACTGATCCGAGGACCGTGTACAGCCTGAACCGAGCCGGCTCCATTCGAGCCGTCCCGGCCGGATAGGAGATGTAACTTCGAATCACCGGAACAAGTCGGGCGAGGCCTACTGTCGACTCGCGGTGGCGGGCGAAGTATCGGTCCACGCGTTCGAGGTGACGTGGCTCGAGACGCAAGCGGCCAATCCCGAGGCCGGTAATGCGATGGCGTCACCAGCGGCCGACCGCGTACGCCGCGTAGGACCCGAGGAGACCCCCGAGCACCGCCGCTGTAGCCGCGCCGGCCCACGAGAAGGTGCCTTCGGCGACCAAGAACCCGGTGAACGGCAAGATCACCTCGCTCGGCAGCGGGGGAATTGCGAAGCTCTCGACGGCCATCAGCGCAAGCAGGCCGGGCAGGGCAACCGTCCCAAGAACGGTGATCACGACGTCGCTTACCGAGCCGATGAACGAGAACATTCAGTCGATAGGCCGCCGACCCTGCGCTGGCCCCTCCGTGTCCGCGCCCGGCGTCTCGGGTTCTACGTAAGGGTTATCGGAAGAGCGAGCGCGAGCGAGGATAGTGTCGTTGGGGAACGCGGCTCTCACTGGCGTAGCGGAGGAGTTTAAGCCAAGTGCAGGGGCTCGGAGGAAGACACCCTCGACGGGACGCAACTCCGAATGACGGGTACGAGCGACACCCTTCGAAACAGATTTCTCCGCCGCCTGCCGCCGGCGCGTCTCCTCTGGCTCTTGCTTCTGGCGCTCGGCCTCTACGGGGCAAATTACCTCGGAGGGCATGGCTTCGCTTCGCTCTTGGTCGCACCGCTTGTCGGCGGAATTGCCGACCTTGGGTTCCAGTCGGTACGATTCGCCCGACCGCGGTTCCCCGACGCCGCGCTGGCGACCGGGCTGTTCCTCGCGCTCATCTTCCCTCCTACATCGGGCCTTGTGCTAGTCGCGGCTGTCACGTTTGCCGCGGTCGCCTTCCGCCACGCCCTTCGATATCGGGGTCACCCCTGGTTCAACCCTGCCGTCACGGGTGTCGTCCTCGGCACCCTCTTCCTCGGCCTCGCGCCTGCGTGGTGGGTTGGCATCGGAGCGTACGGCGAGCTCTTGATCGTCGCATTCGGTCTCGTCCTGATCGCTCGCAGTCCGCATCAATGGCGCTTGCCCACCGCCTTCCTTCTCGCGTATGGACTTCTCGCCGTCGTCCAACATGTGGTCTCCGGCGCCTCGCTGGACCCCCACGTGCTCCTGCTGCAGGCGATCGACCCGGCGACCCTCTTCTTCGCACTCTTCATGGTCGCTGAACCTCGCACGGCCCCCGTGGCGACGCACGAACAGGTGCTCTACGCGGGGGTAGTCGGAGTCTCGGCCGCGCTCCTGCCGCTGTTCCTGCCGAGCCTCGGAATCTTGGTCGCACTCCTCGGAGGGAACATCCTGGCGATTGTCCTTCGTTCGCGGACCGCCGCGGGTTCCCCCTCAAGTGTCCGATCGGCCAGACGATCGCGCCGGTCGTCCGCGCCACTTCGGTGGCCGGTGAGCTACCGAGTGGGAGCGGCGGTCCTGACCGTCATCGTGGTCGCCGCAATCGTGGCTGCGAACCCGGTCGCACACACCGCAGTCCCCTTGGTCCAAACGCCCTCCTCTCCGGGCGGAGGCGGGGGCGGCTCCCTTGCGAATTGCCAGCACGACAACCCTACCATTCCCGCGGCGACTCTCTCCGAGCTCCACAAGCTCCTCGGCCCGTCAGTGATCCTCTCGTACGATTCTTCCACCGGGGTGGTGGTCTTCTACGACCCCGTGAATCAGGTCACCGTCACCGAGTCCGACCTCTACGAGGACTACGGGTTCGCCGAGTTCAACGGTGACGACTACGCGGTCAGCGGCTGCTCCTCGTGAAAAGTCCAATCTATGACGTGACGGCTGGGATGACGCTCAGTCGTTCGGTCACATCCGAGCACCGGCCGTGCCCCGGTTGAACACGACCTCGCGACCACGTTCCTGAGGTTCGGCCCTGCGTCGAGGTAGTGGAGCTTCGCGTCGTATCGTGCGATTCGACTGCCGTTAGGACGCGGATTTGAACCCCCCGAGGGTTCGAAGACCCCCTCCGACATCTCTTCACGATATCTCGCCCCTCGCTGCGGCCCTCGATTGTCGGACGGGCCGGGGGCCCGGAGACGCCCGTGCCTGGTTCCAAGGGTACCTCCCCGCTCGCGGCACCCTTGCCACGAGGACCGCCGGGTCGATGAGACGCGGGAGGGTTCCGCCAGCAGTTGGGTTCCGAAGAAGCCGTGGGCCGCGGGGCCCGACGAGAGTCGCCCCCGGAAACCCCATGGGACCCCCTGAATTCAGATATGGGTTCGACGCTACCTCGCGCCGTGCTCGAGGGGGAGCGAAGGCTGTCCGCCGTCATGCTGACCGACTTGGTCGGCTACACGGCGCTCACGCAACGAGATGAAGCGCGGGCCCTGGAAGCACTCGAGCAGCATCGGACCGTCGTGCGACCTCTCCTGGACAGTCACCGGGGTCGCGAAATCAAGACGATCGGGGACGCCTTCCTGGTAGAGTTTGGGAATGCCCTGGACGCGACTCGGTGCGCCATTGCCATCCAGAAGGCGTTTCACGAACGACCCACAGGCCGGGGCGCCAGCGCGATCCAGCTTCGGATCGGCCTGCACGTCGGCGACGTCGTCCACCAAGACGGGGACATCTACGGAGATGCGGTCAATCTGGTCTCCCGCGTTGAACCCCTGGCCGAGCCCGGTGGTATCTGCGTTTCGGGGGCGGTCTACGAGCAGGTCCGCAACAAGATCGAGCTTCCGTTCGTAGCGCTCGGCGAGACCTCCCTCAAGAACGTCGCGTATCCGGTCCCTCTCTACCGCATCGAGTTGCCGTGGCTGACCCGTTCCCCCGCGCACCTGACCCCGTGGGTCGCCCGCCCGGCCGAGGAGGCCCTTCTGGGGGCCGCGGTGGAGTCCGCTGGCAAGGGGCACGGAGGCGCCTTCGTCCTGGTCGGCGCATCGGGCGTCGGCAAGTCCCGCCTCGCGGAGGAGACAATCCAACGCGCGGAACGAGCGGGGTTCAAGGTGCTGCGGGGACGCGCTTTCCCGGGCGAGGTCGCGCCTCCGTATTCGCATTGGGCCGAGATGATCCGGTCCTTTGTCCACGATGGCTCGCCGTCCATGGTTCAGCGCGTGGCCTGGGGGGTCGCTCCCGAGCTGGCCAAGATCGTACCGGAGGTCTCCGAACGCGTCGGACCGATGCCCCCCGCGCCGGCCGGGGATCCCGAGGCGGCGCGTGCCCGCTTCTTCGAGGGGATCAGCCAGTTCTTCGTGAACGTCTCGCGCGAGGCGCCGCTGCTGCTCCTGTTCGACGACCTTCAGTGGGCGGATCCGCCTTCGATCCGCCTCCTCGAGTTCGTCCTCCGCACGGTCCCGGAGAACCGCTGGTTGCTGCTCGCCACATGCCTGGAGGCGGAGGACGAGTCGGAGTCCCCCCTCACGGAGGGGCTGCGCTACCTCCGGAAGAACCGCTTGTTGACCGTGGTCCCGGTTCGACGCCTCGACCAGGGCGCAGTCAGCGAAATGATCCAAAAGACGTTCCAGGAACCGGAAGCGACATCCGAGGAGTTCGCCCGTCTCGTTCACGACCGCACCGGGGGAAATCCGTTCTTTGTCGAGGAAGTGTTGCGATCCCTGGTCGAGGTCGGAGCGATCTACCGCACGCCCGAGGGGCGGTGGGAGCGCAAGGGGCTCGGCGATATCGCCATCCCGAAGTCGGTGCGGGACGTCGTCAAGCAACGGTTCAACCACCTGGACGAGCCCACCAAGGCGACGTTGCGGATCGCGGCGGTCCTCGGTGCGGAGTTCCCGTTCGACCTCCTTCGGGAAGTCGCCGAGGTCGACGAAGACCGTCTTCTAGCTCAGCTCGAGCACCTCGTCGAGACGGGCCTCCTGGAGGAGACGACCGGCTCGCACCGACTCCTGTCTTACTCCTTCACCGACCAACAGCTCCAGCGGGTGCTCTACGATGAGATGATCTCGCCCCGACGGACCCGCCACCACCGGAAGGCCGCCGAAGCGCTCGAGCGGATTGCCGGCCCGCGACGCGAGGAGTTTGCGGGCGAGCTGTCGTTCCATTATCGCGAGGGGCACGACATTCCCAAGGCCCGTGAGTATGCCCTGCTCTCGGCGGAACGATGGATGAAGGTCTTCGGCTTCGAGCAGGCCGAACGAGACTATCGGACGGTGCTCGAGCTGCTAGAGGAGGCCCCGGACGACAAGGCCCGCGCCCAGACTCTCGACGGACTCGGCCGGGTCGATTTCGTGCTGGGTCGGCTCCCGCGCGCGGTCGTGGAATGGGAGGAGGCCATTCGGTTGTACGTCGCGACGGGGCAGCCCTTGCGGGCGGGCCGGCTCTACCGCGACCTGGGCGACCTGATCCGCCTGCAGCCCGAAGCCGCCCCCGGCCGACCGAACCTCTTCTTCACGCTCATGGACGAGGCCGAGCGGCTCCTCGGGTCCCTTCCCCCGAGCCGCGAGCTCGTCATCGTGTTGGACCTCAAGGGTGTCGCGCTGCTCGAGGGGGGCTCGGGTCGCGAGGGAGCCGCCCTGCTCGCCCGGGCGACCGAGTTGGCTCACACGATAGGAGAGGAGCGGCTCGAGATGGAGGTCAAAGGCGATCTGGCCTTCGCCCTGCCGCTCGGGGAGCAGGAACAGGCGTTCCAGTACCTCCAGGAAGTGGAGCGGTATTTCTCACGACCGGGCACGGAAGACTGGGACGGACTGAACGCCCTTCGGAGCAACCTTTCGTTCTGGACCCTCTGGTTCCGGGGAGATCCCCGGGAGGCGGTGCGCTGGGCGGAGCGCGCGTTGGAGGCAACTGAGCGGGGCGGGAATCGGGCGATGCAGGCACGCACGATCCTCACGCGCCTGGTACGACCCCTCGTGTGGATGGGGGAAACGTCTCGAGCGCAGCAAGCGGTGGACCGTGCCGTCGCGTTGGTCCCTCCCGGGCCCGGCGGTCCCGATCCGAGGGTCGAGATCGCGTACGCCCAGCTCGCGCTCCTGCGGAACGATCTGGATACCGCGGAGCGGCACCTGGACATTTTGGCCAAGGTGGAGCACGGTCGCACCCTGAGGGAGCTGGGCGAACGGACCCGGATCGATCTCCTGCGGGAGCGAGGGCGTTTCGAAGAGGCCGCCGCTGCGTTGCGAGCCCTCGCCCCGTCCTACGACCTTTCGGTCGAACGGTCGGTGGCCGAGAATGCCGGCCCCTCCGCCACGTACCGGGCTCAGTTCGTGGAGACCCTGTTGGACACCGGCCGGTCTCCGGACGATGCCGAGGTGGTGAAGCTTACCCGGGAGCTCCAACAGCTGGCGGATGGACTCTCGAACCCTTTCGCCGAAGGGCTGCGATATCGGGTCCTCGGCCGGATAGCGCTCGCTTCCGGCCAAGCGAACGAAGTGGTACGCCTCCTCCAGACCTCGGTCAAGGGCTTCCGAGCATCCGAGAACGCGCTGGAGCTCGCCCGAACTCTCCACCTTCTAGGGGAGGCCGCCGAGAAGACCGGGGATGCTCCTGCCGCCCTCGCGGCCAAGACCGAGGCCGCTCAGATCTTGGCGAAGATTCGGGGCTAGCCCTAGCGGACCCTTCCGTACCGAGTCGGTAGCTGGGGGTGGTCCCAACGGACGGCACGGTGGGTCGTGCCCAGCCAGGTCGGTGCAATGAGGATTGCACTCACTGACCGTGGTACCGAGTGATTTGTCCAAAGTAGCCCTACACTCTCTGAGGTGGGAACGTTACTCCCACGAGGGTCACCCTCACATTTGGATTTGAACCCCCGGCGTGAGGTCTGCCGGACGAGGGACCATCCGTGTCAGTCACAAGGGTGCGACTGCGTCCCCGAACAGCTCGTTTGCGAGTCTTTCGCAGAACGTCGTTTGGAACCGCACGATCCGACCGCCGTCAGATGGCGGATTTGAATCCCGAGGGTTCGAATACCCCCGTTCGAAAAGGTCCAATTTCCGGTCGAGACCGCTAGGAGAGCTTATCGGAGAGGATACCGCGGATTGTGCCCGGGCGGGTTGAACGGACGGGTCAGTCGAAAAGAACCTCGACAATCAGCAAGAAGATGCCGATCACTCTACCGACCCTGACCCCGTGGAACAATCGTGTCGTCCGTGGACCCATGCGTCGCAGCAATTCGTTCGGGTCGCTGGGCGGCACGGTGGGCATCGCAGTGGGTCGGGGCCTTCGGCCGAACATTACATCGATCGTGCGCTCGGGTTCTTGAGTGGTCTCGCGGGAAAACCGTTGGGGATTGTAACCTCAATCTCTCCCCGAACGGGGGCACCCGCCGCATCCTTATACTACGTCACCGTCCGGCCTACACGGAGATCGCTTTCGGATGCTCGTCGCCCCGGCTCGGTGAAGGTTGTGACACGCGAGCCAATCCGCATCGCGATTTTCGTAGTCGCTATCGTCCTGAGTGCCACGGCGGGCCTGGGCTCGATCGCGGAGGCTCCCCATGCGGCGGCATCCGGATTCGCCACGGCGCTCCACGGATTACCCTCCACTTCCGGGGCTCGTAGCCAGGGGTTCAACGATAGGGCGACTCATCCCGAATCGCCCCGGAGCCGGGAAGCGACCGTGTCCGAACGCCCGGGGAGCCCCTTGCCGTCGGCGACGCAGTGGGCGGTTGCGGATACTCTCGTCACGTTCAACAATTCCCTTATCCCGGGGAACTTCCCGGTTCTCCTCAACGGCGCCGGGTCAGGCTTCGACCCGATGGCGTACGACAATCGCTCGGGCGACATCTATGTCCCCGGCGCGGCGGACTCCCTCGAGGAGATCTCGGAGACTACCAACGAGGTCGTCGCCCTCTTCGAACCCTACGACACGGTGGAGTATCTCACGTCCATGGTTTACGATTACAAGGACAACGAGATTTTTACTCAGTACTCGGGCTCTCCCGGTACGGTTGCCGTAACGTCCGCGGTGACGAACACGCTCGTCACGACCATCTCCATAGGGGACGTGAGCCAGTACAACCTCAAGGGACTGGTGTACGACAGCGGGACCGACGAGGTCTTCGCCACGAACGGGCTCTCGGCCAACGTCAGCGTAATCAGCACCGCGACGAACAAGGTCGTCGATTCGATCGACCTGCCCGGCCTGATTCCCGATGCGGTGGCTTACGACTCCGGGACCCACCAGATCTTCGTCGCCAACGCCTTGGGGGCCTTAACCAACGTGAGCGTGATCTCGGACGCGACAAACACCGTGGTCCACTCCATCAACGTGGGCGTGGACCCCGACGCGATCGTCTACGACGCCGGGAAAGACTACGTGTACGTGGCCAATGGCGGCTCGGCGAACGTGAGTGTCATCGACGACTCCACCGACCTAGTAGTGAAGACGGTCGCACTGACCGCTGGGTCGGCGGTCGCGGGCGCCTACGACCCCGCCCAGAATGCGGTCTATTTCACTTCCCCCAATGCGGGAACGGCCTCGAACGAGAGTGTCATCTCGGACGCTTCGAACTCCGTAGTCGCTACCGTCCCGCTGGATGTCGCCGCGGACGGCGCGGTGTACGACTCGGACAACGGCGAGGTATGGGTCCTCAATGGCCTCCCGGATTACGCGAGCGCGATCTCGACCGCCACGAACACCGTGGTGGAGAACGTCACCCTGACCTTCGCTTCTCGGTACTGGGCGTACGACAGTGCCCATCAAGAGGAGTTCCTGGCGGACGAATTGGCCAGCGAGGTCGCCGTTGTATCCGACACGACCAACCACGTCGTCGACCTGATTCGCCTCCCGACCCACGCGGGGGCCAATGAGGAGCCGGTGCGGGTCGTGTACGACCGCGGCAAGGGAGAGATCTTCACCTCCGACACCGCGAGCGGGGTCGGCCTCAGCGTGATCAACGATACGACGTTCGCGGTGGTGAAGACCATCCCGCTCCCGGGCGTCGCGCCGACGGGGATGGCGTACGACCCGGCGAAGGGAGAGATCTTCGTGGGGACCGAGTCCGGGTCCAACGTCACCATCGTGAACGACACCACGGACACCGTCGTCGGGGCGATCCCCAACGTCGGTGACGACCCGTGGAGCCTGGTCTACGACGCTGGAAAGGGCGAGATCTTCGTCGCCAATTTGTTCGGTGAGCTCACGAACTCCAACGTCACTGTGATCAACGACACCACGAACACCATCGTGGGTCGCATCAACATCGGAGCAACGCCCGACGGGGAGCTGGTCTACGACAGCGGAAAGGGCCAGATCTTCGTCCCGAACTTTGGCAGCGACAACGTCAGCGTGATCTCGGACGCGACGAATACGGTCGTCGCATCGATCGGCACCGGTACCTTCGCGTTCGGATCCGCCTACGATCCGGCAGCCGACGAGGTTTTCGTCGGCAACTTCAACGGCAATTCCGAGAACATCACGGTGATTTCCGACGTGACGGACACCATCGTAGGATCGATCTATCCTGTCGGGACCGCCCCCTCGTCCTTAGCTTTCGACCCCGTGACGGGCCACCTCTACGCCGGAGATTCCGTCGACGGGACGGTCGCGGTGATCGCCCCGCAGGGTGCCTCGGGCGCCCCGCACTACACGGTGACGTTCACCGAGACGGGTCTGCCCATCGGAACTTCGTGGAGCGTCACGTTCAATGATACCCTGAGCTCATCCACGACGAGC
>DASPQC010000063.1:0-34935 GCA_035625165.1 Thermoplasmata archaeon | reverse complement strand
ACGCGGCGCAGGGTGCCCGAAGGGTCGAGAGGGAGCTCGACTTCGGGAAGGACGATCGAGGCGACCCCGGCCCGCTGCGCGAGCACGACGCCCGGGTCGAACCCCGGCACCCGGGGAGCGAAGAGGGCGACGTCGGAGGCGGCCAAGGCCCGATCGAACGTCGCTCCTTCCCGGGCGGGGTCCGCGACCGTCCCCGGGTCGGTCGGGCAGGTGGCCCCGGCCACGATGAGCCGAACCCCGGGGAAAATCGGTCGGATGCGTCGGAACGCCTCGCGCACCCGGTCGACGCCCGCGAAGGACGGGTCGCCCGACGCCGCCAGGGCGGCCACCACCGGCACGTCGAGTGGGATCCCGAGATCCTGGCGGGCGCGCGCACGTTCCACTCCCGACGGACTCAGCGCAACCGGGGAGACGGACGACGAGAGCCGGTCTTCGTCCAGGCCGTACTCCCGGACCAGTGTTTCCCGCACCGTCGGGTGATCGACGAACAGGCGGTCGGCCTCGGCGAGCGCGGCCCGCTCGAGCCGCCGGATCGACCGACGTTCGCGCCAGGCGTCGACCCGCCCGACCATGCCTCCGACCGACCGCCCCGCGTGCGCCCGGTCGAACCGGGAGAGCTCGAT
The DNA here is from genome assembly GCA_035625165.1 of Thermoplasmata archaeon. GTDB lineage: Archaea > Thermoplasmatota > Thermoplasmata > Lutacidiplasmatales > UBA184 > Lutacidiplasma. The sequence goes on along the minus strand of DASPQC010000063.1, from coordinate 34,312 downwards.
GCCCCGGACGAACGCCGCGAGCGCGGTCTCCCGCCGGGGCCCGCGGCCCAGCCCGAGGCTCCCGAGTCCGGACGGGTCGCGGATGACGAGGTCGGTGTCGGGAAGGAAGTGGAGCGCCGCGGCGCGCGCCCAGTCGGCCCCCTCGAGCGCGGCACCCGGTCGGCGGAAGGGGAACGGGAGCGGGACCGCGACCACCCCCGGGGGTGGCGCCACTGCCTCTCCGAGCTCCGGATGGAGGACGCGGACCCGGTGGCCTCGGGCCCCGAGCGAGCCCGCGAGCGCCCAGGCCGGCGCGGTCGGGTGGTAGGGGTCGGGGGAGGGAGGCCCCGTCGCGATCAGGTCGATCGACCGAAGGGCCATTCGCCGGGGCTCAGCCGAGCCCGCCGAAAAGCGTTCCGCCGCGGGACTTGGCGCACCGACCTACGCGGTGAGCTGCCCGAGGAACGACTGCCCGCGGAGCTCGGCGGAGGGCGCGAACCCCATTCCCTCGAGGACCGTCGGCGCCACGTCGAGGAGGCTCCTCGCTCGCTCCGAGCGGCCGTGCGGTACTCCGTCCCCCGCGGCGATCAGGATCCCTTCCATGCGGTGGGTGCCGGAACCGTAGAAGAACCCCGGGCGCTCGCGAATGAGCGGAGTCTCGTACCGGAAATCCATCCACGGCTCGGTCGCCATCCCGTCCACCCGGATGAGGAGCGCCGGGGCTCGGGCGAGGTTCTGGCCGTGGTAGATCTCCCTCGGCTCGAACACCTCCACTCGGGCCTCCGGGTACTGTTCCAGCCGCCGCCGGATCTCCCGCGTCACGTCCTTCTTCCGGTCGTGGTCGAGGTTCGGGTTGTACGGGTTGAGGTAGATCCCCTCGGGGATCGGGTAGGAGTAGGCGAGACTGTTCCGCCAGTCGATCCGTCGGGCCGTCTCCTCGAAGGAGGCGGAGCCCCCGATGAGCTTCTGCATCGGAGAGAGCGGGCGGTGCTTCAGGAGTTCGGCGAGCGGCTTCCCCAGGCGGCGGCCCAGCGCGAACTGCTGGCTCTTCAGGATCGCCCGAGCGATGAGCCGTCGCCCCTCGAGGGCGTCCCCTCCCCGGAAGGAGAGGAACCCTTCCTGGGCCAGCCAGCGGTTCGTGAGGAAGTCGGAACGCACGGCGCCGTGGCCGTGGTCCGAGACGACCATCGTGACCGACGGGCCCCCGGCCTCGCGGAACGCTCGGTCGACCCGGGCGCACGCCGCATCGACCGTGCGCCAGAACTCCCGGAGGTCGGCGGGGATGGCGTCCACCGGCCGGTCGAGCTCGTCCCACATCTGGTGCTCGATGCGGTCGGTCTCGCGGAACAGCACGAACAAGAACTCGGGGCGCTCCCGCGCCGTCAGAATCTCGGCGACTTGGCCCCGGAGCTCGACCGCCCGGGTCGCGGAGGCCATCCAATCGGCCCGCTGGCTCGACCGGTAGAGCGGTAGCTCCCCCGGGTACGGGCAGCCGAGGGCCCCCTCGATCTGCGAGCGAAGCGCGCGAGGGTAGGTGTCGGCCGCGTCCGAGAAGAAGCCCGGCATCACGAAGCCGTGGACCGGGTAGCCCGCGCCGAGGGGAAGGTTGAGGACGCCGACCTTGGCGCCGGAGCGGGAGAGCGTGTCCCAGATCGCCTCGGACGGCCGGAACGTCCGTACGAGGTGGGAGCGGCCGGGGCCCCCGTCCGGCTCCATGAAGCCGAAGATGCCGAGTTGGCCCGGGTCCTTCCCGGTCGCGAAGGAGTACCACGCGGGGATCGTCTTCGCCGGATAGACCGACTGGAGCGGGGCCCGCAGACCGTCCTTCGCAAGGGAACGGAGGAACGGAAGGTCACCGGCCCGCATCAGGGGGTCGAGGAGAGCGAACGTGCCCCCGTCCAATCCCAGGACCAGAAACCGTCGGTTCGCTCGGGGCATCCACCCACCTTTGGCTCGTTCAGGAGACGAGGCGGACGAGCCGGGACATGCTATAAATCGTTTCGTCCCGCGCGACGGTTCATGAGGGGTCTCAGAGGAGCCGGACCGCCTCGAGATTGAACGGTGCCCGGGACTCGACGTTGTAGCGCTTGTGGAGGCTGGAGGCGAGGTCGACGGTCTTCGACTCCTCGCCGTGGTTCAGGATCACGCGCTGCGGACGCGGGTCGAGGGAGGCGACGTAGTTCATCAGCTGGACCCGGTCCGAATGGCCCGAGAACCCCTCGATCGTGGCGAGCTCCAGGCGGACGGGGATGGAGGCCTGCCGCGGGCCGTCCAGGAACGTCGCCTCCGTCATCCCCCGCTGGAGCCGCTTGCCGAACGTGCCCTCCGCCTGGTACCCGACGAAGAGGAGGCCGTTCTTCTCCTCGGGGGCCCATGCCCGGAAGTACTCCATCACCGGGCCCCCGCTCATCATCCCCGAGGTGGCGAGGACGATGCACGGGTCCTTCGAGTCGACGATCCCGCTGCGCATCTGGGAGGAGTCGACTCGGCGGAAGATGTCGGAGAGGAACGGGTTGTCCCCCTGCTGGAAGATCTGCGTCCTCAGCTGGCTGTTGAGGAACTCGGGGTAGGCGGTGTGGATCGCGGTCGCTTCGAAGATCATCCCGTCGAGGTAGACCGGGACCCGGGGGATCTTTCCCTCCCGCATCCGCTCCTCGAGGACGAGCATCACTTCCTGGGAACGGCCGACCGCGAAGACCGGGACGACGAGCTTCCCGCCCCGGCTCAGGATCTTGGTGGCGAGACCGGAGAACTCCTCCGTCGCCTCCTGGCGGCTCGGCTGGACGTCGCGGTAGCCGCCGTAGGTCGACTCCAGCACCAGGGTCTCCAGCCGCGGGAAGCGGTTGGTCGCCGGGTTGAACAGCCAGCTCCGTTCGAACTTGATGTCCCCGGAGTAGGCGAGGTTGTGGTCGCCCTCGCCCAGGTGGAAGTGGCAGATCGAGGACCCGAGGATGTGACCGGCGTTGTGGAGGGTCAGGCGGATGTCCGGGGCGATGTCGGTCGTCTCGCCCCAGCGGAGCGGAATCGTCCGCGTAACGAGCTCCCGAACGTGCGAAGAGTCGTAGAGCCCGCGGCGCGCCTCCTGGTTGACGACCTTGATCGCGTCCAGGAGCATGAGCGTCATCAGGTCGCGGGTCGGCGCGGTGCAGTAGATGGGGCCTTTGTACCCGTACTTGAGAAGCACCGGGACGAGACCGCAGTGGTCCAAGTGGGCGTGCGTCACGACCACGGCGTCCAGCGAGTCGAGCGGAAGGAGCTCGGGCGCGTTGAAGAACGGCGTTCGGTCGGAACCGGGGTCGATCCCGCAGTCGATCAGCACCTTCGAGTTCTGCGTGGTGAGGAGGTGGGCGCTGCGGCCGACCTCGCGGTAGCCTCCGAGCGCGGTGTTGCGCGCCCAGAGCTTCTCGGGCAACGGGTCACGCGCGATGCGGATGCCGACCTTCTTCAGGAACGAACGGCGGTCATCGAACGAGTTCCGCAGGTGGATGCGGACCTCTTCGACGGTCTTCGACGGGATCGGCGGGGTCCGCACGACCGTCGGTACCCAGCCGATGCGGCGTTTGAGGTCGTTGAGGACGGACCCTCCACGACCGATCGCGGCCCCGGGGTTCGCCGCCTCGATCGTCACTTCGCCGGTCTCGGGCTCGAAGAACAGCTGGCTCACCTCCGCCTCGGGCGGGATGAGCTCGCGGATCAGCTTCTCCGCCTCCTTCGGGTCGATGAGCGTGGCCGGGTCGGAACGGACGACCACGCGACGATGGAGTCGCTGGGCGACCTGGCGGAGGAGGTCCCCGCCAGACAGGAACGAGTCGAGCTGCTTCGTGTAGAGGACGATGTGCGGGCCCTCCAGCTCGATGTCGGTGACCTCGATGGTCTCTGGGAGGACCTCTTTGAGGGCCTCCCGCGTTTGCTCTATGAGCGAGTCGAAACTCATCCGCAGTGGAAGTGGTTGGGAAGGAAGGGGTTCGCCGCGCCGCTCCCCACCCGCTACGGTAGGGGCGGAGGCAACGGTATCTTGAGGGCCTTCAGGCGTTTATTAATTTCGTCCTCGGAGAGCTCGCGGTACTCCTTCGGCGTGATGACGTTGACGAGGTAGCCGTCGCCGCTGGCGCTGTCGCGCTTCATCGCCGCCGTAAGGCCGCGGAGGACCAGGTCGACCCCATCCGAGGTCGACACGTCACGCGAGTAGTTCTCCTCGAGAATGCCGTAGGTGAACGTCGACCCGGACCCCACCGAGACGAAGCGGTCCTCGATGCACCCACCGGCGGGGTCGACCGAGAAGACGTGGCCACCCTTCGCGTCCACCCCTCCCAGGATCAGCCAGGCATAGTAGGGGAAGTACCGGTTCCCCGAGAGGATGTTCGCGAGCAGGGTCGCCGCGCCCTCGGCGCTCAGCGGAGCGTTGCGGCGAAGGCGGTAGAGCGAGACCTCGGCCTTCAGGTACCGGGCGAGGACCTGGGCGTCGCCGACCAGACCGGCGATCGTGATCCCGATGTTCTGGTCGATCTTGAACAACTTCTGGGTCTGCTTGTTCGAGATCATCGTGCCGGCGGTGGCGCGCCGCTCCGTGGCGAGGACGACCCCGTCCTTGGCGACCAGTCCGATCGTGGTCGTGCCTTTCAAGAAGCGCTCTGGGTCCACCGGGTTGACCGCACCTTGCATCATCGAGGACCTCCGTCCGTAGAGAGAGTGGAAGACGGACTCGGGTGCGCTATATAAGCGCTCACGCGCCGATTACACCGGGGCCACCGAGGAACCCGGGGGGACCTCCTCACCGGCGTTCCGCGGGCGGCGAGGTTGCGACGCGACACGCATTTGAAGTCGGAGCCGTTCGCCCGCCCGATTTCCATGCGGCGTCACGAAGTCGTTGTGGTGGGCGCGGGTCTCGCCGGTCAGCGAGCCGCGCTCGCGGCCGTCCAGGCCGGACGGGAGGTCGCGATCGTTTCGAAGCTCCACCCGCTGCGCTCGCACTCCGGCGCGGCCCAGGGGGGCATCAACGCGGCGATCGGGAAGGACGACTCGATCGACGCCCACACCTACGACACGGTGAAGGGGTCCGATTACCTCGGCGACCAGGACGCGATCGAGTTCTTCTGCCGCGAGGCCGGCCCGATCGTCCTCGAGATGGAACATTTCGGGACGATCTTCACGCGCGCGCCCGATGGGACGCTGGCTCAGCGGCCGTTCGGGGGCGCGGGGTTCCCCCGGACGGTCTACGCCGCGGACCGGACCGGGCTTGCTCTCCTCCAGGCGCTCTGGGAGCGGCTCGGGACGGAGCGGTTCACCCTCTACGACGAGTGGGACTTGACGACCGTGGTCGTGCGGGACGGTCGCGTGCAGGGCATCATCGCGTTCGACCGGAAGACCGGGGAGTTCGAGGAGATCGCGGCGAAGTCGGTCGTGCTGGCCACCGGTCCTGCCGGGCGGATCTACGGCCGGACCACCAACGCCCACAGTTGCACCGGCGACGGCCCGGCGGTCGCCTACGACGCCGGAGTGCTCCTCAAGGACATGGAGTTCGTCCAGTTCCATCCGACCGCCCTCCTCGAGACCAGCATCCTCATCACCGAAGGGGCCCGCGGCGAGGGAGGGATCCTGAAGAACGCGCAGGGCGAGCGGTTCATGTCGCGCTACGCCCCCCGCGTCCTCGAGCTCGCGTCGCGGGACGTCGTTTCGCGCGCGATCGTCACCGAGGTCCTCGAGGGCCGCGGCTTTGCCGGGCCGTACGGGAGCTATGTCCACCTCGAGCTGATGCACCTGGGCAAGGAGAAGATCGAGAGCCGCCTTCAGGAGATCTGCGACTACGCGCGACACTTCGCCGGGATCGACCCGGTCACGCAGCCCATCCCGATCTACCCCGCCCAGCACTACATGATGGGGGGCATCGGCACGAACATCCAAGGCCAGACGAGCGTCGCGGGCCTCTTCGCCGCCGGCGAGGCCGCCTGCGTGTCGCTCCACGGCGCGAACCGACTCGGAGGGAACTCGCTCATGGAGACGCTCGTGTTCGGAAAGCAAGCCGGGATCTCCGCCGCGGAGTACGCCGCGAAGGCGCCCGCTCCCGTTCTTCACGCGACCGACCTCGCGGCCGCCGCCGACCCGCTGAGGGCGTGGTCGAGCCGGAAGGACGGCGAGGACCCGAGCGCGCTCCGCCTCGAAATGCAGCAGACGATGGACCGGTACGTGGGGATCTTCCGCAACGAGGCGGACCTCTTGGAGGGGCTGAAGCGGATCCGCGCGATCAAGGCCCGGTTCGACCGCGTGCGGGTGGTCGACCAGTCGCGGGTCTACAACCTCAACCTCGAGGAGGCGATCGAGGTCGGCCACATGCTCGACCTGGCCGAGGTGATCATCGTCGGGGCGTACGCCCGGACCGAGAGCCGCGGGGCCCACTCGCGCACGGACTTCCCGAAGCGGGACGACGCGCGCTGGATGAAGCACACCATGGCCGCAAAGGGTCCGGAGGGGCCCCGTCTCAGCTACTCCCCCGTGACGTACACTCGGTGGGAACCGAAGGAGAGGGTCTACTGATGAGCGCTCCACCCCCGACCGTCAAGGTCCCGTTCTCGATCTACCGGTACGAGCCCGGCCGCGACCGCTCGCCGAGGTACCAGGAGTACACCCTCGACCTCGCGCCCCACACTCCGCTCCTGACGGCGCTCCTGCGCATCCGCGCGGAGATCGACCCGACGCTCAGCATCCGCTACTCCTGCCGCAGCGCGATCTGCGGCTCCTGCGCGATGCAGGTGAACTCGAAGAGCCGGCTCGCCTGCGAGACCCCCGTCGGCCCCGAACTCGAGAAGCACGGCCGCATCGTGGTCGAGCCGATGCGGAACCAGCCGGTGGTCCGCGACCTCGTGGTCGACCAGTCGCCGTTCTGGACCCAGTACACGAAGGTCGAGCCCCACCTGAAGCTCGACCCGCGCCGGCCGATGCCCGAGGGGGCGCCGAACCCGATGACCCCCGCGGAGGTCGAGCGGTTCTACGAGACCCCCCGATGCATCGCCTGCGCCGCGTGTTTCTCCGCCTGCCCGGCCGTCGAGGTCGACCCGGAGTTCCCCGGACCGATGGCGCTCGCGAAGCTCTACCGGTACACGGTCGACCCCCGGGACCAGGCCCACCAGGAGCGGCTCCTCCGCATCCAGCCCGGGGGGCTTTGGCTGTGCCTACGCTGCCACCTCTGCACGGAGTCGTGCCCGAAGGACGTCCGGCCCTCCGAGCGGATCCGGGACCTGAAGGAGATGGCGATCGCCGTCCAAGGCGCGACCGAGCAGGGCTCCCGCCACGCCTTCTACTTCAAGGAGAACCTGAAGGACGGCGGGCTCCTCAACGAGATGAAGCTCGCCCGCCAGACCTACGGCCTCTTCGGGCTCGTGAAGGAGCTCCCGCAGGGCGTCCGCATCATGCGCAAGAAGCCCGAGATGCGGAAGAAGCCCCACCCGATCGAGGGCGCGGACGAGGTCCGGAAGATCTACGACGCCCTGGACGCGAAGGAGGCGCCGAAATGAAGCTCGCCTACTACCCCGGGTGCGTCGCGCAGGAGTCGGGCAAGGAGCTCGACCTCGCGACCCGGTGGGTCTGTCGCGCCCTCGGCATCGAGCTCGTCCCGTTCCCGGCGTTCTCCTGCTGCGGCTCCGGGTTCGTCGATGAGGCGAACGAGGTGCTGAACATCGGGATCAACGCGCGCAACCTCGCGATCGCCGAGAAGGCGGGCCTCGACCTTCTCACGATCTGCTCGACCTGCACGGGGATGCTCAACCTCGCGAACGTCCGGATGACCGACCCCCAGGTCCGTGCGCGGGTGGACGCGGCGCTGAAGCCGCTCGGCATCGAGTACCGTGGCACGGTGAAGGTGAAACACCTCCTTCAGGTCCTGACGCAGGACGTCGGCTTGGAGGCGATTCGGGCGAAGGTGAGGCGGCCCCTCGCCGGGCTCCAGGTCGGGGCGTTCTACGGATGCCACCTCCTCCGGCCGGCGGACGAGATGCGGTCGGAGAGCGGCGAGGAGCCCCAGTCGTTCGAGGAGCTCCTGAAGGTGCTCGGCGCGACCCCGGTCTACTACCGCGGTCGGGTGATGTGCTGCGGCTTCCCGATCCAGTTCGTGAAGGGCCCGACCGCGAGCCGCCTTGCCGGCCGGCAGATCCAGGACGCGAAGTCCCACGGCGCCGACGCGATGGCGACCCCGTGCCCGCTCTGCCACATCAGCCTGGATGCCTACCAGAACCGCGCGGAGAAGGAGGTGGGGCAGCGGCTCGACCTGCCGGTCTTCCACCTGCCCCAGGTGGTCGGCCTCGCCCTCGGGGCCACCCCGGCCGAGCTCGGCCTCAAGCGCCACCTGGTCCCGACCGACTCCGCGCTCGCGAAGATCCGCGCCCCGTCGCCGGCGTAGGCCCGTGACGGACGACCGGACCCGGTACTCGAGCGGCACCCCCTGGGAGGAGACGGTCGGCTACTCGCGGGCGATCCGGGTCGGCCGCCAGGTCTTCGTCTCCGGAACGACCGCGACGGGACCGGAGGGGCGGATCGTCGGCCCGAACGACCCGTACCTCCAGAGCGTGCAGGCGCTCGACAACATCGAGCGAGCGCTCGAGGCGCTCGGTAGCCGCCGCGCGTCGATCGTCCGGCTCCGGATCTACGTGCGGTCGATCGCGGATTTTCCCGAGGTCGCCCGAGCGCTGGGGGAGCGGTTTCGGGACGTGCGCCCGACCTCGACCCTGGTGGAAGTGAGCGGGCTCGTCGACCCCACGATGAAGGTCGAGATCGAGGCGGAGGCGGTCGACCCGCCCCGCCGCCGCCCGCGGCGTCCTACGTCCCGTCCGAGCCCTCGCCGCCCGGGTCGCGGAGGTGCCGGGCGCCGTCGCCCTTCGTGACGTAGAGGTGGAGCCGGTCGCACATCTGGCGGAAGTAGCCGCTCCCGTCCCGGCCGAAGTCGTTCGCGAGGTGGCGCACGAGCTCGGCCTCCGAGAGCTGGGGGTCGACCTCGGGGGTGAACGAGCAGCCGAAGACGAGGAACCGGTGGCCCTCGAGGTCGAACCGCGCGGTCTCGGCGGCGCCGCAGAAGGGACAGCTCAGCATCGGTCTTCCCGGGCTCCCGGCGGCACCGCCGGTGAGGAACTCCTCAATCGATGTACCCCAGCGAGCGGAGCCGCTCGCGCAGGAGCCGTTCGTCCTCCTCCGAGAAGCCGACCTCCCCGGGTCGCTCCAGCAACCGGGCCAGGACGAACGAGACGAAGGCGTCCAACGAGTCGAACGAGGACCCCCGGATCTTCCGCTCGAGGCCCTCCGCGATCTCTTCGGGAACCGCTACGGTCCGCTTCGAAAGGGCGGGCGGGGCCTCCGGCATGGACGCACCGTCCCAACCGAGCCGTGACCGCAGATAGGGTCTTCGCGGGCGTCGTCCGTCGGGAACCCGTCACTCCCACTCGATGGTCGCGGGCGGTTTGTCGGTGATGTCGTAGAGCACCCGGACGACCTCGCCGGTGAGCTCGCGCGTGATCCGTTCGGCCATCCGAGCGAGCACCTCTCGCGGGACCGCCATCGAGGTCGCGGTCATCGCATCGACCGACTCGACGACCCGTACGCTCACCGCGTCGCCGTGGACCCGGTTGTCCCCGAGGACCCCGACGGTGCGGGAATCGAGCAGGACGGCGAAGTACTGCCAGGGAAGCGCCATCTCGCCCGCGGCGACCGCCCGCTGGACCTCGGCCTCGACGATCGCGTTCGCGACCCGGGCGCGGCGGACGCGCTCGGGCGTGACCTCGCCGATGACCCGCACGCCCAGCCCGGGTCCGGGGAACGGCTGGCGCTCGGCCTCGGGGATGCCGAGGTGGCGGGCGACCGCGCGGACCTCGTCCTTGTAGAGGTCGCGGAGCGGCTCGACCAGGGTGAGGCGGAGGTCCTTCGGGATGCCTCCGACGTTGTGGTGGGTCTTGATCGTGTCGCGGGCCGACCCCCCGCTCTCGATCCAGTCGGGCGCGATCGTCCCCTGGACCAGCCGGTCGGCCCCGAACCGGGCCGCCTCGTCCTCGAACACCCGGATGAACGCCTCGCCGATCCGGCGGCGCTTTTCCTCAGGGTCCGTCACCCCGCGGAGGGCCCCAAAGAAGCGGTCGGCGGCCGACACGACATCGAACCTGAGGCCGCTCGTGCGAAAGAACGAGGTGACCTTCTCGACCTCGCCGGCCCGCAGGAGGCCATTGTCGACGAACACCGCCCGGGCGCGGTCCCCGAGGGCGCGCTCGACCAGGAGCGCCGCCGTGGTCGAGTCGATTCCGCCGGACGCGGCGATGATCGCGCGGCCGGGAACCGCGGCCCGTAGCTGCTCGGTCGCCAACCGGACGAACTCCGCGGGGTCGTTCACGTGGCCCCTCCCGACCCGCTGGGGGGCTCCTCGCGCCACTTCGCCCGGTACTGCTCGAGGCGGGCGATGAGCTCGGGGTGCTTCAGCGCGAGAATCTGCGTGGCGAGCAGCGCGGCGTTCTCGGCCGCGTCCAGCCCGACCGAGGCGACCGGGATGCCGGGGGGCATCTGGACGACCGAAAGCAGGCTGTCGAGACCGAGGCCGCGATAGAGCGGAACCCCGATGACCGGCTTCAGGGTCCGGGAGGCGACCACCCCGGGGAGCGCCGCGGAGAGGCCGGCCATCGCGATGAAGACGTCCGTCTCGGGGTCCCGGACGAGCCGGTCGACCTTCTCGGGGTTCCGGTGGGCCGAGGCGACGTGCACCTCGCAGGGGACCCGGAACTCCTCGAGGCGGGCCCTCACCTTTTCGGCGATCTCGAGGTCCGACTTCGAACCGACTAGGACCGTGACCTTCACAAAGGGACGATGCCGACCGAGAGAAAACCTTTGGCCGGACCGCCCCTACCTTCATACCCGACGCGGCGTCTCCCGCCCCGCCATGGAGCTCCGCCTGCACCGGGGCGGCCGCTTCCGGGCGTGGCTCGGTGCCCGCCTCGGAGGCGACGCTGAGCTCGGGAACCGGGCCTGGCGGAGGATCCTCCACGCCCTGGCCGCGGCGGTCCTCGTCTACTACATCCTCCCGAACGGGTTCTTCGTCATCGTCCCGAAGGAAGTCGTCCTGGGCGCGGGACTCGCCGCCCTGGTCATCCTCGAGATCCTGCGGCACACGGTCGGCGTCCAGCTCCCGACCCTGCGGCCCTACGAGGAGGGCCGGGTCGCGAGCTACGTCTTTCTGGCCCTGGCGTTCGTCGGAGCCATCGTCCTGTTCCCCCAGCCGATCGCGGTCGCGGTCGTGCTCGGCACCGCATTCGTCGACCCGATCGCGGGGGAAGTGAGAGGGCGCCCTCAGCTCTACCCCGGGCTTCCGCTCGTGGCGTACTTCATCCTCGCCCTCGCGGGGCTGTGGGCGATCGGCGGATGGCCATTCCTTCCCTCGGCCGGGCTCGCGGTCGGTGCGGCGATCCTCGCGGTACTCGCGGAGCGTCCCAAGCTCCCGTGGCTGGACGACGACCTCCTGATGACGTTCGCGCCCGCGCTGTTCCTTTACGCGGTCGGCGTCCTGCTCCTCGCATTGTGACTTCGCCGCTGGAGGTCCCGTGGGAATTGCCCCACCGGGGTCGTGGGGCCCTAAGAGGCGGTGAACCCCAGCTCCTGGACCCGGCGCCGCACCCAATCGAGTCGGTCGATTTTCAAGTGTTTGTAGATGAGCAGCGCCGCGAGCGTGTTCCCGCCGCCCACCTCGAGCTGGTTCGGTCCGCGGCGCAATCCCTTCGGGTCCTCGACACCGACCTCGGCGAGCCCGAGCTGGACCCCGGGAAAGACGAGGCGAGCGATCGCGAGGGCTTTGAGCGAGGTTGCGACCGACCCGGGCCTCCGGCCGGCCCAGGGCGTTCCGGGCACCGGCTGGAAGGTGGAGATGTGCAGGTGGGAGAGATGACGGAATCGTTTCGAGTGGAGGATCGAGGCGATCAGGTCCCGGGGGCGCCCGAGGCCGTTCATCACCACGTTCCCGAGCGAAAGGCCGACGCGGTCCACCATGTCCATGAATTGAAGGCGCGTCGCGAGGCGGTCACCGGGCTTCGCCGCCGCAAACGCCCGAGGGTTCACGGTCTCGACCGAGCAGTAGACGGTCCTCACCCCGAGTCGGGCGAGCCATCGAAGCGTCTCTTCCGATAGGGACGGTCCGATGTCGAGAGCAAGGTCCGCGTCGGTGGCGTCCAGCACTCTCGGGAGGAGCTCCCGCACCGGGTCGTCCGACCCGTCGAACACCGTTCCGCCGACCAAGACGATCGCATCGACGCCCCGGTCGGTGGCCTCCCGCACGTGCCGCAACAGCTCCGACGTTCCCAGCTTCTCCCGTTCCTCGCTCACGGCCGCTCGCGAGCTCGAGAGGCTGCAGTAGTGGCAGGGAGGGGAGACCTCGCATCGGGTCACCATGTGGAGGTGGGCGGTGAGCGTGACCGTCCGTCCCAGGTGGCGGTCCCGGAGCTCCGTCGCCGCCCGGAAGAGCTCCCGGGCCCGCCCCACGGTGTCCGCGCCGCGGAACAGCGTGAGGGCGCTCTCGAGGTCGACGTCTCCCGCGCGGCCCCGCTCGAGCGCACCCTCGAATGCGGAGGAGGAGACCCGGGGACGCATCGGGGGTTTCGGTTCGCTCCGATGCCCTCCCTATGCCACCCGGTCGGACCCGGGCGGCCGGCTACACCACCGGCGTCAGGACCGCGTGCGGCGCTCCCTTCTCCGGGTCCGGGCTGATCGCGTAGAGGGTCGTCCGCGGCCGGATTCCGTAGATGCAGGGGGCGCTGTCGATGTTGATGATCCGGAAGTAGGTGTCCATCATGTTGAGGATCTCACTCGACACAAGGAGGCCGGGCTTCAGGAGGCCGATGCCGAGGTTCCCGACGTGCTTCGTGCGGGAGACCCCGGTGAAATACATCCGGATCGCGACCTGGTCCCCCATCAGGCTCTCGAACGTGTCGAACGCCATGTACTCGACGAACGGCTTGCGGTCCGGGCCGGCGGCCGCCTTCTCGGCGGTCACCATCGCGCGCATCGCTTCGTCCCGTCCGTACCGGGCCATCGGCAGGATGTACGGTTCCTCCGTCTCGCTCGCGGTGTAGTCGGGAATCCGCACCCGAGTGTCGAAGACGTTCGCCGGGACGTGCCGGATCAACGTCTCGCGGAGCTTCTCGGGGGAGTCGCCCGCGGCGAGGACCGCGATGATCCCGCGCCCCTGCGACATGAAGTTGAGGAACGTCGGCGTGAACAGCATGTAGTAGTCGTCGATCCCGACGTTCACGTCGACCTCGAAGGCGTTGAAGCTCCCCCGGCGGAACCCGCCACCGAGGAGCTTGTCGAAGTCGGGGATGCCAGTCGAGTAGTACCGCTCGGGGTCGGTCATCGGCTTCCACGGCCCCTGCCCCGCGGGCCCCGCGTGGGGGCTCGTGATGCCGAGCGCCTCGAACCGACCACCGTCCAGCGTGACGGCGTAGCGCGCCCGGCCGATGTTGGTCGCCCGGAGCTTCTCGAGGCGAAGATGGCGGACTCGCCGCTCGTCCAGTTCCTCCCGCTGGATCGAGATCAACCCGTCCACGAGGTACTCGATCCCGCCCGCCTCGGGCTTCTCGAGGATCATCACGACGTCCGTGCTCGACCCCTCGACGAGGTCCTTCTGGAGCGCCATGACGAACTCTTCCATCTCGAGTCCGTACTTGTGGGTCACACCCTCGAGGGAGTCGATGACGAGGAGCGTCTTCTCCGGGAGCGCCCGCTCGATGCGGTTGTAGACGTTCTCGACCTCGGGCATCGGGCTCCGCTTGAGAAGCGCGGACAGGTGGGTCCGGTCGACGCGGGTCGGGGGACCCCGTTCCTGTCCGAAGCTCGCGAGGACCTCCCGCCCGGCGCGGGCCTTCCGGGCCTCGGGTTCCGGTAGCTCGTGCTCGCGGGGCTTTCCGCTCGCTTGAATCGCGTCGAGGAACAGTTTCGCGGCATCGAGCACGCGCGTGCGCATTTCGGTGGTCTTGAGCCACGGGAACTGTCGGTAGAGCGCCTCGTCACCGATCCGGGTGGAAAGGTAGTACGACCGGTTGGGTTGCCCGACCCGCTCGAGCAACTCGAGCCCAAAGGTCGTCTTTCCCGTTCCGGCACCGCCCTTGATAATCAGCGACCGCCCTCCCTTCCCGCTCAGGAAGGCGATCACCTCGGGTGGTACTCCCCCGACTGTGCTCCCTTCGCTTGCGCTCATGCTGATCCCGCGCGGCACGGCCGGACCGAGGGTCCCGGAGCCCTACGAACCATTCCGTGTCCCGTTGCCGTCATGGGCGCCTTCGGAAAGTAAAGCTTTCGCCGAGAATGGAAACGACGTCCCAGTTATCCGGCGGCGGCTTCCCGCGCGACCGACCGGGCCGCCTCCAGCGCCTTCCTTAGAGGAGCGCCCGGTTCTCCGACGGCGGTGGCGGCGGCCGGATTCCCTCCGCCCTTCGCTTGGAACAGCGGTTTCGCGGTGTCCACCACCTGCTGGGCCGACACTCCCGCCGCGGTCGACCCCACGAACAGGAACCCCTGGCCCTCCCGCTCGCTCGCGAGGAGCGCCACCCGCCCTTCCGCCTTCGTGAGGAGCCGGGAGAGCTCCATGAGACCCGTGCGGTCAAGGTCCACCTGGGCCGTGATGAGCACCGTCTCGCCCACGGTCTCGGTCGCGGCCGGGTCAGACGTGAGACGACCCGCGAGGCTCCCCAGGTCCTCCTGGCGTCGCTCGCGGTCGCGGCGCCGGTTCTCCTCCACCTCGGCGAGTAGGCGGTCGATCCCTTCGGGAAGCTTCCCGACGGGGACACCCAGGCGGCGGGCCGCCTCCTTGAGGATCTCCTCGTGCTCCTCGCGGAGGTCGAGGGCGCGTTCTCCGCTCGCGAACGTGAGTCGGACGATGCCGTCCTGGATCCGCTCGACGTCCAGTACCGAGATCGCCCCGACCTCGCTCGTGTGCGTGCAGTGGGTCCCCCCGCACGCCTCGACGTCGAACCCCTCGACCTCCACGATGCGGAGCTCTTTACCGGGGACCGCGCCTCCCTGGTAGAGCGTGAACCCGAACCGCCGCTCGGCTTCCGAGCGGGCCTCGAAGTAGCTCTTTACCGGGCGGTCCTCGCGGACCACCTCGTTCACCCTCCGCTCGACCCGGTGGAGCTCCTCCTTCGTGAGGGGACGATAGTGCGTCACGTCGATCCGGGCGGCCTCGGGCGCCTTGTACGCCCCCGCCTGCCAGACGTGGGGCCCCAGCACCTCGCGCAGGGCCCCGTTGAGGAGGTGGGTCGCCGTGTGGTGCTGCATCAGCTGGGTACGACGTACGGGGTCGATCCGGCCGCGGACCCGCTCGCCGACCCGGAAGGAAGAGGTCCCGTCCAAGCGGTGGTAGACGTAGGGGCCGCGCCGCTCAACATCCACGACCGCTCGGTCGGCGAGGTCGCCCTTGTCGGTCACCTGGCCCCCACCGGTGGGGTAGAAGTAGGTCCGGTCGAGGACGACGAACGGTCCCTCCGAGTGGACGACGTGGGCATCGAACGACACCGTGTACGGGTCGAGGTAGTAGAGCACCTCGGTGGGCGGGGTCTTCGCCGGCACCTCCGGCAGCGGCTCGGTCGTGTCGGCGTAATCCGAGGTCGGTACTTCGCCCTCGTGACGCGCGGCCACTCGAGCGTAGAAATCCTCGGGGATGGTGGGAGGCTGTTCCAGCTCTTCGACCGCGACGTCCGGGGGGACCCCCAGGGAATCGTACCAGGCGAGGAGGTCGTCGGAGGTGATCTTCCCCCCGAGCGAGCGGGTACGCTCCTCCTGGCGGCGGATCGTCTGCCGGGCCCGCTCGAGCGCCTCGCCGTACCGCTCGACCTCGGCCTCGACCACCCGGCGGAGGTCGTCCCGATGGGCGCCGACCTCCGGGAAGTCCCGGGCGATCTCCCGGCCGGCCCGTTCGAGGATCGCGAGGAGGTCCGGGGCCTCCGGCACCTTCTGAAGTATCCTCAAGGAGCGTCGCAGGAGGAGGCGAGCGAAGTAGCCCTCCTTGCTGTTCGATGGCACGACCCCGTCCGTGAGGAGGAAGTTGAGCGCGCGCGCGTGGTCGATGAGGATGGCGGCCTCCCTCGGCGGGAAGGTGCGCCGGAGCTCGTCGTACTCGCTCCCGAACACCGCTTCGTAGGCGCTCTTCGTTCCCTGGCTCCCCCAGACGAAGCGCTCGAGGCCGTATCCCGTGTCGACCACCGTGAGCGGCATCGGCTTGAGCGCCTCTCCGTCCCGGACGTACTCCATGAAGACGAGGGTCGCGACCTCGAGACCCGAGGCGGCGACGCTGAGCGACGGTCCCAAGTTCCCCCCGCCCTCCCAGACTTCCTCCTTGTAGGTGAAACGGGTCGGGTCGCCACCAAGCTCCGACGTCAGGAACTCGTGGCAGAGCTCGGTGCACCGTTCCTTGAAGTAGACCTCGTGGTCGGGCCGGTTGAAGGCGTGGTGCGCCATCATCTCGAACTCGGTGAAGTGCCGGCCGCTGCGGCCGACCTCCTCCAGGTCGATGAAGCGCAGCGACGGCTGACTGATCGTGAGCGGGTTCGCCGGGGGCGGGATGGCCCCGCTCGTCACCCACGGTTGGAAGTCGTAGATGGATGCTTGCGTGAAGAAAACGTCGTTCCGCCAGCGCGCGACCACCGGGTACCGGCGGAGACGGGTGTGTCCGCGGCGCTCGAAGAACCCGAGGAACGCCTCGCGCATCCCCCGCAGGTCCTGCGGCCGCGCGAACAGCGGCCGGCCGATGAACCCGTACTCTTGGCAGGGCGCTTCCTGGCACCGGTCGAACTCACCGAGCGACCAGAAGGCGTGACCGCAGACGACGCACGTCCGGCGGCGGAAGCCGTTCCGATGGAAGAACGGAAGGTCGTACTCGGCGCTCTCCATCGCGGGCGCCGACGTCCCTCGACACTTAAGGCATTCCCGTGGTTGCCGCGACCGCGCCGCTCGAGGGCGGGTGCCGTTCCTCGGGGCCGGCGGGAGGAGGGTGGGGAGCACGGCAACGGAGGCACCGGTGCCGGAGCAGGTCGCCCGGCGAGCGACCTGGGCCTTGGTGGCGCTCCGCACCGGCTACGCCTACAACTGGTTCGACGTCGGACCGTCGCTCATTCCGATCGGGGCGACCTTCTCGGTCGGGCCGGCCGACTGGGGAATCCTGGTCGCCACGTTCCTGGTCGGGGCCGGGCTGTTCCAGGTCCCCGCGGGCCTCCTCGCTCGTCGCCACGGGCCACGGGCGGTCGCCCTGTGGGGCGCCGCGCTCCTCTCCGCGGGAGCGGTCGCCAGCGCCTTCGCTCCGACGTTCCTGGTGCTGCTCGCCACCCGGTTCGCGGCGGGCGTGGGCGCGGCGCTGTTCTTCTCGCCCGCGATCGGGCTTGTGGCGAGCTACTATCCGCCGGGCCGCCGAGGTCTCCCGGTCGGCGGCTTCAGCTCGGCGTTCAGCGCCGGGGCGGCGGCCGGGATCTTCGTCCCGGCCCTCATCGTGCCGTCGGTCGGATGGCGGTGGTCCCTCCTGCTCGGAGGGCTGGCGCTCGGCCTCCTGACGCTCCTCGCCATCTATCTGGTCCCTTCGACCACCGGGGGGCCCTCGCCGCGCTCGACCGTGGCCCCCGGAGTTCCTCGCTCCCTTCTCTTCCGCGGGGTCTGGGCGATCGGTCTCGCCTTCATCGGGCTCGAAGGGGCCAGCTTCGCGACCGGCCAGTTCATCGTCCCCTACGGGGTCTCGGTCCGAGGCTGGACGTCCGCCCTCGCGGGGACGGTCGGGCTGCTGTTCATCCTCCCGAGCGTGGTCGGCGGACCGGTCGGGGGGATGGTCGCCGAGCGGAGGACGAACCATCGCACGCAGTTCGTGCTGGCGACGGTGGGAGGTGCGGCCGTCCTCACGGCCCTACCGATCGCGGGGGTGTTTGCCGCGATACTCATCGGCGCCATTTTCTCGTTCTCCTACGGGTTCGTCTTCGCGGTCATGTACGTCATCCCGCACTACTGGCGGCAGGTCCCGCGCGAGGAGGTCCCGCTCGCGATCGGCCTGTTCAACTCGATCCAGCTCGCGGGGGGCGCCCTCCTCTCCGCGGCGTTCGGGGGGTTCGTTGCCCTCTGGTCGTATGGCCCTTCCTGGGAACTGCTCGCCGGCCTCGAGGTCCTCCCGCTCGTCTTCCTGTTCGCGCTCCCACCGCTGATCGCCCCGCGCGGGGGCGGTCCTCCGGCCGTGGCGGAGAGCCCCCCGAGGTGAGCGCCCGCCCGGTGGCGCAGAGGGTCACGATGGGGCAGAGCGGGCACTTCGGGCCGATCGGGCGGCAGAGGTTCTGGCCGTGCTGGACGAGGAGCGGGTTGAGGGGAATCCAGAACCGAGGGTCGATGGTCTCTCGCAGCCTCGCCTCCGTCTCTTCCGGGCTCCGGGTCCGCACGACTCCGAGCCGGTTCGCGATGCGGTGGACGTGGGTGTCGACCGGGATGGCGGGGATTCCGTAGCCGAAGACGAGCACGCAGTTCGCGGTCTTCGGGCCGACCCCTGGAAGGGTCGAGAGCTCGTCGAACGACTTCGGCACCTCCCCCCCGTACCGCTCGAGGAGGTTCCGCGCGACCGCGCGGATCACGCGCGACTTCACGCGGTAGAAGCCGGTGGGACGGATGAGGGCCTCTACCGATCGGCGGGGCGCGCCCGCGAGGGACCGGGCGTCCGGGAAACGTGCGAACAGCGCGGCGCTCGCCCGGTCGGTGTTGGCGTCCCGGGTGCGCTGGGAGAGAATGGTGCCGATGAGGACCTGGAAGGGGTCCTCGGCGTGGTCGCGGAGGTAGGGACGGCGCCAGTCGCCCGTGTGGTAGAGCTCCGAGAGACGGTCGAGGACGACCTCCCAGTCCATGCCCGGGTCCTGGGCCATTCGCTACGCTCCCCCGGAACGCCGTTGAGGGGCGACCGTCGGCGGGCGGGGACCTGGCTCGCGGCCCGGGTCGGAGAGGTCCGGCTCGTCCGAAGCGTCGGTCGCCGGGAGGAGCTCTCCGACGAGGTAGTCGCTCCCGGTGACGAGGGTGAGCCCGTCCGGCCCCGTCGCGGCCCGCGCCAGGCGGAGGGCCTCGGCGGCGGTGCGGGCCTCGACCACCCGCGGGAAGCGCCCGGTCGCGGCGGCCCGGAGCTCGGAGGCGGGCAGGCTGCGGGTCGACCGCACCGGGACGACCACCAGGGTGCGGGCGAGCAGGGAGAGCGCGTCCAGTATCCGGTGGACGTCCTTGCCCGCGAGCGAGCCGAAGACGATCGCGCTCTCGGCCGGGTCGGCGAGCGGCGAGATCTCTGCGAGGCTCTGGACGAGCGCGACCGCGCTCTCGGGCGTGTGCGCCACGTCGAAGAAGAGCTCCGGGCGACCGGGGCCGCGCTCGAGCCGGCCCGGCCACCGCACGGCCTCGAGACCTCGTCGTGCGGCCTCGGCGTCCCACGGGCGGCCGACCGCCTCGAAGAAGCGGACCGACGCCGCAACCGCGAGCCCCGCGTTGCCCGACTGGAACCTCCCGAGGAGGGGGAGGTGGACCGAGCGGAGGGTGTGGTTGGGGACGGTGATGGTCAAGGTCTGGCCGTCCCGGGAGAGGGTGCGGTCGGTGATTCGGATCTCCTCCCCGAGGTTCCACAGCGCAACGCCCTCTTGACGCGCGGTCCGTTCGACCACCTGCCGTGCCTCCGGGGGGATTTCCCCGATGATGCCGGTCATCCCCGCGTGGAGGATCCCGGACTTCTCCGTCGCGATCGCCCCGACCGTCGGCCCCAGGATGTCGGTGTGCTCGAGTTCGACCGTCGTCAGGACCCCGACGCGGGAGTCGAGTACGTTGGTCGCGTCCAGACGCCCTCCGATGCCGACCTCGACCACGGCCGCGTCGACTTTCTGGCGGGCGAAGTGGCCGAGCGCCAGCGCCGTCGTCACCTCGAAGAACGTCACCGGTCGGTCGATCGTGCGCGCGGCCACCAGCTCGTCGGAGACCGCCTCGATCCGCGCGACCTCCCTCGTGATCGCCTCCCGCGAGATGCGGCGCCCGTCCACGACGATCCGTTCCCGGTAGCTCGCGAGGTGGGGAGAGGTGAAGAGCCCCGTCCGGAGGCCGTGGGCCCGCAGAATCACCTGGGTCATCGCGGCGACCGAGCCTTTCCCCTTGCTCCCGGTGACGTGGACGGCGGGAAAGCGGCGTTCCGGGTTTCCGAGCGCCCCGAGGAGGGCCCGCGTCACCTCGAGGCCGGGGCGGATGCCGAACCTCCGACGCTGGTAGAGCCGCTCGAGGGTCGCGCGGTACGCCGCTCGGTCCACAGGCCTCCCGACGCCGAGCCGGTGGACGGTCTTAGACTCTAGGGGGCGGACCCCCTAGTAGGTCGACCGCTCCCGGTAGGAACCGAAGACGTGCTGGAACGAGCGGACGACCTCGCCCAGGGTCGCCTGCGCCTTCAGGGCGTTGAGGACGGCCGGCATCGTGTTCTCCGATTCCGTCGCCGCGACCTTCTCGAGGCGCTCGAGCGCGGCCGCGTGCCGACGTGGGTCCCTTCGCGAGCGAAGAGCGGCGAGCCGTCGCGACTGGGAGCGGCGCGCCTCCTCCGAAATCTTGAGCCGGGGGACCTTGATCGGCTGGTCGACCGTGTAGGCGTTCACGCCGACCACCTTCGACTCCCCCGCCTCCACCTGGCGTTGGTAGCGGAAGGATGCCTCCTGGATCTCTCGTTGGAAGAACCCGCGGTCGATCGCCGCGACCACGCCCCCGAGCTCATCGATCCGGTCGAAGTACCGCTGGGCCTCCTCCTCCATCCGGTCGGTGAGCCACTCGACGAAGTAGCTGCCCGCGAACGGGTCGATCGCATCGGCGATTCCGGATTCGTAGGCGAGGATCTGCTGGGTCCGAAGCGCGATTCGAACCGCGTCCTCGCTCGGGAGCTGGATCGCTTCGTCGTAGGAGTTCGTATGGAGCGACTGCGTGCCCCCGAGGACTCCGGCGAGCGCCTGGATGGCCGTGCGGACGACGTTGAGCTCGGGCTGCTGGGCGGTGCAGGAACAGCCGGCCGTCTGGGTATGGAACCGGAGCCAGAGGGAGCGTTCCTTCTTCGCGCCGAACTCGTCCCGCATCACGCGGGCCCAGAGCCGGCGCGCGGCTCGGAACTTCGCGATCTCCTCGAAGAAGTCGTTGTGCGAGTTGAAGAAGAACGAGAGGCGCGGAGCGAAGGAGTCAACGTCCAGCCCGCGCTCGACCGCTGCCTGAACGTAGGTCCGGCCATCGGCGAGCGTGAACGCGAGCTCCTGCACGGCGGTCGAGCCGGCCTCACGGATGTGGTAGCCCGAGATCGACACCGGGTTCCAGCGGGGGGTGTGGTGCGTCCCGAACTCGATGGTGTCCGTGACGAGCCGGACTGCGGCCTTCGGGGGATAGAGGAACTCCTTCTGGGCGATGTACTCCTTCAGGATGTCGTTCTGGATTGTGCCGCCGAGGTGGGTCATCGGCACACCGTGCGCCTCGCCCGTGAGGAGGTACATCCCCCACAGGATGTTGGCCGGGGCGTTGATCGTCAGGCTGGTCGTCACGTCGCCGAGCGGGATGCCGGCGAGGAGCCGCTGCATGTCGTCGAGCGAGCTCACGTTCACCCCGCACTTCCCGACCTCGCCGCGCGCCTCGAGGTCGTCGGCGTCGATGCCGTAGAGGGTCGGGTCGTCGAACGCGATCGATAACCCGGACTCGCCATGCTTCAGGAGGTAGCGGAACCGTCGGTTCGTGTCCTCGGGGGAGCCGAACCCGGAGAACATCCGCATCGACCAGGAACGGCCCCGGTACATCGTGGGGTGGATCCCCCGCGTGAAGGGCAGCTGTCCCGGGTATCCCACTCCTTCGAATCCCGAGCGGGGGGACCGGGGAGTGTAGACGCGATCGACGGGAATTCCCCCCAACGTGGTGAACTGCTGCTTCCGCTCGGGGCTCTTCCCGAGGGCCGGTGCGAGGACCTCGGCGGTCCAGCGCCGTTCCTCCTCCACCAGGGGGTCGGTCGACCCCCGGGGAGCTCGGGAGGCCGAGGGGGAGACCGCGCGCGCCGCCGACACGGACGGTGGAAGGGCGGCTCGGTCTATAACTCCGGGGGACGCGTCGGCATCGCGAGGCCGACCAGGTCGGTGCGTCCGCGGTAGAGCGGGGGCACGCCGACCCCGCGGGCGAACTCCGGGAACGCTCGGCCGGTCCACACCGTGTTGTCGGCGAGGACGACGGCCCCCGGGGTCAATCGGGGCCGGACGCTCTCGAGCTCGAAGGTGAGGTGGGCGGGCGTATGCAGGTCATCGTGCAGGAATAGCCCCACGTGAGGGAGCTCGCGCAACAACTTCGGCAGGACCCGCTGCGCGGGCCCGATCCGAAGGTCCCAGCCGTCCCTCAGGGAGTCGGGCACGGCCCACCCGCTCGATTGCCCCGGAGGGATCGCGACGGACGACTCGCCCGGGAGCAGCAGACGTTCCCGCTGAGGGAGCGGCAGGTCGATCGAATGGAGGGTCCCGCGACGGTTCCGGCGCAGCGCGGCGAGGAAGTGGGCCGAGGAGACACCGCTGCTCACTCCCGTCTCGATGATGTGGGTCGGCTTCAGCAGTCGAACGATCGCGTAGAGGTCGAACGGGGCCCGGATCTGCGCGTAGTTGGGACGACCCGCGGCAAGATGCCGATGGCGCAGCTCCTCCTCGAGGGGAAGGAGGCTCTCGAGCTCACCGAGGACCCGGTAGATCTCCTTCCGCTTCGCGCCGGTGAGCGCGACGATCCACCCGGGGTTCGGCCCGGCCCGCCGGTCCCCGAGCGCCCGCCGCACCCGTTCGGTCGACCGCGCGAGTTCGGCGGGCAGGGCGAAGGAGCGCGGCGGAATCGCCGGCGGGGTCATCGATTCTGGTCGTTCCGAGCCCCTTCTTGTCTTTTCGGTTCCAGATGCGCGCGTCGGACCTCGAGTCGGGCCGTCAGCCCGGTGACCGTTCGCTCGACCTCGTCCAGCTCGAGCCGAGCTCGGAAGAACGGGGCATCCACCACCAGCGTCTCGTATTCCCCGCCCTCCCCCGCCACGTTCGGGCCCCGGCCGCCCGAGGCGCGCCGCTCGAGCTCTTCCAGTAAGGGGCGGGTGAGACGCGTCCCCAGGAGCTCGGGGGAGAGTCCCTCGGCGGCCAGGTGAACGAGTCGGATGTCGAGACCCGCCGCAAGTTCCTCCCGAACGACCCGGCCCGGGTCGACCCTCCAGAGCGGCGTGTAGACCCGGCGGCCCACTCGGTCACCGATGCGCAGGATCCGCGACCACTGGAACGACGAGGCGATCGCTCCGGCCACGATCGGGCCGGCTCCGCCGCGAAGCGCCTCCTCCAGGGCGGCCAGCTCGGCGCTCTCGTCCCTCCCGACGGTCGGCACCGCGCGGTGCCGCTTGCCCCACGCCTCCGCCTGCAGGGCCACGAGGTCGAGATTGGGGGTGTGGAACATCATCGATTCCGGGTCGTCGGGGCGAAGGGTGAGGAGCTCGTCCACCGGCCAGCCCTGGGTCTCCGCGAGGTACGCCGCGTAGACCGAGTCCTTTCCGCCCGAGACGAGCGCCGTCCCTGCCATCCTTGCCCTACGGAAGGCCGAGGCCGCCACGCCAGCGGGGGTAGAGGGACGCGAGGTCGACCCGGGTCCGTTCCTCTCCCGCCCAGCAGAGGGTCCCTCCCGCCGAAGCCACCTCGCCGAGCCGCGCGAGGGGAAGCCCCCGGAACCTCTGCTCGAAGGATTTCGCGTGGCGGGAGGCGACCTCGACCACGACGCGGGAGCCCCCTTCGGTCGCGAGCGCGACGCCCGGATAGGAGAGGCCCGTGGCGGCGAGGTCGACCGAAAAGCCGAGGCCGCCGCCGAACGCCATCTCGGCCAAGGTGACGGCGAGGCCGCCGTCCGAGACGTCGTGGGCGGCGCGCACCCAGCCGGCGCTGTGAGCGCCGAGGAGTCGCTCCCCCCATCGGCGCAATCCGGAAGGATCCGGACGCGGTACGCGGAGGGCGGCGGTCCCCTGGCGGCGAGCCCAGAGCGACCCGCCGAGTTCGGGCGCCGACCGCCCGAGGAGGTAGAGGCGATCGCCGACGCGCTTCAGGTCGGAGGTCGCGACACATTCGATGTCGGGGACGAGGCCGGTCGCGAGCAGCACGGGCGTCGGAGGGATCTCCGCGCCGAGGCCACCGTTGTAGAAGCTCACGTTGCCGGAGGGGACGGCGAAGCCGAGCGCCTTCGCCGCCGAGCCCAGGGCCGACGTGACCTGAGCGAAGTCCCAGAGGACGTGCGGGTCCTCCGGGTTGCCGAAGTTGAGGCAGTTCGTGAACGCATCCGGCCGGGCCCCCACCGCATAGAGGCTACGTGCCGCCTCCTCGACGACCCCTGCGGCGCCCCGCGCCGGGTCGTCGCGGCAGGCCCACGGCTGGGCCGAGGTCGTGATCGCGAGCCCCTTCCTCGAGCTGGGGCGGGGCTGCATCACCGCCGCGTCCCCGTGCGAAGGCGAGTTGACCGCCCCCTGGAGCGGTTTCACGACCGTGCGGCCCCGGACCTCGTGGTCGTAGACACGGAGGACCGATTCGCGGGAGACCGAGTCGGGGGCGAGCAGGAGCTCCTCGAACAGGGCGGCGAGGTTCGAGTCGGGGACTCTCGGGGTAGGGTGGATTCGCCGGGCCCGACGCTTCGTCGGGCGGCGAGTCGGCGGCGGGTCGACGCGGAACCCCACGTCGAGCCGAGCCGCCGGCGCTCCGTCCCACTCCAGCGTCTCGAACGGCCCCGCCGTGACCTCTCCGATGTCGGTCGCCGGGACGTCGTCCCGTCGGAAGACGGCCAGGACGCGGTCGACGTCCTTCGGGCGGACGTCGAACAGCATGCGCTCCTGCGACTCCGAGATCCAAACCTCCCACGGGAGAAGACCCTCGTCCCGCAGCGGCACCCGCGATAGGTCGATGCGCGAGCCGAAGCCGCCCGCATGGACGAGCTCGCCGGAGGCGGTGGCGAGACCCCCGCCCCCAAGGTCCTTCAGCCCTTGGACGAGTCCCGCGTCGAACACCTCGACCGAGGCCTGCATCAGCGGCTCTTTCATGATGGGGTTGCCGAGCTGCACGGCCCCCCGCGACTCCGACTCGCTGCGGTCGGTGAGCTCCTTCGAGGCGAACGCGACCCCTCCGATGCCGTCCCGGCCGGTCAGCCCCCCGACCAGTACGAGGTGGTCTCCGACCGCCTGGGCGCGGTTCGGGAGGAGACGCGAGCGGGGAAGGAACCCAACGCACCCCACGTTGACGATCGGGTTCACGACGTACGCCGGGTCGAACCCGACCACCCCGGAGACCGTCGGGACGCCGACCCGGTTCCCGTAATCCCGGATCCCGGCGATGACGCCTTCGGCCAGGTACCGCGGGCTCTTCACCCCCGGCGGGAGCGCCGAGCGGTCCAGGTCGAGGGGGCCGAAGAACAGGGGGTCGGTGAGGGCGATCGGCTGGCCGCCGACGGCGAGCACGTCCCGAAGGATGCCCCCGATGCCCGTCGCGGCTCCGCCGTACGGCTCGACGGCCGACGGGTGGTTGTGCGATTCGATCCGGATGGCGTAGGCGTAGCCGTCCTCGAACTGGAGGACGCCCGCGTCCCCCGTCCCGAGCACGCGAGGCTTCGGACGCAGCGCCCCGAAGGCCCGGCGGAGGTACGGTCGGGAGCTCTTGTAGCTGCAGTGCTCGCTCCAGCTCTGGGCCAGCCCCGCGAGCTCGACGTCCGTCGGGTCCCTTCCGGCGCGGCGGTAGTAGCCGCGGAGCCGGGCGATCTCGATCGGCCCGAACCCGAGGCCGCGTTCGTCGGAGACGGCGGCGAGCTCGTCCTCGGACCGGCCCCGGAAGGGGACCGAGGTGACGCCCGGAGCCCAGTCGGCCATGCTCGTCAGTCCGTGAGCGACCGCACGCTCACGCGATGAATGACCGGGTTCGCGAGGAGGCGGTCGACGGCGTCGGCCGCGAGCTGCTCGGCGCGGGTTCGGTCGACCCCGGCGAACTCGATGTCGTAGATCCGGGCCGTCGTCACGTGGCGAACGGACGGGATCCCGAGGAGGGCCAGCGACTTCTCGATGCTCTCCGCTTCCGCGTCCACGACGCCCGGCTTGAGCTCGACCCGGACCTCGACCCGCACCGCACCGGGCCCTTCCGCCCGCGCTGACACGGCCGTTCGTATGGGATGGACAAGATAACGGTGCCTCCGGGAACGCGGAACGGGTGGTTCGCGGAGCGTGTCGCTTGATGAAAGCCTATATACTAGGCCTTTTTCGGCCGGTTGGTTCGGTGGGGGGCCGGCCATCATGGAGGAGTTCATCTGTAGCGTCGAGTTCCTCCGAGGACCGACCGATCTTCTCGCGCGCGTGTCGAGCGAAGCCGGTGGGGTCCGCGAGTACCGCGGGCCGGATTCTGGTGCGGTGATCGATCAAGTCGTCAACGACCTCCAAGAGGAGTTTGAGTCCGCGCCAGCGGCGTAGCGGCGGAGAGAGGTCGGGCATTCGCCGAGGTGGAGAGGACGCCACATCGAAAGGAGAAACCGATGGAGAAACCAACGTCGCCCAAGGCTCCGGTCAGTCGCGCGGTGGAGAGTGCGTTCACGAAGGTCTGGGGGGACGAGCACGTCGTCGCGCTCATCGCGCTCAAGGTCGAGACCGCCGAGGCGGACTCGGTCGCGGGCGAGGTCGCGAAGTTCGGCGAAGTGGAGGACGTCTTCCTCGTCACGGGGGACACCGACATCTTCCTCAAGGTCAGGTTCCCGCACTACGACGAGCTCAAGGAGTTCGTCCTTCGGCGGCTCCCGAGCGTTCGGGGGATTCGCGAGACGAAGACGCTCCTCGTGGTGACCACCTACAAGGAAGGGGGGGAGGCCCACCGGTCATGACGCCGCCCACCGCCGCCCGTTCGAGCGGGGCCGCCGTCGTCGCGCCCGCTCCACCCCCTGAATTGGGGTCGCCCGACCTCCAGCGGGTCTTCGACTCGCTGGGCCAGCTCGCGGACGACGTTTCCGTGCCGCGGAACATCCGGCGCGGGGCGCAGTCGGCGCGCGAGGAGCTCTCGAAGCCCCGCGTCGCGCTGGACGTCCGCGTCGCGAGCGCCGTCTACGTGCTGGATGACCTCGCGAACGACCCGAACATCCCCACCCACGGACGCACCGCGATCTGGTCGATCATCTCGTGTCTGGAGAGCCTTCAGTGAGCCGCGTCGGAAATAGGTTGAAATACGCACCCCGCGTCCGAGGGGACCGGAGCGGATTCGGGCCCGTAGCTCAGGTAGGTTGGTCGAGGGGAAGCCCCCGCGGCCCTACAGAGAGCATCTGGCTTTTAACCAGGTGGTCGGGGGTTCGAACGACCGCCGCCGATCGACCGGCGACGGTCCGGCAGTCCCCCCGGGCCCGTTCCCCTCCTTCGAGGTGCGCATGACGCCGAGTCCCGCTCGCCGTTCGAAGAAACGCCCGGCCGAAAAGGAAGCGGCGCCGCGCCCCTTCGTCGCCCACCACTTGGCCCCGGCCCATGAGGTGCTGAGCGAGGCGGAGTCGAAGAAGGTCCTCGAGGAGCTCAGCACCTCCGCCGAGCGGCTCCCGCGGATCCTCGCGACGGACCCGGGCCTCCGCACCGACCCCCGCTACAACGGGCTCAAGGAGTCCGGCGAGAATCTGGTCGGCCGCCTCGTCCGCATCCGTCGGCCGAGCGCGACCGCCGGCGAGGCCATCGCCTACCGGCTCATCGTTCAGTCGGTCGGAGGGGAGTGACGTTCCATGCGCGAAATCGTAGACGCGTTCTTCCGCGAGCGGTCGATCGTGAACCACCACCTGGCGAGCTACAACGACTTTCTGCCGACCAAGGACAACCCGAACTCGCGGATGCAGCGGATCGTGGACGAGGCCCGCGTGAGCGAGGACTCGACCGAGCGCGGGGTGATCCGCCTGGACGTCCAGAAGACGAAGAGCTCGATCTACGTCCGGGTGGGCCGGCGGAGGGACGCGCGGGGGAACGTGAACCCCTCGGCGGAGCCGACGATCTTCATCGGCGCTCCGTTCGTGAAGGAGCCGGTGGGGTCGAAGCCGACCTTGACCCCGATGGAGGCGCGCCTTCGGAACCTCACCTACCAGGCGCCGATCTACCTCAAGGTCACCGTCGTCGAGAACGGCGTCGAGCGCGCGCCCGAAGACGTCCACACCGGCGACCTCCCCATCATGGTCAAGAGCCGCCCGTGCAACTTGAACCGCTACAAGATCACCGAGGACGACCAGATCTGGCTCTCGGACGACGAGTATCGCGCGAAGCTGGTGGAGTACGGGGAGGACCCGCTCGACCCCGGCGGCTACTGCATCATCGGCGGGACGGAACGCGTCATCATCAGCCTCGAGGACCTCGCGCCGAACCGGATCTTCGCGGAGTACAACGAACGCTACGGCACTCCGATCGAGAGCGCCAAGGTGTTCAGCCAGCGGGGGGGCTACCGCTCCCTCACCGTGGTCGAGCGGAAGAAGGACGGGGTCCTTCAGGTCTCGGTCCCGACCGCGAGCGGCCAGATCCCGCTGGTCGTGCTGATGAAGGCGCTCGGGATGAAGAACGATGAGGAGATCTTCCAGGCGGTCCTGGGCGAACTCCTCCCGCTGGACGAGCCGTTCGTCCAGACGATGAAGCACCTGCTCAACGTCAATCTCGAGGAGTGCGTTTCGAAGAAGCTCTACCCGCCCGAGGGGATCCTCTCGACCGAGGACGCCCTGATCTTCCTCGAGAAGAAGTTCGCGACCGGCCAGGCCAAGGAGTACCGGCAGCGGAAGGTCGACGGGATCCTCGACCGCTCGCTTCTCCCCCACCTGGGCGACACGAAGGCGGACCGCCTCAAGAAAGCCCTCTACCTGGCCCGCATGGCCCGGACGGTCCTCGAGCTCCACCTCAACGTGCGGGGCGAGGACGACAAGGACCACTACGCGAACAAGCGGCTGAAGCTCGCCGGCGACCTCATGGAGGATCTCTTCCGGGTCGCCTTCTCCCTCCTCCTCAAGGACCTCAAGTACCAGCTCGAACGGTCGTTCGCGCGGAAGAAGGACCTTCGGATCGCGAGCGCGATCCGCCCGGACCTTCTGACCCAGCGCCTCGTGCACGCGCTGGCGACGGGCAACTGGGTCGGCGGTCGTGCGGGCGTGAGCCAGGTGCTCGACCGCACGAGCCACATGTCGACGATCAGCCACCTGCGCCGGGTCACGAGCCCGCTCACGCGGAGCCAGCCCCACTTCGAGGCGCGGGACCTTCACCCGACCCAGTGGGGTCGCCTCTGCCCGAACGAGACCCCCGAAGGGCAGAACTGCGGACTCGTCAAGAACTACGCCCTCTGCGTCGACGTGTCGGAGGGCGCCGACGAGGAGGAGGTGACCCTCATCCTCCGCGACCTGAACACGCGCGAGATCGGCCCCGAGGTGCTCCAGGAGACCCAGGCCCCGAAAGGGAAGCGGGCGGCGCGCGTCTACGTGAACGGCAACCTGGTCGGCCTCCACTCCCAGCCGGTCGAGCTCGTCCGCGAGATCCGCGAGCGCCGGCGCACGGGGACCCTCTCCCCCACGCTCGGCGACAAGACCTACGAGATCAACGTTCGCTACGACGACGAGATGAACGAGGTGATCGTCCACTGCGACTCGGGCCGCCTCCGGCGTCCGCTCATCGTGGTGAAGAACGGGGTCCCCCGCGTCTCGCGCTCGGACCTCGATGACCTCGCCCGGGGCACCCTCGCCTTCTCCGACCTGATCCGCCAGGGGAAGATCGAGTGGATCGACGCGGAGGAGGAAGAGGATTCGTTCATCGCGGTCGACCCGTTCGTCCCGCCGGACCGCTGTCCCCAGTGCTCGAAGGCGCTCTCGAGGAGCGACATCCGCTGGATGTCGATGGGCGACAAGCGCAACGAGGCGAGCGTCGAATGCGGCTTCTGCCGCGCCGAGTTCCCGACGGCCGACCTACTCACCGAGCGGCACTCGCATCTCGAGATCGACCCCAACCTCATGCTCGGCGTCTGCACCGGCCTCATCCCCTACCCGGAGCACAACTCGGCCCCGCGGAACACGATGGGCTCGGGGATGGCGAAGCAGGCGCTCGGCGTCGAGTCGGTGAACTACCGGCGGCGCCCGGACACGCGCGGCCATCTCCTGCACTACCCGCAGGCGCCGCTCCTCCAGACCCAGACGATGCGCTACGTCCACTTCACCGAGCGACCCGCGGGCCAGAACTTCGTGGTCGCGGTGCTCTCGTACGAGGGCTACAACATGCAGGACGCCCTCGTCTTCTCGAAGGGGGCGATCGACCGGGGCCTGGGCCGCTCCTCGTTCTTCCGGACCTACCGGGGCGAGGAACGCAAGTACCCGGGCGGACAGGAGGACCGATTCGAGATCCCTCGGCCGGACGTCGCCGGGGCTCGGGTCGACACGGCCTACCGCAACCTCGGAGAAGACGGTCTCATCTTCCCGGAGCTCGAAGTGGGCGAGGGCGACGTCCTCGTGGGGAAGACCAGCCCCCCGAGGTTCCTCGAGGAGAAGACCGACCTCTTGACGCCCCAGAAGCGGCGTGAGACGAGCGTCACGGTCCGCTTCGGCGAGTCGGGGTGGGTCGACAACGTCATCCTGACCGAGGGCGAGAACATCTCGAAGCTCGTCAAGGTCAAGGTACGCAACCAGCGGGTCCCCGAGCTGGGCGACAAGTTCGCGAGCCGTCACGGCCAGAAGGGGGTCATCGGCCTCATCGTCCCGCAGGAGAACCTCCCGTTCACCCGCGATGGAGTGACGCCCGACCTGCTCGTCAACCCGCACGCCATCCCGTCCCGCATGACGGTCGCCCACGTCCTCGAGATGCTGGGCGGCAAGGTCGGCGCCCTCGAGGGCCGGACGATCGACGGAACGGCGTTCTCCGGGGCTCGCGAGGAGGCGCTCCGTGAGGGACTCAAGGCGTTGGGCTTCCACCCGTCGGGCCGAGAGACGCTCTACGACGGTCTCACGGGGCGACGGTTCGAGGCGGAGATCTTCGTCGGCGTGATCTACTACCAGAAGCTCCACCACATGGTCGCGGGCAAGATGCACATGCGTTCCCGCGGGCCGGTCCAGATCCTTACCCGGCAGCCGACCGAGGGCCGGTCGCGCCAGGGTGGCCTCAGGTTCGGAGAGATGGAGCGCGACTGCCTCATCGGCCACGGCGTCGCGATGGTCATCAAGGACCGCCTTCTCGATGAGTCGGACGGAACGATCCAGTACGTCTGCGGCAACCCGGAGTGCGGGCACATCGCGATTCCGGACACTCGCGCGAGCTCGCTCCGCTGCCCGAGCTGCGGGAACACGTCGTCCATCTATCCGGTCGAGATGAGCTACTCGTTCAAGCTCCTCCTGGAGGAGCTGATCAGCCTGGGCGTGATCATGCGGCTGCAGCTCGAGGAGATGCGGTAGGAGGGGGACGATGGCTCAGGGTCTGTCGAAGCGCATCAAGAGCCTCCAGTTCGCGTTCCTCTCCCCGGACGAGATCCGCCGGATGAGCGCCGTGAAGATCATCACGGCCGACACCTACGACGACGACGGCTACCCGATCGAGATGGGCCTCATGGACCTCCATCTCGGCGTCATCGAGCCGAACTTGAGGTGCCGGACGTGCGGGGGCCGGGTCAACGAGTGTCCCGGTCACTTCGGGATCATCGAGCTCGCGATGCCGGTGATCCACGTCGGCTACGCGAAGGAGATCAAGCGGCTCCTCCAGTCGACCTGCCGGGCGTGCGGCCGGGTGTTGCCGGACGCCCCCAGCCCGCGGGCGGAGGCGCTCGCGGACTCGGACGAGGGCGTGCCCGTCCCGCGGTCGCGGGACTCCAAGGAGGAACGCAGCTGCCCCCACTGCCACGAGGTCCAGCAGCGGATCGTCCTCGACAAGCCGACCACGTTCCGCGAGACCGGCCACAAGATCACGCCGAAGGAAGTTCGGGCCCGGCTCGAGCGGATCCCGGACGAGGACGTCCGGGCGCTCGACCTGAATCCCAAGTTCGGGCGGCCGGAGTGGATGGTCCTGACCGTCCTCCCCGTCCCGCCGGTCCAGGTGCGCCCGTCCATTACCCTCGAGAGCGGGGAGCGGAGCGAGGACGACCTGACCCACAAGCTCGTGGACGTGCTCCGGATCAACCAGCGGCTCCGCGAGAACCGCGACATGGGCGCCCCCCAGCTCGTGGTCGAGGACCTCTGGGAGCTCCTCCAGTACCACGTCACCACCTACTTCGACAACCAGACGAGCGGCATCCCGCCCGCGCGGCATCGCTCGGGCCGGCCGCTGAAGACGCTCGCCCAGCGACTCAAGGGGAAGGACGGCCGGTTCCGCTCGAACCTCTCGGGAAAGCGGGTCAACTTCTCGGCGCGCACGGTGATCAGCCCCGACCCGTTCCTCTCGATCAACGAGGTCGGGATCCCGGTCGAGGTGGCGCGCGGCCTGACGGTCCCCCTCGAAGTCACCCCGCACAACCAGGAGGTCGCGAAGGAACTGGTCCGGCGCGGCCCCTCCCCCGGGCCGGACGAGGAGGCCCGGTACCGCTGCGGTGTCAACTACCTCGTCCGCGAGGACGGCCAGCGGATCAAGGTGATGGAGAAGAACGCCGACGCCTGCGCCGAGCTCGTGACGCCCGGCTCGATCGTCGAGCGGCAGCTCGTGGACGGCGACATCGTGCTGTTCAACCGGCAGCCGAGCCTCCACCGGATGAGCATGATGGCCCACTTCGTCCGCGTCCTCCCCCACAAGACGTTCCGCTTCAACCTCTGCGACTGCCCGCCCTACAACGCGGACTTCGACGGCGACGAGATGAACCTCCACGTCCTCCAGAGCCAGGAGGCGAGGGCCGAAGCGAAGGTCCTGATGAAGGTCGAGGAGCACATCCTCTCGCCCCGCTACGGCGGACCGATCATCGGGATGCTCCACGACCACATCACCGCGGCCTTCCTCCTGACCTACCAGAACCCGACGTTCTCTCAGAGCGAGGTGACCTACCTTCTCTCGAAGCTCACCTACGAGGTCCCGCCACCGGCGGGGAAGGACAAGGACGGCCTCCCCTTCTGGACAGGGAAGCAGCTGTTCTCCCTCACGCTCCCGACGGACCTCACGATCGAATTCCGCTCGAACATCTGGGCCCGGTGCGACTGTGCGCCGCTCAACTGCAAGCACGACGCCTGGGTCGTGATCGAGAACGGCGTCCTGAAGGCCGGGACGATCGACAAGAAGGCGATCGCCTACGAGAAGGGCGCGATCCTGGACGCCATCGCCCGCAACAACGGGATGCCGCGAGCCCGCCAGTTCCTGGACGAGATGAGCCGGCTCGCGATCACCGCCATCGGCCTGAAGGGCCTGTCGACCGGCATCGACGACGAAGACGTCCCGCCGGACGCCCAGAAGGAGATCCTCACCGGCCTCGAAGAAGCACGCGTCCGGGTGAACGAGCTGGTCGCCGCCTACCGCAAGGGCGAGCTCGAGCAGATGCCGGGGCGCTCGCTGGAGGAGACGCTCGAGGTGATGGTCCGCCGCGAGCTCGGTCAGGCGCGCGACACGGCCGGGGACATCGCCGGCCGCTACCTCGGACTCGAGAACCCCGCCGTCATCCTGGCGAAGTCCGGCGCGCGCGGCTCGATGCTCAACCTGACGCAGATGGCCGGGGCCGTCGGCCAGCAGTCGGTCCGCGGCGAGCGGCTCCTCCGGGGCTACGTGCGCCGCACGCTCCCCCACTTCGAGCGGGGCGACCTCGGCGCCGACGCCCGCGGCTTCGTGAGCTCGAGCTACAAGCGCGGGCTCTCGCCGACCGAGTACTTCTTCCACTCGATGGGAGGCCGCGAGTCGCTGGTCGACACCGCGGTCCGGACGAGCCGCTCGGGGTACATGCAGCGCCGATTGATCAACGCCCTCGAGGACCTGAAGGTCGCCGAGGACGGCACGGTCCGTAACACCGCGGGGACCGTGATCGAGTTCCGCTACGGCGAGGACGGGATCGACCCGACCCGCTCCTACCAGGGTGCGCCGGTCTCGCTGGACGAGGTGGTCGCCCAGGTGCTCGGCCGGCGGGTCCGCACCTCCGACCAGCGCCGGCCCGAGGGACCGGCGGGAGCTCCGCCGGTCACCGAGGAGGAGATGGACCTCCAGGCGGAGGCCCAGCTCGAAGAGGAGGCCGAGGAAGAGGAGACCGAGGAGTTCGGGGCGCCCGAGGAAGGCCCCGAGTTCGGAGGGGAGTGACGTGCCCGAGGAAAAGAAGCCGGTCGTCCGCGACCTCTCGGAGCGGATCCAGGAGATCGCCCGGCAGGAGACGGGGGCTTCGCTCCCGATCTCGGTGGTCGC
>DASPQC010000062.1:0-2924 GCA_035625165.1 Thermoplasmata archaeon | reverse complement strand
CCGCTACCGGTCGTACCACGGGTCGACCGCTGCCTCGATCTCCGTCACCGGCGACCTCCGCCGGCGGCCGATCGAGGGTATCGAGCGAGTGCCGGGCACCATCTTCGCTCCGGACTGCTACTGCTACCGCTGCCCGTTCGGTCTCACCTATCCGGGATGTGGGGTCGCCTGCGCGGAGTACGTCGACTACCAGTTGGAGCGCGAGGGGAACGTCGCGGCGATGATCGTGGAGCCGGTCGTCGGCACGAACGGGGTCATCGTCCCGGTCCCGGAGTACCTCCCGCGAATCCGCGCCATCACGAAGGCCCACGATGTCCTTCTGATCGCGGACGAGGTGATGAGCGCCTGGGGCCGGGTCGGCGAGTGGTTCGCGGTCGACCACTGGGGAGTCCACCCGGACATCCTCACGACCGCGAAGGGGATTACCGGCGCCCAGATTCCCCTCGGGCTCACCGCCACGACCTCGGCGATCCACGACGCCTTCCGCGAGACCTACTTCCCCCACGGGCACACCTACGAGGCGCACCCGCTCACGCTCGCGCCCGCGGCGGTCGCCATCAACGAGTACAAGCGGCTCGGGCTGCTCGAGAAGTCGCGCAAGGACGGGGAGTATCTGCTCGCCCGCCTCAAGGAGATCGCGGAGAAGCACCCCTCGGTCGGCGAGGTGCGTGGCCTCGGCCTCTTCGCCGCGGTCGACCTGGTGAAGAACCGGAAGACGCGCGAGCCGTTCAACACCGAGGAGGACAAGCGGGCGGGCCGTCCGCTCGTGGTCGACCTCGTCACCGGCGCGATGATGAAGGCCGGGGTGTTCTGCATCGGGTGGGTCTCCCACCTCGTCATCGCCCCGCCGCTCATCGTGACCCGGGCGGAGCTCGACAAGGGGCTCGAGGCCCTCGACCACGCCCTAAGGCTCGCCGACGAGAAGGTGGAGGCGGGCGCCAGCTGACCCCTAGAACCAGCGGGAGATGACGACCTTCCGCCGGGTGTAGAACTCGATCGAGTCCCGCCCGGTGGCGTGGAGGTCGCCGAAGAAGGATCCCTTCCAGCCGGAGAACGGGAAGAAGGCCGCCGGGGCCGGGACCCCAATGTTGACGCCGAGCATACCGGCCTCGATTCGGTGCGTGAACTCGCGGGCGGCCCCCCCGCTCCGCGTGAAGATCGCGGAGGCATTCCCGAACCGGGAGCGGTTCGCGACCTTGAGCGCCTCGTCCAGCGAGGGCACCCGGATGACGAGGAGGACCGGCCCGAAGACCTCCTCCTGAGCAATCGCCATCTCCGGCCGGACCTTGTCCATCAAGATTGGTGGGACAAAGTAGCCGTCGCTGCCCGCAGGGATCTCGCCCTTGGCCACCACGACGGCGCCGGCCTTCTCCCCCTCCTTGACCCAGTTCAGGATGCGGTCGCGGTTGTCGGGTCGAATGACCGGGGGGACGAACGTCTCGGGCCGGTCGCCCGGTCCCACGACCAGGGAGGGAACCTTTTCCGCGATCGCCTGGACCGTCCGGTCGGCCCCCGGCTCGACCGCGAGGATGACCGCGGCCGCGAGGCACCGTTCGCCCGCGTGACCGAAGGCACTCGAGAGGATCGCCGGGACCGACCGTTCGAGGTCGGCGTCCGGCATGACGATGAGGAAGTTTTTCGCTCCAGCCAGGGCCTGGACCCGCTTCCCGTGGGCCGTCCCGTGGGTGTAGATGTGGCGCGCGGTCGGGGCGGACCCGACGAACGAGATCGCGTCGACCCCAGGGTGCTCGAGGAGGGCGTTCACGGCGGGCGCGTCACCGTGGACGACGTTGAAGGTGCCCGGCGGGAACCCGGCCTCGGCAAAGAGTCGCGCGAGCAGATTCGCCGAGTTCGGCACCCGCTCGGAAGGCTTCAGCACGAAGGTGTTGCCGCAGACGAGGGCCATCGGGGCGAACCAGAGGGGGATCATCACCGGGAAGTTGAACGGGGTGATGCCGGCGACCACCCCCACGGGCTGCCGGATGAGGGTCGTGTCGACCCCGGGCGTCACGTCCTCGAGGAAGTAGCCCTGCATCGTGGCGGGTGCGGAGGCAGCGAAGTCGACCGCCTCGATTCCCCGACGCACCGACCCCTCAGCCTCGTCGACGGTCTTTCCGTTCTCGCGGACGATCGAGCGGGAGAGCTCCTCCACGTGGGATTCGAGGAGGCCACGGAGCGCGAGGAGGCGATGGGCGCGCTGGGCGACCGGCACGTCGCGCCAGGCCGGAAGGGCGGCCCGAGCTGCTTGAACCGCTTGGTCGACCGCGGCCGCGGAGGAACGGGGGACCCGGGAGATGAGCGCACCCGACGATGGGTCAGGCACGTCGAGGTATCCCAGGGAGTCCGGCCGCACCCAGCGCCCGCCGACGAAGTTCTCGAGCTCGACCAGAGACATGCTGAACCTTCCGAGCGAGCGAGGCGCGGCCCTTCTTGACGGTCGCGGTCCGAAGAAATCGACAACTGACGAATCCCCCCGCCCGGTCGGGGTTTTGTAGGGTCTCCCGGTGTGGGGGGCGGCCATCCTCTTGGTGGCCGATAGGAGGCGGGACAATGGACCCCCGATTCGAGGCTGCGTACGCCGAGTACGAGCGCCGGACTCCCCGCTCGAAAGAGATCTTCGAGAAGGCACGCAAATGGAGCCCGCTCGGGGTCCACTCCAATTACCGGTTCCTCGACCCGTACCCCTTCTTCGTGAGCCACGCGAAGGGCGTCACCCTCTGGGACGCGGACGGGAACGAGTTCCTCGACTTCAACATGGGCTTCGGGTCGCTCCAGAGCGGCCACGCTCACCCGAAGCTCGTGGAGGCCCTCCAGCGGCAGCTGGAGAACGGCAGTATCTACGGTTACGAGTGGGAGCGGACCCCCGAGGTCGCCGAGCGGATCTGCCGGCGGTACTCGATGGACAAGGTCCGGTTCAGCACGAC
>DASPQC010000061.1:0-5664 GCA_035625165.1 Thermoplasmata archaeon | reverse complement strand
TCCGGATTCCCGGGATTGGTGGACGTGGTGCGTAAACCTCCGAAACCGCATTAACCGTCCGCGGCTCGGAATCCGCATGGCACTTGCGACCCCGGAGAATGCGGATCGGCTCGCTCGACAGGTCCTGCGGCGGCGACTGCGGGTGCGCCCAAAGGAGAACGTCACCATCGAAACGTACCCCACCGCACTCCCGTGGGCGGCCGGCTTCGTTCGCGAAGCTCGTCGCATCGGGGCTCGCCCCCTCCTGCACTTTGAGGATGAGCAGTCCTATTGGTCCGCCGTGGAGGAGGGGCGGGCCGTCGAGGTCGGCACGCCGAGCGACGCCGAGTGGAAGGCGCTCGAGGGGTCGGACGTCTACATCTATTTCTGGGGTCCGGAGGACCAGGCGCGGATGCGAGCACTTCCCGAGGCCGTACGGGAGAAGCTCACCGCCTTCAACGGTCGCTGGTACGACACGGCGCGGAAGGCCGGGGTCCGG
Organism: Thermoplasmata archaeon; assembly: GCA_035625165.1. Lineage (GTDB taxonomy): Archaea > Thermoplasmatota > Thermoplasmata > Lutacidiplasmatales > UBA184 > Lutacidiplasma. Next base: position 5,186 of record DASPQC010000061.1, on the reverse strand, counting down.
GGAGCTCGCATGGCCATCGCGCGCGCGACCACCCCCAACGCCCAGCACTGGGGCGTCTCCCGTGAGAAGTGGGAACGCGACGTCTTCGCAGCCTCGATGCGCGGCCCGCGCACGATGGTCTCGGCGGCGAGGAAGGTCCAGCAGGCGTTCGAGAAGGGTCGCTCGCTACGGCTGCGCCACCCGAACGGGACGGACCTTCGTCTCGCCCTCGCCGGCCGCCCCGTGACCGTTTCACTCGGCGAAATCACCCCGGCAGACCTGAAAACCAGATTTGGCCGGATGACGAGCGTGCCGGAGGGCACCGCCTACGTGGCCGTCGAAGAGGACACGGCCGAGGGGAGATTCCGGGCCAACCGGACCAGCGGGCAGTTTGGGGCGCCCGCCGTTGGAGGCCGGCTCGAGTTCAAGGACGGCCGCCTCACGTCGTTCTCCTTCGACCGGGGCGGACGGCCCTTCGCCGCCGGCTACCGGTCGGGAGGAGCCGGTCGTGACCGACCGTCCTTCATCGAGGTCGGGTTCCATCCGGACGTGCGAGGCGTGCCTGTGCTCGAGGAGCTGGAGCAGGGTGCGGTGACGGTCGGGGTCGGGGGCAACTCGGGGTTCGGCGGGAAGACGAAGTCCGATTTCCAGGGCTACGTGACGATCGGCGGCGCCGAGCTCTCAGTGGACGGTCGTCCCCTCGTGCGCGCGGGCCGCATCGTGTAGGGCGCCTCGGGGGCCGTGCTACACCATCGCATAGTGTCCAGTCATTCCGTCAACGGGCGGAACACTCCCTTATCTCGGGGGTCGCCCGCTTTCTCCCTCGGACGGAGCGAACTCCGTCAGAAGGAAAGCATGGCAAAGAACGCGAGACTGAAGGGCTGGCTCGCCCTCACCGGCGTCGCACTCCTGATGGCCGCCCTGGCCGTCCCGACGTTGGCCGGGACGGCGAGCGCCTCCGCCGTGCCTGCGCCCGCGGTGACGACGACGTCACCACCGATGACGTGGGCCTACGGAGGGCAGGGATGGGACAACGGCACGTGGACGAGCGGTAACCTCACGATCACTTGGACCGCGTCGTTCGGCTGGACCGTGGTCTTCACGGCGACCAACGAGACGAACGGGGTCATGATCGAGGAGCAGCGGACGGTCGGGGTCGACATCACGGTCACGTACACCGTGCCCCACGGCTCGCTGAGCCTCCACTATCAGGCACTCGAGAACGACACCGCATTCGCGAACCTGACCACGGACGCCGCGGTCTACGTGAACGGATCCGCGGTACCGGCGCTCGGTATCGACAACGCGTCGGCGATGGTCCAGGGGAGCATCGAGGAATCGATCATCGGGACCGTCGGGCCGTTGAGTGCGAGCGCCTACCTCAACGTCACGGCGTCGGCCTCGGCGGCGATCCAGTTCGTACCCGCGCTCGGCTTGATCCCCCTGAACTTGAGCGGCATCGACACCTGGAACTCGACCGCCCTCGCGACGCCCTCGGCCTCCTGGAACATCGACTACGCCTGGTCGGACCACGGGCTGAACGGCACGTCCGGCGGTGGCTCTGGCTCCCGCAGCGGGAGCTGGACCGCAACGGGCGTGGTCAGCCTGACCGGCTACAAGGTCGAAATCACCCCGCTCTTCCGTGACCACAAGGCCCGGATGGGGATCGTCCTCATCCTGCAGGGTGGAGCCGACCTCTACGACGGGTTCATCCTGATCCCGCAGGGCTTCGACCTGTTTGGTCCGGTGGCGCACCCGTTCGACCAGGTGGCCTTGTGCTCGGCCAAGTTCACGTCCGCCGAGGTTCTCTTCCTGAACCCCGGTCGGGTGGGCGTTGGCTCGATCACGGCGGCCCAGTCGAACTTCGGTGGCTCTCCCGCGACGGCGCCGATGGTCGCTCAACCGGCCTCGGGCGCGACGCCCGCGGCGGGTGCCCCGGCGCCGGTGTCGGCGGTCACGGCCCAGCCGATGTCGGTCGCCCAGGCCCACGCGATCGCGACCTGCCTTGAGACCGGATGCCTCAGCGCCGCGGCTCGCGGTGGCTTCGGGTTCATCGTGCTGGTCGTCCTGGCGGTCGTGGTCGTGGTCGGAACCGTCGGCGTGATCGAGTGGAGATCCTACGCCAAGCGCCGGTCCTCGAAGGGACTGGTCGGCGGCTACGGCGAAAGCTGGCCGAACGGCGTTCCCCCCGCCGCGGCCGGGAACTTCCCGCAGGCCCCAATGCCTCCGTCGGGCGGCCCCTCGGGCCCCGACGAGCCGCCTCGACAGCTCTGAGAGGACCGGCGACCCAGGGGAGGGCCCGGAGACGGGCCCTCCAGAACCCTTTCCTCCCTTTTTCTTCGGAGTCGAAAACTCAGGTGGACGGACGGTCCCGAAGTCGTCGACGGGCGGCCTCGAGCATCGTCCGGTCGGTGTCGTAGGGTACGAGGCTCAGCGCCCGGTCGACTCCGGTCCAGTCGGCCCGGTCGAACGTGGATTCAAGGCGAAGCGCCCGCTCGTCCGTCCAGCCAAGGAAGTAGACGCTCGTCTTGTGGACGTTCTCCCGGGTCGCGGGACGGTAGAACCGGTAGGTGACCTCGCCGATCTCGCCGTCCAGCTTCACCTTCGACAGTCCGGTCTCCTCCTCGATCTCCCGAAGGGCGGCGGACGCGAGGGATTCGCCGGGGTCGACGTGCCCCTTGGGAAAGCACCATCGACTCTCTTTCAGGTGATGCAACAGGAGGAGGTCGCGATCTCGGGGATGAAAAATCAGGGCCCCGGCCGCGAGCTCGGGGACGATCGGTTGGTCGGCCCGGTACGCCTGGGTCGTCCGCGGCATGAATGGTAGACCCGGTGCAGTCGTAAGAAGGCTCCCCATTCCGTGCCCGCGCCCAACCCTTATGGCCGCGCGGGACTCGACCGTCGCATGCTCGAGCCGAAGGAGGAGTACCACGACCTCGCGACCCTCGTCCGGCGGAAGGCGGAGAAGAACGGGAGGAAGGTCGCGTTTCGGTTTGCCGACCGCGAGATCTCCTACGCCGAGCTCGACCGCGAGTCCGAACGGGTCGCGAACGGCCTTGCCGAGGCTGGCATCGCGGCGGGCCAGCGGGTCGCTGTCCTCCTGTTCAACACCCCCGAGTTTCCTCTCATCTGGTTCGGGACCGCGAAGCGCGGCGCGGTGCTCGTCCCGCTCAACACCGCGCTCAAGGGGGAGATCCTCCGGTACGAGCTCTCCGACAGCGCGCCGTCGGCCCTGGTGATCGACCGACGGCTCTGGGAGCCCTACGCGCCGTTGCGTGCCGGGCTGTCTATTCCCCACGAGTGGGTAGTGGATGTCACGCCGACGGACGAACCCGTTCCGGATGGAACGCACGCCTTCTCGGCACTGCCTTCCGACCGACCGATCACCCCCCGACCGACCGTCGCGGACCACGACCCCGCCTCCATCATGTACACAAGCGGAACGACCGGGCCTCCAAAAGGGGCCATCATCCCGCACGTGAAGCTCATCGAGACACCGAGGGAGATCGGGCTGCGCAGCCGGCTCTCACCGGACTCCGTCCTCTACAGCGCCCTTCCGCTCTTCCACTGCAACGCCCAGGAGATGACGGCGCTGACGGCGCTCCTCAACGACCTGACGGCGGCGTTCGACGAGCGGTTCCACGCCTCGACCTACTGGGAGACCGCGGCGCGCCTGAAAGCGACCCACATCTCGCTGCTCGTCTCGATGGTGAACGTGCTGTTCAAGCAGCCGCCGAAGGCGACGGACCGCCTGCACGGGGTCCGCACCGCGCTCACCGCGGGGGCGACCAAGGTGATCTGGGCCGACTTCGAGGCTCGCTTCGGCCTCACGATCATCGAGCTCTACGGAATGACCGAATGCGGCTGCACGACCCTCATGAACCCTCCGAACGCGATCCGCATCGGCTCCGTCGGCACGCCGCTCGGCTTCGTCGAGGCGGACGTCGTGGACGACTTCGACCGGCCGGTTCCCCCGAACACGCGGGGGGAGCTCGTGGTTCGGCCACGGTCGCCGTTCACGATGTTCTCGGGCTACCTTAACAAGGACGAGAAGACGGTCGAGGCCTGGAGGAACCTCTGGTTCCACACCGGCGACTACGTCACCCGGGACCCGGACGGCTACTACTACTTCATCGACCGGAAGAAGGATGTCATCCGCCGACGGGGGGAGAACCTCGCCCCCTACGACGTGGAAACGGTCCTCAACCGGCACCCGGCGGTCTTCGAGTCGGTCGTGGTCGGCATCCCGTCGCCCCTCGGCGAGGAGGATGTGAAGGCGTTCATCCAGCTGAAGCCCGGGTCGTCGGTCGAGCCGAAGGCGCTGTTCGAGTTCTGCGTCGAGCACCTCCCCTTCTTCATGGTTCCCAAGGTCATCGAGTTCATCGATGAAATCCCGAAGACCGCGAACATGAAGGCGCAACGGTTCGTCCTTCGGCAGAAGAAGGGAGGGGTCGAGCATGACCGCGACCAGCTCGGGGTCGTCCTCAAGCGCCCCTAGTCCGAGGCGGTCGGCCCGTCCCCGCGTGCTCTTGGACGCGAACGCCCTCTTCCTGCCGTTCCGCGTCGGGTTCCCCCTCCTCGCGGAGGTCGAGCGGCTCGTGCCGGGGGCGGTCGTCTCGGTCCCGTCCAGCGTCCGCGGAGAGGTCGCACGCCTCGCGCACCGCGGGGTCGCGGAGGCGGCCGCGGCGCTCTCGTTCGCGGGACGGTTCCCGACGATCCAAGTCCGGGCCCGAGGCGACGCGGCGATCCTTCGGGCCGCACGGCGACACTCCGCCATCGTCGTGACCGCCGACCGAGCCCTGACCGCACGCCTTCGCGCCGGGGGTCTCGCCGTTCTCGTTCCTCGCGACCGGCACCGGCTCGAGCTCCGTCCGGCCGTACGACGAGGCGACCGACCGGTCTCCCGCGGCAACGGTTAAGAAGCGACCCCGGCTCGCACGCTGCGAGGGTCGATGCGGGACGACGACCGTCTCTTGGACCTCGCGGAACCGAAGTTCGGAAGCGGGGTCATCGGCGTCTGCGACGTCTGCGGCACTCGGCAGGCCGTCATCGTGCTCTCGAAGGAACGGTTCAAGCTCTGCGTCCTCGACTTCCTCAACAAGACGTGGCTCAAGACCGACAAGAAGCCCGGCGCCCCCGCGCCGGTCTACCGCAGCGAGCGCGTCTGGTTCGACACGACGGTCGCGCCGGCCGGGCGGGCGCCGGCC
>DASPQC010000060.1:0-15218 GCA_035625165.1 Thermoplasmata archaeon | reverse complement strand
GGGACGTCGGCAACACCCTGCTCGTCGTGGAGCATGACGAAATGACGATGCGGGAGTCGGACTGGCTGGTGGACCTGGGGCCTGGCGCCGGCGTGCTCGGTGGGGAGGTGCTCTACGCCGGACCACCCGACCGGATCGCGGGCACACCTCGCTCGCTCACCGCGGAGTTCCTTACGGGACGTCGGTCGATCGTCCTTCCCGACCACCGCGCCCCGCCGGCCGCCCGGTGGCTGGTCGTTCACGGGCCGCGCGAGCACAACCTCCAAGGGGACGACGTGCGGATCCCGCTCGGTCTGTTCGTCGGCCTCTCGGGCGTTTCGGGGAGCGGCAAGTCGACCCTCTTGAACGACATCCTGTTCAAGGCGGTTCGACGCCACCTGGGACTCGGTCGGGAGACGCCGGGAAAGCACGACTACATCGAGGGGATCGACGAGGTCGACCGGGTGCTCCTGATCGACCAGTCGCCGATCGGCCGGACCCCCCGGTCGAACCCGGCGACCTACACCGGGCTCATGACCCCGATCCGCGAGCTCTACGCCGGCCTTCCGGAGGCGAAGGCCCGCGGCTTCGCGCCCGGCCGGTTCAGCTTCAACGTGGCCGGGGGGCGCTGCGAAGCCTGCGAGGGCGACGGGGTGCTCCGGTACGAGATGCACTTCCTCCCGGACGTCTACGTCGTCTGCGAGGAGTGCCGCGGGAAGCGGTTCAACGCGGAGACGCTCGAGGTCAAGTTCAAGGCGAAGACGATCGCGGACATCCTCGACATGACCGTGGACGAGGCGCTCGAGTTCTTCCGGTACCACCGTCGCATCGAGTCCCGCCTGAAGCTTCTCGCGGACGTCGGGCTGGGCTACGTGAAGCTCGGCCAGAGCGCCACGACCCTTTCGGGCGGCGAGGCCCAGCGGATCAAGATCGCCTTCGAGCTCGCGAAGCCCCCGACCGGAAAGACGCTCTACCTACTGGACGAGCCGACGACCGGCCTCCATTTCGCGGACGTCGAACGCCTGCTCCAAGTGCTCTTCCGCCTGCGCGCGGGCGGCAACACCGTGGTCGTCATCGAGCACAACCTGGACGTCCTCAAGAGCGCTGACTGGCTTATCGACCTGGGCCCGGAGGGCGGGGCGGCGGGTGGTCGAGTGATCGCCGAGGGGACCCCGGAGGGGGTCGCCCGGTCGCCGGGGTCGTACACGGGCCGGTTCCTCAAGCCGATCCTCGGCCGGGCGGCCCCCCTCGCGCGGACGGCGCGGGCATGAGCGACCAGCCACCTCCCGGGCTCCCGACCTTCGTGCCGGCGAGCGAGCTCGCGGCGCGCACCCAGGAGGGGTTCCGCAAAGGACCGGACGCTCCGGGGGTCTACCTCTTTCGCTCCGCCCGCGGCGAGGTCGTCTACGTCGGGAAGGCGAGGAGCCTGAGACGCCGCGTCCTCGACCACCTGCGCGCCCGCATCGAGAAGGACGGGACGATCCTCGCGCAGAGCGCGAGCGTCGAGTTCGTCCCCACGTCGACCGAACGGGAGGCGCTCCTGCTCGAGGCGAACCTGGTCAAGCAGTACCAGCCGCCGTTCAACGTCCTCTTGAAGGACGACAAGAGCTACCCTTACCTCGCCGTCACCGCCGGCGAGGAGTTTCCCCGTATCCTGCTCGTCCGCCGGCCACGGCGGCGGGCCGGTACGCTGCTCTTCGGCCCGTACACGAGCGCCCGCGAGGCGCGGTCGGTCGAGAAGCTCTTGGGGGACCTCTTCCAGCTTCGGCGGTGCGTGCGCCTCCCCAAGGCGGCCTGCCTCTACTACCATCTCAAGGTCTGCAGCGCCCCCTGCATCGGCGCGATCGACCGGGAGGCCTACCGCGAGCGGATCGACCGGGCGACGGACGTGCTCCGCGGACGGGCGACCCTGATCCGGCCCGAGGTCGAGGAGGAGATGCGTCGCGCCGCCGCCCGAGAGGAGTTCGAGCGGGCGGCCCTCCTGAGAGATGCGCTGAGCGGCCTTGGCGCGCTCGCCGAGCGCCAGTCGGTGGTCGGGCGGGGTTCGGGCCGCGCGGACGTCCTCGCGCTCGCCTACCCGAACGACCCGGCGACGCTTCGGGTCGCGGTCGGCCTCTTGAGGGTAGAGGAGGGAGAGGTGCGGGCGACCGAGCCCCATCTGGTCCAGGTCCCGGCCGACGACCTCCCCGAACCGGGCGAGGTGTTACGGCAGTTCCTCACCCAGTACTACGGCGGCCAGTTCGAGCTCCCGGACCGCATCTACGTCGCCGCGGCGCGGCCGGCCGGGATCGATGCAACCCTGGACGAGCTGTTCGCCCCCCGCGGCGTCGAGGTGCAGTTCCGCCCGACGGGACGGTACGCCGCGCTCGGTCGCTTGGCCGAGCGGCTCGCGCGCGCGACGGTCGACCAGGTGGTCGCGCGCCCGGCGCCCCGCGAGGTACTCGCGGCCCTCCAGTCGCTCCTCGAGCTGCCCACCCTGCCGAACCGCATCGAGGGGGTCGATATCTCGATCTTCCAGGGCGCGGAGGCGGTCGGTTCGCTGGTCGTCTTCGAGCGGGGCCTCGCGAAGCGTTCGGAGTACCGACGGTACCGGATCCGCTCCGTTCCGGGGATGAACGACTTCGCGATGGTCGCTGAGGTCGTCCGCCGACGGTACTTCCGCCGACTCGCGGAATCGGAGATCCTCCCCGACCTCCTCCTCATCGACGGCGGTGCGGGACAGCTGTCCGCGGCGATGGAGGCCCTCCGCGGCCTCGGACTCGAGGAGCGGATCCCGGCGGTCGGGCTCGCGAAGCGGGAAGAGGAGGTCTACCGGACCGACCGGTCCGAGCCGATGCGGCCCAACCCGAATGCGCCCCCGATGCTGCTCCTCAGGGCCGTGCGGGACGAGGCGCACCGGTTCGCAGTCACCTACCATCGGACTCGGCGGCGGATGCGCCTGCGGGAGGAGTTCCGCGAGGCGCGCAGCGGGAGCGGCGAGTCCTCCCCCGCGCTCCGTAGCCGGACGCCGGGCTGAACGGAGTGTTCGCCGCCCGGCCGAGACCGATTCAAGAGAGGCTGGCGAAAGCCCAGCTTACCTCGAACCGCCCTTGCGGTCCGGGGCGCCGATGAACTGCATCCCGTTGACCCGTCGGGCCACCTCGGTCGTGGGCAGACGCCGGAGCTCGGCGTCGGGTTCAAGGATCGCGACGTCCAGTGCCTCGGGCTGGAACGGGGTCGGCGACCCTTCGGCCACCGCTTGGACCGCGAGCTTGAACGCGCCCTCCTCATTCAGGTGGTCCGGGATCTTTTCCTCGAGGAAGTCGGCGACCGCCCGGCGGTTCCGTCCGATCGCATACGCCCGCCAGCCGATGGTCGCGCCGCTCGGGTCGAGCTCCACGAGCCCGGGCGTCTGGCCCGTGAACCCTCCGAGGAGGAACGAGACCGCGAACGGCCGTGTTCCGCCGTACTGGGTGTACTGCTGCAGCAGGGTCCCGAGGGCGTGGCCCAGAACTCCGAACGGGACCGATTCGCCGAACGTCAGACGGTGGCGCTGGGCCTCGACCCTAAGGAACTCGACCAGGACCCGCGAATCGGCGATGAGGCCGGCGGTCACGCATCCGAGACCGGTGTCGATCGCGAAGCTCTTCTCGATCGACCCCGCCTCGGCGAGCGAGCTCACCGGGAGGTTGCGGAACGCGACGAACACGATCCCGGCGTCGTAGGTGACGGCGACCGCCGTCCCCCCCATCTGGATCGCCTGGAGCGCGTACTCGACCTGGAACAGCCGGCCGTCGGGCGAGAAGACCGTGCTCGCGCGGTCGTAGGCCATCTGGCCGGGTTGCATCTCCATCGGTGTCGGACCCTCCGATGGGGCCCGCGAATGAGGTGGGGGATTTGAGATTGAGCCCCAAGGCTCCCGCGGCCTCACCAGGTTGCGCGGCGTCACCACGGGAAGCGAGGGTTCGGACGCAGGGGAACCCCCTTCCGTCCCGGAAACCCTTATCCACCGCAGCCCGCGTCCCACCGTTCCGATGGACGCGTTCGCCCTCCGTCAGCTCCCGATGGCGTCGAGCTACCGAGGCGAGCTCTCCCCCGCGTGCGTCCAGTGCCAGGACGGGCGGAAGATGGTCCTCTTCGTCACAGGCCTCTGCCGGTTCCGCTGTTTCTACTGCCCTGTCTCCCCGGTGCGCAACCAGAAGGATGTCGTGTTCGCGAACGAGCGTCGGGTCGAGCGGGACGAGGACGTCGTGGAGGAGGCCCGGGCGATCGGCGCGTCGGGCACCGGCATCACAGGGGGGGACCCCCTCGGCGTGGTCGACCGGGTCGAGCACTACGTGCGTCTCTTGAAGCGCGAGTTCGGAGCGTCGCACCACATCCACCTTTACACCCACGAGCCGAACCCGGAGAAGCTGCGGCGCCTCGCGTCGGCCGGCCTCGACGAGTTCCGTCTTCACATCCCTCCGTACCTCTGGGGGCCGCTCTCCACGAGCGGCGGCGCGTACCGGGAGGTGCTCGAGGCGGCACCGAGCTGGGGGATTCGCCGGGGGGTCGAGATCCCCGTCGTTCCGGACAAGGAACGGGAGCTCCGCCGTCTCCTCCGCGCGCTCGAGGCGCTCGGGGTCGACTTCGTGAACCTCAACGAGCTCGAGTTCTCCGAGACCAACGAGGCGGCGATGCGCGAACGTCGCTACCGAGTCGACCCGAAGAACGGCTGGGGGGTGCTCGGAAGCCGCGCGGTCGCCGAGCGGGTCGTCCGCGACCTGCGGCTGCGCGTGCCGCTCCACTACTGTTCGTCCCGGTTCAAGGACGGGGTCCAGTTGCGCCAGCGCCTTATCCGCCGGGCCGAGCGGACCGCTCCTCCGTTCGCCGAACGCACCGTGGACGGCACGGTGGTGGTCGGCGTCGTGGAGGCGGGCGCCGTGGCGGACCTCTCGCGGTGGGCGCGGTCGGTCGCCGACCGCGTGGCCGTGGACCGCTCCGACTACCGCTTGGACGTCGGACGGCGACGGGTGCTGCTTCCGCCGCGGGTCCTCCGTCGGGTGGCTGACCGCTTGCGCTGGCCGGCCTTCGAGGTGGAGGAGTACCCCACCGCGGATGCCCTCGAGGTCGAGCGAGCCCCCCTGAACGCGGCAGCGCGGGTCCGGGTCGGGGTCGCCGCGGGCGGGATGTAACCCTCGTCGCACTCGTGGCCCCCCCAGGTCAGGTAGCGCACGTCGCCCCGCCGGTTCTTGATCGAGCAGGGACCCCAGCCCAGGTCCTCCCCGCCGTACCACATCGGGCAGTCCCGGCAGTGGAGGAGGCGGGGGGCCAGGGCCCGGGTCCGAGCGAGGCGAGCGCTCATCCGGGGCCCTTCCCGTGGCCGAGCTGCCACGCCCGAACCACCGAGGCCATCAGCTCGGCGACCGTAACCGGTCCGACCCCTCCGGGGACGGGAGTCAGCGAGCCGGCCCATCCTTCGAGCGAAGCCGAGTCCGCGTCCCCGACGCTCTTCGACTTCCCGGGACGAGCGGGGTCGGGGACCGAGGAGACCCCCACGTCGATGACATGCGCGCCCTCCGGGACGTTGGCCCGGGTCAGGAGGCCCGCGCGTCCGACACAGGAAAAGATCGTCCGCGCTTCCCGGAGGGTCCGGACGAGGTCGGGGGTCTTCGAGTGGGCCAGCGTAACGGTCGCGTTCATCCCGGGTTCCCGGCGCGCGAGCAGGAGGGCGAGCGGCAGCCCGACGGTCTCCGACCGGCCGAGAACCACCACGCGCTCCCCCTCGATCGGGACCCGGTAGTGACGGGCGATCCGCACGGCCGCGCGGGCGACCGCGGGAACATGGAGCGGATGCTGCGCGACCAGGAGGCCCAGGTTCATGGGCCCCACGCCGTCCACGTCCTTTTCCGGTCGCAGGGCGGAGACGGCCCGGTGGAAGTCGAACGGAGGGGGGAGCGGGTGCTCGAGGAGGACGGCGTCGACCTCGGGGTTGCGGTCGAGCGCGACGAGACGCTGGGTGAGCTCCTCCGGCCCCTGTCCGGGCGCGAGCGACTCCTCGTGGAAGAGGATGCCGACCGCCTGGGCCGCCTTCGCCTGGCGCCGGAGGTAGAACCGGAACGGACTGTCGACTCCCCGATGAAGGCTGACGAGGGCCGGGGGCCGGCGGGAGCCCCGGGCCGCGATCGCCGAGCGGGTGGCCGCGTCGATCGCCTCTGCGACCGGCTTCCCCTCCAGCCGTACGGTCGCCGGGACCATGCTCCCGGGCCGAGTCAGGCTCGATTTATAACGAGCGGGCCCCCCTCGAGCCGGTTCTGGCGTCCCGAGGCTCTTCCGGCCGCCATCGGGTAAAGTCGGTTTCCGGGAAGGGATTTATAGAGACCCCAACTTAGTTCCGATGGCAGAACGGCCTCCGGAGGAGGCTGGGACGCCACCATGGCAGAAGGAGCGGGAACACCGTCCGGCGAGACCGGGGTATCTCCGGCTCCGACTGAGCTCGAGACCTGGGCCCGGAGCCTCCCCTACCAGACGAGCGCCCAGGTCGAGGTGCCCCCCCGGCTGCTCGACCAGGTGATCGGTCAGGACGACGCCGTCGAGGTCGCGCGGAAGGCGGCGACCCAGAGGCGTCACATGATCCTGATCGGCGAGCCCGGGACGGGGAAGAGCATGCTCGCCCGGGCAATGGTTGACTTCCTCCCGAAGGAGCCGCTCCAGGACATTCTCGCCTACCCGAACTCCGAGGACCCCAACGAGCCGAAGATCCGGGTCGTTCCGTCCGGGAAGGGAAGGGAGATCGTCGCCGCCCAGAAGCTCGAAGCGGCGCAGAAGAAGGAGCAGCGGACGATCCTGTTCATCGTCGGGGCCCTCGCGATCTTTGCCCTCACGCTCTATGTCGTGCTCTCGACCCACCCGCCCGACTTCACCGCCCTCCTCTTCGGCCTCCTCATCATCTTCATCCTCTACGCCATCGTCCGCTTCTCCGGCGGGCGGAACGACGCGTCGAACGCCGTCGCGAAGCTGCTCGTCTCGCATACCACGGAGGAGAAGCCGCCGTTCATCGACGCGACCGGTGCCCACGCCGGTGCGCTCTTGGGCGACGTGAAGCACGACCCGTTCCAGTCCGGCGGGCTCGAGACCCCCCCGCACGAGCGGGTCGAGGTCGGGGCGATCCACAAGGCGAACGGAGGGGTCCTCTTCGTGGACGAGATCAACCTCCTCAAGATCGAGAGCCAGCACTCGCTGCTGACGGCCCTCCAGGAGCGGAAGTTCCCGATCGTCGGCCAGTCAGAGCGGTCGGCCGGCGCGATGGTGAAGACGGAGCCGGTACCTGCCGACTTCGTCCTGGTCGCGGCCGGTAACGTCGACAGCGTCCAGACGATGCACCCGGCGCTCCGCTCGCGCATCCGCGGCTACGGGTACGAGGTCTACGTGAAGTCGACCATGCCGGACGTCCCGGAGAACCGCATGAAGCTCGTGCGGTTCATCGCCCAGGAGGTCCAGAAGGACCGGAAGATCCCCCACTTCGACATGGGGGCGATGGTCGAGGTCGTCCGCGAGGCCCAGCGACGCTCCGGCCGCTCCGGCCAGCTCACTCTGCGGCTCCGTGAACTGGGCGGGCTCGTCCGGGTCGCCGGGGACATCGCCCTCTCCGAGGGAGCCTCCCTAGTCCACCCCGAGCAGGTCGTCCGCGCGAAGCGCGCCAGCCGCTCCTTGGAACAGCAGATCGCGGACCGGTACATCGAGCGCCGCAAGGAGTACCGGATGTTCTCGGTCGAGGGGGCCGCGGTCGGGGTCGTGAACGGGCTCGCCGCGATCAACGCCCAGACCGGCATGGCGGAGTTCTCCGGGATCGTGCTCCCGATCGTGGCCGAGGTGACCCCGGCCCAGACGAAGGACGGCGGGGTCGTGGTCGCGACGGGCAAGCTCGGCGAGATCGCCCGCGAGGCCGTCCAGAACGTGAGCGCTCTCATCAAGAAGTACACGGGCGAGGACATCTCCCGCTACGACATCCACATCCAGTTCGTCGGGACGTCGGACGGCGTCGAGGGCGACAGCGCCTCCGTGTCGATCGCCACGGCGGTCATCAGCGCCCTCGAGGGGCTGCCGGTCGACCAGTCGGTCGCGATGACCGGCTCGTTGAGCGTGCGCGGTCAGGTCCTGCCGGTGGGCGGCGTGACGGCCAAGGTCGAGGCGGCCGCGGACTCGGGCATCAAGCGGGTCCTCATTCCCGAGGACAACATCGATGACCTCGTCCTCGAGTCCCGCTACCGCGGCACGGTCGAGGTGATCCCGGTCCGGACGTTGCGGGACGTGCTCAAGTACGCCCTGGTCGGGCAGGGCACGCAGAAGGAGTCGCTCCTCGAGCGGCTCGCCGCCATGGTCCACGCGACCAGCCGATCGGCCGAGGAGCTGCCCACGGCCGGCGCTCCCGCGAGCCCGACGAGCCGGCCGGCGGGCTCGTGAGAGGCACGTTCCGGGTCCCCGCGCACGTCCCGGCCGCTCCCCAGCCCACGATCGAGCCTCTCTCGGAGGAAGAGGAGGACCGGTTCGTCGGCCGGGACTGCTACGAGTTCAACCCCCAGCTCCGCGGCGCCTGGAACGACCGCCGATGTGAGCACTGCCGACACTACCTCACCTCGCGCTGCCACCATCTGGACGAGTTCCTGGACGACGTGGAAGATTTGACCCCCGAGTGATTGCCGGCAGAGCGTGCGGGGCGTTCTCATCGGTCGGTTTCAGCCGTTCCACTCGGGTCACTTGGAGGTCGTGCGCCGGATCCGCGCGGAACGACCGGCGGCGCCGCTCATCATCGGGGTCGGAAGCGCCGAGCAGTCGTACACCTGGGAGAACCCGTTCACGGCGGGAGAGCGCGTGGAGATGATCGAGCGCGCCCTCCGTGAGGCGTCGGTCGATGGGACGTCTACCATCCCGATCGCCGACATCCATCGACATTCGCTCTGGGTGAAGTACCTGGAGGGCCTCCTTCCGCCGTTCGACCGGGTCTACACGAACAACGAGCTCACTCGCCTGCTGTTCGAGCGGGCGGGCTACACGGTCGAGGGGACTCCGCTCTTCGACCGGGTGCGGTTCGAGGGTGTTCGCATCCGGGAGGCGATGGCCGAGGGGAAGGAGTGGCGGGACCGGCTGCCCCCCGCCGTCGTGCGCTACCTGGACGAGATCGACGGCGCGGGCCGCCTACGTCTCCTTCGGACCGCTCCCCCCGCGGGGGAGGGAGGTGGGGGGCCGTGACCGAGGCGTTCCATCGTCCCCGGTTCACTCCGCTGCCCGAGTGGGTCGGGCCGAGCACGCGGCTCGTCCACGGTGCCCGGCGGCCGGACTTGAACGCGGGGTCGGTCGTCTATCCGATCTACCAGTCGTCCACGTTCCACTACCCTCCGCCCCACTCGGAGGTGGCCGACCCGCTGGAGGCGTACATCTACACCCGCTGGGGGAACCCGACGGTCGAGGGCCCCGCGGAGGTTCTTCGCCAGCTCGAAGGAGGGGAGGCGGCTCATCTGTTCGCCTCCGGCATGGGGGCGATCAGCGCCACGTTCCTCTCGCTCCTGCGATCGGGCGACGAGATGGTCGCCCTGTCGTGCCTCTACGGGGGGACGCTCGACCTGCTCCATGACGTGATTCCTCGGCTCGGAGTGAAAGTGCGGTGGGTGTCGGAAGCCGAGGCGCGCGCGCCGGAAGAGATCCTCACCGACCGCACGCGTCTCGCCTACCTCGAGAGTCCCACCAACCCGCTCCTCACGGTGCACGACATCGCCCGATGGGCGAAGGCCGCGGACCGGGTCGGGGCGCTTCTCGTGGTCGACAACACCTTCGCGACCCCGCTCAACCAGAACCCCCTCGCGCTGGGCGCCGACCTCTCCCTCCACAGTGCGACTAAGTACCTCTCCGGCCACTCCGACCTCCTCGCCGGCGCCGTGGTCGGGGCGGAGCGCCTGGTCGCCCGGGTCGACCCGCACCACCTATTGGGGGCCCCGCTCGACCCGTTCGGGGGCTTCCTCCTTGCGCGGAGCCTGAAGACCCTCGCCCTGAGGGTCACTCGCCAGAACGAGAACGGCCGTCGCGTGGTGGACGCGATTGCAAACCACCCGGCGGTCGCCGCGGTCCACTACCCCGGACGCGGAAGTGCCGAACAGGAAGAGATCGCGTCGCGTCAGATGCGGGGCCGCGGCGGGATGCTCTCCGTTTCGCTGAAGGGTGGGGCTGCGGCCATCGACCCGTTCCTTCACCATCTCCGTCTCGTGCACGTCGCCACGAGCTTGGGGAGCGTCGAGAGCCTGACGTGCGTCCCCGGCCAGACGTCCCACTCGCACCTCTCACCGGAGGAGCTCGCCGCGCTCGGGATCGACCCCGGCCTCGTGCGCCTCTCGCTCGGGATCGAGGAGCCGGACGACCTCGTCCGTGACATCACCGAAGCGCTTGACCAGGTCCGCTGAACCGGGCGCTCGCGGGGAGGCCCCCGCGGGCAGATTCAGCCGACGGGGGCGCCGCACGAGGGGCAGCTCTTTGCGGTGACGTCGTAGAGGTTGCCGCAGTATGTGCAGCGGACCTTCACGACCTGTCGCTCGACCGTCTGTTGCACCACCACCGGCTGGATGAGGGGGGGAGGAACGGACGGGTCGGGGACCTCCTGAATGACCCCCCGGCCCTCGCCGAGCCCCACCACCAGGAGGACCACGCCGCTGAGCAGGATGATCACGCCGAAGCCGATGACCCAACCAAACCCACCGCAGTTGGTGCTCATGCCCGGGGTCGCCGCGGCGGAGGAACAGACCGAGTAGCCGATGGCACCGAAGATCACGATAGAGAATCCCATGACGAGGAGGGCAATCGCCCCGCCGAGATTGGCCATGGTGCGAGGTCACGCGATGAAAGGACCGTCGCTATTTACAGGTACGCGGGGACCCGTTAGCCCGGTCCTCCTCAGGCCGGGGTGAACGACCCGTCGACCTTGGCGTTGAACCCGAACTCCACATCCAGTTCACCATGGGCCATCCACCAGGTCCGGTGGAGCTGTCCGTGGAACGGTCCGGTCGTGTCCGCCGTGTTGGGAATCGCGACCTCGAAGCGCCCCGTGTAGGCCGGCTCGCGTCCTTCAAGGGCGACCGCCCAGGTGAACGACGGCCCATCGCGTCGCTCGCCCCTCCCTTCTACGGAGTACTCAACGTGACGGTAGAGCTGCAGCGAGAGGTTGCCGAGCCGTTTTCCTTTCGGGTTGGAGACCGAGTAACTGCCCGTCACGGTCCCGCCGGGAAGGATTTGGGTCGGATCGGCGTCGAAACGGAAGGACGGGTGTTCGTCTGACGCCGGCGATGGAAGCGGGGGGATCGTGCCCAGCACGCGCCGAGTGGAATAGACCGGCACGACCACCCGATCGACCGGGTCGACCCACCAGGGAACCCGAACGCGCGCCTCCAGCTCGTACTCGACGTACATGCCGTCCGGCCGGGAGAAGAAGCGACCTCGCACTGCCGCGACCTCGGAGGTTGAGAGCGACGGGGTCGCGTCCGGCGGGAGGTCGAAGCGGAACGGGAACTGGTAGGTTCCGGGCGCGATGTGTTCCGGGTCCTGGAACGAGAGTCCCTCCTTGAAGGAGTAGGCGACCTCCAAGAAGGGGTACTGCTGGACGATCGTCCGGCTGCTCTTGCCCTCGTGCACGGTCGCCTGCGAGAGTTCCCGACCGTGGAGCGCCAGGTCGACGTCCGCCACTCGGAACGGTTTGTCGGTCTCCAGCACCAGCGTCCCTTGGATCGACCCGCCCGGCCAAGCGTAGGGCGGGAGTCCCTCCATCGTGATGCGCGCCACGCTAGAGGTGAAAGCTCCCGGGACTTAGAGTTTCGAGCCGGTCTCCGCCGGTGGCGTGCCTCGGTCTCAACCCCATCTTCGAGGCGCGATAACCCGTTGTGACAGGACCCGGTGCAAACCCCCTCGGGGCCGTCCACTCGGCGGCCGCCAGCATTATAGGTGAATCCTCTCGTTCCGCCGGTCGCGCCACTGTAGCTCAGTTGGCAGAGCGGCTGATTCGTAATCAGCAGGTCGGGGGTTCAAGTCCCTCCAGTGGCTGCTTTTCGCTCGAATACTGCCGTTACCCCTGCCCGATCGCATCAGAGACGAACTAATCGGGAGACGCACGCTCGACGGCCAACTTTCCCGCCTTCCACACCTTGAGAATGTGGTCCGGCTCGCCCAGGACTTCAATCCGCTTGAGCGGATCCTCCCGAACCGCGATCACGTCCGCGACAAAACCAGGTTGGAGCTGCCCCGATCGCGGCGCTTGGGGGCCGAGAGTCAATGGGCCTAGCGCCGTCGCGGATCGGATGGCCTCCAGCGGCGACATCCCCATCTGCTCGACCATCAGGGAGAGCTCGCAGCCATTGACGCCCCAACTGAGCGGCCCAGCCTCGGCCGAGATGCCGATATCTGTCCCCATCGCGATGGGAACCTTCTTCCGGACTGCGAGTCGCGTGGCCCGCTGGACCTGATCGCGAATCTTTCGTCCCTTCTCCAGCATGTGCTCGGGCAATCCCTTCAGACCACCGGAGGTAACGAGGGCTTGGACCGAGAGTGTGGGGACCAGAATGGCCCCCTTTTCAATCATCAGGTCGGCGGCCTCGTCGTCAAGGTACGTGCCGTGCTCGATGGTCCTAGCTCCGGCCCGGAGCGCTGCCATGATACCTGCCTTACCGTGACAATGTGCCGCGACAATCCGCTCAGACCGCGCCGCCTCCTCGACAATCGCCCGCAGTTCCTCGTCAGAGAACTGTTGATGCTTCGGATCGTCGACATCACTCATCACCCCTCCGGAAGCGCACACCTTGACGACGTTAGCGCCCAATCGTAGCACCTTCCGCACCGCGAGCAGGCAGGCCGGGACTCCATCGCAAGGTCCGGGGAGTTCGCGCTGATTCTGCCAGAAGTTCACGAATTCGATAGGAAATGCGTGCGCATCTCCGTGCCCACCGGTGGTGCTGAGAGCGGCTCCCGAGGCGTAGATGTTCGGACCGGGAATCGATCCCTCGTTCACGGCGCGACTGAGGTAGATTCCGAGTCCGGCGAGTTCACGAATCGACGTGAATCCGGCCCGCAGAACCCTCTCGGCGTCTTTCACCGAACGAATGATGGCCACGGGATAGGAAGTGTAGACTTGTTCTTCCATCGAGACACTGCGAATCCCACCGAAATGAGTGTGACAGTCCCATAACCCTGGCATGACCGCCGGAACCGACACGGTATTGTCCGATGGTCCGGGTCGCGGAGAGCCCTCTACGGTTCCAGCGTACGTGATGACCGGCCCATCAATCACCACACAGCCACCCCGAATCGGGTCGCCCGAGCCCGGGATGACGACATCTGCCTCAATCCGAATCGCCATGGAAGCCCGAACCCCTCCTCGTGGTAAAACTTTGGTCAAGGCGAGATGGAGCAGTTTGCCCGAGACGCTGCCCCCCGCGTGGTCTTGGTTGCAATTCTGCTTTCAACCACGGCGTGCAAGACCCGCGCGATTTCGTCGCCCCACGATCGGGCGAGAAGAAGCCACACGTTTTGCACACGTCGATAGGGGCGGACACTTCCACCCGTTCTGGGAACGACTGGGAGGGTTGCCGGCGGAGGGACTTGAACCCTTAGTTCAGGCCCCTCCAGTGGCTGGATTTTCGGTAGACCGGTCCACCACCGGCTGGTCTGATTCAACTCCCCGTCACCTGCCAGCTGTCGCGCCGAACGAGGCCCTTGGGCGATCCCAAAGTCCTGACAATTCAGCCGGCCAGGTGTCATGCTACTCTATCGTCAAGTACATCTTCGCCGTCCCCCAGGCATGCCACAGCGAGGCCATCGCGTATTCGCGACGACCACGGTTCGGGTTTCCAAGGTAGTAAACGCGCCGCTTAGGTACGTCTACGATTGGTGCACAGATTATCGGGTCGATGACGGGCGGCTTCAGCGCGGGGCCAGGGTCAAGCCAAAGTTCCGTGTGCTCCGAATCTCGCCGCACAGAGTGGTCCGAGTACGGATAGCGCCCAACGGGTCGCACGACCCCGATATCGCGGTGGATGTCGTCCGGCTCAATCCGCCGGCGGATTGGCACACCGATCAGATCGACGAAACCGACCGCATGGCCTTAGACTACCACCTCGTCCGGCTGGGACCGAGGAAGACTCGCCTCGATCTGTACGTCACCGAGCGTTGGGTGACGCGGAAGTACCCGACGCCGAAGGAGTTGCGGCAGCAGGTCTCGAGAACGTGGGACCGCTTCTCGGCCGCGCTCGAGCGACGCTATCGCTCAGGGGCGCCGGCTCGCGGCTGACCCCTGGGAGTCTTTGGCGCTCGGGGGGAGTGATGGGCGAAGGGACTGCGGCACACGAGGCCCTGAGTTAACCGTACTAGTTGCTTTCGTCGAACCGACGATGTGGAATTCCGGGTCGGTGTGTGACGTGGCCCGGGGTTTCGCACAGGGATTCTCTCGCAGAACGCTCCGGGCCAGCCCCCCAGACTGCACGCACGATTCTCCTCGGGAACGTATTCGGGACTTCGAGCTCGCCCCCACGGTAGGGACTTGAACCCTTGGTTCAGGTCCCTCCAGTGGCTGGATTTTCAGGGGACGCGGTCGTTGCCG
Organism: Thermoplasmata archaeon; assembly: GCA_035625165.1. Classification (GTDB taxonomy): domain Archaea; phylum Thermoplasmatota; class Thermoplasmata; order Lutacidiplasmatales; family UBA184; genus Lutacidiplasma. The sequence goes on along the minus strand of DASPQC010000060.1, from coordinate 655 downwards.
GCCTGAGTGATGCGAGTCCTCCCTCATCTACTGCCGTTGCTCAAAGCGAGGCAAATGGACGGCTCCAAAGTCCTCCTCTCAGAGTCACAGTCGAGATAGAAGTCCAAAGGTTGTGACTTAATCTATCGGGAGCGAATTTCGACTCGTGGCCGCGACCCGACGCCTCGTCGTTATCATGCTCACCGACATGGTGGGTTACACTGCGGCGGCCCAGGCCGACGAAAGAGCCACTCTCACTCTTCGAAGGGAACAGGAGGACCTCACTCGATCCATCTTGATCGGACACCACGGGCGCGAGGTCAAGTCGACCGGCGACGGTTTCCTCGTCGAGTTCGAGAGCGCCCTCAAGGCCACTGAGTGCGCGGTCGAGCTTCAGCGGCGGCTCCACGAACGTAACGGGAGGCCCGGGGTTACTCCGATCCTCCTCCGTATCGGGATTCACTTGGGGGACGTCGAGCAGCAAGGCACGGATATTTTCGGAGACGCCGTGAACATTACGGCCCGGATCGAACCCGTCGCCACGCCGGGAAGCATCTGCATATCCGGCGCAGTTTATGACCAAGTCGGGAACAAGATTCCCAATCGTCTCGAGAAACTCCCTCCGACCGCGCTCAAGGGAGTGCAGACTCCCGTCGACATTTACCGGGTCGTGTTA
>DASPQC010000059.1:0-45383 GCA_035625165.1 Thermoplasmata archaeon | reverse complement strand
CCGACGGAGCTCAAGGATCGCCCGGGCCTCGACGGCGAGCGACTCCTTCACTTGGGCCAGGTACCTCCCGAGGTCGGCCGTGCGCGCTCGTTCGGCGGTCTCGACCGTCATCCCCCGAGGGATGTATCCGACCCGGAGGTCGTGCGCGGCCGTCTGGTCGCTGACGATATCCGGGACGAGGCCCTTCGCAACGATCGCCGGGTAGACATCGGCCGCGTTCGCGCAGAGGCCGACCGAGAGAGGCCGTCCCGCGCCGGCCGCGTCCCGGACCAGGCGCACGGCCGTGTCGAGGTCGGGAGCCTGCTGGTCAAGATACCCGTGCCGCAGCCGTCGGTCGAGGGCGCGGGGGTCGACGTCGACGATGAGCGCTGCCCCGCCGAGCATCGTGACGGCGAGCGGCTGAGCCCCTCCCATCTCGCCGAGGCCGGAGGAGAGCATCCATTTCCCGCGGAGGTCCGGGGCATGGAACTCGATACGGGAGAGAGAGGCGAGCGTCTCGTAGGTGCCCTGGAGGATTCCCTGGGTCCCGATGTAGACCCAGCTCCCCGCGGTCATCTGGCCGTACATGGTGAGGCCCCGGGCCTCGAGGTCCCAGAACTGATCGTCCGTCGCCCACCGGGGCACCACCAAGGCGTTCGCGATGAGGACGCGCGGTGCGTCCGGGTGGGTCGGGAAAACGCCGACGGGCTTTCCGGACTGGACCAGCAACGTCTCGTCGTTCCGAAGGGTGCGAAGCGTCTCGACGATTCGGTCGAACGATTCCCAGTCCCGGGCCGCCTTCCCGCGTCCTCCGTACACGATGAGGTGCCGGGGGTCGCGGCCCACCTCCGGGTCGAGGTTGTTCATCAGCAAGCGGAGGGCGGCCTCCTGGCCCCACCCGACGCAGCTGATTTCGCGGCCACGGGGGGCCCGAACGACTCGGTCCGATTCTAGGGTTCGTGGCATCGACCCGGTAGCGCGCACGACGCTTAGAAGGCTATCCGGTCATCGCCGGGGGTCGCGAGGACCGGGCGGGCTGGCGAGGCCCCCGTCCTGGCACGCTGGGTCGGCAGACCTCGGGGTCCCTCGGGGGAGGCTTTCCGAGAGCTTCTCGGCTGACGATCGCGCTTCCCTGGTCGCGTTCGCGGTTTCGTTCCTCAGGACGAGGCGGGAGCCAAGGCAGCTCCACGGACCACGACTCGATCGTCCACAGTAAGGTCGCCGTCATGGGTCGTCCCTTGGAACATACCAAAGAACGTGACCGCTCCTTCGACGAGGCGGTCCTGGCCGTATCCCTTACGGAGAGCCGGGTTCAATCCGACCACAACAGCTCCGAACGTCCGACGCCTCGACTACGACAAACAGCTTGGGCCAGTACAGCCTCTACATCTTCGGTAATCCAAACCTTCCCAAGCCAGAGTACGCATGCTACGATGGTTTCGTCTCAGGAGAGCCAGGAAGTCGAGCGATAATTGTCGCCCTCGTGAACGGATTCTGCATAAATGGAGGGTGCGACGCCACTTGGGGAGGCTTTTGGAATGAGACAGTCGTGATCTGGGCACCGCAGAAGGTCGACTTCTACCTGCCCACCAACTTCAAAGGTCCTTACACGCCTCAAGTCTTGGAATTCTCGAACGCACCAGCTGGATACTCGTACTTGGGGGTGAGCTCTTCAATCAGTGTAACCAATACGGAGTGGCTGAACGCCTCATACTCTCAGTCTGCAAACGTGTTGGGACTTGGAGGGTCGTTTTCTCTGACTTACTCAACGCATTCCTCCAACACTTACACAACGACTCGCCGGTACGGCCAAAGCGGAGGTAGCCTGGAGATCCTCGAGCGGTTCTGGACCTCGGGGACTGTTGAGTACAATGCAATCTCGCGATCCTGGTCGGCACCCCAAGAGTCGGCGTGCAACCTGCCATGCGGCGGCGAGCAAGGGCTCGAACAGGGGGCTCAGTACATTTCGACGTGGCTCTACCCGGGGTCTTCGGCTCCAGGAATGTATGCTTTGACGGACTGGGACTACATGAACCTGTCCGAGGGCGCGCAGGATCCAGGGAGCATCACGGTGGCAGGGGCCATGACGAACTCGAGTAGCTACAGTGTCACTTTCGGCCAAAACGCGAGTTTGGAGGGGGTGATCGCGGCTTCTCAGACAATCACTGTACAATGGTCAGAATCGACTACCCAGACGTACTCCAACATGGTCAACTGGACGGTCGAGGTTCCGAACGGCCAGCCCCCAGCATGCTTTGTCGTGTACGGCCAGGGCGGGTCGCCTTCTCTAGACGAACCCACGATCATTGGAATCTACGAATACTCTCCTGTCAAGGGCGGGTGTATCTACTAGCGGCCGTATACAGGTCGGTAGAAGATTGTAGACCTGGGGGCGTCTCGGCGTGACAGTGCCAAGGGTGGGACCTAGACTGATTGTGATCGCCGTAGTCGTCGCGGTCATCGCCGCAGGGGTAGGTGTCTCATTTTTTTGGTGGTCGCTTCAACGAAAGAATGAACCGGCGAGACCCCCTGGGCCAGACGGGCCAACGTTGTATCAAGCGCTGGGCCGGGTCAATGCTACCGTACGCAACACGTCGGGTGGACCGTGGATTCTCTTTTCCTACATCGGGTTCGCCCCTGAGGGCCCGTTCTCGCCAGCCGCGTACGGGTTTGAGGGCGGCGACAATGCAACCCTCAGAGACTGTCAATCCCAGTTCAATGGGTTGACAGTCTGGAATGGCAGTTATATCCCGATTTTCAACGGAAGCTTTGCATCGGGCAACGCGACGTTCTGGCAGTTCGAGTTTTTCTCGAACCGAAGCCAGGAGGTCATTGTGGCGACGGATGTATTGGGCGTGCCAACCGTCTACGCGCCGCTCCCTCTCTCGAACGCGTGCATCAGGCAATCGAACATGGAGTACGCAGCGCCCACCTATGTGAGCTGGGTAAACCCTCTCCCGGTCGACACTTCGATACAGGCTCTGGCCGCATACGACTACGTGGGCGAGGCGTATTCTGCCCGCCACTCTCCCTTGATGGAGATGTTCGCGGATGGATGGCCTCCACTGACGAACATCAACCACGGAGAGGGCGGCGGAGCTTCCTACTTGCGTTGCGGTCTGGTCGGGGCCGCGGGAATGCAAGCGAAAGGGGTTGTCGGGGAGTACAACAACGGTCAGGTGCAGGACACCTTCAACGGGTCACTGAGTTGCACCGCGGTGGCCAGTGGCGGATACGATGGAATTCCTCTCGTTTACACCCCCTATGTCGTCGCCTTGACAATCCCTGGAACTGCCGTTTCGATCGGCGGTGGGGAGACGGGATTCGCGTTCGCGACTCAAACGGAGTTTGCCGCGGCACCGGGAAACGACACAATCGTGGACCACGACGGCTGGGGCCTCACTAGCTGGATGACACAGTTATCGGTCCGGAACGCGGGCGGTCAGAACCTCACATCGACCCCGCTCACTTGCCAGGCATGGGTCCCCAGTCTCGCCGACTGCGCCCCGAACGGGTCCGGCTGGTCGGCGATCCTGCTCTCCCCGGCCGGTGCGTGGATGGACACATACCCTTCGCTCACCAACAGCACGGCTTGGGCGATTCCTAACGTCCCGCTCATTGGTGGCGAACAGATCGTCGTCACCTACCCAGGGACCTGGAACGTTTCAGGAGACCAGTTGATCGTAGGGGCATCGTCCGCCGTCCCTGCGGTGTCTGGATCTGTTACGCTGTGAAGCAAGTCGGCCGGCCCAGGTACGGCTTTGCCTAAATCCGCAATCACACCCCTCGCTTCGCCGGCTGCCGCTCGTCACGAAACCCGTAAGCGGTAAGTTCGCTATCCACCGGCGATGACCGCGGCCCCGCGGACGCGGACACGTAGATCGATCCTCATCGTGGCTGTCGCGACTGTGATGACGGTCGCTGGCGGAGTAAGCGCGTTCCTGGTGCTCGAGCAGAACACAACGAAATCGATCCCGGTTGTGGACGACGGTCCAACGCTCTACCAGGCCATCGCGGGAGTGAATCAGTCACTTCGGAACGTGACCGGGGGTCCCTGGGGACTATTCTCGATATACGGGGTGGCAGCGGAGGCACCGTTCAGCGCTAGCGTGGTCGGGTATCCTTTGGACAATCTGACCGCGAACGCGTGCCAGGCGCAGTTCAACGGTCTCACCCTATGGAATGGCACGATGCCGGCCTTCGACGGGTCACTGAGCTCGGGCACCGCGCCGTTCTGGCAGTTCGCATATTTTTCGAACGTGAGTCAGCAGATCCTCGTGGTCACGAGCGCAATGGGCACAAGCCATGCTTACTCGCCGATGCCGGTGAACGGACCATGCCATCCGTGGTATGACCTCGGCAACCCAGAGGACTGGGTGCGGCAGCTGGCTCCCTTTCTGACGAACAGCCCCAATATCGCCCAGCCCGCAATGGATGCGATGGGCAAACTGAGCTGGTTCTACCGTAGCAGTCCCTGGGCGGAGATATACACGACCGGGCCGGGAGTCTTCGATGGCTTCGGTGACCTCGGGGGATTCGCCGGGGTGATCCTCGATCGGTGCGGCCTCCTGGGGGCCTCTAACATTCAGCCGCTTCTCCTATGGGCAGAGAGTTTCAACGGAACGAACGGAGGCTACTCCAATGAGACCACCAACTGCGCCGTCCTCAACTATCCCTACTTTGCCGGATATGGAAGTTATGACGTGATTCCCGGGTCGCCCGGGTCGAGCCTGAACGGAGGCACGCTGCAGCTCGCGGTCCCGTTCCAGGTGGGAATCATCGAGCATAACCAGACTACTCCCTTCTACTACAATGCCTGGGGCCTTGCAAACTGGATGACGAGTTGGAATCTGACCAATTCATCGGGTGATCAGCTGCCGTTACAGGCCTCAGGATGCGACTCGTGGGTTCCTTCAGTTTCGGATTGCGAGGCGAATGCCTCCGGTTGGTATGCCGTGGTGCTCTCGGCGAGTGGGGAGTGGGTGAACAGCTACGGATTGAACCCGAACGGCACCCGAGGGTGGGCCGAGCCCGTGACGGCGCTCGTGAGCCACCAGCAGTTGGTGATCGTGGTTCCGAGCTCGTGGAACGTGACGGGTGACGTAATGACGGTAAAATCCACGGTAGCCACATCCACGGTCCTCGGAACGATCGCGCTCTGAATGGCTCCACAGCCCTCGCGCGGGTCCCTCCCATTCGCTCCGCACACGGGTTCCCCCGGGGAACAAGGCGGGCACCAACTCTAAGCAGGATTCAGTCATCCGCGCCGTGGGGAATCGAAGGAGCGTGGCTTCACTTCTGGAGGGGACGGGTGAGAAGACCTAAATGCGCGAAAACCGAGGCCGGTCTCTGACGTATGCCGCCATAGCTCAGTTGGTAGAGCGGCTGATTTGTAATCAGCAGGTCGGGAGTTCGATCCTCTCTGGCGGCTTCCGAGACCGGCTCGGGGCTCCGTTTCGAGGGGGCATCGTTGGGCTCCTGTTGGCCGACCAGGAGGGTCGGACGCCTCCGGGAAGGCCGCGGGGTCCGAGACCCGCCCGAGAATGGTTTCGTTCGGAGGGGCACGGATGGGCCTAGTAGCCGGGGGCCAAGGGATTCGGGGAATCTCGCTCCACCGGAGGGGCGTCCACGCAAATAGGGGACCTTCGATGAGCTCCGGCCCGGCGTCCGAGCAGAAGATTGATATAACACCCGATACGCATCCATACGTCAATGTCTCGGCCGCGGCGCTGGCGCCGGCGAGGACGCCGCGGAATCAGCGAGATCATCGGAGCGATCCTCCTCATCGCGCTCACCTTGGTCGCGGGCGTTCTGCTCTGGACTTTCCACATCCGGACCCCGCCGAGCCCGCCGAGCGTGCTGATCGCGATCAAGACCGGGGGAAGCAACCCGGTCTGGGGCGACCCGACGGACTGCCAGCCCACCGGACAGTGGACCTATCCGCTCACCGCCGCGGAGCTCGCGGGGCCTTCCCCGGGACTCTGGGGAGACGAATGGAACAACGAATGCTATCCTCCCGCAGCCTCGGGCAATTTCTCCGCGCTCAACACGAGCCAGATCCAGATCGTGGCCCACTCGCCCACCAACATCCTGCTGACCGACATCAACCTCACCTTCGTCTGCAACAACGCGACCAACAAGGGGGGCCGGACCGTGCTGATCAGCGGTTCGCTCGCCTCGATGACCTGGTACCCCGGCTCGACGACGCAGCCCGCTGCGGACGCCCCCTACCTCGGCTACTGCGGCAACTTCGACGCGGGCGGTTACGGCGGGGGGTCCTACGGAACGCTCTACAACCGTCTCGGGATGTTCATCCCGCTCGACCAGAACCATACGGTCCTCACGAACGGCGACACGTTCCTTCTCTACATCCATAACGGCGGCTGGCCGATCGACTTCCAGTGCGTCGACCAGGCCCTCTACGGCTGTTACACGAACGGCGGTCTTCCCAGCCTCGACTCGGACGACTACCACGGTGCGCCCCCCTGGTGCTTCACGACGCCCGGCGCTTGCACGATCTACCTCACCTACACCGGCAACCCTACGACCCTGCTCGCGGCGATCCCGGTCTACTCCATGGCCCCGCCGACCGTGTAATCGGTCGCCCTGTCGATTCAGAATGAACTGCCCGTACGATTCCCTCGGAACCCTAAGACCCCGATGAAGCGCGCGACCCGACGTCAACGGTTCCTCGGCTGGACGATCGCGGCGGTGGCCGCGCTGGTCGTGGTCCTACTCGTGCTGGTCGGACTGGGGATTCTGAGTGTGGCGCCGGATCCGCCGGCCAAGACGCTGACGGTCGTCGGTGCCGAGCGCTGGATCGACCAGGGAACGACCGCCTCGGGAAGGGGCTGGTTCGGGCCCTCCTACTACAACTACACGGTCCCCGACGGCTTCCCGATCGTCGTCCCAGTCGGAGGGACCTTCGCCCTCGTGGTCACCTTCTCCAACTTCGACAACCAAACCCACACCCTCTACAGCGCGGTCGCGAACACGCCCTTCTCGGTGTCCGGCTCCCGCCCGGCGCTGCCGTCCGTCATCCCTCCCCGCCAGGATGAGCCCGTCTACGAGTTCCTGATCACCGTGCCGAACGAGCCGGGCGCTCGGCTCTGGCTCAACGTCACGCTGGACGCCCTGTCGTAGCGCCCACGGTCCCGACGGTTGGGACGCACCGATTCGAGGCGAGATACGCCCTACGGGCCGGCGTCGCCTGGAGTGGAGGGCTTGGGGCCGGAGACGGCGCTGCCGGTCACGAGGCGTTCCAGGGCGATCTTGACGTGCGCCCCCGGCAGCGCACCCTGGTGGACCTCGAGGATCTTTCCGTCCGCGTCGATCAGGAACGTGACCCGCTTTGCGACGCCCAGAAGCCCGAGCGCCCCGTACCGTCGGGCGATCGACTTGTCCGCGTCGGCGATGAGCGGGAACGGCAGTTGGCACTTTTCTGAGAAGCCGTGCTGGTCCTCGACCGTGTCGACGCTCACCCCGACCACGCCGACCCCGGCCTTCTGGAATTCGGAATAGTGCTCGGCGAAGCCCCGGGCCTCGATCGTGCAGCCGAGCGTGTTCGCCTTCGGGTAGAAGTAGAGGACCAGCGGCCTCCCCCGGAGGCTCGCGAGCGCGAGCTTCCCCCCGTCGCCCGTTCGGCCCTCGAAGTCCGGTGCGATCTCGCCGACGCCGACCATGCCGTCCGAGGTACGCCGGCCTATTTCAGGGACCGGTGGCTTGGGGGTGACTCGACTCCTCAAGCGGGGCTCCCAAGGCGAGAACCCGGGCGATCTCCTCCGAAGTCAGCGGAGGGACCGTCTCGGCCAACAGGACAGACTCGAGCTGCTCCGGCGTCGGCATCGGGATTGTAACGGTGGCCACCCACTCCCAATGGAGGGCGAACTGGAGTGCTGCCTGCGCAAGGGTTCGGCGGTGACCTTCGGTCAGGAACCCGAGACGGAGGATGGGGTCGAACTCGGCGTGGAGGTCGCGGAGGCCGAGGGGAGCATGAGGCCCGAGCCGCTCCGGAAGTATCGAGAGGAATCGACTGCCGTCCAAACGACCCCCTGCGTAAGGGTCCCGAACAATGTATCGCGGCCCCGCGGCCGGGTCCGCGCGTTCCATCTGCGCGACCGCCCGATGGTCGAGCAGCGAGAGCGGTCCTATGAGGAGAGGGCTGGTCAGGGTTTCGTCCCGGCCGGCGATATGGGGGCCGAGTCGATCGATCAGCGCCCAATCCGACAGCAAGGCGCTGCCGGGCGGAGTCCCGGTGGACCTGAGTCCTTCTGCTCCGGCCCCGCCGAAGGCGACGGCCGGTTCCCCCAATACGCCGATGAGTCGAGCCACTGAAGAGAGTCGGAGGAGCCGGTCGCCCGGCGTCCCGCTTGCCGGCTCCAACCGGTTCGGCGCTCCTGATGGAGACTCCGTCGACGTGGCCGAGACGATCAGAACCAGGTCCGGGTCGTGACCCGGAAACGCCTCCCGGACGACGCCCTCAGCCCGGTCGGGGTGCCGACTCTCCGACAGGTCGAACGTGGTGACCCCGAACCTCCGCGCCTTGCGGAGCTGTTCCGCCACCCGCCGGTCGTCGGTGACATCCGGTCCCAGGGGGTCCACGGCGACCGAGATCGCAGAGACTTCGAGGCCGCTCACCGGAAGCCTGCGACGAGAGACGGCCGTCCCACTGCGTGGCATGATAGATCGGAAGCCTCGAGGGCCAGAGAACCCTTTCTCCTAACCAAGCCGGGCCATGAGCGACCGCTTAAGTCGCGGCCGCTCTCCGGGAAGAGTGGTCCCGGCTCTCGAGTCTCGCTTGCCCCTCTCCGAGCGGCTTCGCCCCAGCCGGCTCGATGACCTCGTTGGCAATCCGAAGGCCCGGCAGGAGCTGAGGGCTTGGGCCGAGAGCTGGAGATCCGGGAAACCCCCCGCCCGTCGGGCGGTGCTTCTCGTGGGCCCGCCGGGCGTGGGCAAGACGACGGCCGCGCTGGCCCTCGCCCTCGAGTTCGGGTGGTCCCTCGTCGAGATGAACGCCTCGGACGCGCGGAACCAGGCGGCGATCGAGCAAGTGGCCGGGCGCGCCTCGGTCTCCCACACGCTCGCGGAGGCCGGTCCCCACCGCGCGCACCGTCACGCCCTCATCCTGCTGGACGAGGCCGACTGCCTCACGGGGCGACTCACGGAGACAGCCCGCTCGATGCCGGCCCCTCCCGGGCTTGCGGATTTCCTGCGGGTTCGCTATCGGACAATCGAGGCCCTCAACGCCGCTTGGGGTCTTACCGGGGTTGGTCGGGTCCGTCCGTTCGTCGATTGGGAGTCCGTCCCGCGTTCCCCTGGTAACGCCAGCTGGGCCCGGCTCCCGGCCGCTCGCACCGACATCGAGGAGTGGAGGGGACTTCAGCGTCCTCCGGACCTCACCGACCGCGGCGGACTGGCCGCGATCGCGCGTCTCGTTCGTTCGACTCGGCAACCGATCGTGCTCACCGTCAACGACGAACGTCCCCTGACCCGCTACTCTCCCGTCTTCCGGTCGAACGTTCTCTTCCTCCGATTCTACCCGATCCGAGAGGCGGAGATGGCCTCCCACCTCGAACGGATCGCCCGGTCGGAGCGAATTGAACTGGCGGAGGGCGTCCTGCCGACGATCGTGCGACGGGCGGCCGGGGACCTTAGGGCGGCACTGAACGACCTCGATGCGATCTCTGTCCTCCCGCCCGGTCCCCTGCAGCTCTCCGCGCTGAGCGCCCGGGACCTCGAGTCCGACTTCGCGTCGCTGACCGAGGAGGTGCTCACCCGGCCACGGTACTATCGCTCGGTCGAGGTCCGCGACCGCCTGGACGCGACGCCCGACGACCTGCTCCCGTGGATTGAGGAGAACATCCCCCGGTTTGCCCCGGACCACCAGCACACCGCCGACGCCCTCGCGACCCTGGCCGTGGCCGACCGGTTTCTCTCGTGGGCGCGCCGACAGCGCGTCTACGGACTGTGGAGCTACGCCTCCGAACTCCTCACCGGTGGAGTCGCGCTTTCCGTGCGCGAGGGAACGGGAAGCCCTCGGGGAGGCGCGATGTTCCCGCGCTTCCTCGGCGAGATGGGACGGAGCCGGGGCCTTCGCGCGGTCCGAGAAGGGATGGTCGCGAAAATGGCGAAGCGTTTCCACCTTTCTACCGACAAGACACGGGAGACGCTGCTGCCGTTCATGGAAGCGGTCTTCGGTAAGGCCCACCGGCCGCGGTCCGACCCTGACTGGAAACCGCTCGCCCGGGGGATCGCTCGCGAGCTCGAGCTCAGCACCGAGGAGGTCGGCCTGCTCCTCGGCGTCGAGCCGGGGTCGAGGGAGGTCGATGCACTGCTGGCTCCGGACGAGACCGAAGCGGCGCGGTCCTCCCGCGGCGGGTCGGGCCGAGGGGAGGAGCCGCCTCGAGAGGGTCAGGCCTCCCCAAGTCCTCCCGACGTCGACCGAGGAAAGGTCCAGCGTCAGCTCTCCGATTTCGGAGCCTGATCGTCCGACCTGCGGCGGGCCCCCCGAGACCGGGGAGCTGACGGCGGCGAACCGGGGGGAGGGGAGTGGATCTTACTCCAGGCGGGCGTGGACCGTGATATCGACGTTCCCCTTGAGCGCGCCCGAGATCGGACACCCTTGGCCCGCGGCCTTGGCCGCCGCCTCGAACTCAGCGAGGGCGATGCCGGGAACCTTGCCTACCACATTGAGTTCCACCGTGGTGACTTTCCATCCGTCGCCGACCTTGTCGAACGTCGCCGTCGCGTTGACCGTGAGCTTCTGGGGAGCGTGGTGGAGGCGGGCGAGGCCAGCGGATAGCGCCATGGAGTAGCAGGACGCGTGGGCGGCCGCGAGCAGCTCTTCCGGGCTCGTCTTGCCTTCGGGAGCCTCCGTGCGGGCCGACCAGGAGACCGAGACCTCGCCCAGCCCTCCGCTCGTTCCCTTAACCTTCCCGTGACCCCGCAAGAGGTCCCCTTCCCAGACCGCTTCCGCCGTCCGCCTCGCTGCCATGGGCCGTCCCACTCGACCGTCTCATTTAACCTCGCGGTGCGTCGCGCCGCTCGAGTGCCAAGGCTTTCAGGGCCGGGGCGATTCCGCGGGCATGGCGGTCGGACTGGCCCGTCTCCCGCGCTTCCTCGTGCTCGAGCCAGTCTCCACCGTGCGTATCGAAATCGAGCTCGAGGCTCCGGCCTGTGAGATCGATGTCGAGCTCGAGAACCCCCGACCGGGGCGGTCGTTCGTCCTGCTGATCGGGCACAAAGAGGGACCGTTCGTCCAGCGGGTACGGCTGGCCGGGCGAGCGCGCATCCTCTTCGACCCCGAGGCGCCCGGAGTCTACGTCCTGCTGCTCGCGAATCCCCAGCAGGAACCGCTTGTGCTGCGCCTCAAGGCGCGGGACCTCCCGAAGGGGGTGGTTGCCCCGGTTACGGGTGTGCCGCGGCCGGTGCTGACCGATTCGGCGCCCCGCCCCGAGGTGCGAGAAGGGCACGGGCGCCGGAAACGTCGCGCCATTGTCGGGCGGTCCTCGAGGAGTCGCAGACGCCGCCGCCCGCTCGCGAAGACGGATGCGGGCCCTGAGGCTCGTCGCAGGGCTGCCGCCTCGGAGAAGCATTGATTCTGACCTCCCCGAACTGCCTGTCGCCCTGAGGAGAATGCGATTCCGTGGGAGCCGTTGGTCCCATATCGGCGCGCGCGGTGGGCCCGGGCATGCCGTCGACCGCTTCCGAGAGCGAACGCCGCTGGGCCGAACGATGGCGGCGACGCTGGGATCGACAGCAGGAACGGTATCTTCCGACGCGGGAGGAACGGTTCGACGCCATCCTCGACGCGCTCGACCGTGCCGTGGCGTCCCCTCCGGGGACCGTGGCCTCCCGAAAGTCACGCCCGTTCCGCTTTGTGGACTTGGGATGCGGGACCGGGGCGCTGTCGGAGCGGATCCTGAACCGATTCCCCCGCGCGGTCGGCGTCGGGGTCGACTTCGACCCCGTGCTGATGAAGATCGGACGGGTCGCTCTCGGCTCGGTGGGAGGTCGGTTCCGCTGGGTCGACGCCGACCTCCGCCGCACGGGGTGGGTCGCGTCACTCCCCCACGGTCGGATGGACGCCGCGGTCTCCACGACGGCCCTGCACTGGCTCACCGCCTTCGAGCTCCGCCGCCTCTACGGCGCGCTCGCGCGGCGCTTGCGACCGGGCGGAGTCTTCGTGAACGGCGACCACATGGAATACCCTTCGAGCGCGCGCCGTCTGAAGAGGTGGGCCAGGGCGAACCGCGGCATCGACCGCGCCGTGTTTTCCGGGCCGGGCGAGAGCTGGCGGGCGTGGTGGACGGCCGTCCTCGCCGACCCGCGGGTCGCGGCGGAGGCAGCCTCCCGAGCGAAGCGGGTGCCTCGCCATCACGAGGACGTGCCACCCGTGGACCTGAGGGCTCACACCCGAATGCTCCGGGGAGCGGGCTTCCGCGAGGTGGGCACGACGTGGTCGCGTTGGGAGAACCGCGTCCTCGTCGCGGTACGGTAACGGAGCGTCGCGACCCCCGAGGGGCGAAGGCTTGAAGGGGGCGGGCGAGGCTCCGGCCAGAGCTCAATGAGCGACCTCGCTATCCTGCTCGCCGTCACGGTCAGCGTCTTCGCGATCGTGGACCCGATCGGGACCCTTCCGTTCTTCGTCGGCCTCACCGAAGGATTCACCGAGTCCGACCGCCGGGCCGTGCTCACCCGCTCGGTGCTCGTGCTCGGTGGGGTGCTGGGGGGAATGGCGGTGTTCGGGCGGTTCCTTTTCCTTGCCTTCGGGTTCACGCTCGGGGCCTTCGAGATCGCCGGGGGGCTCCTGCTGTTCTATGTCGCGTTCGACATGCTCCAGGGGGAGATCACCCGGACGAAGCTCTCCACCGAGGACCGCGCGGAAGCGATCGCCCGCCGGGACGAACTGTCGGTCGTGCCGCTCGGTATCCCGCTCCTCGCGGGGCCCGGCGCGATCTCGACCGTGATGATCTACGAGGGCAACGCCGGGAACGACCCGTTCCTCATCGCGGCCGTGTTCATCGCGATCCTCATCACGACCGTCCTCTCCTACATCATCCTTCGACTGGGGGGGCCGATCTTCCGGGCGTTCGGCCGAGTCGGCGTGATGGCGGTGACGCGGGTCCTGGGACTTCTCCTGGCCGCGGTGGGGGTTCAGTTCGTGCTCAACGGCGTCGCGGCCGTGCTGCCGCACCTGTAGCGCGGCGTCGGGCCGAGCCGCTCCTGCGGCGCGGCGGTGAGCGGACGGGGGGTGAGCGCCGTCCGCTGCGCTCGAGCATCAGCGTGGAGGGGGTGCGCGGGTTGCGGTCCACCGCCCACGCGCGCTCCCCGGCGCGCACGGCCACGGGGAGGTCGTTCTCCGCCGGAGGGAAGCCACACTCGTAGTCGTCCGTGTAGGCGCAGTAGGGGTTGAAGGCGCGGTTGAAATCGAGGTCGTACTGGTCCGTCTCGGTGAGCTCGAGCGTGAGGTACCGCCCCGGTCCGTAACTCTCCCGCCCGCTCGTCAGGTCCCGGAACGGGACGAAAACGGAGGTCCCCACGCCTTCCCCGGCGTGGAACACGCGCAGCTTGAGCTCCCGTCCCGCCAGGGAGAAGCGGAGGTCGCCCAAATACCGCATCACGGCTTGGTTGTCGCGGTTTGTCCGGAGGTACGCCTCTTCGGGAACCGGCGAGCGGTGGAGGACCGCCCGGACCCGGTACTTCGGGTCCAGGGCAAAGTACCGGAGGTCGTGGAAGGGTACTCGACCTGAAACGAAGGGCGACTGGGGATGGCGTGCCATGAACTGGTCCTTCATCGCCCGCTCGGTCTCGAGCTCGCGGCGCCACACCGCGTCGTCCACCATCGTGCCGTCCCAACCGCGTCGCGATTTAACCGCTCGGGGGGAGGAGAGGGGGAACCCACGACCGGAGGTCGAGGGTCATCAGGTCCTCGTCGATGTACCGATCCCCTCGTTTCACTTCTCCGACAAGTCGGCCCGTGAGGCGGAAACCGACCCTCTCGTAGAGCCGGCGCGCCCGGTCGTTGCTCGCGAAGACTCCCAGACGGACCCGGTCGAACCGGCCGCGCGCCTCGTCGAGGGCCTTCACGAGCAGTGCCGTGCCGATCCCCCGGCCCCGGTAGTTCCGGTCGATCAGGATCCCGAGAACCCCGACGTGGGAGGTCTCCGACGGAAGACCACCGGGAGAAGCGCTGCCGATCGCGCAGCTCCCGACGGCGCGTCCGTCCTCCTCGGCGACCACGAAGATGGTCTCCCCTCGGAGGACTTTCTGGAAGAGCGACGAGAACCACTCGACCTCGCCGTCGCGGGTCGGCCGTTCGGCGAACAGGTGGATTCCGACCGAGCTGTCCTCCTCCCGCTCGTCGTAGAGCGCCCAGTAGATGTCGACGAGCGCTTCGAAGTCAGCCCAGCGGAGCGCGCGGAGAACCATCGCCGCCGGGACTCCGGAGGGCGCTAAGTAGGTTCCGGCCCGCAAGCCTTCAGAAGAAACCGAACTGCCGCTTCGCGAAGTCACTCATCCGGTCCGGCGTCCACGGCGGGTCCCAGATCATGTCGACCTTCGCCGCGTGCACATTCGGGACCTTCTCGATGGCGAGCTTCACCTCTTCGGCAAGGATGCCGGCGACCGGGCAGCCGGGCGCGGTGAGCGTCATCTTGAGCACGACGTCGTCGTTGGTCCATTCGAACCCGTAGATGAGCCCGAGGTCGACGATGTTCATCGGGATCTCGGGGTCGTAGATCTGTTTGAGGTTCTCGGTGATGAGACGCTCCCGCTCCACGTAGGGACTCCCGCCGGAGAGGGGCACGGAGAGAGAAGGCACAGGGTTCCCGGCGGAGGGCTCGCTCATCGCCTTCTCCACGAAGGTTCGGCCTATAAGGGCTCTCGCACCGCGGGGTAACCTCGGGTTAATCCCTCCGCGAACGCACTTATCCTCGGGACCGCTCGGCCCGCCGGTCGAAGATGCGGGACGTCCATGCGATGGCCCCGGCCCGGGGGCGGTTGCCGCTCCGGTCGGTCGGCCTCTCCTCAATCCGCAAGCCGCTCGTCGTCGACCGCGGCGACCGCACGAACAACCTGTCGGTCACCTTTCACGTCGGGGTCGACCTGCCTCCGGGGCGCAAAGGCTCCGACCTCTCCAGGAACGCCGAGATCCTGGCCGAGGTGGTGGACGCGACCGTCTTGAGCCCGGTCTCGAGCCTCGAGAGTGCCTGTTCGACCATCGCCCGCGAGCTACTGGCCCGGCACTCGTACGCGACTGAGGCCAACGTGGAGGCATCGGCCGAGTACTTCCTCCGCAAGGGAATCTCCGAGGAGAAACGGAGCTTCGAGGATTACACGCTGCTCGCCGAGGCCCACGCCGAGCGCGGGCCTGAGGGCCGGGTGCTTCTGAGGAGGTCGGTCGGGGCGGAGGCGGTCGGGATGACGGCCTGTCCTTGCGCCATGGAGACCTGCCGCGATGAGCTCGCCCGGGAGTTCCCGATGCTCGGCGAGCCCGCGCTCCGGGAACTGCCGATGATCACCCACAACCAGCGCAACCGGACCCGGCTCGTGGTCGAGCTCCCCGAGGGGAGCGAGGCGGAGGTCGACGACCTCATCGCGGCGATCGAGGCCGCCCAGTCGAGCCCAACGTACGCGATCTTGAAGCGGGGGGACGAGGGCCGGGTCGTTCTGGACGCGCACCGCCACCCGAAGTTCGTCGAGGACGTCCTCCGCGACCTGCTCGCGGACCTTCCCCGGCGGTTCCCCGCCCTTCCGGACGAGACGGGAGTCTGGGCGGAGACGGTGAGCGAGGAGTCGATCCACAAGTACAATGTCGAAGCCGCCCACTACGCGACGTTCGGCGAGCTTCGACGTAACCACGGCGACTAGGCGGCGTGGACCACCGATGCGGTACTCCTTGGACGCGATCCGGCGCCGTCCCGGCCGGTCCGCGATGACGGTGCTGGGAATCGGGCTTGCGGTTGGGCTGGTCGTCCTGTTGCTGGCGCTCTCGGCCGGTGTTCAGGCGAGCGCCACGACCCTCGCGACCGAGAGCGGAGTCGACCTCATCGGGGCCAGCGCCAACACCTCGCTCCTCGGGGGTGGATTTCCTCCCGTTTCCCATGCCCACGAGCTGGCCACCGAGATTCCCGCGGTCGACTCGAATGTCGCCGTGGCCAGTCCTTGGCTCACGGGCGAGCCGCTGTTCGCGAACGCGAGCCTCTGGTCGGCCGCCAATCGGAGCTCGGTGCCCTCCGGCTGGGGCCCGACCTCCTCGGGGATCGTAGGGTGGATTCCGGGGGACAACACGGGCATCCAGGTACCCACCATCTACAACGGGACCGGGTTCACCTCACCCCAGGACCCCCACTACGCGAACGGGACCTACTCGGGCCCCTTCACCCACGAGATCGTCCTCGACCAAAGCCTCGCTGCCGCGCTCGGGGTCGGGGTGGGGGGCCGGGTCTGGGCGAGTCCGGTCGCGCCGAGCTCGAGCGCGGCCCTTCAAGGGTGGTTCGCGCACGCGATCGGCTTTGAGGTGGTCGGCGTCTCCGGCCCCTTCTGGCTTCTTCCTTCCGCCTTCCTGGCCTTCGGCTACCTGTCCGAGGTCCAGACGCTCCTGGGCGGGGCGACGCCCTCCACCGACTACGCCACACTCCTGCTCATCCACCTCAACGACCCGACCACTGCCTCGGCGGACCAGCTCCGCATCGAGTCGGCGTTCCGCTTCCTCACGGTGTTCACGCTCTCGGAGATTCTCGGTGAGATCCAGCACGTGGTCGACCTCTACCGGACCTTCGGGACGCTCATCGGGGCGATCGGGCTCGTGGTCGCGGCGCTGTTCACCACGACGATCCTCCTGATGTCGGTGGACGACCGTAGCCGGGAGCTCGCGCTCCTGCGGGCTCTCGGGCACCCGCGCGCGACCGTGGGGGCGTATGTGGTCGAGGAAGGTCTCCTCCTCGGCGCCCTGGGTCTCGCGGTCGGTCTCCCGATCGCCTACGTCGGAGCGAACGCCATCAACCGCTTCCTCCTCAGTGAGCTCGCGGGGCTGCCCACCTCCTTCTCCTTTGTTTCGTTCGACCCCGGGGTCATCCTCACCGGCGTCCTGGTGGTCGTCGCGGTCGGGCTCGTGGCCTCGATCGCCCCCGCGGCCCGGGCGATGCAACTGCCGGTCGCCGAGGAGCTGAGGGCCCCATGAAGCCGTTCCGGTGGGGTCGCCCGCTTCGCCACGCCCGCCTGCAAGCGATCCTCGCGGTCGCGGCGATGGGGGCCGCGGTGGCCCTCCCGGTCGTTCTCGTCAGCGTGGGCGGCGGCGTCTTCGCGCACGAGCTCTCCGAAGTGGAGAACGCGGGGTACCAGATCGCGGTGAGCGCACCGGGGGTTCACAGCATCGCGGAAGCCCATTCGGACGTGAGCCGCTTCGGAGCGGTCCCCGGAGTGACCTACGTCTCGCCCATCCTCAGCATCGCAGTGAACGCGTTCAACAGTTCGGGCTCGGCGTCGGCCGTTCTCGCCGAAGGCGTGATCCCGGGCCAGTTCTCCCCCACCCTCGGGTCGGCCGAATCAGGGCTCTTCCCGAACCCGCTCCCGCTCGGCGACCCGACCGACCTGATCCACTACGCCGGGGGTACCTACCGCGGTCCCGCGACCAACGATGTCCTGGTCTCCTCGCCCTACGCGGATAGCCACGCCGTGCACGTCGGGTCGAGCCTCGCCCTCGGGCTCACGGCCAACCGCTCGGGCGCGGTCGCCTACAACGTGACGGGGATCTTCGGCGTGGCCCCGACGATCCTCGGGCCCGTCGGCGCCTTCGCGATCCTTCTCCCCCTCTCCAACCTCCAACTGATGACCGGCTATGCGAACGGCACGGGGACGATCGTCCCCGACGCGGCCGACACGGTCCAGGTCGTGGTCGCGGGCAGCGTCGCCGCGAACCCCTCGTCGCTCGACCGCGTCCGGTCGGAGATCCAGGCGATGGTGCCCGACTACGGGGTGAGCTCCTTGAGCCAGGAGGCGGCCCAGCTTCAGTCGGCCGACTCGGTGCTCACCGGCTTCTACTTCGCGCTCTCCTCGGTCGGTCTCGCGGTCGGGCTTCTCTTTCTCGCGCTCGTGCTCCTGCGCCGGGTGGAGACCGACCGCCGGTCGATCGGAATCCGCCGGGCGATCGGGCTGCCCCGCCGGGCGATCGCGGGGAAGATCTTGGCGGAGGGGCTCGAGCTCTCGGCCGCGGGAGCCGGGGCGGGTCTCCTGGGCGGCTACCTCCTCGTCCGTGGGATCGCGACCTACGCGACCTCCACCGTTCAGGAGGCGGCCCAGCTCGCGCTGTTCAGCCCGGTCCAGCTCGGCGAGATCGTGCTCGGCGTCCTCGGCTTGTCGGTGCTCGCGAGCGCGGTCGCGACTCGCTCGGCGCTCCGCATCCCGATCTCGGAGGCGTTGAGGTGACCGAGGTCCGCGCCCCCCGGATCGAGTTGGCCGGAGTCACCCGCACCTATGGAGCGTCGACGCCGGAAGAGGTCCAAGCCCTCCGCGGGGTCGACCTCACGGTCGAGCCGGGAGACTTCGTGTCGGTTGAGGGGCCGAGCGGCTGCGGGAAGACGACCCTCCTCAACCTCTTGGGCCTGCTCGACTCACCGACCAGCGGCGAGGTTCGCTGGGACGGTCGCCCGGTCGGAGCCCGGTCGGACCGGGAGCGGACCCGCCTTCGCCTCGAGGGCGTCGGGTTCATCTTTCAGCGGTTCTACCTCCTCCCGACGCTCACCGCGCGAGAGAACGTCGAGCTGCCGATGCGAGCTCTTCGGGTGCCACGGGCCGAACGGACGCCTCGCGCCTCCGCCCTGCTGGCCGAGGTCGGGCTCACGCCGCGCGCCCGAGCCTACCCGCACCAACTCTCCGGCGGCGAGGAACAGCGGGTCGCGGTCGCCCGTGCCCTCGCGAACGACCCCGGCCTCCTCCTGGCGGACGAGCCCACGGGGGAGCTCGACAGTCGGAACACCCGGGCGATGCTCGACCTGCTGGTGCGGGTACGGGAGGCGCGGGACGCGACCCTGATCGTGGTGACCCACAACCGCGAGGTGGCGGGTCGGGCCCGGCGCCACCTCGAGATGGTCGACGGACGGATCACCCGGGACGTCCGGGAGGGCTGACCCTTGGCGCGGATTGCGATCCTGTTGGACGACCGGTGCCATCCGAAGGAGTGCCAGTGGGAATGCCGCGAGTACTGCCCTCCCGTGCGGATGGGGCAGGAGTGTATCGTTGAGGGCCCCCTCGGAAAGCCGGTGATCTCCGAAACCCTCTGCATCGGCTGCGGCATCTGCGTCCACAAGTGCCCGTTCGACGCGATCAAGATCCTCAACACGCCGGAGGCGAACGAATCGGAGATCGTCCACCGATACGGGTACAACGGCTTCCGCCTCTACCGACTCCCGATTCCGCCCCCGACGGGCATCACCGGGCTCCTCGGGCCCAACGGTACGGGAAAGTCGACCGCGCTCGCGCTCCTCTCCGGGACCACGGTCCCGAACCTCGGCGACTTCGAACATCCGGGTGAGTGGGCGCGCGTCCTCGAGCATTACCGCGGAACGCAGCTGAAGGCGCACTTCGACCGGGTCGCCCGCGGCGATCTGAGGACGGCCGTCAAGCCCCAGTACGTCGACCGCCTCGCGAGCGAATCGACCACGGTCTCCGACCACGTCGAGAGCGGGGGCCCCCGGGCCCGAGTGGCGCTCGAGTCGGTCGGGCTCGACGACCGCGCCGACCGGAAGCTGGGCGAGCTCTCCGGTGGTCAGCTCCAGCTCGTTGCCATCGCCCGGACCCTCGCGAGCGACGCCGACCTCTACCTCATCGACGAGCCGTCGAGTTACCTCGACATCGTCCACCGCCTGAAGGTCGCACGGGTTCTGCGGCGGCTGGGGGAGTCGAAGAGCGTCCTCGTGGTCGAGCACGACCTGGGGCTGCTCGACTACCTCGCCGACCAGGCCCACCTCATCTACGGTGAGGCGGCCGCCTTCGGAGTCGTGAGCCATCCGATCCCGATGCGGACCGCGATCAACACCTACCTCACCGGTTACCTCAAGGACGAGAACGTCCGCTTCCGGCCGGAGCCGATCCGATTCTTCGCGCATCCGCCCAAGCCGCCGATGGCGCAGAACGTCCTGGTCGCCTTCCCGGCGCTCGAGAAGGAGTTCCCGCAGTTCCACCTCTCCGTCGGCGCCGGCACGGTCGGAAAGGGGGAGACGGTCGGCATCGTTGGACCGAACGCGACCGGCAAGACGACCTTCGTCCGGATGCTGGCGGGGGTGGAGCCGCCGACGGTGGGGGCTCCGCCTTCGGGGGTGACGGTCAGCTACAAGCCCCAGTACCTCAAGGCGACCCAGTCGGCGAGCCTCCGCGAGCGGATGGAGGCGCTCGCGAACGACCCCACCTTCGACGTGAAGCTCTTCGAGCGGGAGCTGGTCCCCGGGCTTCACTTAGACGGGATCCTGGACGTGGCCCTCCCGGACCTCTCGGGCGGAGAGCTCCAGCGGGCCGCGGTCGCGCTGGCGCTCGCCCGCCCGGCGACCCTCTACCTCCTGGACGAGCCCTCGGCGTACCTGGACGCGGACGAGCGGATGTCGATGGCCCGGCTCCTCCGCCGACAGGTAGAACGCCAGGCGGTGGCCGCGCTCGTGGTCGACCACGACGTCTACTTCCTCGACCTCGCCTGTGACGCGCTCATGGTGTTCCGCTCGGAGAACGCGGCCGAGACGCGAGGGCGGGGCGACGGCCCCTTCCCGATGCGGGAGGGGATGAACCGCCTCCTCCGCACGGTCGACATCACGTTCCGGCGTGATGCGGAGACGTTACGTCCGCGCATCAATCGGGAGGGTTCGGTCCTCGACCGCGAGCAGCGGGCCGAGGGGGAGTACTACTACGAAGCCGTCCACTGAGGGCGGGAGGACGGTCCCGCCGGCCCTAGACGCCCAGGGACGGTACCGTGCCCACGGACGGATCTCCTACGTGATCGTCGGCGCCTACCTCGTGCTGCTCCTCCTCGTCGTCTACATCCTGCCCGGAAGCCCGGTCAACGGGGCCTGGTGGACACCGTGGGCGCTCGCCGCCGTCCTCGTCTTCTTCCTGGCGCGCTACCTCTCGACCAGCTACCGTCTGGACGAGACCCACCTGAGGGCCTGGCGGATCGCCGGCGGCGCGCGACTGCGGCTCGACCAGGTCCATCGGATCGAGTACGCGAGCCTCCGCGACCTCTCCCCGACCGGGTTCTTCGGCGCGTGGGGGTGGCGGGGACGCATGTGGAGCCCGGCCGTCGGGCACTTCGACTCCGTCTTCACGGACGCGAACAACGGACTCCTCGTCACGGCCGAGGGCGAGCCGCTGTTCATCTCGCCCCGGGACCCGGAGGCGTTCGCGCGAGAGCTCTCCCGCCGGGTCCGGTCCTACCGCCGCGAGCTGGTGGTCGACGTCGGGGCCCCGGGGGCTCCCCCCGCCCAGTACCGCGGCCGCCCGGTGCACGAAGTCTAGTACTTCGGCACGCGCGGGTCGACCCGGTCGGCCCACGCGTTGATGCCGCCCTTCAAGTTCCGGACGTTCGAGAAGCCGAGGTCGAGCAGGAACCGGGTCGCCCGGGCGGAGCGGTCGCCGCTCCGGCAGTAGAGGACCAGCGCGCGGGCGCGGGTGAGCTCGTCCACGCGCTCGGCGAGGTGCCGCCGAGGGATGAGGCGCGCCGCGTCCAGGTGGCCGATCTCCCACTCGTTCGGCTCTCGTACGTCGATCACGAGCGGGGGGTCCGGTCCGGCGAGCTCGTCCCGTAGCGCTTCCGGGGTGATCTCCGGTATCCCTAACCCCGTGCCCGCGCCGCCGTCGGGAACGCCGCAGAACGCGGCGTAGTCGATGAGCCCCTTCTGGGTGGCGCGGGGGGAACACAGGACGCACTCCGGATTGCGGTTGAGCTTGAGTTCGCGGAACTGCATCGCGAGCGCGTCGTAGAGGAGGAGCCTCCCGAGGAGGGGCTCTCCCGTTCCGAGGAGGAGCTTCACCGCCTCGGTCGCCTGGAGCACCCCGATGAGACCGGGCAGGACACCGAGCACCCCGGCCTCCGCGCACGAGGGGACGAGGTCGGGCGGAGGAGGCTCGGGATAGAGACAACGGTAGCACGGGCCGCGGCGGGCGTCGAACACGCTCACCTGCCCTTCGAACCGGTAGATCGACCCGTAGACGTTCGGCTTCCCGAGGAGGACGCAGGCGTCGTTCACGAGGTAGCGGGTCGGGAAGTTGTCGGTCCCGTCGACCACCACGTCGTAGGGCCGCAGCACGTCGAGCGCGTTCGCGGAGCTCAGCCGTTCCTCGTGCGCGACGACCCGGACGCCGGGGTTGAGCGCCTCGATCCGGGCCTTCGCGACCTTGAGCTTCGGTTGCCCTACGTCGCCGGTCGTGTAGAGGACCTGTCGCTGGAGGTTCGAGAGGTCGACCGTGTCGAAGTCGACCAGGCCGATCTCGCCGACACCGGCCGCGGCGAGGTAGAGCGCCGCGGGTGACCCGAGGCCGCCGGCCCCGACGAGGAGGACCTTCGCGGCCCGCAGACGCTTCTGGCCCGCGAGCCCGACCTCGGGGAGGAGGAGGTGCCGGCTGTACCGGCGAAGCTCGTCCGTGGGGAGAGCGCTGGACCCCGGAGGCGGGGCCGACGCCAACGTGAGCATAGGGAGGGCCGGGCCCGCCCCGGTGGAACCGCCCGCGATCGCGGGGACGATCGACACCACGTCGCCGTCCCGGAGCGGCGTCGCCTCGCGAGCGAGGTAGCGTACGTCCTGGTCGTTCAGGTAGAGCGTGACGAAGCTGCGAAGCCGGCCGTCCGCGGCGTAGAGGTGTCGGGCGAGGCCCGCGTGCTGGCGGACGAGCTCCTGCATCGCCGCCCCCACCGTGTCGCCGTCCACCGCGACCTCGCGCAAGCCTCCGGCAAACGCCCGAAGCGGTGTGGGGATCTTGATGGTCGAGCGAGTCATTTCCTGTCTCTCCCTTTCCGCATGCCTTCTTAGGTTCTTGCTAACGCCCGAGTGAGGACGTGGGGGCCGCACCCGTCTGGAACCCCACTTCATCGAATTCGCCCCGGTCCCCGTCGAGCTCGAAGACCCCAACCGCCGGGACCTCGGACGACGTGATCGAGACAACGAGGTAGACGTACCAGGGCCACGCGTGGTCCCGGTCGTAGGCCGAGGGTCGGGCCGGATGGTCCGGGTGGGAGTGGTAGAACCCCACCACTACGAGGCCCCGGGCATCCGCCCGCGCCTCCGCCGCCCGCAGCTCTTCGGGCAGGATCAGGAACCGACGTCGCCGCTCTCCAGCGAACTCGTTCGGTGCGCGTTCGGCCGTGCCCACATTTCGCCGGTCGCTGGACATGCCTGGCTCGACAGCCCCTAGCAGAAACCCGCAGCACTCGTCCGGGTAGGTCTCCCGGGCATGGCCGCGGATCGTGTCGAGTACACCCTCCGCGAGTCGGACCGAAGTCATTGGGCCGCCTCGGACGGGTGGCCGCCGTCCGGCAGTATCGCAACCACGACCGACCCCGGATTCGACCGTCCGATGTCGAGCGCGACCGCCACCGCAGCGCCCGCGCTCATCCCCACGGCGAGGCCCTCCTCCCGGATGAGCCGACGGCGAACCTCCTGGGCTCTTTCGGTACCGACCCGAACTGTCAGGTCGACCACCGAGGCGTCATAGGTCGACGGACGCCGGGCGGTGGGAAGGTGCTTCAGACCCTCGATTCCGTGGATGGGGCCGGTCGGTTCGACGGCGACCACCCGTACGGCGGGTTTCTGGCTCTTCAGGAACCGTCCGGTCCCGGAGATGGTGCCCCCAGTGCCCACTCCCGCCACCAGGTGGGTCACCCGCCCGCCCGTCTGTTGCCAGACCTCCGGGCCGGTGGTCTCGAAGTGGGCTTGCGGATTCGCGGGGTTGTTGTACTGGTCGGCGAAGAAGTAACGGTCCGGGTAGGCGCCCGCCAGTCGGTGGGCCTCGGCCTGCGCCCCGTCCGTTCCCTCCCCAGGGTCGGTGAACACGAGCTCCGCCCCGTACTCGCGCATCGCGGCGATCCGCTCCGGATGGGCATTCCTCGGGAGGCAGAGGGTGACGGAGAAGCCGACTCGCGCGCCGAGCATCGCGAGCGATAGTCCCGTGTTCCCGCTCGAGGCGTCGAGGAGCGTCCGCCCACGAGCGAGGGCGCCCGTCGCGAGGGCCTTTCGGACGATCGCGAAGGCTGCTCGGTCCTTCACCGACCCGGTCGGATTGAGGAACTCCGCCTTACCGTAGAGCTCGAACGATGGGCCCGGGAGCGTCAGAGAGCGGAGGGGGACCAACGGAGTTCCCCCTACCTTTGCGAGGAACGGGTCGTCCTTCCGGTCCCACGAGCCGAGGGTGCGGGGTGGGGTTCGGCCCTTCGGGTCCGTCAGCGGAGCTGAATCAGATGGGTACACCGCATGCCCCCTCGGCCGATGGAGTCCTCGAGGTCGATGCCGGCCTCCCCGAGCAGCGACTCGGTGAGGTTCTTGTCGAAGACTTCGCAGAGGAGGTAGGGGTGCGAGAGGGCGCTGTGGCGGAAGACGCAGTTGGCGCGGACGATGCGGAGTTCTCCGTTCGGTGCGTGGACGGCGGAGCACTGGAATCCAAGGCGGTTCAGGCCCGCGACCAGCGTGCGGACGCGTTCCTCGCGGCTCCCGTGCTTCGGGACCTCTTTGGCGACCGCCCGGGCCATCCGGCGGGCCGCCTCCGCGAAGAGGGCGCTCACGTAGCCTTCGCCCTCGCGCTCCAGGAGTTCGTTCACTACGGAGTCGAGGATCAAGTCGTACTTCTTCGGGAACAGCTCTTGACCGGCACCCGTGAGGACGTAGCGCTTGCGGGGCCGTCCCACGCCTTCCCGGCGGAACGAGGGAACGACCAGGCCCTTGTCCTCCATCCGCTCCAAGTGGCCGCGGGCGGCGCTTTCCTGAATGCCGAGGGTCTTGGCGAGGTCGCGGGCCGTACGCGGCGCAAGGGCGAGCTCCTCGAGAATGCGTCCTCGAGTTCCCTCGAGTGCTTCGGCGTCCGTGGCGATCACGCGGTCCTCTGGGAGGGGCCGAAGGCCCCGCTCGATTTACGCACCACGCCATGCTTAAATAACGGTATCGGCTCCTTCGTTCGATAGGTCATGGTAGTGCCGTCGACCCCTCACACACTCGTCGTCCGCGACCTCCACGCCGAGGTCGCCGGGAAGGAGATCCTGAAGGGGGTCACCCTGACCCTCAAGAGCGGCGAACTCACCGCCCTCATGGGGCCGAACGGCTCGGGAAAGAGCACGCTCGCCTACGCCCTGATGGGTCACCCGAAGTACAAGGTGACGCAGGGGACGGCCCTACTGGATGGGCAGGACCTCCTCAAGCTGAGCGTCGACCAGCGGTCGCGCGCGGGTCTCTTCCTGGGGTTCCAGTACCCCCAGGAGGTCTCCGGGCTATCGCTCAACAAGTTTCTCTGGACGGCGTACATGCAGCGCCACACCGCCCAGACGGTGGACACCGCGACATTCGACCGCGACCTGAAGACCCACCTCGCCTACCTCGGGATGGACGACTCGCTGCTCAAGCGTTCGCTCAACGAAGGGTTCTCCGGCGGCGAGAAAAAGCGGGTGGAGGTTCTCCAGATGGCGACCCTTCGCCCGGTGTTCTCGATCCTGGACGAGCCGGACTCTGGACTCGACATCGATGCGGTGCGCGCGGTCGGGGAGACGGTCGCGAAGCTCCATCGCCCGGACGCCGGCATCCTCGTCATCACCCACTACCAGCGGATTCTGAAGTACCTCAAGCCGGACCGGGTCCACGTGATGGTGGACGGGGTCGTCGCCGTCTCGGGGGGCCGCGAGCTCGCCGAGCAGCTCGAGGCGAAGGGGTACGACTGGATCCGTGTGGGCACTCCGGGCACAACGGGCTAAAGAACCTCCCCTTCTTCGGCGGGCGCCGGGGGGGTAGGGATGGACGTCGATCGGATCCGTCGAGACTTCCCCATCCTCGGCCGGACCTTCCACGGGAAGCCCCTCGTCTACCTCGACTCGGCGGCCACGAGCCAAAAGCCGAACCAGGTGATCAAGGCGGAAGAGGAGTACTACGAGAGGGCGAACGCGAACGTGCGTCGCGGCGTGTACGAGCTGAGCGTCGAGGCCACGGACGCCTACGAGGCGGCGCGGGCGAACGTCGCGAACTTCCTCCACGCGACGGACCCCTGCGAGGTCGTGTTCCTCCGGGGTACCACGGAGGCGATCAACCTCGTCGCTACGTCCCTCGCCCGGAGCCGTCTCAAGCGGGGAGACCGGGTCGTCTCGACCGTGATGGAGCACCACTCGAACATCGTCCCGTGGCATATGCTCCGCGAGTACCAGGGGATCGAGCTCGACTTCGTCGGCATCGACGACACGGGGCATCTCAAGATGGACGAGCTCGACCGGCTGCTCGCAAGCCACCCCAAAGTCGTCACGCTCACCCACGTGTCGAACGTCCTCGGAACGGTCAACCCGGTCCGCGAGGTCGCCGAACGCGCGCACGCGGCCGGGGCCCTCGTCGTCGTCGACGCCGCCCAGTCCGCGCCGCACCGGCCGATCGATGTGCGCGCGTTGGGAGCGGATTTCCTGGCGTTCTCGGGCCACAAGGCGCTCGGACCGATGGGCATCGGAGTCCTCTGGGGACGCAAGGAGCTGCTCGAGGAGCTGCCGCCGTTCATGGGGGGCGGCGAGATGATCCGGGACGTCCACCTGGACAAGGTCAGCTACTGCGAGGTCCCCGCGAAGTTCGAGGCGGGCACCCCCAATGTCGGGGGAGCGCTGGCGCTTGCGAAGGCGCTCGAGTACCTGGAGAAGGTCGGATGGGACGACCTTCGGTCCCACGAGGTCCGTCTTCAGAAGCGTGCTCTCCGACTCGCTTCGGATCGGTTCGGCGGCCGACTCAAGATCGCGGGGCCCATATCGGCGGAAGAGCGAGAAGCGGTCATCGCGTTCTCGCTCGCCGGGGTCCACCCGCACGACATCGCGAGCCTGCTGGACGAGGATGGTATCTGCGTTCGGGCCGGACACCACTGTGCTCAGCCGCTGATGGAGCGGTTGGGCGTGTCGGCCCTGACCCGGGCCAGCCCGTACCTCTACAACACCGAGGCCGAACTCGACCTCCTCTTCGACAGCTTGGGGAGGATCTCGAAGCTGTTTGCCGGGGGAACCGCTGCGTCTTGAGCGGGTCCAGTTCCGCCGGTCTTTTGTGTCGCGGGCCCGCTGACACCGTCACGTACGCGACCGACTTTCTCCTCGTGGAGGTCTCTGTCGCCTCCGAGACGACCTCTCATTTAAATACACCGGAGTGATGGAATTCCCCGAGGCTCGGATGGCGCAGACTGCCCAGGAGATTACACCGCTCGACTACACGCGGTACGACTTCAAGAATCCCGAGACGTACCGTCTCCGGATTCCGAAGGGTCTCAGTCGCTCGGTGGTCGAGCAGATCTCCAAGTTCAAGGAAGAGCCCTCTTGGATGCTCGAGTACCGGCTGCGTGCGTACGAGCACTTCGTCGACCGGCCGATGCCCGATTGGGGCCCCAGCCTGAGCGACATCGATTTCGACTCTTACACGTACTACGCCAACCCCCTGCTCGAAGGGGAGACGAAGCGAACGTGGGACGACGTGCCCGCGGACATCAAGAACACGTTCGAGAAGCTGGGCATTCCGAAGGCCGAGCGGGAGTTCTTCGGTGGGGTCGGGGCGCAGTACGACAGCGGGACGGTCTACCACAAGATCCGCGAGGACCTCGCCGCGAAGGGCGTCGTCTTCTGCGACACGGACACGGCGGTGAAGGAGCACTCCGACATCGTCCGGAAGTACTTCGGCAAGGTCGTCCCGTACAACGACAACAAGTTCTCCGCCCTCAACAGCGCGGTCTGGTCGGGGGGCAGTTTCGTCTACGTCCCTCCGGGTGTGGACGCGGGCATTCCACTCCAGGCGTACTTCCGCATCAACGCGAAGAATGTCGGGCAGTTCGAGCGCACTCTCATCATCGCTGACCGCGGCGCGAAAGTGCATTATGTCGAAGGCTGTACGGCACCCATCTATTCTACAGACTCACTCCACGCGGCCGTCGTAGAAGTAATTGCAGAACCGTATTCCAAGGTTCGATACACCACCGTGCAGAACTGGTCGAAGAACGTCTACAACCTCGTCACGAAGCGAGCGGTCGCCTACGAGAACTCCCTGGTCGAGTGGGTCGATGGGAACATGGGTTCCAAGATCACGATGAAGTACCCCTCGGTCTACCTCCGCGGCCGGGGCGCGCGCGCCGACGTGCTCTCCGTCGCCTTCGCGAGCCAGGGGCAGATCATCGACTCGGGGGCGAAGGCGGTCCACTCCGCACCCGACACGTCCAGCAAGATCGTGTCGAAGTCGATCGCGATCCGCGGTGGCCAAACCAGCTACCGGGGCCTCCTCCACGTGGCCCCCGGCGCGACCGGGGTGAAGGCCGCCGTGCGATGCGACGCGCTGCTACCGGACGAGCACAGCCGTTCGGACACCTATCCGTACAACGAGATCCACGAGGAAGATGCTACCATCACGCACGAAGCGGTGGTCGGGAAGATCGGAGAGGAGCAGATCTTCTACCTGATGAGCCGCGGTCTCTCCGAGTCGGACGCGATCCACCTGATCCTGATGGGGTTCCTCGCCGAGTTCTCCAAGGAGCTCCCGGTCGACTACGCACTCGAGCTGAACCGATTGATCCAGCTCGAGATGACGGGCGCGGTCGGCTGAGGTCTCCCGCGCACTTACCCGTCGCGGCGCGGCCAGCGCATCACTTCGGCCGCGGAGCGGGGACCAAGGGCACGTCCGTGTGGGACTTCACCAGGTCGATGACTGCGACGAGGGCAGCGTAGGCCAGGTTGATATCCCGGCCGAGGGCGGCCCTCTCGCGAGGACCGGGTCGGTCGACCTGAGCCAGCGCTCCCTCGAGCAGCTCTCGGGCGGTCTCCAGGCTCGCCGGGTCGTGAACAGCGCCCCGCGGGTGGTCGATCAGGTCCCGGGCCTCGATGAGGTCGTTTCGGAGCGAGTTTCGAAGTTCGGAAAGGGTCGCTCGCGGGAGCTTTTCGGCTTCCAGCACGAGCGGCATCGGACTTCAACGCAGCTTCGAGTCGAACCGCCACTCGGGCGCCGCTTCGGTGCCCGTCACCGAGAGTATGGGGAGGAGCGGGAATCGGCCGTCCTGGCCCCAGACGATCGCCTTGCCGTCCCAGCGTGCCGCGAGGCTCGGGTAGAGGGTCCACCGTAGCGAGGCGACCGGCGTGCGGTCGAGAACGTAAGAGAGGAACCCCTCCCCGATCATCCGGACCGCTTCCGCTTCCTTCATCCCTCGGGACTCCAGGTAGAAGACCTTCTCCGGGTCGACGGGCGCCACCGATGTCGAGTGGGTCGCCTTTACGTCGCGGCAGAGGATCTCGAGAATCGGGATCGTGTCGGAGCGGGCACCGCGCGATAGTAACATCGCGTGCTCGGAGATGACGCTCATCGTCTTGCGGGCGTCGGCCTCGATGCGGACCAGCCCCCGGCTCATCCCGCGGGCCTGGTCGGTGAAGACCCCGCGCGTGATCGACTGGCCGTGCGTGTCGGTCCCAACATGGGTGAGATCGACCGAGCTGTCGTACGACTGCTCCTTGGCCCCGTAGAACGTCTGGAAGTCCTCGACAGCCGAGCCGTCCCCCGTGAGGATTGTCCCGTTGCGGACCTTGGTGCGGAAGCCGCCGAGCCCGTTCCAGATCCAGGCCAGCCGCGCGTTCGGGCCCGTGGTCGCGCTACGTCGGTAGACGGAAACCGCTCCCAGGTCCGGGGCATGAACGGTCAGGAAGACCGTCTTCGAGTCGGCCGCAAGGTCGAGGTCCGTGCTGGACGCGATGAGGCGCTGGCCGGCTGCGACGGAGCCGGTTGAGAACACCTCCTCCGTCGCGAGGAGCTGGGTCCCCACACCGGCGCGGATCGAACGGCGGATCGAGAGCACCTCGTGCGGCTGCGAAAGGACCGCGACGTCCTGGAGATGGATGGGGGTTCGGAGCCGGTCCGGGATCTCGAGGCGGTAGCCGCGGTTGAGCACGGCCCCCGCGAGTGCGTTCAACCGGTCGGTCGACTGCTCGGAGCCCCGAAGGAACGGTCCGACGACCTCGTCCCCTCTCGACCACAGGGCCGAGAGCGGAATCACTTGCACACCGGCGTCTCCCAGTTCCGGTGGGACTGAGACGTGGGTTCCGTCGGCGTCGTGCACCACTCGGACGGAATCCGCGGGCGGCGGAGGAAGGTCGACCGGCGGCCCCCGGTGCTTCGGGTCGATCCCTGTGAGGTCGACGCCCGAGAAGTAGCCGTACCCCCGGTAGAGGGGGTTGGGTTCGAGCGGGAGCTCGAGGAATCGCTCGAACGCCTCTGTCCGGTGGTGGACGTACGCCGGCGGGTCGGAGAGCGAGGACGAGAGGTCGTGAACCTGCTCCGAAGTGAGCCAGGCCCCATACTTCGGCGACGCCAAGGCCATCGGATTTACACACTTTAGAGTGCTTATAAGATGAGCGGGGAGGAGTGGGCTCGACGCGCCGCTCGCTCCGGCGACAGTCGGCGCGCCCCACCTGATTTATACACGCGCCTCGTGACTTCGGTCGAGAGAGTTCCCATGGCCTACGACATGTACCAGGAGGTCATCCTCGCGCACTACCGGGCGCCGAAGAACTTCGGACCCCTCGAGGGCGCGGACCGTTCTGGAGAGGAGTCGAACCCGCTGTGCGGCGACCGCATCACGATGCGCCTCAAGGTCGACCCCGCGACCCAGAAGATCTCCGAGGTCCGGTTCCAGGGGGACGGCTGCGCGATCAGCGTGGCGAGCGCCTCGATGCTCACGGAACGGCTCGGGGGTCTGACCCTCGAGGAGGCGGGGCGTCTCACCCGTGACGATGTGCTGAAGCAGCTCGGGATCCCCCTGTCGCCGGTCCGTGTGAAGTGCGCGCTGACGGGCTTCGCGGCCCTGGGCCGCGCGTTGCACCCCGAGGCGAGCGTCGCCCCGTCGTGAGGGAGTCGAGGCAGCTATGTGGAGCGCGGCCTCCCGCGACCCAACGTTCGCGCCCGTGTCCGCCCTCGCGTGCTGACGATGGTCCGAGTCGACCCGGACGTGTGTGTCCTTTGCGGTCTCTGCGTGGGGGTCTGTCCCCCGGACGCGATGGAGCTTACCCCCGTGAAGCTGGTCGTCCTCTCCAACTGTACCGAGTGCGGTTGGTGCGTCCCCTACTGTCCGGTCGGGGCGATCTCGGGGGGGCGTCCCGTGTCGGGTCGCCTCCGCCGCGCGAGACCATCGTGAGCCGGGCCGAGTAGGACCGGCGACGGCCTCGCTAGGTCTGCTCCATTCGTCCGTGAATTGGGCAGGGCCGCTTGAGGCGGCAGAACCGGCACTTCTCTCGCGGCACCGGTGGAATCGGCTTTCGGAGGCGCCCGTACTTCCGCCGAGGCATCGAGGGTTGCGAAACCTCCCCCACCCTATTCAGTTTGGCGTCTCCTCGGCGACCGTCTCTCGTCCCGGCCGTTCGGGGTCGCGGACGAGCTCGGACTTTCCGTCCCTCTTCTCCACACGAACGGTCCGGTCCGCCACGGCGGCCAATTGACCCTCGTGCGAGACGACCACCACCTGGGGGAGGGCGAGCTCGTCCAGGAGCTCGCCCATGCGCACGACCTGCTCCGGAGAGAACCCGTCCGTGGGTTCGTCCAGGAGGATTGTGTCGAGGCGGAGGCTGCCGAGGGAGCGAACGATCTTCGCGAGCGCCAGCCGGAAGGCGAGCGCGAGGCTCGTCCGCTCCCCACCGCTCAGGGCCTCCGCCGGGGTCCACTCGCCGTCGATCGTGACCGCCGGGGTGAAGGCGAGGTCGGTGCGGGCGACGAGGGAGGGGTCATCGATGAGGGAGGCGAAGTAGCGGGCGAACTCGCGTTCGAAGGACAGCTGGGCGTGCTCGAGGAGTTTCTGCTCCATCTCGAGCACGGCCCGGCGGAACGACCCTCCGACCCACTCGGCCTTCCCATCGAGGTCGGTCGCCTCGGCCAGCAGGGAAGTGCGTTCGGCGCGTCCCTTTTCGGCCGCGGCCCGGCGAAGGACCTCGTTGTCGAACCGGGTCTCGGTCCGGGCGAGGAGAAGGCGTTGGTCGGCCAGGGCAGCCTCCCCGCGCTCGAGCTCGGCTCGGACCTCGAGCGAGCGGTCGCGGAGGACCTTCAGCTCCTCGGTCGACCGGAGCAGCCCATCAATCCTTGCCGCCCGCTCCCGCGACCGACGGTCCACGTCAAGGAGATCGCGGTCGATGCGCTCGAGCTCGGAAAGGAGGGCGGCCACCGCTTGTTCCCCCGCCCGGAGCTTCTCCGCGGCGAGGCGACCCGCCTCGAGGTCGGCCCGCCGCCGGGCATACTCGCTCTCGGCCGCGGCGAGGGCTCGACGGAGCATCTCCTCCTCGGACTCTCGTGGGGCGAGCTTCTCGACCCGACCGCGGGACGATGCGAAATGCTCGGCCGCCTCGACGGCGCCGCGCTCGGCGTCGGCGAGCGAACGCTCGGTGCGTTCGAGGTCCTGCCGCGCGGTGGCACGACGCCGCTCGGCGTCCAGCCACCGGTCGTGGGCCCGTTCGAACCGCTCCCGGGCCGCGCGCCGGGCCTCGGCGCCTTCCCGCGCGCCCCGAGCCTCATTCAGGGTCCGCGAGGCGACGAGCACGGCCTCCTCCGCCTCCGCCCGATGGGTCGCGAAGACCCCAGGGTCCACCTTCTGATGACACCGCGGGCAGACGCCCGCCTCCAGAAGTGAGGTGAGCTCGTCCCGAGCGGTCTTGGCCTGGGTAAGCGCCTCGAGCGCAACGCCCTCGCTCCGGCGCGCCTCCTCGAGCTTCGCTTCGAGCTCGGGCACAGCCTCGGGCGTAGGAGCCGGCGGCTCCTTCGTGGGGCCCTCGGCGTCCGCCGAGTCGAGCCGACGGCGCGCCTCGTCCCGGTCCTCGATCGCCTGCGCCCGACGGGTCGCCGCCTCGCCGGAGCGACGTCCGGCGGCCGCGAGTTCCGCCCGTGCCTCGGCCAGCTCCCGCAAGGCGATGGCGTGCCGTTCGGCCAGGTCTCGAGACCGGCGCTGCTCGACCTCCGCCTCCTCGAGCGCGCGTTCGAGCACTCCCGTGTCCGGGAGGTCCTGGCGGAATGCGGCGAGCTCCACCTGCCTCTTTTCGAGTTCCTGGGCCCGGGCGCCGCGGAGCCTTGTCCGCTCGTCCACAGCGCGCCGGTCCGTTTCCTGTTCTCGTGAGAGACTCTCCAGTTCTCGGCGGTCCGCCTCCCCCCGGAGCAGAGAGCTCTCGACCTCGTGGACCCGCTCCCGCTGAGCGGCGACTGAACTCTCGAGCCCGGCAATGCGGTCCTTCAAGGCAACGGCCTCCGCGCGGAGCCGGTCCTCTTCGAGCGACGCTTGGGCGAACTCCTCCTCGAAGTGCCGCAGCCGCTCCGCCTCCGCCCGGCGCTGGGTCGAGCTCCGGCGAAGGTCCGTGGCGAGCTCCTGGGCGTTGTCGGCCGCGGTCCGGTACCGCTCGACCCCGAGCGCCTTGCGGACGGTCTCCAGCCGATCCTGGGGCTTCGCCGAAAGGATGTCGCGCATCCGCTCTTGGGGGACGTAGACAGCCCACCGCCAGAGGTCGGAGTGGGCCTGGGGGGTGGGATTGTCCGGGAAGCCCAGCAGGTCGATGATCCGCTGTCTCAGCTCGGTCGCCGAGTAGGTCGTCGTCGCTCCATCCTGTCGGAAGGTGATCTTCTCGGGTTCGAACGTCTCGCGACCGCGCCGCCGCACACGGCGGAACCGACGGGAGATCTCGTACCGGTGCTCGTCATCCTCGAAGCCGACCGTGACCTCTGAGTGCGGCGCCCCGTGGCGGACCAGGTACGCGGCGTCGACCTCGGCGACCCCGAAGAGGGCCATCTCGATCGCGTAGAGGAGGCTTGTCTTCCCGGCCCCGACGTCGCCGACGATGAGCGTGGTCCCGGGCGCGAAGTCGATGGCCCCCGATTCGTAGCTGCGGATGTTCCGTACCCGGAGTCGCGAGAGTCGCATGGGCGGCCTACGCCTCCCGGTCGGTTCGTACGCCCAACACGCGGCGCGCGCTTTCGAGACGCGCGCTGGAGTAGTCCTGTCGGGACTCCCCTTCGGTCTTGGCGACCCCCAGCTCTCGGAGTAGGTCGCGGACGACGGCTTCACCCCTCGGCGGAGTGAGCCAGGGATGGGAGGGAGCATCCGAGTCGATCAGCCCCCGTATGCGATCTCCTTCGATGTCCGACTCTCCGAGCGCCGTGGAGGCCTCGGCCACGGGCGAGATCAAATCCCGCACGTCCCAGGTGACCGCGCCCGACCGCTCCCCCGCGCGCCGGCCGACCTCCGTGAGCGCGAGACTCGCGACCGTGCCGTCGGCGAGAGTCCCGTGAATCCGAGGGAAGAGGAGAGCTCCCGGCGCGTCGGCCTTCTTGAGCTTCCGCTCGACCTCCGTGCGGGCCTCCTCGACCGACCGGCCGGAGACGTCGACGTCGACGAGGTGTACGAGACCCTCGGGTGCCGTGTTGACGTACTCCGCCTTCGGCCGGCCCTTTTCGACAGTGACGAGGACGACTCCCTGATGAGTGCGGCCCGCGGCCGCGTTCTCGAGGTCCGTGCGGCTGGTCCCGAAGACCGCGCCGGGATTGACGAGCAGCCCTCCGCCGGGCCCCTCTCCTTCGTAGCTGTAATGGATGTGGCCGCCGGCGTAGTAGTCGCATCCGAACGGAAGGTCCTCGACCCGGATTCCGTGGATGTGTTCCTTGAGGGAGGCCGGCAGGTACTCCTCGACCGCCGCGTGAAACTGGAAGATCCGGAACCCCTCCTGGGAGCGGAACGCTTCGGAATCGACCGCCCGGAAGTACTCGCGGTCGAGTCCGTGCGACCGACCGGAGATACCGGCGATGAGCGCCCCCGTGGGCTCGTCCACGAGGAACGGGAGCGTCCATCGAGTCCCTTCGGCCCGGACCGCCTCGGGGGCGACCTTCACGAAGACTCCGGTCGCGGCGAGCACGTCGAGCCAGCTGGTCCGGTGGGCGACATAGTCATGCGACCCGTAGATGACGTAGATGCGGCGACCCTCGTCCACCAAGTGTTTCAGGGCCTCGGCGACCGGGGCGACCTCGCTCGGGTCCGGGACCGGCGTGTGGAAGAGGTCGCCGGAGATGAGCAGGAACTCGGCCCCGCGCTCGCGGACCACGTCGAGCGCCCGCAGCACGCTCGCGCGGAGCGCGGCGCGGACGGCTGGCGCCCTCGGCCAGGCCCCGACGTGCGCGTCGGCGAGATGGGCAAAGACGAACCGACCGCGGCCCATCCGCCCCCCTACTTCGAGGACGATCCGCTCGCGGGACGAGGGCGGGTCTCCGCGGGAGTCGGGGGGGTGAGGTCCTGGATCCGCTTGGTCATCGCGGCGAGCAGCCCGGCCCCCGCACCCATCGCTAGGAGGCCCACCAGGAAGAGGTCGTCCGACGACTGGGAGGGGACGGGGGCCAGCGGCCGGACGGCGCCCGGTTCCGGAACGGTCGGCGCGGCGGTAGCCATTACCGCGCGCTGGGCCGCGAGCCGGGCCTGTTCGCTCGACCGCAGCATCCCTTGCATCAGACCGAACAGCTCGGTCGCTTCCTCCATCGTGATCTGCCGGTTGCGGAGCCGGCCCAGAAGGTAGGCGTACCGCGCGTTCTGCTGCGCCGGGCTTCCCGGTGGCATGGGCGGAGCACTCTCAGGAGCGTACACTTCGGTCGTCTCCCCAAGTCGCTCCGGCACTTGAAGGGTGGCCCCGTTTCGGGTGAGCCGTTATAGCGGGGGAGCGACTTCGCCGGAAGATGACCCCCCCCGAGACGACCGACACCGGCGAGCGGGAGACGCCGGATCGGGACCGCCACCTCCACGTCCGGCTGACCGACGAACGAAGCTCGATCTACGACCTCATCACTGAGTACCTTCAGGCTTCGGGAAAGGCGCCCGACTGGTACTGGCGCACCGCCGGGCGACTCGAGGGGAGTGAGGCCGACAACTTCGAGGAGCTCCTGATGAGCGCCTTCGAGGCGGGCGCCTTCGTCGCCCACGACCACCCGGAGGACGTCGAGTTCCGATGGGTCACCGAGGCCGAGTGCGAGCGGGAACGCCGGCGCGAGGAGCGCGGCGAGCAGGGCGAGGCCGCGAAGAAGGAGCGGTCGAGCCTGAGTCACTACGCTTAGCGCTCGAGCCCGATCCGCCAGGCGATCTGGTTTCCTCCGTCCACGACCAGCGTCTCCCCGGTGATGAACCGGGCGCCGTTCCCGGCGAGGAAGACCGCGGCGGCCGCCACATCTTCCGGATGTCCCCACCGGCCGAGCGGGATGTATCGGCGGATCGCGCGTTCGGTCCGCGGATCCGCCCGGACCTCCTTCGTCATGTCGGTCTCGACCCAACCCGGCGCGATGGCGTTGACCCGGACGTCCGGTGCGAGTGTCAGCGCCAGTCCCCGGACGAGGGCGCTGAGGGCGGACTTGGACGCCGAATAGACGATCTCCTCGGGAGCCGCGATGAGTCCGGCGATCGACGAGATCAGGATCGCGCACCCCCCACGCTCGGCGAGCGCGGGCGCCGCGGCCCGGACGAGCGCGTAAGGTCCTTCCACGTTGGTGGCGACCACGCGTTGCCACTCGTCCGGTGTACCCATATCCCACCCCACGGGTCCTACGATGCCGGCTCCCGCCACGACGATGTCGAGATGTCCCCGCTCGCGGCGAACCCCCTCCACCAGCCGGACCACGGCCGACTCGTCCGCCGCGTCGCTCGCCACCGCGTCCACGCTCCGGCCGGCTTCCCTCGCCGCCTGAACCGTCGACTGGGCCGCTGCTGCGTTCTCTCGGTAACTGAACGTCACCTCCGCCCCGGCCTTGGAGAGTGCCAACACGATGGCGCGGCCAATCCCCCGAGAACCCCCCGTCACGAGCGCGACGCGGCCGTCGAGCGAGAAGGTGTCGGTCATCGGAGCGGGATCCCCCCGTCCACGGCCACCACCGCTCCCGTTACCCAGGAGGCGTCGGAGCTCAGCAGGTAGCGCACGATGGGCGCGACGTCTTCGGGCTCTCCCCATCGGCCGAGCGGCGTCGCGCGCGCAACCTTGTGCGAGAACTCGGGGTCGGAGTGGGCGTCCCGGTTCATGTCGGTGCGGATGAACCCCGGGGCGACCGAGTTGACCCGGATCTTCGGAGCCAGCTCGAGCGCCAGCGCCCGGGTCATCTGTTCCATTCCGGCCTTCGCCGCCTGGTAGGGGCTTCCGCCGACCGCCGGATGGGAGGCGAGGACGGAGGAGACCGTCACGATCGAGGCGCGCGGGCTGAGGGAAAGGTGAGGCACCGCGGCTTGGATCGTGCGGAATGACCCTTCCAGGTCGACCGACATCACCGCGTCCCAGGAGGCCCGGTCGATCTCAGGCAGTGCGTCTCCCCGGAACACGCCGGCCGACGTGACGAGGCCGTCGAGCCTTCCGCGCCATGCCATCACCTCGGAGACGAGTCTCCCGGCGGCTGGAGGGTCGCGGAGGTCGGCCTCGAACGCGCGCGCCGCACTTCCCCGCGCCGCCGCTTCCGTGACGAGGCTTCGAGCCCGGTCAGCTTCCTTTCGGTAGTGCACGGCGACCTCCGCTCCGGCCTCGGAGAGCTCTCGCACGATGGCGCGGCCGATTCCCCGCGACCCACCGGTGACGAGTACGACCATTCCGCGAACGTCGAACACGGTCCGGGCCCTAGGGTCCGCGACAATAATCAGAGTCACGGGCCCCTCCGCGGGTCAACGGAATGGTCACGGTCCCTACCCGGGAAAGGATCAACGCTCGATACCTCGCGTAGGTCCAGCAGCAAGAAAACTGGACGCCGCCCGGACCAGCTACCGCTGGACAAAGCGGAAGCCAGGGGGCTATCGCCGACCTACGGCTTCTTCTTCGACTTGCACCCACAGGTGTCGCACATCGGAGGACCTCGAAGGTCCCACGGCGCCGAGGGATATGTAGTTTCGGAACCGGGCGTTGTTTCCGACCGTAGGGGAAAGGGTTGGGCGCGTGCAGAGTGGGTCTAGATGCCGATCACCGAGTGGGCCACGATTAGCGCGATGAACAAAATCGAGATCGTGTTCACCACCTTAATGAGCGGGTTGATCGCCGGCCCGGCGGTGTCCTTGGTCGCATCCCCGACCGTGTCTCCGACCACGGCCGCCTTGTGGGCATCCGAGTGCTTGCCGCCGTACTGACCACTCTCGATGAACTTCTTGCCGTTGTCCCACGCGGCTCCGCCCGTCGTCATGGTGAGCGCGAGCGGGAAGCCCGCGATGATCGCGCCGATGAGGAGCCCCGCGAGGGCGACGGGACCCAGGAGGAACCCGACCGCGAGCGGGGTCGCGACCGCGATGAGCGCCGGGGCGGCGAGCTGTCGGATCGCCGTGACCGTCACGATGTCGACGCAGCGGCCGTACTCGGGCTTTCCCTTCCCCTCGAGAATGCCGGCGATCTCCCGGAACTGGCGCCGGATCTCGAAGACCATCTTCTCGGCGGCGATGCCGACCGCGTTCATCAGGAACGAGGTGAAGAAGAACGGCATCACCGCGCCGATGACGAGGCCGGCCAGGACGAGCGGGGTCGAG
This sequence comes from Thermoplasmata archaeon, assembly GCA_035625165.1. Lineage (GTDB taxonomy): Archaea > Thermoplasmatota > Thermoplasmata > Lutacidiplasmatales > UBA184 > Lutacidiplasma. The sequence goes on along the minus strand of DASPQC010000059.1, from coordinate 6,707 downwards.
AGGGTGAGTAGACTCGTGAAGCTCGACCAGGTGTGGCCCCCGCCCCACTGCTGGGCCGCGGCGAACGTGTAGGCGGCGAACAGGGCGAGGGCGGCCAGCACGGCGGAGCCGATCGCGTACCCCTTCGTGATCGCCTTCGTGGTGTTGCCCACCGCGTCCAGGGGGTCGGTGATCTTCCGCGCTTCCTCGGGGAGCTTCGCCATCTCGGCGATGCCGCCCGCGTTGTCCGTGATCGGGCCGAAGGCGTCGATCGAGATGATCATCCCCGTGACGCTCAGCATGCTCGCGGCGGCGAGCCCGATCCCGTAGAGTCCGAGGTACGCGTCCGGGCTCCGCGTCATCGAGAATCCGTTGTACCAACCGGCGGCGGCGTAGGCGATGAGGGTCCCTCCGACGATGACGAGACCGGGGATCCACGCGGACTCCAAACCGACCGACAGGCCCGCGATGACGGTCGGCCCGGCGCCTGCCTGAGAGGCTTCGGCGATGTGGCGGACCGGCTTGTACCTCGTGCTGGTGTAGTAATCGGTCACCATCACGATCAGGATCATGACGATCAGGCCGACTACGGTGGCGACGAAGATGCCGATGTTCGCGTTCATGAAGTAATAGTCGAGGACGTAGAGACCGGCGATGCCCACGGCCGTGGTCGCCGCGAGGCCCTGGTAGAGCGCCCCCATGATGGAACCGCGGGGGCGCATCCGGACGAACAGCGCGCCGATGATCGTCGCGATGATCGCCCAGGCGCACACGAGGAGCGGGAAGAGAATGGCGTGCGGGAACAGCTGGAGGATCGGGGTGGCCCCGTTGACTCTCGCGATCAGGTAGGCGAGCAACATCGCGGCGAGCGCGGTGACGACGTACGTCTCGAACAGGTCGGCGGCCATCCCGGCGCAGTCGCCGACGTTGTCGCCGACGTTGTCCGCGATGACGCCCGGGTTGCGCGGGTCGTCCTCGGGGATGCCCGCTTCCACCTTGCCGACCAGGTCGGTCCCGACGTCCGCGCCTTTCGTGTAGATGCCGCCCCCGACCCGGGCGAAGAGGCTCATCAGCGAGGCCCCGAACAGGACCCCCACCATCATCAGGACGTTCCCGTTGAACGCCCAGTAGAAGCCGACCAGCTCGAGCAGGGCGAGGCTCGCGACCGACATCCCGGTCACGCTCCCGCCGCGGAAGGCGAAGGCCATCGTCGCGGGCAGCTGGCCGCGCCGCGCGTGGGCGGCGGTCCGCACGTTCGCACGAATGCTCACCAGCATCCCCACCGCGCCCGCGAGGGCGCTGCCGCCGACCCCGAACAGGAACCCGACCGCGAGCCGCGGACCATCGCCGGTAATGCCGAAGGCGAGGGCGATGACGACGGCCAGGACGGCCGCCACCGAGAACACGACGGTGTACTCCCGACGAAGGAACGCCACGGCGCCTTCGCGGATGGCGGCCGCGATCTCCCCCATCCGCTGGTCGCCGGCGTCCTCCCGGAGGACGAGCCAGGTCTGGACCGCGGCGTAGATGAGGCCGACGATCGCACTCAGAAAGACCAATAGTTCAATCTGCGCGGTCGAAAGGTCCATGGAAACACCCTCAGAACCTGCGCGGCTCAGGAGGGGCCGTTATTAATCTTTGCCTCCGCCGGTGACGGCGGTGCGAGGTCACCGCGGTCCGACGCGCATTCTATAAGGCCGGACGCCCCCCCAAGCCATGTGTTTCCGGGCAGCTCTCGCGAGGCCGCGGAACGTCGCGCCCGCGTGGCGTGCAAGGTCTGCGGCGACATGATCGACCTCCCGCACATGCGGGACCATCTTCGGACCGTGCACCAGGTCGACTCCGCGACCCTCGAGTCGATGTACCTCTCCGCGCGCATCGAGGCGCGACGCAGTCGCCGTCCACCGGCTCGCTGAGCTGCCTGCGCCCCTGCCCCCCCGTGGGCACGCCGACCGCTAAACTTGTTACGCGTCGAACTCGCGTCGGCGGATCCGGTCCGCGACGTACGCGCGGAACTCCGGGCGGGAAAGAGTGCGGCTTCCCTTGGAACCTCGCACCCTCACCGAGACCGTATCGTCGGCCACTTCCTTGTCACCGATGACCACGAGGTAGGGAATCCGGTCGAGTTCCCCTTCCCGAACGCGCTTCGCCACCGACTCGTCCGCCGGGGAGAGCGCCGCGCGGACGGAGTCGGACTTGAGCTCATCCACGAGACCCTGAGCGGCGGTGGTGTGCCGCTCCGTGAGCGGTAGGACTCGAACCTGGGTCGGCGAGAGCCACGGAGGCAATCGGCCGGCGGTGTGCTCGAGCACCACTCCGAGGAACCGCTCCCAGGAGCCGAGGATCGTCCGGTGGACGACCACCGGAGTGTGCAGCTGCCCGTCCGGCCCCTGGTACTCAAGCCCGAAGCGCTTCGGCATCTGGTAGTCGACCTGGATCGTCCCCGTCTGCCAGGGGCGGCCGAGGCTGTCGCGGACGTGAATGTCAATCTTCGGCGCGTAGAAGGCACCCTCGCCGGCCGAGACGCGGTACTCAACGCCGGACGCCTTGAGGATCCGCTCCAGGATCGCCTCGGCGTGGTCCCAGTCGGCCGCCTCCCCCAGGAAATGCTCGGGGCGGGTCGAGAGCTCGTAGTGCCACTTCAACCGGAAGGTCGTGAACGCCCGGTCGATCCAGTCGAGGAGCGTCTTCACCTCGGCCTCGATCTGCTCCTCGGTGACGAAGATGTGGGCGTCGTCCTGCACGAACTCGCGGACCCGAGTGAGCCCGTGGAGGGTGCCGCTCGCCTCGTAGCGGTGGAGGGGCGCGAACTCGGCCAGTCGCATCGGGAGCTCGCGGTAACTGCGGGCCCGGGAACGGAAGATGAGCATCGAGCCCGGGCAGTTCATCGGCTTCCAGCCGAACGTCCGCTGGTCGGCCTCGGTGAGGAACATGTCGGAGCGGTAGTGGTCCCAGTGGCCGCTCGTCTCGTAGACCGATTGCGCGAAGAGGAGTGGCGTCCGGACCTCGCTGTAGCCGGCGGCCTGGAGGTGCTCTCGGACGAATCGCTCGAGCTCGCGGACGACCACCATGCCGTTCGGGAGCCAGATGGGGAAGCCCGGCGCCTCGTCCACGAACGTGAACAGCTCCTGCCGGGGCCCGAGGACCCGGTGGTCCCGAGCCTCGGCCTCGGCCCGGAGCTTGAGGTACTGCTCGAGCTCGGCTCGGGTGGGGAAACCAACCCCTCGCACCCGCTGCAGTGTCGGGGCTTCCGGGGTCTCGGGCGTGATCGCCGAATGCCCGAGGATGTGGACTCCGGCGAGCCAGCTCGTGTCCGGCACGTGAGGGCCGCGGCAGAGGTCCACGAACGCCCCGGTTGTGTAGACGGAGACCGGCTCACCCTCCGGCACTTCGGCGATGTACCGCAACTTGTGGGGGTTCCCAGCAAACATCCGCTGGGCCTCCTCCCGGGAGACCTCCTGTCGCTGGAACGGCTCGACCGCCGCGACCGACCGCGCCATCGCCTTGCGGATCGCGTCCAGGTCCTCCGGTGTCAACGGTCGGACGTCGAAGTCGTAGTAGAATCCGTCGTCGGTGGGCGGCCCGACGGTCGGGAGGGCGGCGGGGATCACCTCGGTCAGACCCTTGGCCACGAGGTGAGCGGAGGAGTGTTGGAGGATCTCCCGCCCCGCGCGGTCTTCGAAGGTCAGCGGAGCGAGCGCACCGTTCCGATCGATGGGGCTAGCGAGATCGATCGGATGCCCTTCCAGGAGCGCGGCCAGCACCTTCTTCCCGCGGGCGGGGGCCCATCGGGCGAGTAGTTCACCGGCCGTGACGCCCGGCTCCGCGGAGAGCCGCTGGCCGTCCGGCAACAGGACCTCGACCGGCACGCTCGTCCCCCTCACCTCGCCGGCGGACCCTCCCGCGCCCTAAAACCTTGTGGCGGTGGGGTCGCCGCCTCCCGCGGGCGCTCAGCTCGCCCATCATTCATCATCGGTCAGCCGGTTCTGAGTGTCATCATCGCGCATCGCGGGAGGGCCCGGTGGAAGAGGCAGTTCCGGTCGAGCTCTGGCTCCAACCGGCTAGGAAGAGGTCGATGTGAAAGATACCGCCGACCGCGCCCGCCTCCGTGAGCCGGGGCGCGTCGACCGTGGAGAACGCCCCGTCGACCCAGGTCGGGCCCCCGACGGCCACTCGGTGCACGAGGGCCCAATCCGGGTCCTCTCCCCTCGGCGAGAGGACAATTTCCTGGACCCCCACGTCGCGGGCGACCTCGGCCAGTCGCTCCGGGTCGGTGGTCTCCCATGCCGGTTGCGCGATCGCTTGGCGGTTGGGAGCCAATTCGACTTCAAACGCCAGTTCCGGGGAAAGTCGCCACGCCCGCTTCAATTCGCGCGGACTCGCGAGTAGCGCCGAGGAGAGTACGGCCCGGCGGGCTCCGGCCACCAGGATGTCGATCGCTTGGTCGGCCTTTCGGACGCCCCCATCGACCCAGATCCCGACGTCCCGGGAAAGTTCCTGCAGATAGTCGAGCTGGGGCTCCCCGCGTTCGATCCCGTCGAGGTCCACGATGTAGAGCAGGGAGTACTCTTCCGCGAGGCGGTCGACGACATCGAACGGGTCGTAGTCCTCGCCGGAAGGAGCCCGGGCCTCGATAGGGCCCGTGGGACCCGGCAGGCAGACCTTACCCCGCCGCAAAAGGATACACGGGACGAGCGTCGGCCCCGCCTTGGTGCCGCTCGTCGGCAGGACGTCGGACGTGGGTCGGTTCGGCCGGGGCATCGTCCCACCGACCGCGGCGGGGGATTTCGGCCTTTGCCCTGGTGCGTGAAGTCATCTTTAAGAAAGGTCCGCCGTCATCGAGGTAGGCTTCGCCGGCCGAAGCCCATCCGTCCCCGACGGGGTCGATAGAGAGGGTCGCGAGGGCGAAGGACGCACACGAGGTTCCTCGGATGAAGGGCCAAGGAGGGCTGGAGACCGGGGACCCGGTCATCGTGGCCGAGCAGGTCCGTCACTCGTACGACGGGCGCCGTTTCGCCCTGGACGGGGTCAGCTTCACCGTCGCTCGCGGAGAGGTGTTCGGGCTGCTAGGCCGCAATGGTGCTGGAAAGTCGACCCTGATCAAGGCGATGACGACGTTGATCCAGCCGACGTCGGGCCGGCTCCGGGTCCTCGGCCACGACCCCCGGCACGACGGTCGAAAGATCCGGGAGCGGATCGGCGTCGTCCAGCAGGGGGAGTCATTCGAGTTTACGACGGTCGAGGGCAACCTCGACCTCTACGGCTTCCTGTGGAAGGTTCCGAGGGCCGAACGGAGACGGCGGGCGGAGCTGCTCATCGAGCGGTTCGGCCTCGGCGAATTCCGCCGACGACGATCGTTCGACATCTCGGGCGGCCAGAAGCGGCGGGTCCAGGTCGCGCGGGAGTTCATGCACGACATGGACATCCTGTTCCTGGACGAGCCGACGATCGGGCTGGACGTCCTGATGCGCCGGGTGCTGCTGGACTCGATTCGCGCCGAGGTCCGGCGCGGTCTCACGGTCGTCTTCACGACCCACAACCTCGAGGAGGCCGACTATCTCTGCGACCGGGTCGCGGTCATCGATGAGGGTCGCCTCCTGGCGATGGACACCGTCGCGAACCTGAAGCGACTCTACAGCGGGAAGAAGACGGTCGACCTTTCGGTGGGCGCGGCCGATGCACCCCGATTCTTTGCGGCCCTCCAAGGGGCGTTGGGACCGGCAGCGACCATCACGGTCAGCGGGAGCGAGTCCGTCCTTCTGGTGGACGACCCGAAAGAAGCCCTCTCCGTCATCGTGCAGCTCGCCCAGCGCCTCGGTGTTCAGATCGAGTGGTTGACCGTCCGGCAGAACACGCTCGAGGACGTGTTCCTGCGGTCGATCGACCCGGGGAGGGAGTCCCGTGGCGGCGCCTAACCTCGCTCGCCTCATCTACCGGAACGTCCGGGTCAACACTGACCCGGCCAGTCTCGTGATCCTGCTCGGCCTACCGGCGATGTACCTCGTCTTCTTCGGGTTCGGCTTCCAGTCCCTCGCCTCCGCGGGCGGAGGGGGGAGCTACCTCGCGTTCCTCGCCCCGGGGATCATGGCGTTCCAGGCGGTCATGGCCGGCACCGTCGGTGGGAGCATGCTCTGGGCCGACCGTCGATGGGGAATGCTGGCCCAGCTCCTGGTCGGACCCTTCACCCGGACGGAGTACCTCTTCGGCATCATGCTCACCTCCCTGCTCTTCGGCCTGGGCGGTGCGGCGGTGATGCTCGTCCTCGCAGTCGCCCTGCTCGGTACGTCCACCGTCGGCGTCACCGGAGGCCTCGCGATCTTCGGGGTGATCGCCCTGGGTTCGATCTTCTTCGGGTCGCTGATGCTGTTCATCTCCGCGCTGGTCAAATCGAACAACGCCTACAACAGCATACAGATCCTCCTCCTCTTCTTCGTGAACTTCGCCTCGACGGTCTTCTACCCGTTCAGCTCGCGGCTCCCGTACGCGCTGCAGGTCCTGTTCTCGGTCAACCCACTCACCTACATCGCCGACACCGCGCGCAACGGCTACCAGGGCCATCTCACCGCGACCAACGGTTACGAGATGATTGTACTGGCCGCGGAGACCATCGTATTCCTCTTCCTCGCGACCCAGGCCTATCTGCGGTCCGACGTCTCGATGGAGTGAGTTGGGTTCGGTCCGGCCGCTCGTGCGACCGCTCCGCCGCCCCTCCTCCGGCGCCGGAAGCC